>NZ_JBWKDJ010000005.1:0-595325 GCF_056436025.1 Streptomyces sp. NPDC043853
GCTGGGCGAACACGCCCTCGTCTGCCCACTTGGCGAAGTAGCCGTAGACCGTGTTCCAGGGCGGGAAGTCATGTGGGAGATAGCGCCACTGGACCCCGGTCCGGTCCACATACAAGATCGCATCCATGATGTCGCGCAGGTCATGCTCGGGTGGCCGGCCGAAGTCCAGGGCCTTCCTCCGGCGCTCGAACCGCCAGGCGGCAAGGACCGGCTCGATCAACTCCCAGCGGGCATCGGATAGATCACTCGGATACGGACGTCGCTTCGCCATGCTTCCGGCGTATCGCCGCAGACCGAGTGCGCCCAGGCGCACATCGACGACAACGGAAGCGCACAGCCGCGAAGCCCGGGCGTTCTGGGATGAGACAGGAACACGGGCCATCCCGCCCCACCCGTTACCCCACCTGCCTCACAAACCCCAGAGAATGCCTGCCACCTCTCCATCACCACGACTCCGCACACCAAGAATGACCGGAAACCACAGCAATCCAGATGAAAACGACCTCTTACTGACTGTTTCAGAATGAGATCCGAGAAGACGCCGGCGTCCGGCAAGTGCGGTCGCCTGCCGGACTCTGGTGTTCCTGCCGGGGGCCGTCGGCTGAGGTTGTCCAGGCACGTGCGGTAGGCGTCGCGGGCGGACCGCACGTGCCCAGCGCTTCCACCCCTCCCCCCGGAAAGGGTCGTTTCTGACGCGTTCGGGTGAGAGATCCACTCCCGACTTGATCATCACGGTAAGCGCCCGATTGCATACTTTCCGCGATCAAGCTGGTTCGGCGGTCACGCCCATGGAAGGAAGTCATGATCAAGACCATCACGACGCGTCAGGGACTCATCGGGACTGCTGCCGCGCTGGCGCTCCTGGCAGCAGGGGCGGCCGGGGGTATGGCGATGGCGGACGATGCGGCCGTCAAGGCCAAGGCTCCGTACGCCCAGGCGTCCGCCCAGATCAATTCGGACGGCACGCGCGCCCAGTCCAAAGGAATCAAGTCGTCCACCAAGGTCGCCACAGGCATCTACTGCGTGACGTTCGACGACGCCAGCAGGATCGACGTGAGCCGCAGCACCCCGGTCGCCACCATCATCACGACCGGCGGCCCGCAGTACGCGATCAACCTGCGCACCACCCCGTCGCCCGAGTGCGGGGACGCGGCCGACACGCTGACCGTCTACACCGGCGAACGCAATCTGATGGCCGACACACCCTTCATGCTGCTCGTCCCCTGACCTTCCCGCCTCGAGCCGGAAAGCTGGACCACCGCTCGCCGGCATAACCCGGCCGCCCCAGCACACGGGTGACACGGCCGAGAATAAGGAAGCCCCCATGTCTCACCGCATCACCGGGCGCGCTCGCGCCGTCGCCCTGACCGTCGCCGCCCTGGTGTCGGTCCCCGTCCTGGCCAGCACGGCAGTGGCGGCACCCGCCGAGCTGTACGCCCCCTACGCCCGCGCCGCCGCCCAGGTCGACGCCGCCGGCACCCTCACCGCCGCCAAGAACGTCTCCTCATCCCGCAGGGTCGGGCAGGCGGCCTACTGCGTCGTGGTCTCCGACCCCGACATCACCCTCAAGGACGCCGTCGTGGTGGGCGCCGTCAACGCCGGCCAGGGAACCTACGGCCTCGACATTCGCAACTACCCCACCAGCACCTGCGGCAACGCCGCCGACACCATCACCATCTACACCGCCTACAACACCGCTTCCAACCCCGTGGCGTTCACCGTCGCAGTCCTGTAGCCCGCACCTTCCCGTGCGTCGCCCGGACACCCTGCCGAATGACGCACCCTCTTGCGTTGTCCGCTCGTGGTCGGCAGGGTGCTCGGGTGCGTGCTGATCTTGTCCCAGACGGCCTGTGGGAGCGGGTGGCCCCGCTGCTGCCGCTCCCTCCCGAGCGACGACGCCGCCATCCTGGGCGGCTTCGCGTTCCGGACCGGGTGGCCCTCGCCGGCATCATGCACGTCCTGCGGACCGGCGTCGCCTGGCGCGACATCCCGGCCGAGACCGGCGGCTGTTCCGGAGTCACGGCCTGGCGGCGATTGCGGGACTGGACCGAGGCCGGCGTCTGGCCACGCCTGCATACCGCCCTGCTGACCGAGCTGCGCCGCACAGACCTGCTGGACCTGGACGACTGCGCCGTGGACGGCTCGCATGTCCGGGCTCTCAAAGGGGGGACCATGTCGGCCCCTCACCCGTCGACCGTGCTCGTCCCCCCGGCCCCAAGCACCACCTGATCGTCGACCGCCACGGGATCCCGCTTGCCGTCACACTCACCGGCGGCAACTGCCACGACGTCACCCAGCTCCTGCCGTTGCTGGATGCTGTCCCGCCGATCCCGGGGCTGCGGGGACGCCCCCGCCGAAAGCCTCGGCGCCTGTACGCCGACCGGGGATACGACTTCGACAAATACCGCCGCCTGCTGTGGAAGCGCGGCATCAAGCCCGTGATCGCCCGACGCGGTGTCGCCCACGGCTCCGGTCTGGGCAAGGTGCGCTGGGTGGTCGAGCGCGCGTTCGCGTGGCTGCACCAGTTCAAACGGCTCCGCACCCGCTACGAGCGACGCGCCGACATCCACCAGGGACTGCTCGAACTGGCTTGCAGCCTCATTTGCCTCCGCCGCCTCCGAACTTCATTCTGAAACCATCAGTTAAAGGCGACGGCGTCCACCACGCCATGCTCGGCATCGCCCGGATGCACAACCTCGCGCTCGTTGGATAGATCAGCGGGCCGCACAGCGGGCGGCCAACCGAGCCCGGGGCAACCAGAAGATCATTTACGGGACACCCTTAGCGGACGTGGGCGGCCCGTGCTCGGCCACTGGCGGGCCGCATCCGCCGTCCGGCCGGAGCGCGTAGCGATCGGCGGCGGCCTATGTCCGGCCACCGGCGGCCCTGATCCGCCGTCCGGCGGGAGCGCGTAGCGATCGGTGGCGTCCGGTACCCGGCGGGCCGCATCCGCCAATCAGCAGGAGCGCGTAGCGATTTGGTGCGCCTGGACCGGCCCAAATTACGTAGATCTGATCCATTTCACTTCCGCGTCCGCCCGGAGGGCGGCTGGCCGGGCGGGAGCCGCTGCTCGTGCCCGCCAACGCCAGAGCGCCAGGATCCGAAGGCTCCTCCCATGCCATCCCCCGGGGGCGGCCCGACAGTCCTTGTCGTTGCGTGACGGTCGTCGGGGTCAAGGGGGGCCCGAAGGGCCATCGGCTTGCCGACGCGACCAACGGGAGCGCCCTTGACGCCGGCGGCCGGCGCGTAATGACACTGGGACTGACGGGCAGCCCCCGGGCACCTCCCAGACGCCGCCCAGCCGGAGCCTAGGCACACCCCGCCCCCGCCCCCGCCCCCGCCCCAGTTCTCTTCCCCCAGGCCTCGGTGACCTCACCGACCCCCCGCTTCAGCTCCCGGTCCCGCCCCGGCTCCGACTTCCCGAACCCCCTCTGGCCACAGGCGTGCCCACCTCCGGTCCGCCTCCACCTGTGCGGCAAGCCCGATCAGTAGGGGTTCGGAGTTCGCCGGCCCCAGCAGTTGGGCGCCGATCGGGAGGCCGGACTCGGTGAAGCCCGCGGGGATGTTCACTCCTGGCCAGCCGAGCGTGTTCCAAGTCCAGGTGTACGGGCACGCGGCGATCATCGCGCGGTCCGTGGCCATTGCTCCGAGCCCTGCGAGCTCGCCGATCCTGAGGGGCGGAGTGGCCGTCGTAGGCGTGAGGACGACGTCGAAGCGTCCGAAGATCTCTCCGATCCGCCGCTGGAGCAGCGGTTCGGCCCGCCGCGCTGACCGTAGGGCCAGGCCGCCCAGCAGCCTCCCCGTACGCATCGCCTCGTGCGTCCGGGGGTCGAGGAGCTCCCGGTCCGGCACGCGCCCCGCCCACTCCCGTACGCCGCCGGTCGCCCGCGGTACGAAGGTCAGGCCGATCTGCCCGTACCGGGGGTCCTCGGGGATCACCTCGTGGCCCAGCGCCTCCAGCCGGACCGCGAGTCGTTCCACGGCCGAACGGATCGCCGGATCAAGCGATTTGGGGGTTGCGGTGAAGGCCATTCCGAAGGAAAGGGCGATCCGGAGCCGCCGCCGGGGCCCCTCGGCCGCGGCCGCCGAGGCGGCCGAAATCGGGGGCGGCACGTGCAGGTCGCCCGGATGCGGCCCGCTCGCCGCGTCGAGCAGCAGAGCCGCGTCCGCCACCGTACGGGCCAGGACGCCGTTGACGGTGAGGCCGAGGAAGGACTCGGGGTCGGGCCAGGTGGAGATCCGTCCGCGCTGCGGCTTGATCCCGACGAGATGGGTCCAGGCCGCAGGTATCCGTACCGATCCCGCTCCGTCCGAGCCCAGTGCGGCCGGCACCAGCCCGGCGGCCACGGCGGCGGCCGAGCCGCCGGAGGAACCGCCGGGCGTGTAGTCCGTGTTCCAGGGGTTACACGTGTCGCCGAACGCCGGCCCCTCGGTGAACGGCCACTGCCCGAGCTCCGGTGTGGTGGTCTTCCCGACGATGACCGCGCCCGCCGCCCGGAGGCGGCGCACCGCCTCGCCGTCGGCGGCCTTGGGCGGGAAATCCCCGGCGCATCCGAAGGGGGTCGATTCCCCGGCCACGTCCATATCGTCCTTGACGGCCAGGGGCACGCCCAGCAGTGGCAGTCGCTCACCGGCGGCGAGACGCCGGTCCGCCGCTTCGGCCTCGGCGAGCGCGGCCTCGGCGCGCACCACGCGGAAGGCGTTGAGACGGGGCTGCGCCGCCGCGATCCGGCTCAGCGCCTCCTCTGCCAACTGCCGTGAGGACACCTCGCCTTCGGTCAGACGGCGGACCGTCTCCACCAGTCCTGCCGACACCGGGACGGAATCTGCGGACACCGGACCTCCCCACTCCTCAACCGTGTTACTCACAGGTACGGGGGACAGTAGCGGGCGGCCCGGGACCGGACCATCCCCCGCGGAGATCGCGTCCGGGATTCAGATCCACCCCTCCAACGACGCCATGAACCCCTCGAAGTCGTCCCTATGGATCGTGTGACCGGCGCCCGCGACCGTACGGACCTCGAAGCCGCGCTTCCGCAGCACCGCGGCGCGGTCCTCCGAGATCAGGAAGCTCGGGTCGGCGAGCTGCACCAGCGACGGCACCAGCGGGGTGGCCGGCAGCAGGTCGGTTCCCAGCAGCGGCTCCAGACTCACGGCGGTGGCCTCGTCCCAGACCGCCAGCGTCGCCAGCTCGATGTCGACGTCCGCCTCCTCCCACCGCGGGTTCATCGACCGGATCTGCTCCCTCGGGGCGGACTTCAGGCGGGCGAACACCTCGGGCCCGAGACCCTCGTCGGACGAGGCCAGGTGCCAGGCGGGGTCGGAGAACACCGCACGCTGCGGCTGCAGCCGATCCACGGCCAGGGACAGGGCCAGGCCGCCCAGCGAGTGCCCGATCGCGAGCTCCGCGCCCGCGGGCACGGTCTCGACGAGGTCGTCCGCGAACAGCCACGGGCTGTACTCGCCGCGACCGCTGCTGCCGTGACCGCGCAGGTCCACGGCCACCACCCGGTAGCCGCGAGCGGCGAGAGCCGGGCCGACGCGGCGCCACGTGCGATGGTCGGCCATGATGCCGTGGACGAGTACGGCGAGACGGTCGCCCTCGCCCCAGGTGTGGGTGTGCAACTGCACGGTGGTGCCTTTCTGTTGAAAGGAGAGGAGGGGCCGGGGAGAGGAGGGGAGGGGAGGGGAGGGGAGGGGAGGGGAGGGGAGGGCAGGTGGGAGGTCAGCGGACCCCGCGGATCGGCCTGACCGCGATCGCTCCCGCAACGGACAGGACCGCCGCGACGAGGAACAGCGACGTGTATCCGCCGCTCACGGAGACGATCAACGACGCGATGAAGGGTGCCACGATCTGCGGGCCCGCATTGGCGATGTTGAGCACTCCCATGTCGCGCGCCGCGTCCTTGGCCGTCGGCAGCACCATCGTCACCAGGGCCGTGTCCACAGCCATGTAGCAGCCGAAACCGAGGCCGTTGATGACGGAATAGGCCAGCATGGCCGTCCAGCTCGTCGACAGGGCCGGAATCACCAGCGCGACGGCGGACAGCAGTGCGGACGCGCCGACGAACAGCTTGCGCCGGTCGTAACGGTCGGACAGCCAGCCGCCGAGCACCGTCGACACGACCATGGCCACGCTGTTCAGCGGCATCAGCAGGGCCAGCGCCTCCTCCGGCGCCAGGCCGGCGGGAAGGTCGGTGTGGTCCTGGAGGACGTAGAGCTGGTACGCGCTGACGGCGAAGTAGCCGAGCACCAGCAAGGCCCGCCCGATGAAAGCCCAGCGGAAGTCGTGGTCGCGCAACGCGCTCGCGAAATCGGCGAGTTGCCGCTTCACCGGCATAGGTGGACGGCTCGGCAGCCGCTCCTCCCGGGTGCAGGCGGTGAACAGGACGGCGGCACCTGCCACGATCGCGCCGAACAGCAGGTAGCCGGTGCGGTAGTCCTCCGAGAAGGCCGCGCCGAGCAGCGCGCCCAGTGTCGAACCGAAGGGCAGGCCCAGACCCACGGCCGCGGACGCCTTGCCGCGCGCGGTCGCCGGGATGCGGTCGGGGACCACGGAGGTGATGGCGGCCTGGTAGACGTTCATGACGGCCTGCCCCAGACACCAGGCGATCGTGATCAGCAGCACCGTGTCGGCGAATCCGAGCAGCGCCATGGCGGGGATCGCGGCCAGACCGCCGCCGAGGATCCACGGGTTGCGCCGGCCGCTGCGGTCGGAGAGGGCTCCGGCGACCGGGTTGAAGACCGTCGCGAAGATTGCGGAGACACCCGCTATCAAGCCGAAATTGGCGACCTTGTGGGCGGGGTCGATCTCCTCGACCTGGAGCGCGAGGAGCACACCCGCCACGCCGACGTAGAGCGCGTACATCGCGGAGTTGCCGATCAGCAGCAGCGGCAGCAGGCCGCGTCCGGGTGCCGGGCGGCCGGCCGGAGCCGATCTCCCAGCCGCTGGGGACTCGGAGACGGAGGACGCGGAGGAAGCGGAGGAAGCGGAGGAGGAAACGGCCATGGTGCCCTCCTGGGCGGGGCGCAGATGGTCTGCGGGCGGATGAGGGGTGGCTTGAGCGGGGGCCAGGGAGCGGTTACACGTGTAACAACGAGTGGTCTGGATACGGCTGACGCAGGTGCTGCGGATGGCGAGGGCGTAGCAGAGGGGCGCGGGCGTTGCGGCGCCCGCCTGTGCGCCGCCCCCGCCGTGACGGCGGGGATGTGTCGGAAACACGGCGGGGGCGGCGGCACGAGCATCCGGCCAGCATGGTGACACGTGTCAGTTGCTCGTGTAACCACTGTCTAGCATCCGTTTCCGGCCATCCGCCAGTCCCCGGCGGCAACGGGTCTGGAAAGATGCGACGGCAATGACCGATTCACCGAAGCCGTCGGCCCGGGCCGCGACCGCCGTCCCCACCAGTGCCGACGTGGCCCGCCTGGCTGGTGTCTCGCGCGCGACCGTGTCGTACGTGCTGAACAACGCGGAAGCGGTGCGGATCAGCGAGCCGACCCGCCGCAAGGTCCGCGAGGCGGCCGAGGAGCTGGGGTACGTCCCGCACGCCGCCGCGCGGAGCCTGCGGGCGGGGCACACCCGGATCGTGCTCCTCCCCACCTCGCACGTGCCGGTCGGGCAGCTGTACAGCGGTTTCCTCAACGAGTTGCAGTGGGCGCTGCGCAGGCTCGACTACACGGTGGTCCAGTACGGCAGCCTGGGCCTCAGCGGCGATCAGGCGGCTCGCGCCTGGGCCGAGCTCAGGCCGGTCGCGGTGATCTCGCTGGGCGAGATCACGCTGAGCCCGCGCGACGTGGACACGCTCAAGCGGGCCGGTACCCGTGCGGTGATCACCGTCGGGCCGTCCGGGCTGCCGGGTGCGCACGCGCTGCTGATGGACCAGCGGGAGGTCGGTGCGCGGGCCGTCGAGCACCTCCTCGAACGCGGCCACCGCCGGATCGGCGTGATCGTCCCCGAGGCCCGGGGGCTCGGCCTGTTCGCCGCGCCCCGCCTCGAAGGCGCGCGGGGCGCCGTACAGGCCGCCGGGGCGCCCGAGGCGCGGGCGCTCCCGATGGCCTACACGGAAGAGTCGGCGGCGGCGCTGGCCGAACGGTGGGGGGAACTGGGGCTCGACGGGGTGTACGCGTACAACGACGAGTACGCGATGCTGCTGATGCGGGCGCTGCAGGACGCCGGGCTGCGGATCCCCGCGGACGTGGCGGTCGTCGGGGCCGACGACCTGCTGCTCGGCCGGCTGCTGCGGCCGCGGCTGAGCACCGTCCGGATCGAGCTGCCGAGCGGGGACCGGCTGGCGGAGCTGGTGGACCGGATGGTGCGGTCGCCCGCGGTCGCGGAGTCGCACCGCGACCTGCTGTCCGCCGTCATGGTGCCCCGCGAGTCGGCCTGACGGCACCCGGTCGCCCGGCAACGGTCGGCTCCGCTCACGTTCCGCTCATGTGCCGCCCCCCTCCGTGGCCCACCGTTGACAGGCCGTGACGGCCCGGCGGAGACTGCGCTCGCACACGCCCGCACCCGTGTGCCCGACTCAGGAGAGAGACATGCACATCCGCGACGTGTACGTCGTCGACGCCGTCCGCACGCCCATCGGCAAGTTCGGCGGCGCGCTCGCCGGCGCGCGCCCCGATGACCTCGCCGCCCACGTCGTCCGTGCCCTCGTCGACCGGACCCCGCAGCTCGACCCGGCCCGTATCGACGACGTCGTGCTCGGTGACGCGAACGGCGCGGGCGAGGACAACCGTGACGTCGCCCGGATGGCCGTGCTGCTCGCCGGGCTGCCGGTCGGCGTGCCCGGCGTGACCGTCAACCGTCTCTGCGGCTCCGGCCTGGAGGCCGTGATCCAGGCCGCCCGCGCCATCGCCCTGGGTGATGCCTCGGTCGCCATCGCCGGCGGCGTCGAGTCGATGAGCCGTGCCCCGTGGGTGGTGCAGAAGCCCGAGCGCGCCCTCCCCGCCGGGCACCAGCAGATGTGGTCCACCACGCTCGGCTGGCGCATGACGAACCCGAGGATGCCCGCCGAATGGACGGTGTCCCTCGGCGAGGGCGCCGAGCTGATCGCCGACAAGCACGGCATCACCCGCGAGGCCCAGGACGCCTTCGCACTCGACAGCCACCGCAAGGCGGCCGCGGCCTGGGCCGCAGGGCAGTACGAGGCCGAGGTCGTGCCGTTCCCGGACGCGCCGGAGCTGCTCCGCGACGAGTGCATCCGCGAGGGGTCCACCCCCGAGGCGCTCGCCCGGCTCAAGCCGGCCTTCCGCACCGACGGCACGGGCACGGTGACCGCGGGCAACGCCTCCCCGCTCAACGACGGCGCCGCCGCGCTCCTGCTGACCGACGAGGCGGGGCTCGCCGAGACCGGCCGCGAGCCGCTGGCCCGGATCCGGGCCTCCGCCGTGACCGGCATCGAGCCGCACCTCTTCGGCCTCGGCCCGGTCGAGGCGGTCGACCGGGCGCTCGCCAAGGCCAGCCGGAGCTTCGCCGACCTCACCGCAGTCGAGCTCAACGAGGCTTTCGCCGCCCAGGCGTTGGGCTGCCTGGCAGCCTGGCCCGAACTGGATCCGGCGGTGGTCAACCCACGGGGCGGCGCCATCGCCATCGGCCACCCGCTCGGCGCCTCCGGGGCCCGGCTGGCGGGTTCGGTGGCGCACCAGCTCGCCGCGGCCGGTTCGGGAACCGGACTCGCCGCGCTGTGCATCGGCGTGGGGCAGGGGATCGCCCTCGTCCTGGAGCGCTGACCGGACCGTGGGGGCGGCCGTGTGAGCCCCCCCACGGCCGTCCGTCCTCGGCCCCCACGGCCCGGTCTGTCGACCGGCCGGTCGACCGGTCCTCCGCGCAGCGATCAATTCCGGTCAGTGCGGTTTCCAACTGCCTTATAAGTGAACAGTTTTGGCCTTCTCTGCTGGCTACGATGACCCCTGCCCGAGCCAGCCCGCCGCGCGTCCCGGAGGCCCTGCGATGCCGTTTCTCGACCCGTCCCTCTGGCAGGACGGACCGACGCTGACCGGCGGCCCGGCCCCCGTGGTCGAGCCCGCGACCGGACAGGTCCTCGCCACGTTCGAGCTGGCTGCCCCGGCCGACGTCGCCGACGCGGCGGTACGGGCGCGGGCCGCGCAGCCCGGCTGGGCGCGGTCCACCCACCTGGAGCGCGCCGCGGTCCTCCGCCGGGCCGGCGACCTGTTCGCCCGGCACGCCGAGGAGCTGAGCACCTGGCTGGTGCGGGAGTCCGGGTCCATACCCGGCAAGGCCGCCTTCGAGTTACACGTGGCAGCACAGGAGTGTTACGAGGCGGCCGCCCTGGCCTCCCGCCCCACCGGGCAGGTGCTCCGGAGCGAGGCGCCCAGGCTCTCGTACACGACCAGGGTGCCCGCCGGCGTGGTCGGGGTGATCGCTCCCTTCAACGCCCCGCTGATCCTGGCGATCCGCTCCGTCGCCCCCGCGCTTGCCCTGGGCAATGCGGTGCTGCTCAAGCCGGACCGGCGGACGGCCGTCTGCGGGGGTCTGGCCCTCGCCGCCGTGTTCGCCGCGGCCGGGCTGCCGGCCGGGCTGTTGCACGTGTTACCCGGCGGCGCGGACACCGGAACGGCCGTGGTCACCGAACCCGGTGTCCGTATCGTGTCGTTCACCGGCTCGACCGCGACCGGCCGGGCCGTCGCCGAACTGGCCGGCCGTCACCTCAAGCGGGTCCACCTGGAGCTGGGCGGCAACTCCGCGCTCCTGGTGCTCGCCGATGCCGACGTCGAGGCCGCCGTCGCCCAGGCGACCTGGGGCTCGTTCTTCCACCAGGGCCAGATCTGCATGACCGCGGGCCGCCACCTGGTGCACGCCTCGCTCTACGACGAGTACGTCGAACGGCTCGCCGCCAAGGCCGAGGCCCTCGCGGTCGGCGATCCGTACCGGGAGCAGGTCCACCTCGGCCCGGTCATCGACCGGGCGCAGCGGGACCGGATCCACGCGCTGGTCGAGGCGAGCACCGAACAGGGCGCGAAGCTGGTCGCGGGCGGCACCCACCAGGACCTCTTCTACCGGCCGACGGTGCTCGCGGGTGTCGCCGACGACACCCCGGCCTACGCGGAGGAGGTCTTCGGGCCGGTGGCGCCGGTGCGGTCCTTCACCACCGAGGACGAGGCGGTGGCCCTGGCCTCCGACGGCCCGTACGGTCTCTCGCTCGGCATCGTCACCGCCGACACCGCACGCGGACTGGAGCTGGCCGAACGGATACCGACCGGGATCGCGCACATCAACGACCAGACGGTGAACGACGAGGCGGTGGCCCCCTTCGGCGGTACCGGGGTGTCCGGCACCGGAGCGCGCTTCGGCGGTGAGGCGAACCTGGACGCGTTCACCGAACTCCGCTGGACCACGGCCCGCCGCACCGCGGCCGGCCACCCGTTCTGACGGGCTCGGGCCCTGCCCGGCGACGCGGGCCCGACCCGGCCGGGCCCGACCCGGCCGGGCCCGACCCGGCCGGGCCCGACCCGGCCGGGCCCGACCCGGCCGGGCCCGACCGGGCCGGGCCCCGGGCGGGGCGCGGCGCCCCGCCCAGTACCGCCCCCGCTCAGTACCTCCGCTCGCCCAGCGGGTCCCCGTCGAGCACCACCGGATGCGCCAGCGCCTCCTCGTACCGGGCGCGGCCGAAGACGTACGGGCCGAGGGCAAGCTCGCCCCACTCGGGCCGGTACGGCTGGCGGAACCCCGACCAGGTGACGGTCCGCGGAGCGACCGCGACCCGGGCGAGCAGCGGCCGGCACTGCCACACGGAGCAGCAGCAGCCCAGCACCGGCACCAGGTCCGCCAAATCCCCCCACAGCTCCGCCCGGACGTCCGGGGCCACCTCGCCGTGGAAGTGCCGGACCGGGTCGACGAGGTCGGTCGCCGACATGCCGGCGTGCTGCCGGAGCACGCGCTCCTCCAGCGCTTCCGGGCCGGGCCGCTCCCTGCCCTCGGCGGCCTGCTCGGCGGCCTCCGCCTCCAGAGCGGGCCACCAGAGCGCCCGGGTGGCCGCCGCCACGTGCACGCGCAGATCGGTGCCGTCCACCCGCACGCCCCAGAGCGGCCCGTAGCCATAGGTGTAGAACTCGATTCGCTGCCCGGCGGTCGCAGCAGGCGCAGCGGTCCCCGTGGTTTCGGCCGTCACGGCACCATCCTGCCCCGCCGGGCAGCCGGAATGCGGGCGGCATCCCGTCCGTTCCACCACCAGACGCGCAACGGGCGCACCCCCTACGGAGATCGGAAGACAGTGGCCACAGTCGAGCTCACCAAGGACAACTTCGACAGCACGGTCCGTGACAACGGATTCGTCCTGATCGACTTCTGGGCGGAGTGGTGCGGCCCCTGCCGCCAGTTCGCGCCGGTCTACGAGCGGGTCTCGGAGGCCAATCCGGATCTGGTCTTCGCCAAGGTCGACACCGAGGCCCAGCCCGAACTCGCCGCGGCCTTCGACATCCGGTCCATCCCGACGCTGATGATCGTCCGCGACCAGGTCGCCGTGTTCGCCCAGCCGGGCGCGCTTCCCGAGCCCGCCCTCACGGACATCATCGGCCAGGCCCGCGCCCTGGACATGGACGAGATCAAGGCGAAGATCGCCGAGCAGCAGGCGCAGGGCCGGGACGGCGACGCGCCGGACGCCTGACCTTCGTGCGGGCCGGGGCGGTGGCCGAGAGACTGTGCCCCATGACCGAAGCCGAGGAGTACGACGTCGTGGTGCTGGGCGCGGGCCCGGCCGGCGAGAACATCGTGGACCGGACCCGCGCCGCCGGGCTCACCACCGCGCTGGTGGAGGCCGAACTGGTCGGCGGGGAGTGCTCGTACTGGGCCTGCGTCCCCAGCAAGGCCCTGCTGCGCCCGGCCCTCGCGCGGGCCGACGCCCGCCGCGTCCCGGGGCTCTCGGCCGCCGTCGGGGGCCCGCTCGACGGTGACGCCGTCTTCGCCCACCGCGACTACTGGACGGGGCACTGGAAGGACGACGGCCAGCTCGACTGGCTCGCGTCGATCGGCGCCCACCTCTACCGGGGCCACGGCAGGCTGGACGGCCCGCGGCGGGTCGCCGTCACCGCCGCAGAGGGCGAGCACCACGTGCTCGCCGCCCGGCACGCGGTGGTCGTCGCCACCGGCAGCCGGGCCGTCGTACCGGACCTGCCCGGCCTGGCCGGGGCCCGCCCGTGGACCAGCCGGGAGGCCACCTCCGCCCGGCAGGTGCCGCCGCGCCTCCTGATCGTCGGCGGGTCGGTGGTGGCGGCCGAGATGGCCACCGCCTGGCAGGCCCTGGGGTCGAAGGTCACCGTGCTGGTGCGCGGGGAGCGGCTGCTGGAGCGGATGGAACCGTTCGCCGGGGAGCTGGTCGCCGCGGCGCTGCGTGAGGCGGGTGCGGAGATCCGTACGGGCGTGACCGTCGAGGCAGTCGTACGGGACGGGCACACCGGGCCGGTGACGGCGGTCCTGGAGGGCGGGGAGTCCGTCGAGGGCGACGAACTGCTGATGGCGACCGGACGGTCGCCGCGCACCGAGGACATCGGCCTGGAGACCGTCGGGCTGAAGCCGGGGGAGTGGATCCCCGTGGACGACACCCTGCGCTCCACCGGACACGACTGGCTGTACGCCGTCGGGGACGTCAACCACCGCGCGCTCCTCACCCACCAGGGCAAGTACCAGGCCCGGATCGCGGGCGCCGCGATCGCCGCGCGCTTCGCCGGCCCCGGCTCCGACACGTGTAACGGAACCGGCGGCGGCGCGCTCGACACCGCCCGCTGGGGCGCCCACGTGGCGACGGCCGACACGGCGGCGGTGCCGCAGGTGGTCTTCACCGATCCGGAGGCCGCCGCGGTGGGACCGACCCTGGCCGCTGCGGAACGGGCCGGGCACCGGGTCCGGGCCGTCGACTACGACCTGGGGAAGGTCACCGGCGCCGGGCTGTACGCCGACGGTTACCGGGGGCGGGCCCGGATGCTCGTCGACCTGGACCGCGGGACCCTGCTCGGGGCCACCTTCGTCGGGCCGGGAGCGGCCGAGCTGCTTCACGCGGCGACGATCGCGGTGGCCGGCGAGGTCCCGGTGGACCGGCTCTGGCACGCCGTGCCGTCGTTCCCGGCGATGAGCGAGATCTGGCTCCGGCTGCTGGAGACCTACCGCGACACGGAGGGGTGACACCGGGCCGGGGCTGGGATCGGGCCGGGATCGGGCCGGACCCGCCGTGCGGCCCGATCCCGGGTCCGCCGTGCGGCCTGTTCGGGCTCCGCCGGGCGGGGCCCCGGACCCGTCACGCGTCGTCCACCGTCTTCCTCAGGTGGTCGAGGAACCAGTCCCGGGCCAGGCCGGAGACCTCGTCCAGGGCCCCGGGCTCCTCGAAGAGGTGCGTGGCACCCGGAATGACCTCCAGCCGGCTCTCGCAGCGCAACTCCCGCCGGGCCTGCTCGTTCAGGTCCAGCACCGTGGTGTCCCGGCCGCCCACGATCAGCAGGGTGGGGGCGCGTACGCCGGCCAGGTGCGCTCCGGCGAGGTCCGGGCGCCCGCCCCGGGAGACCACCGCGCGGACCCCCGAACCGGCGGGCGCCTCCGCGGCGGCCCGCAGTGCCGCCGCGGCCCCGGTGCTGGCACCGAAGTAGCCGAACGGGAGGGTGCTGCGGGAGCGCAGCCAGCGGGTGGTGTCCAGCAGCCGGCCGGCCAGGGTGCCGATGTCGAAGACGTTCGCCCGGCGGGCCTCTTCGGCGGGCGTGAGCAGGTCGAAGAGGAGGGTGCCCAGTCCGGCCTCGTTGAGGGCGGTCGCCACCGCGCGGTTGCGCGGACTGTGCCGGCTGCTGCCGGAGCCGTGGGCGAACAGCACCACCGCCCCGGCGCCGGCGGGCAGGACCAGGTCCCCGGCCAGCGAGACGCCACCAGCGTCCACCACGACCGGTCCGGACCCGAGCGTCCCGGACCCGGGCGTCCCGGTCCGGGACGCCTCCGAAGCTGCCTCCCCCGGCCCGTCGGCCCCCGGCCGGGCCCCTGCGGCCGCATCGAGTGGATCCCCCGCCGCCTGCGTGGCCCTGGCCAGCAGCGCGACGACCTCTTCGTCCGGGGTCTGTGAGAAGTCCCGGTACCACTCGCCCACCGCGCGGAACGCGGGCGGCGCGTACAGGCACACCACCTCGTCCGCCTCCGTGCGCAGCCAGGCCACCGCGTCCGGCGGCGCGACCGGGGCCGCCAGGACCACCCGGGCCGCGCCCTGCGCCCGTACGACCTCGCAGGCGGCGGCCGCCGTGGCGCCGGTCGCGATGCCGTCGTCCACGACGATCACCGTACGGCCCCGTACGGGCACGCGGGTGCGGCCCTCGCGGAACCGGTGCGCCTGCCGCAGCAGGTTCTCCTGCTCGGCCTGCTCCACGGCCGCGAGCTCCCGCTCCCCGGCCCGGCTGAGACGCACGATGTCCTCGCTGATGATGCGCACGCCGCCCTCGCCGATCGCGCCGAAGCCCAGCTCACGGTGTTGGGGGACGCCCAGCTTGCGGACCACGATGACGTCGAGCGGCGCTCCGAGGGCGCGCGCGACCTCGAAGGCCACCGGGACCCCGCCGCGGGGCAGTCCCAGGACGACGGGCGCCTCACGCTCCAGGTGCCGCAAGGCCCCGGCGAGGCGCGTGCCCGCGTCCGTCCGGTCGGTGAAGAACATCGTCCTCCACCCCCAATCGCGCCCCCCTGTCCGCAGCCGGCTCGGCGGCCGAATCCTCTCGGACCGGCGTCTACCCGTACGGGTTGAAGGGGATGCCCGCCGGCTTGGCCTCGGCGAGGTGGGACGGGAAGGAGCCGTCCTTCAGGCCGAAGTGTGCGCTGCCGAAATCGGCCTGGCCGAGCGTGTCGCGCAGGGTGGGGGGATAGCCGTCCCAGCCGACGAGCGCCGGGTACTGCCAGGTGCGCTTGTGGTTCTCCGGCGGCTCGTCGTTGGTGTTCGCGGCGCGGAAGCAGTGCGTGCTGATGCCGTCCTTGTGGTAGACGATCTTGGGGTGGTTGCCCTCCCAGCGGATCTGGTCCCGCGTGTGGATGTTGAAGTCGCCGTGGGCGGAGGTCGCCACGTACTTCGCCTCGTTGTTCTGGATCCACACCACCACGTGTTCCCAGTCGTGGCGGTGGCCTCCGAGGCTGATTCCGGGCAGCGCCTGGTCCTTCTCGAAGTACAGTGCGTAGGCCACCGCGCACCAGCCGTTGTTGCAGGTCGCGCGGGAGTAGCCGTTGGTGTTGTCGAGGTCGGAGGCGTCCCGGCAGCTGCCGTTGAGGGCGCCCGTGGGCTTGAGGCCGCTGTTCAGGACCCCGGTCGGGCCGATGGCGGGGGTCGGGTAGCAGCCGTCGGTGTCGTAGTCGTACGCCGGCTGGAAGGCCAGCTCCATCGCACTGGCGTTGACGGGGAGGGCCGGGGGCGGCGCCGCGAACGCCGCCTGCGGGAAGCCGACGACCAGGGTGAGGGCGGCACCGACGACCACGCTTGTTCTCCGTATGTGACGACTCGTCCGCAAGGCAGGCCTCCGGCCAGGTGGGGTTGGTGGGTGGCGCGAGAACCGACCGCGGTCGGGCTCCGCGCCCGGAGCATCATTGGCGAACGGGGTCGGCGGGGCAAGGGTTTGCACGACAATTGGCAGTCGTGCAGCGGGAGTTGAGTGGAACAGCCCGGGGCAGCCGGGGCATCGGGGCGCAGGCTCCCGCTCGGGGCGCGGTCGTTGGGCGGAGTGCGTGCCCGGATGCCGCCGGGAGAGCCGGGCGCAGCACTGCCGGGGCAGCCGGATGGCGGCGCCCTCTGCCGCCGCGCAGCACGAAGCCCCGGCTGGTGCTGTGACCGGGAAGGCCGGCCGCGTTACACGTGTTGCGGTCGGGTGTGAAGACTTCGACCGGCATGGGGAGGCGGAACGGCGTTACCGGTCAGGGCCCGCAGGCTGACCGTGCGGGAGCGGGTAGAAGCTCCCGGTGTACCTGTCCGGTCAGCGCAGTAGACTCCCCGCGCACGGCTGCCCGCCTGCTAATTCACTGTCGGCAGGCCCCTCCCGCACGAGAGGATGAAGCCTCACGAACCGGGAGGAACCCCATGAGCCAGGTGGCCCTGACTCTCCACGACCTGATGCCCGCGCAGGAACTGGCGGCCGCGATCGACGCCGGACACGTCATCCGCAAAACGCACCCCGAACTGCCGCTGTCGATCTACACCTACTCGCGCGCCTGCCAGTACGAGCGGAACTGGACCAGGGTGACCATGCGCTGCCGCGGTCTCGTCGCCGACGACGCCACCGGCGAGGTCGTCGCCCTGCCGCTGCCGAAGTTCTTCAACGTCGGCGAGCACGAGTCCGGCCAGCCGTACGCGCCCGCGCTGCCGGACGAGCCGTTCGAGGTCTACGAGAAGGTCGACGGCAGCCTCGGCGTGGTCTTCCACTACGCGGGCAGCTGGCGGGTCGCGTCCAAGGGGTCATTCGGCAGCGCCCAGGCCGTCTGGGCGCAGCGCCGGCTCGACCGCGCCGGCGGGTCCGCGCCGGTCGGGCTCGTGCCGGGGGTGACCTACCTCGCCGAGATCGTCTACCCGCAGAACCGTATCGTCGTCGACTACGGCGACCGCCGGGACCTGGTGCTGCTGGCCGCGTTCGGCCGGGACGGCGCCGAGGTACCGCTCGCCGAGGCCGCCGTCCACTGGCAGGGCATCGGGTCCGTGGTGACCGTCCACCCGCCCATGCCCCTCGACGAGCTGCTCAAGCTGACCGAGACGAACACGCTGCCCGGCGGCGGCCCCGCCACCGGAACGGACGCCGAGGGCTTCGTGCTGCGGTTCGCCTCCGGCGTGCGCGCCAAGGCGAAGATCGCCGAGTACGTGCGGCTGCACAAGGTGCTCACCGGGGTCACCGAACGCGACATCTGGCGCAGCCACGGCATCCAGCGGTTCGCCGGCACCGCCACGAAGCGGCTGGCACAGGGCCTCGGCCTGTCCGTCGCCGAGCTCGGCGGCATCACCTCCGAGGGCGGGCGTCCGCTGGACGCCCTGCTGGAGCAGGTGCCCGACGAGTTCGACGCCTGGGTGCGCGCCGTGATCGCGCGCCTGGAGGACGAGGCGGCGGCTCGCTCGCGCGCCATCGACGAGGCGTACGCGGCCGTGGCCCACCTCGGTGCCGACCGGGGCGCGTTCGCGCGCGCGGTGAAGGCGCTGCCGGTCGAGCCCGGCATCAAGTCCGCGCTGTTCCTGCGGCTCGACGGCCGCCCCACGGACCTGCTGGTCTGGCGCGCCGTACGGCCGGAGACGGCCGACCCCTTCACCACCGACGAGGAGAACTGAACCAGTGCCCGCAGTACACGTCATGACGGGACTTCCCGCCTCGGGCAAGACCACGGCCGCGCGCCGTCTGCAGGAGGAGTCCGAGGGCCGGATGCGCCGCGTCAACCTCGACGACCTGCGCACCATGCTCGACGTACCGGCGTCCGAGCGGGGCCGCTCGCACGCGCACGAGCGGACCGTGCTGGACATCCAGGACGCGGCCGTCCGCTCGGCGGTCGAGGGCGGCTTCGACGTGGTCATCGACAACACGCACCTCACCCCGCACATCCCCAAGCGCCTCAAGGCGGCCCTGACCGGCCTCGACGCGGCCTTCGTGGTGCACGACTTCACCGACGTGCCGGTGGAGGAGTGCGTACGGCGCGACGCGGCGCGGGAGCGGTCGGTCGGCGAGGAGATCATCCGCATCCTGGCCGAGAAGCACGCCAAGGCCACCCGGGGCGGCTGGCGGCTCACCGCGGAGTGGCTGGGCGCCCAGCCCGCCGCCGATCCGTACGTCGCCGACCCGGCGCTGCCCTCGGCGGTGATGTGCGACATCGACGGCACGCTTGCGCTGCGCGGGGACCGCGGCCCGTACGATTTCACGCGCTGCGATCTGGACCTGCTCAACCTCTCGGTCCGGCAGGCCCTGAGGGCGTTCCGGAGTGCCGAGAACGACCGGATCGTGCTGCTGTCCGGGCGGAGCGAGGACCACCGCGCGATCACCGAGGAGTGGCTCGCACGGCACGAAGTCCCCTACGACGAGCTGTGGATGCGCGCGTCCGGGGACGGACGCAGCGACGACATCGTGAAGGCGGAACTCTTCGACGCGCACGTCCGGCACCGGTACGCGGTCCGCGTGTCGCTGGACGACCGGGACCGCGTGGTGGCCCTGTGGCGCCGGATGGGCCTGCCGACCTGGCAGGTCAACTACGGCAACTTCTAGCCGGCAGCTGCTCCGGCGGGCCGCCGGTAGCAGCTCCCGTCCCGGGTGCGGACGAGATGTCCGCCGATCACCAGATAGCGGCGCAGGGCCGCGCTGTCCTCGTGGACGGTGCGGATCGCCTCGTTGATTTCGGCCTCGGTGTAGGACTCGTCGGCGGCGAACAGTGTCCGGGCGAGGTGCCCGAGCAGCTGTTCGCGGCGGGCGGGTCTGCGCGGGATCGCCTTCAGGCGGCCGTCGGGGGCGAACAGGTCGGACACGGGACGGGCTGCCGGTTGCTCTTCGTTCATGCCCGGAGCCTCGCCGAACGGCGGGGCTCCGGGCAATCGTGTTTTCCCGCTCCGGCCCCTTCCGCCGCCGCCCCGTCGCGCGCCTCGCCGCGCGTCCCGTCCAGACCCTTCCGCGTCCTGCCGCGCCCGCCCGGGCTCTTGTGACGAGGGGGGCAGGTGCTGCCGCGGTGCCGCCGCCGGAACCCCCACTTGCACACTGCTCAAGTTCCCCGTACGCTCGCACTTGTACTTAGTGCAATTCGCTTCCTTTGCAGGGGGAATGATGGCGCAAAACCAACTGCTCGATTTCGTCACCGCCGCCGCCGAGGAGTTCGGTGTACCCGGTGTCGCAGTCGGAGTGCTGAAGGACGGCCAGGAGTTATATGCCTCCTACGGCGTGACGAGCATCGACAATCCGCTGCCGGTGGACGAAAGGACGCTGTTCCCGCTCGCCTCACTCACCAAGACCTTCACGGCAACCGCACTGGTACGCCTCGCCGCGGAGGGGAAGGTGGATCTGGAGGCACCCGTCCGCCGTTACGTGCCCGAGCTCGAACTCCCCGACGAGCGGGCCGCGGAACGCATCACGGTGCTCAACCTCCTCAACCACACCGGCGGCCTGGACTGGAACCTGATCGACGTGGAGGACGGCGAGGAGACGCTGGCCGAATTCGTCGCCAAGATGGCCGGGCTGGAAATGATCGCGGCACCGGGAGACCGGGCCTCGTACAGCCAGGCCGGCTACAACCTGGCCGGACGGGTCATCGAGAAGGTCACCGGCATGCCGTACGAGAAGGCCGTCGGCTCCCTCCTCCTGGAACCGCTCGGGCTGGCCGACACCTTCTACGACCTGGACGACGTCATCGTCCGGCGGTTCGCCGTCGGGTACACCCGCGGCGAGGACGGGCAACTGCGGCCGGCGACACCGTGGAAGGCGTACCGCGCCGGATCGCACGGCAACAACCCCGGCGGCGGCGCCGTCTCGTCGGTGAGCGACGTGCTGCGCTGGGCCCGCTTCCACCTCGGTGACGGAGACGGCATCGTGCCCACCGGCCTGCTGCACGGCATGCGGGAGCGGACCGCCGCCCTGCGCAACAGCTCACTGGGCGACGGCATCGGCGTCTGCTGGATGCTGCGCGACATCGATGGCGTCGGCACGATCGGCCACGGCGGCTCCGGCAACGCCCAGTTCTCCGAGCTGCTCATCGTGCCCGAGCGGAACTTCGCGGTCGCCGTCCTGGCCAGTTCCGGACCGGCCGGCCACGCGTTCAACCAGTCCATCGCCCGCTGGGTGCTGGAACACCAGCTCGGTGTGGTCGACCGGGACCCGGAGCCGGTCCCGTACGACGACGCGCACGCGCGGGAGGTGGCCGGCCGCTACGAGAACGAGGTCATGAACATCGACATCGCGGCCGACGGGACCCGGCTCACCCTCGCTGCCGAGATCAAGCCGGAGATCCGGGCCGCCTCCGAGGCCGAGATGCCGCCGGACTGCCCGCCCGGCCTCACCGGATTCCTGCCCGACGACGGGTACGTCATCACCGAGGGCCCGCTGAAGGGGCAGCGCGGCTATTTCACCCGCGACGAGGTCGGCCGGGTCATCGGCGTCGACGTCGGCGGACGCCTCTTCACCCGTTCCCGGCCGACCGCCTGACACGCCGTCGGGCCGCGCGGCATCTGCACCCGCGCGGCCCCGGAAGGGCGGGGTGTGGGGGTGTGGGGGCGCCTGCGCCCCCGGAGCGGGAGCCGGGGGCGGGACGACGGCGAAGACCATCGGAGCCCTCGCCCGTTCCCGGCCAGTGGCGATCCCGCCGGTCGCTATCGGGTGTTCGGCATTCTCTGTTCGGTGTGTGCGAGTCGTTTTCTCGCCGCCCTTCTCCAAAGCCCTGGAGAAGGGCGTTTTTGATTCCTCAAAGGATGCGCAGGGGGGCCACCTCCTGTTCGGTGTCCGGTTCGTCCCGTCGAACAAGACGACGGGTGGACCGCCGACCCTTCACGCACTGAAATGTCATCGACTTTCGGCCATTCGGTGACCGCGATCGGGTCCCGACTTTCCCTGGGGAGGAGGAGTCGCATGTGACAAAGGGCGGCGACGGCGGCCGACGGCTGCGCAATCGCAACGTAGCGTCGTTTCGGTGTAGCGGCCATGCATGTATGGATGTGTGGCCTCGTGAGGAGGAGCTGACATGACCGATTCGCCCATCCCCGGCCTGCCCCTGGAGCGCCCCGCCGGCTGTCCGCTGGCCCCGCCCGCGGAGTTCGCCCGCCTGCGTGAGGAGGGCCCGCTGCGCCGGATGACCTACCCCGACGGCCACGTGGGCTGGCTGGCGACCGGCCACGCCATGGTCCGCGAGGTGCTGTCCGACAGCCGGTTCAGCTCCCGGGCCGAGCTGGCGCACTGGCCCATCCCGGGACCGGCGGCGGAGTACCAGGCACCGCCGGCCCAGCCGGGCATGTTCCAGCGGATGGACGCGCCCGAGCACACCCGCTACCGGAAACTGCTCCAGGGCAAGTTCACCCACCGCCGGATGCGCGGGCTCGCCGATCGGGTGGAGCAGGTCACCGCCGAGCGCCTGGACGCACTCCGGCGCAAGGGCCCGGCGGTCGACCTGTTCCAGGAGTTCGCGCTGCCCATCCCCGCGCAGATGATGTGCGAGCTGCTCGGCGTGCCCTACGAGGACCGGGAGTTCTTCGAACGCCAGGCGATCGCCACCAACGACAACAGTCAGGGGCCGGAGGCCCAGTTCGCGGCCTTCGCCGAGGTGCAGAAGTACCTGGCCGAGCTGGTGGCCGCCAAGCGGGCCGAGCCCACCGACGACGTGATGGGCGAGCTGGCCGGCGGCGACAGCGACCTCACCGACGAGGAACTCACCAACATCGGCGCCCTGTTGCTCGGCGCCGGCTTCGACACCACCGCCAACATGATCGGTCTCGGCGCCTACACCCTGCTGACCCACCCCCGGCAGGCCGCCTTGCTGCGGGCCGAACCGGAGCTCACCGACCGGATGGTGGAGGAGCTGCTGCGCTACCTGACCATCACGCACACCGGCCTCCGGACCGCACTGGAGGACGTGGAACTCGGCGGCAAGCTCATCAAGGCCGGCGATGCCGTCACCCTCGCCGTCCAGGCCGCCAACTGGGACCCCGAGAAGTACCCCGAGCCGGAGGTGTTCGACATCCGCCGGGAAGCGGCCGGCCAGCTGACCTTCGGTCACGGCATCCACAACTGCATCGGCCAGGCACTGGGCCGCGTGGAGATCGGCGTCGCCCTGCGCGAGCTGTTCACCCGCTTCCCGACCCTCAGCCTGGCCGTCCCGGTCGAGGAGGTCCCCATGCGCACCGATTCGGACTTCTACGGCGTGGCCAGGCTCCCCGTGACCTGGTGACACCCCGGCGGGGGGCCGGGGCGACCACAGTCGCTCCGCCCCCCCGGGACGCCTACCGAAACGGCCCCGGGAGGCGTCTGGCAGACTGGCCGGGTCACCCGAAGGCGGTGCGGACCAGGAAACCGGCGCGATTCCGGTACGGTCCCGCCACTGTGACCGGACCCCCCGCGGGCTCCGGGAGTCAGACACTGACGCACCGCCCCGGCACTCCACTTGACGAGGGGACGAGGATCCCCCGGAGAGGCCCGCTTCCGTGTTCTCGCGCTTCCGTACCCGTACGGCCGTGCTGCGCACCGCGCTGTCCGCCGCACTCCTGATACCCCTTGCCGCCTGCAGCAACTCCTCCTCCGAGGACGGTTCCGCCCGGTCCTCCGAGGCCGCCGCGCCCGGATTCCCGTACACCGTCGCCAACTGCGGCGTCGACACCACCTACAAGACCCCGCCACGGCGGGCCGTCACGATGAACCAGCACGCCACCGAGGTGCTGCTCGCCCTCGGACTGCAGGACCGGATGGCCGGAACGGCCTACCTCGACGACGCCGTGCTGCCCCGCTACAAACCGGCGTACGACGGCATCAAGGTGCTGGCGAAGGAATACCCCTCCAAGGAGGTCCTGCTCTCGGCCAACCCCGACTTCGTGTACGGCGGTTACTCCTCCGCCTTCGACAAGGCGGCCGGCCGGGACCGGGCCGGACTGGAGGAGACCGGCATCCACACCCGGCTGAGCATCGAGTACTGCACCCGCGGCCCGGTCGGCATCGAGCAGCTGAAGACCGAGATCACCGAGGTGGCCCGCACCTTCGGGGTGCCCGAGCGGGGGCAGGCGCTGATCGCCGACCAGCAGCGCCGGCTCGACGCGGTGGCCGCGAAGGTCGGAACCCGGCCGAAGCCCACCGTCTTCGTCTACGACTCCGGCGAGGGCTCCGCCTTCACCTCGGGCGGACACGGCATCGGCAACGAGATCCTGACCCGGGCGGGCGGCACCAACGCCTTCGCCGACCTCAAGGACAGCTTCGGCGACGTCCCCTGGGAGGAGGTCATCGAGCGGAAGCCCGAGGTCGTCCTCATCTACGACTACGGCGGCACCAGCGTCGAAGACAAGAAGCGGCGGCTGCTCCAGGACCCGGCGCTGGCCCAGGTGCCGGCGATCCGGGACAAGCGGTTCGTCGTCCTGCCGCTGTCCTCGGCCGTGCTCGGCGTGCGGGTGGCCGACGCCGTGGAAACCCTGGCGGGCCGGCTGCATCCCGGAACCTCGTGAACCGTCCCTCCGGCGGCGGGCGTTCGGGGCGGGCCGCCCTCGCCCTCGGCGTGCTCGCCGTCGCCCTGCTCGCCTCCGCCCACGCCGGACTCGCGCTCGGACCGGTCAAGATCCCCCCGGGCGAGGTGCTCGACATCGTGCTCACCGGACCCGCGCGACCGGAGGGCGCGTTCGCGGCGATCGTCTGGGACGTCCGGATGCCTCGGGTGCTGCTGGGCGCCGTGGTGGGGGCCGGGCTCGCCGTCACCGGAGCAGTCCTGCAGGCCCTGGTCCGCAACCAACTCGCCGACCCGTTCCTGTTGGGCGCCTCCTCCGGGGCCTCGGCCGGGGCGGTGCTGGTCATCGTGCTCGGGGTGGGCGCCTCCATGAGCCTGTCCCTGCCGGCCGCCGCGTTCGCCGGATCCATGACCGCCCTCGTCACCGTGTACGCCCTGGCCCGGCGCGGCGGCACCATGACCACCGGTCGGCTGATCCTCGCCGGGGTCGCCGTGCAGTACGTCCTGGCCGCCCTGACCAGCCTGGTCCTGGTGCTCTCCGCCCAGCCCGACCAGGTGCGGTCCGTACTGTTCTGGACCCTGGGCGGGCTCGGCGGCGCCCGCTGGGACGAACTCGCCCCGCCCGCGGCCGTGCTGCTCGCCGGAACCGCCCTGCTCCTGGCCCTCGCCCGCCCCCTGGACCTGCTGCTCGCGGGCGAGGAGGGGGCACGCACCCTCGGCCTGGACACCGGCCGCTTCCGGGCCGCCGTGTTCGTGCTCACCTCCCTGGTCGTCGGGGTGGTGGTGGCGTACAGCGGGGCCATCGGCTTCGTCGGGCTGATGGTCCCGCACGCCGCCCGGATGGCCGTCGGTGCCGGGCACCGGGGCCTGCTGCCCGTGTCCGCGCTGGGCGGGGCGGTGTTCCTGACCCTGGCCGACCTGGTCGCCCGTACCGCCGCCGCACCCGAGGAGATACCGGTCGGCGTGGTCACCGCGCTGCTCGGCGGCCCCTTCTTCCTGTGGCTGCTGCGCCGCTCCTCCCGTACGGAGGGGATCGCCGGATGACGGAGGAAGCCCCGAGCCCGTGCACTCCGCCCGCCGAACTGCGCGTGGAGGGGCTGCGGTTCGAGACCGGCGGCCGTACCGTCCTGCACGGGGTGGACCTGACCGCCCGTCCCGGCGAGACCGTCGGCCTGGCCGGCCCCAACGGCAGCGGCAAGACAACCCTGCTGCGCTGCGTGTACGGCACCCTGCGGCCCACCGCCGGCCGGGTCCTCCTCGACGGCGTGGACGCCGCGTCCCTGGGGGTGAAGGAGCGGGCCCGCCGGGTGGCGGTGGTCCCGCAGGACGCGACCGGCACGCTCGGCCTCACCGTCCGGGAGGTCGTCGCCATGGGGCGGAGCCCGCACAAGCGGTTCTGGGAACAGGACGGGCCCGAGGACGCGCGACGGGTGGACGGGGCCCTGCGGACCGTCGGGGCCGGGGCGTTCGCGGGCCGGCGCTACGACGAGCTGTCCGGCGGCGAGCGGCAGCGCGCGCTGCTCGCCCGCGCGCTGGTCCAGGACCCCGGCCTGCTCGCCCTCGACGAACCGACCAACCACCTCGACATCCGCTACCAGTTGGAGATGCTCGGCCTGGTCCGCGCACTGCCCGCCACAGGCCTGCTGGTGCTGCACGACCTCAACCTGGCCGCGTCGTTCTGCGACCGGCTGTACCTGCTCGCCGAGGGGCGGGTGGTGGCCGCCGGGCCGCCGGGGGAGGTGCTGACCGAGGAGATGCTGGACGCGGTGTACGGCGTACGGACCCGGATCGGCGTCCATCCGACGACGGGTGCGCCCAGCATCGTCTACCTTCCGTGAGCCTTCGGGCGGCCCGGCACGGCCGCCCGGGGTCAGGGGGCCACGGTGATCTGCTGCGCCGGGTCGGTGGTGTCGGAGACCAGGTAGACCGCGTTGAAGACGGAGGCGGTCGCACTGGTCGGGCAGCCGAACCCGCCGGTCACCTTGATCGGCACGGAGGCGTTGGTGAAGGTCAGGCTGGGCGGGGCGCCGTTGGTCCAGGTGCCGGCGACCGGGGCCGGGGCGGTGGGCGCGGCGACGACCGTGCAGCTGGCCAGCCCGCTCGTACGGACCACCAGGCCGCCGGTCGGGACGGTCAGGGTGCCGGTGCTGGGGCTCCCGTTCTGCATGGACACCGTCCACGCGCCGCTGGTGGTCACGGTGGGGGTGACGCCCGGCATGCTCGACGTACAGGAGCCGTACGTGGGCGCGGAGATGGGGGAGGAGACGGCGCCGGCGGGGTTGTGGTTGCCGGGCGCGGCGGGGACGGTGCCGGTGGCCGCGGAGACCGTACAGGTCACGGTGACGGAACCGGCCTTGAGGGTGGCCTTGCCGGTGAGCTGGGCCTTGAACGCGTGGCCGGCCGGGGTGACGGTGGTGGAACCCGCCGAGGCTGATGCGGCGGGTAACTCGAGTAACGCCGGGGGTGATGCGGGTGCCGGGGCGGCGGTCGCGGTCGTGGCGTGGGCCGACCCCAGGATCAGGCTGCCGGCGGCGGCCAGACCGAGGGCGAACGCGGCGGGGGTGCGGGTCATGGCTGGGCTCCTTGGGGATCGGGGTGCGCGGGGGCGGCGGTGCCGGCGAGGGGGGAGGGGGCTGAGGGGGCGGAGGGGGTACCGATGGTGTCGGGGGTGTCGCGGGTGTCGGGTGTGCCGGGGGAGGTGAGGGCGGTGGGGGCGGTGGCGGTGGGGGCGGAGCGCGGCTGCCAGCCGAACATCAGGCCGCCGCCGAGGATGCCCAGGAGGGTGCCGATCAGGAAGCCGCCGAGGTTGGACAGCACCAGGGCGGCGGTGGCGATGAGCGTGGTGAGCACCCCGGCGAGTCCGCGGTAGTGCGGGGCGAACCAGGCGGACAGGCCGAGCACGATCATCACGAGGCCCATCAGGACGGACGGGATGCCCGCGACGCCCTGGGCGAGCATCACCTTCAGCGGGGCGAGGGGGAGGGCGCAGATCTCCGCCCCGGCGAGCACGGCGGCGAGCCCGCCCCAGAACGGCCGGCTGCGCCGCCACCGGCGGAAGCGGGCGGCGCCGGCGCTCAGAAGCATTCCTTCTTGCCCTTGCTGACGGTCATGTTGAGCCCGGAGAGCTTGAAGGTGCCGGCGTTGGTGGCCCACGCGGTCTGCCGCAGGTCGGTGATGGTGACGGAGTCGGCCTGCTGGCCGAAGAGGTCCTGCATGCCCTGGGCGTCGGAGGGGCCCTTGTCCAGGGTGGAGGCGTCGCGGCCGATCTCGATGTTGGTGAAGGTCGCGTTGCCGGAGAGCTGGGTGGCGTCGACGAACAGGTTCGAGGCCTCGACCGGGGTCTTCCCGCCGGCGGTCAGGTTGAGGGAGATGTCCCCGATCACCGGGAGCGTGGTGACCACCGACTGGCAGAGGCTGTGGAGCTTCGCCTCCCGGATGGCGGTGACCGCGACCGGGATGAGTTCCCCGCGGGCGTTGACGTCCACGCTGCCGTACTGGGCGAAGCCCTCGCCCGTCAGGCTCTGCGCGGAGACCTTGAACTGCTGGCCCGAGACGGCGAAGGAGGCGGCGAGGGCCCCCTGGGCCAAGGCCACGCCGAGACCGGCGGTGACCGCGACGGCCGGGACGGTCAGGACGGCGAAACGCCGCCATTTCACCCGGCCGTCGCCTAAGTGATGTTCCACGACATGTCCCCCTTGTGATCGTTACTGACCGGTATGGGTTGTGTCGTTGAATGTAAGAGTGCCAATGGTGGTTGGCAAGGTTGTGCGAGCGCTGCCTTTCGGCCAAGTCCTACCGGTGGGTCCACTACTCCGTGCGGCCCGATTCCGTACGGCCGCCGTGCAGCAGTTCCGCCGCTTCCGCGTCCACCCGGCGGGCCATGGCGCGGGAGAACTCCGCGGCCACCACATCGCCCGCCACCGGGCGCAGCGCCGCCACCGCGGCCGTGATGTGCTCCAGTTGGGCGGCCCGCGCGGCCGAAAGTCGCCCGAGCCCCTCCGGCCCGATCACGTGCCGCCGGAACAGGTCCACGAAGCGATCCGCGAGGACCGCCGCCTGGCTCTGTACGAACTCGCCCGCGTCCAGGATCTCGGTCAGCGGCACCCCCTGCCGCACCAGGGTGACCGTCGCCTCCAGCAGCCGCCGGCTGGGGAACGTGACCGCGTCCCCGTCGATCCGTACGTACTCCAGCGCGGCGGCACGCCGGGTGTGCTCGGGCCGGGCCGCCGGGCCGAACAGCTCGCGCAGTTCGGCCCGGCTCATGGTGACAGGTTCCTCGTGTAACCAGCCTCGGGTCATCTCCCGCTCCAGCCCCAGGAGTTGCGCGATCCCGCCGCCCTGTTCCCAGGCCGCCAGCAGCTCGGCGATCCCGTTAACCGTGTAACCACGGCCCAGCAGGTCGTCGATCAGGCGGAGCCGCGCCAGGTGGTCCTCGGAGTACCAGGCGATCCGGCCCTCCCGGCGCGGCGGGGGCAGCAGCCCGCGCTCCTGGTAGTAGCGCAGGTTGCGCACCTTCACACCGGCCGCCCGGGCCGCTTCCTCCCGGCGGTAGCGCACCCCGTCCCCCGCTCCCTCGCTGCTCACGGGGGCGAGCCTAGCCCCGGGACCAGGGGTTACCGGTGAGTGCCGTTCGACGCATCAGCGGCCGGGGCCGGAAGACCGGGCGCCGCCCTGCTTCACGGCCTTGAGCACCACGAACTTCGGGTCGCTCGCGACCAGTTCGCAGTTCCCGAACAGGCGGCGCAGCCGCACGTGGTAGCCGAGGTGCCGGTTGCCGACCACCCACAGCTCACCGCCCGGCCGCAGGGCCCGGCGGGCCTGGGCGAACATCCGCAGCGCGGTCGCGTCGGTGGTCGCCTGGTGGGAGTGGAACGGCGGATTGTTCAGCACCAGGTCCACCGAACCGGCCTGCACCTCGGCGAGCCCGTCGCCGACCCGGAAGGCGGCTTCGCCGGTCCGGTCGCCCCTCCGGCCGCCCCGCTCGTTGGCCCGGTACGTCGCCTCCGCCGAGGCCACGGCCTGGTACGACTCGTCGGTGAACAACACCTCGGCCTCCGGGCGGGCGAGCGCGGCGGCAGTGCCGACGATCCCGTTCCCGCAGCCCAGGTCCACGATCCGGGCCGGGCCCGCCGCCCCCTCGTACCCCGGCAGGTGCGCGAGGAAGAACCGGGTGCCGATGTCCAGCCGGTCGGCGCAGAACACCCCTGCGTGGTTGACCACCGTCAGCCCGGCAGCCGCCCCGGCGTCGGCGTCCGCGGTGTAGGTCAACGGCCACGGATTGGCGGGCCGCTCCTGACCCGCCGCCGGTGAGCAGAAGATCAGCCGTGCCTTCCGCTCGGCCAGCGAGGTCCGGGTCGGCCCGAGGATCCGCTCGAACAGGTTCAGCGTCGAGGTGTGGATCTCCTTGACCATGCCGGTGCCCACGACCACCGAACCGGCGTGCAGCGCGGGCGCCAGCCGGTGCAGCTGGTCCTCCAGCAGCGCGAGGCTCTTGGGCACCCGCACCAGCAGTACGTCGATCCGCTCGGGCGGGGCGTCCCGCGTGGTGAGCAGCCGTACCGCCCCCGCGGCCACGCCGGCCCGCGCCAGGTTGGCCGAGGTCGCCTCCCGGCCGAGGAAGGAGTCGGTGATCTGCGTGATCCGCCCGGCGGCCGGCCCGGCGAGGGTGGTCACCAGCGCCCCCCAGCGGTCCCCGAGCACGACGACCTCGCCGGCGCCGAGCGCAACCGGCCCCCACTCCCCGGTTCCGGTGGTGAGGTGCCGCAGCAGGTACTCGTCGGCGGCGTCCCAGGCGCGCAGCCGGTCGCGGGGGTCCTCGGGGAAGCGGGTGAGCTCGTACGAGCCGAAAGGCGTGGTCAAACGGTTCATCGTGCCCCCAGGCTATCCGAGCCCGGCCCGTGCGCGCGGCTCACCGCCGCTCACCGCGCTGCTCACCGCGGCGCACTCCGGGGCACGCCGCGCTCCCCGTTCCCCCCGGTCACGGCCCGGGTCACTCCTGGGGGAACTCCCCGCTCATCGCCGCCGCGATCCGCAGGTACGCAGCGGCCTCCGCGGCCCGGCCCTGCCGCTCCAGGGTGCGCCCGAGCATCAGCTGCGCGTAGTCCTCGACCGGCCAGCGCTCCAGGATGCCCCGGAGCTCCGCCTCGGCGCGGCCGAGCTGGGCCGAGTGGTAGTAGGCCCGGGCCAGCAGCAGCCGCGGGGCCAGCTGCTCGGGGACCTCGGCGGCCAGCGGATCCAGGACGCGCGCGGCCGTCGCGTACTTCTTCGCCTCGAAGAAGAGCTGCGCCCGCGCCCAGCGCTCGGCCTCCGTCCCGTGGTCGAGGTACCCCGCCGACACGTTCATCGCGGACATCGCCCTCCTCCAACCTCTCGCTCCGGTTTCTTCCCGTTCCGGTCCGATGCCTCCAACACGTGCCGAAACTTGAACATTCCATCTCACGCGATCCCGGTACCGCGGCTACGTTGTGCTCATGAGCAATCTCGACCGTCAGCCCGCTCTCTCGACCTGCGGTGGCCGCGGCTTCGTCGTCGCCGAACCCGTACGCGAACTCCTCAGCCCGCGCCGGGTCACGCTCGGTGAGTCCACCGAGGTCCGCCGGCTGCTGCCCAACCTGGGCCGCCGGATGGTCGGCGCCTGGTGCTTCGTGGACCACTACGGCCCGGACGACATCGCCGACGAGCCCGGAATGCAGGTGCCCCCGCACCCGCACGCCGGCCTCCAGACCGTGAGCTGGCTGCACGAGGGCGAGGTGCTCCACCGCGACAGCGTCGGCAGCCTGCAGACGGTACGGCCGCGCGAGCTCGGTCTGATGACCTCGGGCCACGGCATCAGCCACTCCGAGGAGAGCCCCCGCAAGCACGCCCGCTACCTGCACGGCGCCCAGCTCTGGGTGGCGCTTCCCGACGCCCACCGGCACGTCGAACCGCACTTCCAGCACCACGCCGAGCTCCCGCAGGTCACCGCCCCCGGAGTCACGGCCACGGTCATCCTGGGCACCCTCGACACGGCGACCTCGCCCGGCACCGCGTACACCCCGATCGTCGGCGCCGACCTCGCCCTGGCCGCCGGCACCGAGACCCGCCTCCCCCTGGAACCCGACTTCGAGTACGCGGTCCTCTCCATGTCCGGCGAGGCCCACGTCGACGGCGTCCCGGTGCTCCCCGGCTCGATGCTCTACCTCGGCTGCGGCCGCACCGAACTCCCCCTCCGCGCCACCTCGGACGCCGGCCTGATGCTGCTGGGCGGCGAACCCTTCGAGGAGGAGATCGTGATGTTCTGGAACTGGATCGGACGGTCACACGATGACATCGCGCAGGCCCGAGAAGACTGGATGAACGGGTCGCGATTCGGCGAGGTGAAGGGCTACGACGGCGCTCCGCTTCCCGCTCCCGAGCTCCCCCCGACCCACCTGAAGCCCAGGGGAAGAGTGCGTTGACCTGCTAGTTTGCGTGGACGAGGGCTGGGTGTCGTGCTCACGCCCGGCCTTCCGATTTCGGTCGCGGCGGAGGCCCGCCGGAGGCGAGGCGAGAGCCTTCGGCGCCAACGGTCGAGGCCTGTACGGGCCTCCGCCGGGCGGTCACGGAACGCCGTTGGGCACGTGGGTTCTACGGCTCTGAGGTCCTGGCCCTTTCCGGGAGAGTGCCCTCTTCAAGGAATCGGGTGACCGCGTCCATGCGGTCAGAGAACCCCGCGGGTGTGCGGTCCGCCAAGAGGTCGAGATGGTCCGCGGGCCAGGATTGCGGGTTGCCTTTCATCGCGCTCGTACAGGGCGCTGAGGTACGAGGCGTGGATGGTGCATGTGCGGGCAGCGTTCCCAGCGTCATGAGGGTGTGGGGAAGTGGGGTGGCGGGTGAGGGCGCCGGAAGCCCGACGGGGGTGCCGCCGTCGTGGTCGGGCGTGACGTCGGCGAGTGGCCGGGTGCGCGCGGCTGCACGGGCCATCCACTGGCCGATCCCGGACAATGGCTCCGTCGTGGTCGTAGTGGAGTCCGCGCTGCTGATCCACGTCGTCAGGTGAACCGGTGATCGGCGAACTCTCTGGTGGGGCACGTCGAAGGGACGACTTCGTGGAAGGCGCTCGCCGGGAAGACGACGAGGGTGTCGTGCTCGGGCTCGATCGTGCGGTAGGACTCGGCCGGCGCGGCTTCGCCCTCGCGCAGCAGCGTGTCGTACAGCCTGAGCTGGCCGCCGTCGAAGCCACGGGGCTTGCGGTGGAGGTAGTAGACGGCGGAGAGGGCGGTGCTGACGTCGCGGACCCGTGAGGCGTCGGTGTGGATGCCGTAGTGGCCCCCCTCGCCGTGTGCGGTCAGAACCGTCAAGGACTGTGTGAGCGTGGCCCGATGGGCGAGGACCTCCTGCACGAGCGGCAGGCAGTCGGCGAGGTGTGCGCTGAACACGGAACTGGTCACGGGCAGGACGAGGGATTTGCGGCTTTTGCGGGAAGTCTGTCCTGTGAACGGGTCCGCGACGGTCCCCGCTTTGAAGTCGGCCTCTCGGGATATATCGCGTAGGCCAAGAGGGCGTCGGCGCGCGCCGCGCCGAGGAAGCTCTCGAAGCGGCAGATCGGCACGGGTATCACGTGGCTCGGCGACCACTGGTCGGAGGGAGGCAGGGCCCCGGCGCCCATTTCCGTCGGCGTGTGCGGTCCGGTCGTGTGTCCGCTCATGGGCCGGAACCGTACGCGGAGTGCCGACGTCGTCGAAGGGGCGGTTGAGGGGCGCATGGGGTGCACGTCAGTACGCGTCCCGGCGTTGCCGGCCGCTGGCGGAGTGAGGGGCGGACCGTGCGACCAGGTGCTGATGGGCCCTTTCGAACGGTAGTTTTCAACTCGCGTGCATACAAACAGGTTTCTCGCAATGGGGGCGATCTCGCCCGTCAGTTGGTACGGCCGGGCTCCGTTGCGGGGGTGGCCCGCAGTGTCCCACGCACATGCCCGTGGCTGCCACTTGACACTACCCATGAACTGGGGCGACGGTTAGGTCTGCCTAACCTTAGTGGGTGGACGGTGTGTACATCCCGTGCCGCAGGCAACGACCTTTGGATACAACGGAAGGACCAGCATGTCGGGACGCCGCGAGGACAGCGGTCAGGCAGCCCAGGACCTGGTCGGCATAGGCTTCGGCCCGTCCAATCTCGCTCTGGCCATCGCGGTCGCCGACCAGAACCGGCGAGACGGTCAGCGCGCGTTGCGGGCCCGGTTCATCGAGCAGCAGGAGCGCTTCGGATGGCACCGGGGCATGCTGCTCGAAGGAGCGACCATGCAGGTCTCCTTCCTCAAGGACCTGGTCACCATGCGAGATCCTTCAAGCCGTTTCTCCTTCCTGATGTACCTTCAGGAACGCGGTAGGCTCGCCGACTTCATCAACCAGAAGACCTTCTTCCCCACTCGGCTCGAGTTCCACGACTACTTCGAGTGGTGCGCCGCCGAGTTCACCGACAGCGTCGACTACGGCCACCGCGTCACCCAGGTCCGACCCGTTCGCACCGCCGGCGGGCGTGTCGAGGCCGTGGACGTTCTCTCCGAAGACGCCGTTGGGGGCGCGCAGCAAGAGGTTGTCCGAACCTTCAACATCGCGGTCGGTACCGGCCTCACTCCGCGGCTGCCTGACGGTGTGGAAGCCGGGGGCCACGTGTGGCACACGCGCGATCTGCTCTTCCGAGCTCCGGCGGTCAAGGAGCCCCGGCACCAGCGGTTCGCCGTCGTCGGGGCGGGACAGTCCGCCGCGGAGGCCGTTGACTACCTGCACCGCACCTTCCCCGACGCCGAGGTCAATGCGGTCTTCACCCGGTACGGCTACAGCCCGGCGGACGACAGCCCCTTCGCGAACCGGATCTTCGATCCTTCGGCGGTCGACGACTTCTTCACGGCGCCGGACGAGGTGAAGCGGGACCTCTACGGCTACCACCGCAACACCAACTACTCGGTCGTCGACGGCGACCTCATCGAGCAGCTCTACCGCACCCATTACCAGGAGCGGGTCGCCGGGCGCGAGCGCCTGCGCATCCTCAACACCACTGAACTCGTCGGTATCGACCACCTGGACGACGGCGTCCGTGTGCTCGTCCGCTCGCTGACGACCGGAGAGCAGCAGGTCCTCGACTGCGATGCCGTCGTCATGGCGACCGGCTACCGGCCCGTCGACCCGCGGGGGCTGCTCGGTGAACTCGCCGCGGACTGCCTTACCGACGAGGAAGGCCGGCTCCGCGTCGACCGGGACCACCGAGTCCTCATGGCCGACCACGTCGACGTCGGTGTATACCTCCAGGGTGGTACCGAGCACACGCACGGAATCACCTCTTCCCTGCTGTCGACCCTCGCCGTCCGCTCGGGCGAGATCTGCGACTCCCTGCTGCTCCGCCGCACGGCGCAGGCGCTGAGGGCCGATCGGGGGCGTGAGACCGACCCCGTCCGGGGCTGACGAAGGACAGACGACAGGGGCCGGTGGGGTGCCGACGGCATCCCACCGGCCCCTGGGGTACGCGCGATGACGAGCAATCAGGGGAACGCGGTGTACGAAGCGGAGGAGACCAGTGACGCGGCGGAGGCCGCCGACTCGGCCGCCTGGGTGGTCGCTTGGTTGGGTGCGCGCGAGGAGGTGGAGCGGCGACTGAGCGAGCCGCTGGGCGCCCTGCCCAGCCAGCGCGACGACACCGTGTCCCGGATGGCGGCAGTGCTGCAGGCCACCGCCCACGGCATGGGTCCCGAGGCGGCGGCCGTCTGGGCCGGGATTCCGGGACGCATGCTGCGGAGCTGGGTGGAGAAGGACGCCGCGTTCGCCGCCGCCATGAACGCGGCGACTGCCCTGGCCCGGGCCCACGGGGCCCGACCGCGGGACCAGATCACACCGGCGATGATCCGGGTCGCGCTGACGGCGATCATCCGGGGCGAAGCCTGGCCGGCCGCAGCCGAGCTGGCGGGTATCCCGGTCCGGCGGTTCCGTAAACTCTGGCAGACGTCGGCGGTCATGGCCGCTCTGGTGCACGCCGCGCAGCAGGCCCGCCCCAGCAGCAGGACCAGGCAGTACTTCATTCCCGCGGTGTCCCGTCGGAGGCGTCCCGGTTCCCGCCCGGCAGCGGTGGAACAACCGAGCTACCGGCTCGTACGACGCGACGACCCGATGATCTCTGGACCCTTCCCGGAACCCGGGACGGACTGACCGGCCGATGGCTCCCGGAACGGCGCTGCCGCCCACACCCCAGGGTGTGGGCGGCAGCTCTCGTTTCCGCGGCCGACTACTCGCCCGCCTGCAGGTACGGGCGCAGTACCTCCGCGATCGACCGGACCGCGGCGGTGTCGAGGACCCCGTCGTGGTCCTCGGCCACCGTGTGTACCTCCACCTCGCCGTCCGTGTACGCGGCCCACTGGGCAGCCTCGTACGGGGCGTTCCCGGCACGGAAGTGAAGGAGCGTCCCCCGGTAGCGTCCCGGCATGAAGCCGGCCGGCAGCTGGTCCGATGCACGGTAGTTGGCCCGCATCGCGGCGATCGTGTTCTCCGGGAGATCGAGCCCCTCCACGGCGGAGGCGATCGCCGCCGCAGCGTGGGCGTCCGTCTCCGCTTCCGTACCCTCGCCGCCGCCCGGGTAGGCGTCGAGCAGCGCGAGCAGAGACACCTCCTCACCGCGCTCCTGCAGTCGGCAGGCCAGGGCGTGGGCGATGACGCCGCCCAGCGACCAGCCGAGCAGGCGGTAGGGACCGCTCGGCTGTACTCGGGTCAGCTCGGCCAGGTGCGCGTCGACCAGCTGGTCCAGGGACGCCGGTGCGGGGCCTCCCGACAGGTTGGGTGCCTGGAGGGCGTGCACGGCGACGTCGGCCGGCACATGGGCGAGGAGGGCCGCATACCGCCATCCGAGTCCGGTCGCGGGCGCCGGACACCACAGCGGCGCGGGAGCCTCCGCGTCGGCGCCGGGTCCGGGACGGAGGGTGAAGAGCACGTCCAGTCCCGACGCCGACCCGGCGGCGTCGCGCAGCAGTCCGGCCAGTGCCGCCGGTGTCGTGTGACGGAAGAGGTCGGCCACGGCGACCTGGCGGCCGGTGGCGCGCTGGATCCGGTCGCGCAGCCGCATCAGGAGCATGGAGTGTCCGCCGAGGGCGAAGAAGTCGTCCTCCGGGCCGGCTTCCGCGAGGTCGAGGAGGTCGGCGAAGATCTCGCAGACCTGTGCCTCCAGGACGTCGCGGGGTCCGCGCCCGGCCCGTACCTGCGCGGGCGGCGGTGCCGGCAGGGCACGCCGGTCGAGCTTGCCGTGGTCGGTCAGCGGGAGGGCGTCCAGCTCGACGTAGACCGACGGCACCATGTAGTCGGGCAGCATCCGGGTGAGCTGCTTGCGCAGCGCGGCCGGGTCGAACGGGGAGCCCGCCGCCGGTACCACGTAGCCGACGACGTACTTGCCCCGCACGTCGTCCTCGCGGACGTCCACCGCGGCCTGCAGCACAGACGGGTCCGAGGCCAGAGCCGCCGTGATCTCGCCGAGCTCGATGCGGAATCCGCGGATCTTGACCTGGTCGTCGGTGCGGCCGAGGTAGTCGATCTTCCCGTCCGGCATCCAGCGCACCAGGTCGCCCGTGCGGTACATGCGCGTGCCGGGAGCGCCGAACGGGTCGGCCACGAACCTCTCGGCCGTGAGCGACGGCCGGTCCAGGTAGCCACGGGCCAGGCCCGCTCCGGACAGGTACAGCTCACCGATCACTCCGGCCGGCACGGGCTGGAGCCGTCCGTCGAGCACGTACGCGGCCGTGTTCGCGGTCGGCCGGCCCACCAGCGGGCGCTCCCCGTCACAGACGCGGGCGGCCAGCGCGTCGACGGTGCACTCGGTGGGTCCGTAGAGATTGAACCCGGCGGTGTTCGCCAGACCGCGCATGTCCCGCCAGAGCGGGGAGGGCACGGCCTCACCGCCCACGCCGAGCGCGAGCAAGGAGCTGCGCCCCTCCCGGATCAGTCCGGCGCCGGCCAACTGCATGGCGTGGGACGGGGTGACCTCGATGAAGTCGATCCGGTGCTCGCCGATGAAGCCGACGAGCAGGTCGGGATCCCGGAGCGTGTCCTCGGTGACGATGTGCAGGGCGTGACCGTCCAGCATCCACAGCTGCGGCTGCCAGGACGCGTCGAAGGCGAACGACCAGCCGTGGGCCACACGGAGACTCCGGCCCCCGGCCGCCTCGACCGTCGGACGGTAGAGCAGTTCACGATGACTGTGGAAGAGGTTCGCGATGCTGCGGTGCTCCACGACCACGCCCTTGGGCAGGCCCGTGGATCCCGATGTGTAGATGACGTACGCCGGGTGGCCCGCCCGCGGGCGAGGCAGGTCCCCCGCCTCCGGGGTGCCGGCCGACTCGGCAAGCCGCTCCTGGATCTCGGGGGAGTCCAGGAGGACGGACTCGACCGGGGCGCCGTCCGAGGCGAGCGCGGCCAGAGAGCCGGTGGTGATCAGAAGGGTGGGCCGGGCGTCGCCGAGAATGTGCGCGATGCGTCCGGCCGGGTAGCCGGGGTCGATCGGCACGTAGGCGCCGCCCGCCCGCATCACGGACAGCAGGGCGACCACCGTGTCGGCCGTACGCGGCAGCAGCAGGGCCACCATCCGCTCCGGTCCGACGCCCTTGGCCCGCAGCAGGCCGGCCAGGCGGGCGGTACGCCGGTCGAGCTCGGCGAACGTGTACGAGACGTCCCCGCACACCAGGGCCGTCGCGTCCGGCGTGGCCCGGACCTGGGCCTCGAAGAGTTCCGTCAGCGTGGACAGGGGCGCGTCCACACGGTCGCCCTTCCAGTCGACGAGCACCTGATGGCGTTCTTCGGCCGCCAGGAGTTCCAGACTGCTGATGGGCCGCTCCGGGGCCTGGGCGACCGCCTCCAGGACCCGCAGGAACCGGGTGGTCATATTGGCGGCCGTGGCCCGGTCGAAGAGGTCCGTGCTGTACTCCACGCCCAGGGTCATGCCGTCCCGGCCGTGCTCCTCGACGATCTCGAAGGCCAGGTCGAACTTGGAGGTCCCCATCTCCACCGGCTCCTGGGCCACGGAGAGTCCGCCGAAGGCCAGGTCCATCGCCGGCCGGGCCTGGTGGCTGAGCATGACCTGGAACAGCGGGTGCCGGGCCATGGAACGGGCCGGGTTGAGCAGCTCCACCAGTCGCTCGAACGGGACGTCCTGGTGGGCGTAGGCGGCCAGATCGGTCTCGCGGACCCTGGCCACCAGCTCGCGGAAGGTGGGGTCGCCCGAGGTGTCGGTGCGCAGCACCAGCGTGTTGGCGAAGAACCCGACCACCTCGTCCACGGCGTCGTCCCCCCGTCCGGCGACGGGCGTGCCGACAGGAATGTCGGTGCCGGCACCGAGCCGGGTCAGCAGCACGCCGAGCGCGGCGTGCAGGACCATGAAGACACTGGCATCGCAGCGCCGCGCCAGCGCCCGGAGCTTCACGTGCAGATCGGCGGACACCTCGGCCTCGACCGTGGCACCACGCAGGCTGGGGGAGGCGGCCCGGGGCCGGTCGGTGGGCAGCGGAAGCTCCTCGGGCAGGCCGTCGAGGGCCTTTCGCCAGAAGGCGACCTGGCTGCTCAGCAGGCTTTCCGGATCGGACTCCTCGCCCAGCAGCCCGCGCTGCCAGACGGCGTGGTCCGCGTACCCGACGGGGAGCGGCGCGAACGCGGGAAGCTCGTCCCGGGTGCGCGCCAGGTAGGCGTCCGCGAGGTCCTGAAGGAGCGGAAGCGCCGACCAGCCGTCGGCGGCGACGTGGTGCAGCACCAGCAGCAGCACGTGCTGCTCCTGTTCCACGGCGAACAACTCGGCCGTGAAGGGCGGCTCTTCGTCGATGCGGAACGGTCGCGCGGCGGCAGCGGCCAGCAGTCCGGCCAGCTCCGTCTCCGTGGCGGGAGTGACCGGCATCGCCGGCCGTGCCGATCCGGCGGGCAGGATCACCTGCCGGGGGGTGCCGTCCCGGTCCGTGAGCAGCGTCCGCAGGGTCTCGTGCCGGTCCGTCAGATCGCCGAGGGCCTCACGCATCGCTTCGGGGTCGAGGCCGCCGTCCAGCCGGGCCGCGAACGCCATGTTGTAGGCGGGGTGCGGACCTTCGAGGCAGTACTGGAACCACATCCGGCTCTGCGCGAAGGACAGCGGCAGCGGGTCGGGACGAACCCCCGCACGGAGCGGCGGCCGCACATCTCCGCTGGTGAGACGCTGGGCCAGCGCCGCCACGGTGGGAGCGTCGAAGAGCGTCCGCAGCGCGAGTTCCACCCCGAGGGTGGACCGGACCCTGCTGGCGAGGCGGGTGGCGAGCAGGGAGTGCCCGCCCAGGTCGAAGAAGTTGTCGTCGATACCGACCTCGGGCACCCCCAGGACCTCCGCGAACAGGTCGCAGAGCATCTCCTCGGCAGGGGTGCGGGGCCGACGGCCGGTGCCCGCCGCGGCGCCGAGGTCCGGAGCGGGCAGGGCCCGCCGGTCGAGCTTGCCGCTCGGCGTCAGCGGCAGGGCGTCCAGCACCACGAAGGCGGCCGGCACGTAGTGCTCGGGCAGCGTGGAGGCGAGCGCGCGGCGCAGCGGCGCCGGTTCGGGCGCGGTGCCGGCGACGTAGGCGACGAGCACGGGGTCACCGACCGCGCCCAGGTCCCGCCGGGCCACCACCGCGGCCTCCCGGACGCCGGGCTGCGCCGCGAGGGCGGCCTCGATCTCACCGGGCTCGATGCGGAATCCGCGGATCTTGACCTGGTCGTCGGTGCGGCCCAGGTACTCGACGACTCCGTCGGTGCCCAGCCGTGCCAGGTCGCCGGTGCGGTACATGCGGCTGCCGGCCGGGCCGTACGGGTCGGCCGTGAACCGCTCCGCGGTGAGCGCGGGCCGCCCCAGGTAGCCGTGGGCCAGCTGCGGCCCCGCCAGGTACAGCTCGCCGGGCACGCCCGGGGGGACCGGGCGCAGGCCCGCGTCCAGTACGTACACCGACGTGTTCCACACCGGCCGGCCGATGGGCACGGTGTCGCGGTCCGCGTCCTCGGGCGGGCACGCCCGGTACGTGACGTCGACCGCGGCCTCGGTCGGGCCGTACAGGTTGTGCAGCTCCACCTCGCCGGCGTAGAGCCCGTGGAAGGACCCCACCAGATCGGGGGCGAGGGCCTCACCGCTGCACAGCACGCGGGTGAGACCGGTGCAGCCGGCCGCCTCGGGCTCGGCGAGGAAGGCGCGCAGCATCGACGGAACGAAGTGGGCCGTGGTGACGCCCCGCTCACGGATCAGCCGGGCGAGGTACTGCGGGTCGAGGTGCCCCTGCGGACGGGCCACCACCAGGGTGGCCCCCGTGATCAGCGGCCAGAAGAACTCCCACACCGAGACGTCGAAGCTGGAGGGGGTCTTCTGCAGCACGCGGTCGGCGGGGCTGAGCCCGTACTCGCCCTGCGTCCACAGGAGGCGGTTGACGATCGCCGAGTGCGGGACCACCACGCCCTTGGGACGGCCGGTGGAGCCGGACGTGTAGATCACGTAGGCCGGGTCGCTCGGGGCGGCGGACCGGAGCACCGCCGTCGTGGCGTCACCGTCGGCGGAAGCCTCGGGAGCATCCACGGCCACCACGGGGACGGACGCGTCATGCGGCAGGTGCGTGCCGGTCGAGGTGTCGGTCACCAGCGCGACCGGGGCAGCGTCGGCGAGCATGAACGCGAGCCGGTCGGCCGGATAGCCGGGGTCCAGCGGCAGGTACGCGGCACCGGCGCGGAGGACCGCGTTCAGGGCCACGACCAGCTCGGCGGACCGCGGCAGGGCCACCGCCACCACCCGGCCGGGACCGGCACCGAGCCGGGCCAGCCGGGAGGCCAGCTGCGTGGCACGGGCGTCGAGTTCGGCGTAGGTCAGCTGGGCGTCCTCGAACACGACGGCCGATGCCTGCGGCGTACGGGCGCACTGCTCGGTCAGGAGCGCCGTCAGCGTGGTGTCCGGTACCGGGTGCCGGGTGTGGGCCGTGGTGAGCTTGGCCGCTTCCCCGGCTCCGAGCAGGTCGAGCCGCCCGAGGGGGAGGTCCGGAGTGGCCGTGAAGGCCTCGAAGGCCCTCCGCAGCCGGTCCGCGACCTGCCGTACCCGCTCCTCGTCCAGGGCGTCGGGACGGTAGCCGAGCTCCAGCCGCAGCCGCCTGCCGGGCAGTGCGGTCAGGGCGAGGGGGTAGTGCACCCCTTCGTCGCCGCCCGCGTCCGTCATCCGCAGCCCGGGGGCGAGTTCGGCCATGGAGTCGGGGTCGAACGGGTAGTTCTCCACCACGGCGAGGGTGTCGAACAGGTCCCGGCCGCCGGCCGCCCGCTGGATCTCCGCCAGACCCATGTGCTGGTGCGGGACCAGGTCGGACTGCTCGGCCTGCAGCCGCGCCAGCGCGGCCGCGAACGGCTCGGCCGGAGGCAGTACGGCCCGTACGGGCACGGTGTTGACGAACACGCCGATCATCGACTCGACGCCGGGCAGGTCGGCCGGCCGGCCGGACACGATGCCGCCGAAGACGACGTCGGTGCGCCCCAGCGTGCGGGCCAGCGCGAGGGCCCAGGCGCCCTGGACGACGGTGCCGAGGGTCAGGCCGCGGGAACGCGCGGTCGCCGCCATGGCCGACGTGAGGTCCTCGGAGAGTTCGACGACGACCTTCCGCGGGCGGGCGGCGACCGAGTCGCCGGCGCCCGGAGCCACCAGCGTCGGGCTGTCGAAGCCCTCCAGCGAGGCGGTCCACGCGGCGGTGGCGGCCTGCCGGTCCTGGGAGGCCAGCCAGTCGAGGTACACCCTCGGCGGCACCGGAGGCGGCAGCGCCGGGCCGCTCGCCCCCGCGTAGAGGGCGAACAGCTCCTGGACCAGCAGGGGCTGCGACCAGCCGTCGAGGATCATGTGGTGGTTGGTGACCACCAGCCGGTGCAAGCCGTCGCCGAGCTTCAGCAGCCTGAACCGGATCAGCGGAGGCCGGCCCAGGTCGAACCCCCGCTCCGTGTCGAGGAGCGTCAGCCGCTCGGTCTCCCGCTCGCGGTCCGCCGGGGACAGCCCCGACAGGTCGTCGGAGCTCCAGGGGACGTCCGCCCCGGAGGGTATGAGCGCGGCCGCCTTGCCCTGCCGGTTCCGGCGGAAGGCGGCGCGCAGCCCCGGCCGCCGGTCCAGCAGGCGCTGAGCGGCATCCCGCAGGCGCGGGCCGTCCACCGGCCCGCGCAGGTCGAGCCGCAGGTGCCCCGCGTACACGTCGAGTCCGGTGCTGTCGAGCTCCGCCCGGAACAACAGGCCCTCTTGGAGCGGGGTCAGCGGGAGGATGTCCTCCAGCTTGGAACGGGCAGTCACGAAAGCCTCCAGTCGGCCTCGAAGTCGTCGATCTCGTCCTGCGTGAGCGAGATCAGGGAAAGGTCGGAAGGCGTCCAGCCGCCCGAATCGGCCGCGGTGGTGTGGAGTGCCAGCGCCCGCAGGTACGCGAGCCACGTGTCCGCGAGTCCCTCCACATGGGCCGCGGGCAGGGCGCCCGGGGCGTACGACCAGGTGGCCGTCAGCCGGGCACCGTCGGGACCGGGCGCCACATGGGCGTCGATCTCCAGGGCATGGGCCAGCGGCAGCGCGGGGTCGACACCGTGGAAGAGGGCGTCGTCCCCGGCCACGGGCTGCCACGCCTCCGTCTCCTGGCCGGCGCCGAACCGGCCCAGGTAGTTGAAGGCCACTTCCGGAACGGGCAGGGCCGCCAGTGAGCCGGCCGTCTCCGGGTTGAGGTAGCGCAGGGCCCCGAACCCGAGCCCGCCGTCGGGGGCTGACCGCAGCTGCTCCTTGACGCTCTTCAGCGCCTGTCCCGCGGCCGGCCCGCCGGCCCGGGCCTCGGCCAGGTCGACGGCGCCGGGGTCGATCCGCACGGGGTGGACGGAGGTGAACCAGCCCACCGTGCGCGAGAGATCCGTCTCCGCGCCGGGGACGTCCTCACGCCCGTGGCCTTCGAGCTGGAGGCTCAGGGCCCGGTCGCCCGTCGGGGAGCCCGCCGGGGAGCCCGTCGTGCCGCGCCGGTGTTCCGCGACCGCCAGCGCCAGGGCCGTCAGGAGCACGTCCTCGGTGTTCGCGTGGAAGGCGGCGGGAACGCTGGTGAGCAGGGCTTCGGTCTCCTGCGCGGCCACGGTCACGGTGTGGCGGGCGACCGAGCCGGCCGTGTCCCGGGCCGGATCCAGGGCGGCCGCGAGGGCCGTCCCCCGGGTGCCGTCCAGCGCCGTACGCCAGTCGTCCAGCTGCGCCACCGTCGGCGTGCTCCGTGCGTAGTCGCGCAGCAGCCTGCTCCAAGCGCGCAGCGAGGTGCTCTCGGCATCGATCTCCGTGCCGCGCCAGGCGGCGTCGAGGTCACCGCACAGGATGCGCCAGGACACGCCGTCGACGACCAGGTGGTGCACCACCAGCACCAGCCGTCCCTGAGTGCCGGCCGGGGCGGGCTCCCAGACGGCCTGGAGCATGACCCCGGACTCGGGGTGCAGTCGGTCCCGGGCGGCTGTGGCCTCGTCGTGCAGGCTTCCCTCGGCGATCCGCAGGACGCTCTCGGCCCGTACGGCGCCCGGGGCCGGGGCGTCCAGCTCCCAGCTGCCGTCCTCGGCGGTCACCAGGTGGGCCCGCAGCGCGGGATGGGCGTCCAGCACGGCCTGCAGGACCGAGGTCAGCGCCTCGCGGGACAGCCCGGGCGGAGTGGCCAGCGTCATGCCCTGGCTGTAGCCGTCGACGGTGACGCGGGATCCCGCCGATGCCGCGAGCTCGCGGAGCCATGCGGTGATCGGGGTCTCGGCCACCCGGCCCGTGCCGTGGTCCGCCGGCCGGTCCGGTGCGGCGTCGAGCGGCTTGGCGACCGCCGCCAGTGCGGCCGGGGTCTGGTACCGGAACACCTCCCGGGGGCCGATCGACCATCCGGCCGCGCGGGCCCGGCTCACCAGCTGGAGGGAGATGATGCTGTCGCCGCCCAGCTCGAAGAAGTTGCTGTCGGCGTCCGTGCGTTCCTGACCCAGGAGGGTGGAGAACAGGTCGCAGAACAGCTGTTCCGCCGCGGTGGCCGGGGCCCGGCCCGCGCCCTGCTCGGGCAGGACGGGAAGCGGCAGCGCGGCCCGGTCAAGCTTGCGGTTGGAGGACTGCGGAAGCCTGTCCATCGCGACCCACAGCGAGGGCACCATGTGGTCCGGCAGCAAGGCCGCGGCGTGGGCGCGCCAGCCGTCCGGGTCGGCCTCGTGGCCGGCGGACGGCACGACGTACGCGACCAGGCGGCGGGAACCGGGCAGGTCGTCGCGGGCGATCACCGCGACCTCGGCCACGCCCTCGTGGCGGCCGAGCACCGCCTCGATCTCGCCCGGTTCGATGCGGAACCCGCGGATCTTCACCTGGTGGTCTGCCCGGCCCAGGCACTCCAGCTCGCCGTCGCCCGTCCACCGGGCGAGGTCGCCCGTGCGGTACATCCGGGTACCGGGCGCGCCGTAGGGGTCCGCGGTGAAGCGTTCGGCGGTCAGGGCCGGCCGGCCCAGGTAGCCGCGGGCCAGGCCGGCGCCCGCGAGGTAGAGCTCGCCGGTCACGCCCGGAGGGACCGGGCGGAGCCGGTCGTCGAGGACGTAGGCCGTCGCGCCGCGGATGGGGCGGCCGATGCGCGGGGAGCCCTCGCCCGTGACGGGGGCGACCACCGAGTCGACGGTGCACTCGGTCGGGCCGTAGAAGTTGTACGCGGTGACCGCGGGATGCGTGCCGAGCTCCCGCCAGAGCGCGTCGGGCATGGCGTCGGCGCCGGGGCCGAGCAGGACCGGCCGGTGGCGGCCCTCGTCGAGCAGGCCGTGCTTGATGAGCTGTTGGAGGTGCGCGGGCGTGAGGTCGAGGTAGTCGATCCGCTCGCGGTCTACGTAGGCGGCCACCGCCTCGGCGTCGGGGTAGGTGAGCTCGTCCAGGACGTGCAGCTCGTGGCCGCCGACCATGAGGACGACCGGGTCCAGGGAGGCGTCGAAGGCGAACGAGGCGATGTGCCCCACCCGCAGCCGTCGGCCGCCGGCCTCGGGGACCTCCGCCGGGAACAGGGTCGAGGTGTGGGCCGCGTACAGGTTGGCCAGGTTGGCGTGGGTGACGACCACGCCCTTGGGGCGGCCGGTCGAGCCGGACGTGTAGATGACGTACGCCATGTCGGCGGGTCCGGCCTGGGCCGCGGCGGCACCCGTTGCGGGCACGGGGGCGTCCGAGTCCACGAGGACCACGGGCAGGCCCGGATCCGCGGGCATCGCCGCAGCGAGGACGCCGGTGGTCAGCAGGCAGACGGGGCGGGCGTCCTCCAGGGTCTGCGCGAGCCGCTCGACGGGGTAGTGGGGGTCGAGAGGCAGGAAGGCCGCCCCGGAGCGCAGGACACCGAGCAGCGCGGGCACCATCTCGTGCCGCGGCAGGGCGAGGGCCACCAGCCGGTCGGGACCGGCACCGTGCGCGGCGGCGAGACCGGCGATCCGGTCGACGCGGGAGTCGAGCTCGGCGTAGGTGAGCCGCTCGGGCGACTCCGAGCCGCCGCCGAGCACCAGCGCCACGGCATCCGGCGTACGGCGTACCTGCGTCGCGAACGCCTCGTGCAGCGGGGGAGCGGCGGGGGCGGGCACCGGCGCGGCGAGCAGCACCTCGCGCTCCGCGTCGGTCAGGACCTCGTGTGCCGAGACCGGGAGGTCCGGGCGGGCCACGGCGGCGGCCAGCAGCCGCAGCAGCCGGCCGGCCAGCCGCTCCACCGTGTCCGGGTCGAACAGATCGGCGCTGTACTCGGCGAAGCCGCCTACGCTGCCGGGCTCGGCATCGGGGTCGAAACCCTCGATGAAGGTGAGGCTCAGGTCGAAGGTGGAGGTGCCGGCGGAAACGACCTCGGGCCGGGACCGGAGCCCGGGCACCGGAAGCTTCGAGGCGGTCCCGGACTGGTGCACCACCATCACCTGGAACAGCGGGTGACGGGCCGTCGAGCGGGGCGGGTTGAGGATCTCCACCAGCCGCTCGAACGGCAGGTCCTGGTGCTCGAACGCGGAGACCGCGGTGTCGCGGACGCGGTGGAGCAGGGTCTCGAACGACGGATCGCCGGAGGTGTCGGTGCGCAGGACCAGGGTGTTGACGAAGAAGCCGACGACCCCGTCCAGTTCCTCCTCGGAACGCCCCGCCACGGGGGTGCCGACGGGGATGTCCTCACCCGCCCCGAGGCGGGTCAGCAGGGCGGCGACAGCGGCCTGGTAGACCATGAAGGGGGTGATCCCCAGGTCGGCGGCGAGGGTACGGACCTGCTGCGCGAGCTCGGCCCCGACACTGAACCGGACCATGCCGCCACGGTTGGTGGACTCGGCCGGACGGGGCCGGTCCGTGGGCAGGCGCAGCTCGTCCGGCGCCCCGTCCAGGGCCTCCTTCCAGTACGCGGACTGGAGGGCCGTGAGACTGCCGGGATCGGAGGCGTCCCCGAGCAGCTCGCGCTGCCAGACGGCGAAATCGGCGAACCGCACGGGGAGCGGCTCCCACACCGGGGCCTCGCCGCCCAGCCGGGCCCGGTAGGCCGCGGCCAGGTCGCCGACCAGGACCGGGAGGGACTGCCCGTCGCCGGCGATGTGGTGGAGCAGGAGGAGCAGCACGTGCTCCTCGGGTCCGCACGCGAACAGGGTGACCCGGAGCGGAGGCTCTTGGGCCAGGTCGAAGACGTGCGCGGCGGCCTCGGCGAGGGCGTGGTCCACCGCGTCCGGTGCCGGGCGGCTTACCTCAAGGCGCGGACCCTGATCCGGCTCCAGCACCCTCTGGTACGGCCTGTCCTCAGCTGTACGGAAGACGGTGCGCAGGGTTTCGTGCCGCGAGGCGACGTCCGCCACGGCGGCGGCGAGCGCGCCGTGGTCCAGCGGGCCGCTGATCCGCAGCGCGGTCGGGATGTTGTAGGCGGGGCCGGGCTCCTCCAGCTGGTGCAGGAGCCACAGGCGCTGCTGCGAGAACGACAGCGGCAGCAGCGGCCCGTCACCGGCCGTTCCGGCGGTCAGCGCCGGGCGCGGACCCGACGCCGTGGCCCTGGCCCCGTCGAGCAGCCGGGCGAGTGCCGCGGGAGTGCGGGTGTCGAACAGGGCGCGCAGGGCCGGCCGGATGCCGAACTCCGCCTCGATGCGCGTCATGAGCCGGGCCGCGAGCATGGAGTGCCCGCCCAGCAGGAAGAAGTCGTCGTCCGGGCCGGCCGGTGTCTCCAGCACGTCGGAGAAGAGGGCGCACAGCGTGGCCTCGGCCGCCGTGGCCGGCTCCCGGTGAGCGCCGCTGCCGTACACCGGAGCGGGCAGCGCCCGGCGGTCGAGCTTGTTGTTGCTCGTGAGCGGCAGCTTCTCCAGGGGCACGATGGCCGCGGGGACCATGTGCGCGGGCAGGACCGAGGCGAGCTGTTCGAGCAGGGTCTCCCCATGCGGCTCCGGGGCGCCTTCGGCGCCGACCACGTAGGCGACGAGCCGGAGGTCACCTGGGGTGTCCTCGCGGGCGATGACCGCGGCCTGGGCTATGCCGTCGGCACGGCGCAGGAGCTGCTCGATCTCGCCGGGCTCGATGCGGAAGCCACGGATCTTGACCTGGTGGTCGACCCGCCCCAGGTACTCCAGGACGCCTTCCGCGGTCCACCGGGCGAGGTCGCCCGTGCGGTACATGCGGCTGCCGGATGCACCGAACGGGTCCGCGACGAACCGCTCCGAGGTGAGTCCCGGGCGGCCGAGGTAGCCGCGGGCCAGACCGTCACCGGCGACGTACAGCTCACCGGGCGTGCCCGGGGGCACGGGGTGGAGCCGGTCGTCCAGGAGACGGACCGCGGTGTTGTGCACGGGCGTGCCGATCGGGACCACGGTCCCCTCGTGTTCCGGGGTGCAGGCCCACAGCGTGGCGTCGACCGTGGTCTCGGTGGGGCCGTAGGAGTTGAACATGCGCGTGGTGGCGGACCAGCGGCGCATCAGCTCGGCCGGACATGCCTCGCCGGCGACCATCAGCGTGGCCCCGGCCGGAAGCGCGTGCTCGTCGGGGAGGGTCGCCAGGACACCGGGCGGCAGGGTCAGGTGGGTGACGCCGTGCCGCGCGCAGAAGTCGGCGAGCGGGGGCCCGAGGCGCTTGTCGGTGGGCACGATGGCCAGCGTGCCGCCGGTGAGCAGGGCCATGGTCCACTCCCACACCGAGGTGTCGAAGCTGAACGAGGCGAACTGCAGGACGCAGCTGTCCGGCCCGGCACCGAAGCCCTCGGCCATGGTGGACACAAGACTGGGGATGCCCAGGTGGGTGACGACCACGCCCTTGGGCCGGCCTGTGGAGCCCGAGGTATAGATCAGGTAGGCGGCCTGCGCGGGTGTCGACGGCGGCAGCTCCGCCGTGCGGCCCAGGCTGGGCCGGGAAAGGTCGTCCACAAGGACCCGGACGGACGGGTCGGAAGGCAGACGGCCGGAGTTGGCGGTGTCGGTGACCAGCAGGGTGGGCCGGGCGTCCTCCAGCATCAGGGCGATCCGGTCCGCCGGGTACTCGGGGTCCACCGGAAGGTAGGCCGCACCTGCCTTCATCACGGCGAGGGCGGCGACGAGGAACTCTCCGGTGCGGGGCAGGGCGACGGCCACGACCCGCTCGGGTCCGGCGCCGAGGGCGGCGAGTTCGCCGGCCAGGGCGTCGGACCGCTCGTCCAGCTGGGCGTACGTCAGACGGTGCTCGACTCCTACCGCCCCTCCTGTCCCTTCCGACTCCCAGATCAGCGCCGTCGCCTCGGGCGTCTTGCGCACCTGCTCGGCGAACAGCTCGGGGATGGTGAGGGAGGGGAGCGGCCGGTGGTCGGCGCCCCAGGTGGTCAACACCCGCTCCAGCTCGTCGCCGTCGAGGAGTTCGAGGTCCCCGATCGGGGTGTCGGGTGCCGTCACGGCGGCTTCCAGCAGCCGTTCGAAGCGGCTCAGGAGCCGTTCGACGGTTGCCTCCGAGTACAGGTCCCGGCGGTAGGTGGTGTCGAGGGTGAGCGTGCCCGCCGTGTCCAGGACGGCGGACACCGCCAGATCGAAGGCGGCGGCGTTGCCCGGCACGGCCCGCTCGGTCAGCCGGATGCCGGGCAGGTCGAACCCCTCCCAGACGTCGCTGCGGAGGGAGAACATCACGTCGAAGAACACGTGGTGGCCGACGGTGCGTTCGGGACGCAGCTCCTGCACCAGGGTGTCGAAGGGCACCGTCTGGTGGGCGTAGGCCCCCAGGCACATGTTCCGAACGGATGAGAGGAGGGCCTTGAACGTGGTGCCGGGGCCGGCCGTCGTCCGCAGGACGAGTGTGTTGCCGAAGTTGCCGACGAGTTCCTCGGCTCCGCCCGCGGAGCGCAGCACGGCCGGGGAGCCGACGAGGACGTCCGATGCCCCCGACGTCCGGTGCAGCAGGGTGTTGAAGGCGGCGAGCAGGGCCATGAACGGGCTGACGCCCTCCGCCCGGCACAGCGCGTGCACTTGGTCCCGCAGGGCGGACGGGAGGGTCCGGACGAGCCGGCCGCCCTCCTCCGCGCGCGCCGCCCTGCGCGGGAAGTCGGTCGGCAGCGGAAGTGGTGCCGGGGTGTCGTCCAGGGCCTGCCGCCAGTGGTCCAGGTCGGCCTCGGTCCATGCGGCCCGCCGGCTCTCCGCCAGCGCCAGGTCGGCGTACTGGACGGGCAGTTCGGACAGGGTCTCGCCCTGGTAGGAGGCCGCGACGTCACGCAGCAGGACCTGCCAGCTGCCGTCGTCCCACGCGATGTGGTGGGCGACCAGGACCAGGACGTGCTCGGCGGCGGCCAGCCGCAGGACCTCGAAGCGGACGGGGGTGTCCTGGGCGAGATCGAAGGGAAGTGCCGCCAGGCGCGCGGCAGCCGCGTCGAGCTCGGCTTCCTGTATGTCGGGGCTTACCCAGGTCAGGTCGGTGACCGGGACGTCGACGACGGCATCCGGCAGGACCACCTGCAGCGGGTTCCCGTTTTCGTCGGCCCGGTAGACGGTGCGCAGTACGTGATGACGCCGGCTCACGGCCCGCAGCGCTGCGACGAACCGCGGCACGTCGAGGTCGCCGGACAGGCGGACGGCGACGCTGATGTTGTACGAGGTGCCCTGCGGCTCCAACTGGTGGAGCAGCCACATCCGGCGCTGCGCGGCGGACAGGGGGGAGGGCCCGGTGGCGCGCACGACCGGGGTCGGCTCGGCCGGGCCCTGGTCCTTCCGGCGGACGATGCCGCGTGCGGCGAGCTGCCGACGCATCAACTCGCGGCGTCGGTCGATGGATTCGTTGTTCTGGCCGATGTTCGCACCCGACACGAAGGTTCACGTCCCCTCAAGGCATGACTGATGGGCCGAACCATAACTTAGGATAGCCTTATCTTGCTATCGTTGGCCCGCTCCGCCGGGCGCCACCGGCGGTAAACAAACCCCAGGTGGAGGCCCGGAGTTGCGTATCAAAGAGCTGGCACTGGATCTCTCTCCGCTCCGGGCCGGCGGTCCTCTGGGGCTCGTCCTGGCGGCCCGCGTCCTCGCCTTGCTGTGCATAGGACTCACCTCCGTGGGCGTGGTGGTCCAGGTCTACGAACGGACCGGTTCCTCGGCGCAGGTCGGCATGGTCAGCCTCGTCCTGGCCTCCGGGCTGCTGCTCGGATTCCTGGGCGGCGGCGTCCTCGCCGATCGGCGGGACCGCAAGGGGCTGATCCTGGTCGGCAGCGGATGGGCGGTGGTCACCTTCGCGGTGCTCGCCGTGAACGCCGCGGCCGAACAGCCGTCGTTGTGGGTGGTCTACGTGACCGGCGCCCTCTTCGGCTTCACCGAAGGGGTCGCGGAGACCGCGCTCACGGCTGTCCTCCCCGCTCTCGTCAGCGAGGAGCACATCCCGGCGACCGGGGCCCTGGTGACCGTCACCACCACCCTCGGCTCGATCGCCGGCCCCATGCTGGGCGGCGTGCTGATCGCGGGCCCGGGACTCGCCACGACGTTCGCCCTCGCGGCGGCGGGCACCGCGGTCACCACCCTCCTGCTGACCAGGCTGGCCCCCATGCCCCCCACCGGGGACGGGGCTTCCGGTGACGACCTGACGGAATCGGAGGAAGGGTCCGGCGTTTCCCCCGCGGATGGCGCCCACCCCGGTGACGGCGGCGCCCTGGGAGCCCTGCGCGAAGGCTTCCGGTTCATCGGCGGCAATCGTGTCGTGTCGGCAGTCCTCGTCATCGACCTGTGCGTCGCCGTCTTCGCCACGCCGCAGGCGCTGTTCCCCGAGATTGCGGAGCGACGTCTCGGGGGCGGCCCCGAACTGGTTGGCCTGCTCACCACTGCGCCGCTGATCGGTTCGGCGCTGGCCTCCCTCACCTCCGGGTGGACCGGCCGGACGCGCCGCCACTGGCGTGTCCTGTGTGCTGCCGTGGCCGGCTGGGGACTGGCCTGCCTCGGCTTCGGCCTCAGCCCCTGGCTGGGCCTCGGGTTGGTCTTCCTGGCCCTCGGCGGAGTTGCGGACACGGTCTCCGAGATCATGCGCCGGACGCTGCTGATGACCCACACCCCCGACCCGCTCCAGGGACGGGTCAGCAGCCTGTGGCTGGCCCAGGCCATGACCGCTCCCGCGCTGGGCGGGGTCATCGCCGGCCTGGCCTCCTCGGCAGTGGGGCCTGCTGCGGCAGTCGCGGGCGGCGGAGCGCTGTGCCTGACGACCCTCGCCGTCGTCGCCCTGCTCTACCGTCAACTCTGGCTGGATTCAGACCAGGTGGTCGGTGACGATCGTGGAAACGACGAGATCGGACACGGGGATAACAGAGGGGCAACAGCATCTGCATAACGCTTGCTGGCTCGTAGTTAGGTATGGCTATCCTTTCCGGGTGCTTCCCGATTCTCCCCCTCCGCGCGGTGCGCGTGGGGGGACCCCCAGCCTGACCGCGGCGCCCGTTCCACCGCCCAAGGCGGCCTCGCGTCGGACTGCTCCACATCTCGTGGCCGTTCCCGTGTGCCTGTTCGTCCTGGTGTTGCTGTGCGCGGCGTCCCTCGCACTCGGCACCAAGTCGATCCCGCCCGACCGCCTCCTCGACCTGCTGCTCCATCCGGACGGGAGCGAGGAGTCCGGGATCATCCATCAGATGCGTGTTCCCAGAACGGAGTTCGGGCTCGTCGTCGGTGCCGCCCTCGGCATGTCCGGGGCGCTGATGCAGGGGCTGACCCGTAATCCGCTCGCGGACCCCGGCCTTCTCGGTGTGAGCGCCGGGGCGTCGCTCGGTGTCGTGGTCGGCACGGGGCTCCTCGGTGTCACGGCCGTCTACGGCTACGTGTGGTTCGCGTTCGTCGGCGCGGTCCTCACCATCGCCCTCGTCTACGTCCTCGGAGCGGCGGGCCGGGGCGGTGCGACACCGGCCAAGCTGGCCCTCGCCGGCGCCGCCGTGTCGGCCCTGCTGCTGTCCCTCGTCAATGCGGTGCTCCTGTTCGACGCGGCGGCACTCGGTGACTTCCGCTTCTGGGCCGTCGGTTCGCTGACGGGCCAGCCCGCAGAGGTGCTCGCGGGGGTGCTGCCCTTCATCGGGGCAGGCGCCCTGCTGGCTGCCTTCACCGCGCCCGCGCTGAACAAACTCGCGCTGGGAGACGGACTGGCCACCGCTCTCGGGCAGAACGTCGGCAGGGTCCGGATCCGCGGTGCGGTCGCCGTCACTCTGCTGGCCGGTGGTGCGGTCGCCCTCTGCGGACCGATCGCCTTCGTCGGACTGGTCATCCCGCACATCGCCCGCCGCTTCACGGGACCCGACCACCGCTGGATCGTTGCCTACTCGGCCCTGCTCGGACCCTGCCTGCTGATCGCCGCCGACCTGGCCGGGCGGCTGATCGCCCGCCCCGACGAACTCCACGTCGGCATCGTCGTCACGGCGGTCGGCGCGCCGTTCTTCATCCTGTCGGTCCGCCGCCGCCGACTTGCGGAGCTCTGAGAGATGCCCACCACCCTTGCAACGGCACCCGCGCGCACCGGTACCCGGTCCGCCGGTGGCGTGGTCCTGCGGGTGCCCCGGACACGGGCCTCCTGGATCGTCCGCCCGCGCAGCATCCTGGTCACGCTGGCGCTCGCGGCCGCCGTCTGCCTCGCCTTCGTCGTCGAAGTCGCCTACGGTGAATTGGACTTCCCGCTCTCCGAGGTCGCCGGCGCCCTTCTCGGCGGCGGAGATCCGGCGACCCATATGGTGGTCCACGAACTGCGCCTGCCGAGAGCCCTCGTGGGGCTGATGTGCGGGGCGGCCTTCGGTGTCGCCGGTGCCATCTTCCAGACCCTCACCCGCAATCCCCTGGCCAGCCCCGACGTCATCGGCATCTCGGCGGGCGCCGGGACCGTGGCGACGGCGGGCCTGCTGTTCGGCGTCGGTTCCGGAGTCGGACTCCAGACGTTCGCCCTGGCCGGAGGGCTGGGTGCCACGGCTGTGATCTATACGCTGGCCTGGAAGGGCGGCACCACCGGCTACCGCATCGTCCTGGTCGGCATCGGCATCGCCGCCCTGTGCACCAGTGCGACGAGCTACCTCCTGCTCAAGGCCGGCGTGTACCAGGCCCAGCAGGCCCTCATGTGGCTCACCGGCAGCCTCAACGCCCGTGACTGGAGCCACGTGGGCCCGCTGGCAGTGTCCCTGGCCGTGCTCCTGCCGGCCGTGGCGCTGGTGGGGCCGTGGCTGAACGGGCTGCAACTCGGGGACGAGACGGCCAGGGTCCTCGGACTGCCGGTCCAGACCGCCCGGATCGCCCTTCTGGTGGTGGGCGCGGCCCTCGTGTCGTTCGCGAGTGCCGCGGCCGGCCCGATCGCCTTCGTCGCACTAATCGCCCCCCAGATCGCGCTGCGGCTGGTCAACGCCCCCGGCCCGGCGCTCGTACCGTCCGCCCTGGTCGGCTCCCTCGTCGTCCTCGTCGGCGACGTGATCGGCCGCCAACTGCTGGACGGCACCGAACTTCCCGTGGGTGTCGTGTGCGGTGTGCTCGGCGCCCCCTGCCTGCTCTGGCTGCTCGGCAGGTCCAACCGCACCGGATCAGGAGGCTGAAGTGGACGAACGACCCCAGGGGCTGGTGGCGGAGGGACTGACCCTCGCCTACGACGGCCGGCGCGTCGTCGAAGGCCTCGACGTGGTCATCCCGGCCGGCAAGGTCACCGCTGTGATCGGGGCCAACGCGTGCGGCAAGTCCACACTCCTGCGCGGACTCTCACGCCTGCTAACGCCCGAGCGCGGCTCGGTGTACCTCGACGGTCAGCTCATCCACACCCTGCGGGGCAAGGAGCTGGCACGCCGGCTGGGCATGCTGCCCCAGTCCCCGGTCGCGCCGGAGGGCATCACCGTCCTCGACCTCGTCAAACGCGGCCGCAGCCCGCACCAGTCCTGGTGGCGGCAGTGGTCGCCCGAGGACGAGCAGGCCGTCTACGACGCCCTGGAGGCCACCGGGCTCACGGAGCAGGCGGACCGCAGCGTGGACGAACTCTCCGGCGGTCAGCGCCAGCGGGCCTGGATCGCCATGGCCCTGGCCCAGGGCACCCCCGTACTGCTGCTCGACGAGCCCACCAACCACCTCGATCTCGCCCACCAGATCGACATCCTCGACCTCGTCGTCGATCTGAACCGGGAACAGGGCCGCACCGTCGTCCTGGTGCTCCACGACCTCAACCACGCCTGCCGCTACGCCGACCACGTCATCGCCCTGAAACAGGGAAAGATCGTCACCCAAGGCGCGCCGGCCGACGTCATAGACGAGGACCTCGTCTCCGAGGTCTTCGGGCTCAGCTGCAAGGTCATCGACGATCCTGCAGGCGGCGGCCCGCACATCATCCCCTTCGGCAGGCACCACGCCGACGCCCGCGAGGCGAAACCGGCAGCCGCAGCCGGCTGACCGGCACTCCACACCCTCCCCGCGCACCACCACCCCGCACGATCCCGCGGCAATCGCCGCGCCCGGAAGGACAACCATGCCCATCTTCAACAACGCCCCGGCTTCCTCGGCGCAGGACATCCGCCCCGACCGCCGCCGCTTCCTGGCCCTCGCCGGCATCGTCGCCGCCGCGCCGCTGCTCGCCGCCTGCGGCGGTTCCGACAAGCCCGAGGACTCGGACAAGGCTTCTTCGGGCAAGCCCGCTCCGAGCGGTCCCTGGAGCTTCACCGATGACCGCGGCAAGAAGATCGAGCTGGCCAAGCGCCCCGAACGCATCGTCGCCCAGTCCCACCCGGCCGCGGCCCTCTGGGACTTCGGGATCCAGCCCGTCGGCATCTTCGGCCCGCAGAAGACCGAGGACGGCAAGCCCAGCCCGCAGATCGGCAACGTCGACCTCGCGAAGACCACCTCGGTCGGCACCGCGTTCGGCGAGTTCCAGATGGAGAAGCTGATCTCGCTCAAGCCCGAGCTGATCGTCACCATCGCGTACGGCCCGATGGTCTGGTACATCCCCGAAGACGTCATGAAGAAGGTCGAGGCGGTCGCCCCGATCGCCGTCATCCAGCTGATGGGCGTGGCGGTTCCGGACGCCGTCAAGCGCTTCGGCGAGCTGGCCGCGGCCCTTGGAGCGGACCCGGAGAGCGCCGCGGTCAAGAAGGCGAAGGCCGAGTTCGAGGCGGCCGCGGAGGGCGTGAAGAAGGCCGCCGAGGCCAAGAAGGGCCTGTCGGTCGCCGTGGTCTCCGGCACCAAGGAGAACTTCTTCGTAGCCGACCCCGCCTTCCACGGCGACGTGAAGTACTTCCAGCAGCTCGGCCTCGACATCGTCAAGCCCGAGAAGCCCGAGGCCGGCTTCGAGTCCCTCAGCTGGGAGCAGGCCGGCCGCTACAAGGCCGACCTCGTGCTCGAGGACTCGCGCCCCGAGGGCGGCCTGACCCACCAGCAGCTCGACGCCTACCCCACGTGGAAGGCCGCTCCCGCCGTTCAGGCCGGCCAGGTCACCGACTGGCAGACCGAGACCCCGTTCACGTACCAGCGTTTCACCAAGGTGCTGAACGACCTCGCCGCGGCGGTCTCCAAGGCCCGCGTCGACGTCGTCTGACCGGAGATCCCATGAGGAAGGCCCCCACCGCGTGCGCGGTGGGGGCCTTCCGGCGTCGAGACGTCAGGAGGCCTGCGCCACGCTCCGGGGGCGCAGGTCGGTCCAGGCCGTCTCGATGTATGCCACGGCCTCCGGCCGGCCGACCGGGCCGAGCACGCTCTGCCAGCCGTCCGGGGCCGTCTGGAACGACGGCCACAGGGAGTGCTGGCCCTCGTCGTTGACGAGCACCAGGAAGGTGCCGTTCTCGTCGTCGAAGGGGTTGGTCATGAGGTGGTGCCTTTCTTGAACGGGACGGGAGGGACGGGACTCAGGCCTGGTCGGAAGAGGTTCCGGAAGAGGTCAGCCGGGCGCGCAGAGCACGCTTGTCGATCTTCCCGATGGCAGTGAGGGGGAGGTCGGTGACCGTGGCCACCCGGTCCGGCAGCTTGAACGCGGCGACACCACGCTCCAGCAGGAACCCGCGCAGCTCCTGCACCGTGGGACCGTCGGGGCCGGCCGGCACGACGACCGCGCAGATGCGCTCTCCCTCGCTGCCAGGGTCGGGAATCCCGACGGCGGCGCAGCGCCGCACCTGCGGGTGGGCGGCCACATGTGCCTCCACTTCCTCGGCGGAGACCGTTTCGCCGTTGCGGTCGATGGTGTCCTTGACCCTGCCTTCCACCACGAGGTGCCCGGAGGGGAGCTGCCGGACGAGGTCCCCCGAGCAGTAGAAGCCGTCCGGGGTGAAGGCGACGGCGTTCACCTCGGGGGCGCGGTAGTAGCCGCGCAGCGTGTACGGTCCGCGCACCAGGAGTTCACCGGCCTCACCGGGCGGGACCTCCCGGCCGTCGGCGTCCACGATGCGCAGCTGGTCGTCCCCGCTGAGCGGGCGTCCCTGGGACACGGCGACGAGCTCGGCGTCGTCCTCGGAACGGGTGTAGTTCAAGAGCCCCTCGGCCATGCCGAAGACCTGTTGGACGGCGCAGCCGAGGGCGTCCGGGATGGTCCGGGCGAGGTCGGCGGAGAGCTTGGATCCGCCGGCCTGCAGGACGCGGAGACTGGAGATGTCGGCCGGGTCCCACTCCGCCGCGTCGATCCACAGCGGAATCAGCGGCGGTACCAGAGCGGTGTGCGTGACCCGCTCGGACTCGATCAGCGAGAAGGCGTCGCCGGGGGCGGGCGAGGGGGAGAGCACGACCTTGCCGCCGACCGACAAGGTCCCCAGCATGCCGGGACAGGCCAGGGGGAAGTTGTGCGCGATCGGCAGGCACGCGAGGTACACCGTGTCCTGATCGAGTTCGCACGCGGCTGCGCTGGCCCGCGCGTTGAACCCGTAGTCGTTGTGCGTCCTCGGGATCAGCTTGGGAACCCCCGTCGTGCCGCCCGACACCAGCAGGAGGGCGACGTCCGCAGGGTCGGGGTCGGCGAAAGCACGGGGCTCGGCGTCCACCTTGGCCAGTGCGGTGTACGGTCCGGGGTCACCCGCGACCAGCACGTGCCGCAGCTCGGGAGCCTGCTCCAGAACGGCGGCGGCCAGCGTCCGGTAGTCGAAGGCCCCGTACTCGTCGGCTATCACATAGGCCACGGCGCCGGACAGCCGCGCCAGATGGCCGATCTCGGTGATCCGGTGGGCCGGGAGCGTGAGCGCGGGAATGGCCCCCAGGCGGGCCAGCGCGAAGAACAGGACAGGGAACGCACCGTTGTTGGGGAGCTGGACCAGGACCCGGTCGCCGGACCGGATGCCGAGGTCGGCGAGGCCGGCGGCCATCCGGTCGGCGCGCTCGTCGAGCTGACGGTAACTCAGCCGCTCGTCGCCCGCCACGATCGCCGGACGGTCCTCGTACTCCTGCGCCCAGTGGCGGAGCAGCGTGCCGAGCGTGCGCCCGTCCCAGTGGCCGGCTGCCACGTAGCGGGCTGCGTCTTCCTCCGGCCAAGGGGTCAGTCCCGAAGGCAGGGGCGCGGGGGGCATGGTGGCGTTCTGGGTCACGATGGCTCGACTCTCGTGGGCCGGAGGGCGTCGCGCGCACCTCGCTGGTTTCCGCTCGTCAGGGCGTGGATGTCGAAACTGTTGGCGGCATCCACAATCATGTCTGGTTAGGTTAACCTAAGTCCCGTCGTTGCACACCTCCCGTCGCGAAGGGTGCTCAGGATGGTCATGTCTGTTGCCTTGTACGCCATTTGACATCGGTCCTACTGGGCCCCGCCGCCTCTGGCCGGTCTTCCGGAAGACGGCGAGCCAGGCCCACGACTCCTACACCACACGACGCGTTAGGAAGATGCCGCTTCATGTTGTCCATCGACGACCTCCGCCGTGTGGTCACCGAGCTGCTCGGCCCGGATGCCGAGCCCATCGGTGACCAGGTCAACCTCATCGAACTCGGCCTGGACTCACTCAAGCTGATGAGGATCGCGGACCGCTTCCGCCGGGCCGGGATGGACGTGGGATTCGCCGACCTGGCACGGCAGCCGACCCTGGCCGGTTGGGGAGTGCTGCTCGCCGCTGCCGCTCCGCAGTCCGCTCCCGCCGACGGGAACACCGCCGCCGCCACCGCAGCTCCGGCCGAACCTGCCGAGTCCGCTGAACTGCCCGACGAGCAGGAGCCCTTCCCGCTCGCCCTCATGCAGCACGCCTACTGGATCGGACGTGGTTCGCAGACCCTGGGCGCGGTGGCCGCCCACCTGTACACCGAGTTCGAGGGCAGCGGCGTCGACCCGGACCGCCTGGGCGCGGCCGTGGCCGCCCTCGCCGACCGGCACCCGATGCTGCGGGCGCGGATCCTCGACGACGGCCGGCAGGTCATCGGACCGTGGACCCGCGGCACGCGCATTCCCGTCCTCGACCTGCGCGACGCCGGCGAGGCGGAGGCCGAGCAGCAGGCGGCCCGGCTCCGCGAGGAACTCTCCCACCAGCTGCTGGATGTGTCGGCCGGTCAGGTCTTCGACGTGCGGCTCACCCGGCTGCCCGGCGGACGCACCCGGGTCCACGTGGACGTGGACATGCTGGCCGCCGACGCGCGCAGCTTCCGCGTCATGCTGGCCGACCTGGTCCACCTCTACGAGCACCCCGACCAGCCGCTGCCCGAACTCGCCTACAGCTACTCCCGTTACCTCGCCGAACGCCGCGCCCAGCCGCCGCGCCCCCAGGACGTGGCCTGGTGGCGCGACCGCCTGGGCGAACTCCCGGGAGCACCCGACCTGCCGACCCGCCCCGAAGCGGAACGCGGTCCGGCCAACCGGGTGACCCGGCTCCACCACTGGCTCTCGCCCGAACAGCGGGCCCGGCTCACGGAGCAGGCCCGCAAGCACGCGGTCACACCCGCGGTGGCCGCCGCCACCGCCTTCGCCGAGGTGCTCGGAGCCTGGAGCGGGGAGCCCCGCTTCCTGCTCAACGTCCCCATGTTCGACCGGCGTCCGCTCCACCCCGACGTGGACCGCCTCGTGGGAGACTTCACCAGCTCGGTCCTGCTGGACGTCGACCTGACCGAGATCCGCAGCTTCGCGGATCGGGCGCGCGACGCCCAGGACCGGATGCACTCGGCGGCCGCCCACTCCTCGTACTCGGGCGTCGAGGTCCTGCGCGACCTCTCCCGGGACCAGGGAACGCAGGTCCTGGCGCCGGTCGTCTTCACCAGCGCCCTCGACCTCGGTGAACTCTTCGGAGCCGACGTGGAGCGGGTCCTGGGCGAGCCGGTGTGGATCGTCTCCCAGGGCCCGCAGGTCCTGCTCGACGCCCAGATCACCGAACTCCACGACGGACTGCTCGTGAACTGGGACGTCCGCTCGGACGCGTTCCCCGACGGCACCGCCGAGGCCATGTTCGCGGCCTTCACCGACCTGCTCGGCCGCGTCGCGGAAGGTACCGCCTGGGACGTCCCGGTCGGCCCGCTGGCCACCCCCGCCCAGCTCGCCGTACGTGCCGAGGCCAACAGCACCGACGGCCCCGCACCCCGGAACCCGCTGCACCACGCCTTCTTCGTCCGGGCCGCCGAACGGCCGACCGCCCCCGCGATCCTCGCCGGAGACGGCACGGCCCTCGACTACGGCCGGCTCGCGGACCAGGCGCTGCGCGTCGCCGGAGCCCTGCGTGACCGCGGGGTCAAGCCGGGCGACGCCGTCGCGATCAGCCTCCCCAAGGGCCCCGAGCAGATCGTCGCCGTCCTCGGCGTCCACGCGGCAGGTGCCCATTACGTGCCGATCGGCATCGAACAGCCCGCCGCCCGGGCGGAGTCCATCCGCGAGCGGGCCGGGGTGACCACCGTCCTGGGCTCCACCGCCGGCCCCGGCCTCCTCGCCCTGGACGAAGCCGCCACCTGGCCCGACCCGCTGCCCGAGCCCGTGTACGCCTCGCCCGACGCGGTCGCCTACGTCCTGTTCACCTCCGGCTCCACCGGAGAGCCCAAGGGCGTCGAGGTCTCCCACCGGGCCGCCGCCAACACCATCGACGATCTCGTGGAACGACTCGGCCTCGGCACCGGCGACCGCACCCTCGCCCTGTCCGCCCTCGACTTCGACCTGTCCGTCTTCGACATCTTCGCCCCCCTGTCCGCGGGCGGCGCCGTCGTCACCGTCGACGAGACGACCCGCAAGGACGCCGCCGCCTGGACGGGCCTGGTCCGCCGGCACGCCGCCACCGTCCTCAACTGCGTACCGAGCCTGCTCGACATGCTGCTCACCGCGGCCGAACAGGACCCGATCGACGACACGCTGCGCGCCGTCCTCCTCGGCGGTGACTGGGTCGGCGTCGACCTGCCGGTCCGGCTGCACGCCCAGGTCCCCGGCTGCCGCTTCCTCGGCCTGGGCGGCACCACCGAGACCGCCATCCACTCCACGATCCAGGAGGCCGTCGGCGGGCAGGTACCCGCCCGGTGGACGAGCGTTCCCTACGGCACCCCCCTGCGCAACGTCCGCTGCCGGGTCGTCGACGCCCAGGGACGGGACTGCCCCGACTGGGTCGCCGGCGAACTCTGGATCGGCGGAACGGGCGTGGCCGACGGTTACCGCGGCGATCCGGTACGCACCGCGGACCGCTTCCTCGAACTGGACGGACTGCGCTGGTACCGCACCGGAGACCGCGCCCGCTACTGGCCCGACGGCACCCTGGAGTTCCTCGGGCGCGCCGACGACCAGGTGAAGATCCGCGGTTTCCGCATCGAACTCGGAGAGGTCGAGGCGGCCCTCGCGGAGCACCCGGCCGTCCGCCAGGCCACCGCCCTCGTCCTTCGCACCGGCCCCACCCCGAGGCTGTGCGCCGTCGTCGCGACGGGGGCCCAGGAGGCCGACGCGGCGGACATCCGGGCCCGTGCAGCCGAGCGCCTGCCCGCCCACATGCTGCCCGACACCCTCGCCGTGCTCGGCGAGATGCCGTTGACCGCCAACGGAAAGACGGACCGCCGCGCCCTGCGCGAGCTCCTGGCCGCGCAGCTGAAGACGGACGGCGGCTCCGCCGGAGCGCTCACCGCGCTGGAGGACGTGATCGCCCGCGTCTGGGCCGGCGTACTCGATGCCGGGGCCGTGGGCCGCGAGGACGACTTCTTCGCGCTCGGCGGCGACTCCATCCTCGCCACGCGGATCACCTCGCGGCTCCGCGAGGTCCTCGACACCGACGACGTGTCGGTCCACGACATCCTCTCCTCCCTCACCGTGGCCGACCTCGCACGGACGCTCACCGCCCGGGAGGAGGACGCCGGCCGCCTGGAGGCCGTGGCCGAGATCTTCCTGGAGATCGACGGTCTCTCCGACGCGGAGATCGAGGCGCAGCTGGCTGCCGAGGACGGCAGCGGAGCAGCTGCCGCGGGACCGGACCATGCCTGAGCATCCACGCGGGCCCGAAGGCGCCCTCGCCTCCCCATGGTTCCGCCGGTACGCCCCCCGGCCGGACGCCGCGGCACGCATCGTGTGCTTCGGCCCGGCCGGCGGGTCCCCGGCCTTCTACCGGGATTGGGCCCGAGCCGTTCCCGGAGACGTGGAGGTCCTGTCGGTGGTCCTCCCGGGGCGCGAGCGCCGCCTTGCGGAGCCCGCGGTGACACGCATGGCCGACCTGGCCGGTGCGCTGGCGCAGGCCGTCACCGGCTGCATGGACCGGCCCACCGCGTTCTTCGGGCACAGCATGGGCGCGTCCGTCGCCTTCGAGGTCACCCGACGCCTCGAACTGCAGCCGGGGCCCCGGCCCGTGGGCCTGGTCGTCTCGGGCCGCCCCAGCCCCCGCAGGCTGCTCGAGCACCCGTCCCCGGTGGCCGATTACGACGACCCGCAGATCATCGAGTACCTGCGCGGCCTGGGCGGGACCCCCGACGAACTCCTCGACGACCCGGAGGTCCGCGCGCTGATCATGCCTCCGTGCAGGGCGGACTTCCAGGTCATCGGCCGGTACGCACCCGACCTGAGCCGGCCCCGGATCAGTACGCCGGTGCGCGTGCTGCTGGGGGACTCCGACCCCGCCACACCCGCGTGGGACGCCCCGCGCTGGGAGGAGGTCGCGTCACGCGTCACTGCCACGGACGTCCTGCCCGGCGGGCACTTCTACCTTCTGGACCACCTGACCACCGTGGTCGACCACGTGCTGCGAACCCTGCGAGGCGAGGCGGACCCCTCCCCGAACCGGACGTCCGCGGCGCCCCGTTCCACCGATTCCCGCGGGACATCCCGCCCCACCGGACCAACCGACTCCGGGAAAGAGAGAGAAGTCGTGACCCTGGCCCCTGCCTACCATGAGCGCCGGATACCGCTGACCGGCGACGTGCTGAGCACCGCGGCTGCCCTGTCCGAAACCTCGGCGGATGCCTACGTGCTCTACGAGAACCGTGGCGCCGTCGGATGGGCGGAAGGAGAACACGGCACGATCACCGTCCACACGGACCGCACCACCCTCAGCGTCAAGAACCCCGGTGGCGCGGACACCACGGCGGTGTTCACGGCCGATACGGGCGTGCTCCAGGCCCTGGACCAGGCCCTGGCCGCCGTCCCCGTACAGGGCTGGCGCGCCTACGGCTGGGCGGCCTTCGAGCTCAGCTATCCCCTGCACGGGCTGCCCGCCGCCCCCGGCGACGCCCCCCTCGCCATGCTGGCCGTGCCGCTGCGCGAAGTGCGGCTGGAGGACGGCAGCGCCCTGCTCCGGGCCCTCGACGCCGACGAGCTCGGCGCCCTGGAGCAGCGGGTGCGCTCGGCAGCCGCCCTCGGCGGTGCCTTCGGCAGTACCCGGCGCGTGGTCGCGGACATCGAGAACCACGACGCGGACTCCTACAAGGCCGCCGTCGCGGGCGCCGTGGAGGAGATCCGCGCCGGAAAGCTCACCAAGGTCATCCTGTCCCGCGCCGTGCCCGTGAACTCGCCGGTGGACCTCCCCACCACGTACGTGGAGGGACGTCGCGGCAACGACCCGGCCCGGTCCTTCCTGCTGCGCCTGGGCGGCTGGGAGACCGCGGGCTTCAGCCCCGAGATCGTCGCCGCGGTCACCGACGCCGGGCACGTCGTCGCCCAGCCGCTGGCCGGGACGCGCGCCCTCGAAGGTGACCCGGAAGGGGACCGCGGCCGCCGGGCCGAGCTCTACCGGGATGAGAAGGAGGTCTTCGAGCACGCGGCCTCCGTGCGCCTCGTCGCCGAGGAGCTCCACCAGGTCTGCACCGAGGACTCCGTCACCGTGGACGACTTCATGTCCATCAAGGAGCGCGGCAGCGTCCAGCACCTGGCCTCCCGGCTCTCGGGCACCCTCGCGGAGGGGCGTACCGCCTGGGACGCGGTCGGCGCGCTCTTCCCCGCCGTCACCGCGTCCGGCATCCCCAAGGCCGAAGGCTGCGACCTCATCCGCCGCGCCGAACTGGGCCCGCGAGGCCTCTACAGCGGCGCGGTGCTGACCGTGGACGCGGACGGAACGGTGGACGCGGCGCTGGTCCTGCGGAGCATCTACCGGCACGAAGGCCGGACCTGGCTGCGCGCAGGCGCCGGCATCGTCGCGCACTCGACTCCGGAGCGCGAGCTGGAGGAGACCCGTGAGAAGCTGCGCAGCGTCTCGCGATTCCTCGTGCCCGCGGCGGAGGCTGCGGTCGAGGGTGGTCCCGAGGTTTCCGCCCTGAACGAGGAGTCCGCAGCGCTGGCCCGCTGAACCTCCACCGGCCCGGGACGGAAACACAACAGGCCGGGCGCCGCGCGTCAGAGCGCGGCGCCCCGCCCTGCCGATGGACCGGGCCACGGTCAACCGGTGGGGTCAGGCCATGTCTTCGGGCGCGTGGACCCGAAAGGTCCACGCGCCCGAAGGAGCGCTCTCAGCGATCAGGAAGCCTTCCGCAGCTCCAGCGTGCAGCACTTCACGCTGCCGCCGGCCTTGAGCAGCTCCGAAAGGTCGATTCCCCAGGGTGTGAAACCGCGTTCACGCAGTTGCCCGGCAAGGTCCACTGCTCCGTGGGGCAGAACGACATTGAGGCCGTCCGAGGTCGCGTTGAGGCCGAAGACACGCGCGTCGGCGTCGCCGGCGATCAGTGCGTCGGGGAACAGCCGACGCAGCACGGCCTGGCTGGAGGGAGAGAACGCCGGCGGGTAGTACGCGATCGTCTCGTCGTCCAGGACGGACAGGGCAGTGTCCAAGTGGTAGTAGTTCGGGTCCACGAGGGTGAGGCTGATCACCGGTCGGCCGAAGAACGCCTGGGCCTCTGCGTGCGAACGGGGATCGCTGCGGAAACCCGTCCCGGCCAGCAGCAGGTCACCCACGAGCAGGTAGTCGCCCTCGCCTTCGTTGACGAGTTCGGCCGTCTTCGGCTCGGGGAACCCGTTGGCGTGCAGCCAGTCCCGGTACGCCGGAGCCTCCGCGACGCGCTCCGCATCGCGGAACTTGGCCACGAGGGCCCGCCCGTCGATCACGGTGGCCCCGTTCGCGGCGAAGACCATGTCGGGCAGGCCCTCGACAGAGTCGATGAGTTCCACGGTATGGCCGAGATCCACGTACAGCTGGCGCAGCTGCTCCCACTGGGCCACGGCCAGAGCCGGGTCGACGGGCTTGCCCGGGTCCATCCACGGGTTGATGGAATAGACCACGTCGAAGTACGTGGGTCGGCACATGAGGTAGTGCCGGGGCTTCGCAGTGCGCATGGTGTGCGTTCCTGGGGTCATGGGCTGTCCGGGGTCCGGAGCCCGGAGGGGGAGGACGGTGGGGATGCCCAACGTCCTGCTCGGGATGTGGGAAGTGCCGTACCGAAGCTCTGTCACGGGCCTTGCCCGCCCGCTCCGTCACCGATACAAAGCAAACACGGGCAGTAAAGCAAGCCTTACCTAATATTCGCAACGGCGGGCTACGATGCAGGAGTTGTATACAAGGTCAGGCGCCGGAAGCGCGACCGACCGCCGACCCCACAGGGTCCGGGACTTGATCGTTCCGCAGCCGCCCGAGCTCTCACCGGAAGGAGTTGGGATGCCTACACCCCGAGATGGTTCCATCGAACAGGCGCACCGAAAGGTCGCGGAGCTGGACGACGCCGTCATCGATCTGGTCCGCAGGCGAACCGCTGCTCATGCAGAACTCGTCGCCCTGCGGGTCAAGGCCGGCTTGCCTGCCACGGAACTCACGCGTGAGAACATGGTCTTGTGGCGATATGACGAGGCGTTGGGTGCGGGCGGTACGGCGCTGGCCCTCCTTCTGATGGAACTCGGCCGCAGGGCTCGAGTGCCGAAGCCGAGCATCCCGGCCCAGGTCCGGCGCGAAGGGGAGTTGGTCCAGGCCGATCGCTGAAGGCCTCCTTGCGGGGTCAACCCGCGCTCATGGCCGCGATGTACTCGGTCGCCGCGCGCCGGTCGGCTGACGTACGACGAGGGCCTGGCCCAGCGGATCAGGGAGCAGCTCGGTGAACGGCCGGACATCACCGAGAAGCGGATGTTCGGTGGGTTGTCCTTCCTGCTGGGCAGGGTGCGAGTGGAGGTTGGCCCGGCAAGGACGGGCGTAGCACGTCGGGTTGGTCCGCCTTCCGGCCGGGCCTATCGCTGACACCGACGGCCGCGCATAGGGCGAGGAGCGCACCTACGTCGCGGCCGTCAGGGGTGACTTCCGGACGGCTTTCCGCCGGGCCGCCTCACACGGGTTCGGTCCTGCGTCCTCCTGCCGGTACGACGAGCGGGGTGCCGGCGACGGGACACTCGATGACCGCGGCGCGCAGGCCGAAGACGTCCCGGACGAGGTCGGGGGTGACGATCTCGGACGGGGCACCGGCGGCGATGACACGGCCGTCGCGCATGGCGATGAGGTGGTCCGCGTAGCGGCAGGCGAGGTTCAGTTCGTGGAGGACCATCACCACGGTGCGGCCGTCGGCGCGGTTGCGTTCGGCGACCAGTTCGAGGACGTCGACCTGGTGGGCGAGATCGAGGTAGGTGGTCGGTTCGTCGAGCAGGAGGACGGGGGTGTCCTGGGCGAGGGCCATGGCGATCCACACGCGCTGGCGCTGCCCGCCGGAGAGTTCGTCGATGGAGCGGTGGGCCAGTTCCACGGCTCCGGTGGCGGTCAGGGCCGCGTCGACTGCCGCCTCGTCGGAGGAGGACCACTGGCGCCACCACCGCTGGTGCGGGGTGCGGCCGCGGGCCACCAGGTCACGGACGGTGATGCCGTCGGGGGCGCTCGGGGTCTGGGGGAGGAGGGCGAGGCGCAGCGCGAAGTCGCGGGCGGACATGCCGGCGATGTCCTCGCCGTCCAGGTGGATGGTGCCGCCCGTCGGCTTCAGGAGCCGTGCGAGGGCGCGCAGGGCGGTGGACTTGCCGCAGGCGTTGGGGCCGACGAGTGCGGTGACCTTGCCGGCGGGTATCGCCAGGTCCAGGTTCTCGGCGACGACGCGGTCGCCGTACCCGAGGCGCAGACCGGTGCCGCTCAGCGCGGCGGTGGCGGCTTCGGTGAGCTGTGAGGTCATGTCAGCCTCCCTTTCCGGCCCGGTTGGTACGGGCGAGGAGCAGCAGCAGGTAGGGGGCGCCGACGGCGCCGGTGAGCACGCCGACCGGCAGTTCGGTCGGCGACAGGACGATCCGCGCGGCCAGGTCGGCCAGGATGAGCAGAACGGCGCCGGTCAGCGCGCTGCACACCATCGGGATGCCGGAGGTGCCCGCGAGGCGGCGGGCGATCTGCGGCGCGCCCAGGGCGATGAAGGCGATCGGCCCGGCCGCGGAGGTCGCCAGCGCGGTGAGGCAGGTGGCGAGGACGAGCAGCGTGATGCGTGCATACCGGAGCGGTACGCCGAGGCTGCGGGCGGTGTCGTCGTCGTACTGGAGCAGTTGGTAGGGGCGGGCCAGCGCCACCGTCAGCGGCAGCAGCACGAGCAGGGCCAGGCCCGACCACTGAACGTGGTCGTAGCCGCGGCCGTTGAGGCTGCCGGTGAGCCACACCATGGCGCGGGACGCCTGGTCGATGTCGGCGCGGGCGATCATCCAGCGGGTGAGGGCGAGGAGCGCACCGTTCGCGGCGATGCCGACGAGGACAAAGCGGTAGCCGGTGATCGTGCCGTCCCGGAAGGCCAGCAGGTAGATCGCGGCGGAGGTGAGCAGGGAGCCGGCCAGCGCGCCGAACGGCACCGCACCGAACGTTCCGGCGCCGGCCGCGGTGACGCCGCCGATCAGGATGGTCCCCACGGCGCCGGCGCCCGCGCCGGCCGCTATGCCGATGAGGTCGGGGCTGGCGAGCGGGTTGCGGGTGACGGCCTGGTAGACCGCGCCGGCCAGGCCGAACGCGGCGCCGACCATGAGCCCCGTCAGGGCGCGGGGCAGCCGGAGCTGATGGACGATCAGGTCGGCGGCGCCGTCGCCGGTACCGAGGACGGCACCCAGGACTTCCCCCACGGGGATGGCGTACGTGCCGAGGGACACCGAGGCGACGAGTCCGGCGAAGCCCAGCAGGGCGAGGGCGACGACGGTGAGGGCCACGCGCAGGCGCAGGGCCACGCCGAAGGGGCCGAATTCCATGCGCAGGGTGCTCATCGCGTGTGCTCCTTGAGCTTGCCGCGCTTGACCAGAGCGGCGAGGAAGGGGGCGCCGAGCAGTGCGGTGACCACGCCGGCCTCCAGTTCGCCGGGGCGGGCGACCACGCGCCCGACGACGTCGGCGGTGAGCAGCAGGGCGGCGCCGCCGAGCGCCGAACAGGGCACCAGCCAGCGGGCATCGGGCCCCGTGAACGCCCGTATGACGTGCGGGACGATCAGGCCGACGAAGGTGACGGGTCCGGCCGCGGCGACGGCGGCGCCGGTGAGCAGGATGACCGCGAGGGCGCCGAGGAGACGGGTGCTCCGTACCCGGGTGCCGAGGGTGGTGGCGAGGTCGTCGCCGAGGGCCAGGGCGTTGAGCCGACCGCTGAGCCCGACCGCGAGCACCAGGCCGGTGGCGATGAACGGCAGTAGTTCCACCCCGAGTTGGGGGTCGCGCCCAGCGAGTGAGCCGACCGCCCAGAAGCGGTACTGGTCCAGGGTGCGGACGTCGAGCAGGACCAGCGTGTTGGTGCCGGCGTCCAGGAGCACGGTGACGGCCGCGCCGGCCAGGGCGAGTTTGGCGGGCGTGGCGCCACCGTAGCCGGTACCGCCGACGGCGTACGCGAGCAGGCCGGCCAGTCCTCCGCCGAGGAAGGCGAACCATATGTAGTGGTAGGAACTGGTCAGTCCGAGCGCTCCGATGCCCGCGGCGACGGCGAACGAGCCGCCTGCGCTGATGCCGATGAGGCCGGGATCGCCCAGCGGATTGCGGGTGATGTCCTGGGCGACGGCTCCGGCGGCGCCGAGCGCCAGCCCGACGAGCAGGCCCAGGAAGGTCCGGGGCATGCGCAGTTCGCGGACGACCATCGCGTCACCGTCCGTTCCGCCGGCGATGGCGGACAGGACGTCGGAGAGCGGGACGGACTTGGTGCCGATGGCGAGCGAGGCGCACGCCGCGGCGACAAGTGCGGTCACCAGCAGCGCCGTGACGAGCACGCGCGCGGCAACTCGTGGAGGGCGGTGGGGTGGCGGGGCGGGCGGCGCAGGAGCGGCGGCCGCCCCTTCGGGGAGGGGCTTCACAGACACCCGCACAAGGTAAGGCATGCCTCATTTAGCGCGTACGGCCACCCGCTGTGTGGATTCGGCCACGAAGAGGCGCTATCCTCACCTCCGCTCACATAGGTAAGCCTTGCCTAAGCAATATCTTGTGTCCAGGGAGACCCATGAACACCCTCACCCAGCGCCGCCGGCCCGGCCGGCTGACCGCTGCCGTACTCACCGCGGCCATGGCCTTCACGCTGGCCGCCTGCGGCGGCGGCAGCGCTGACGGCAAGGCGAAGGCCGACAAGCCGGCCCCCGCCGCCGACTCGGGCTTCCCCCGCACTGTGGACCACGACAAGGGCAAGACCGAGATCAAGGCGAAGCCGAAGCGCGTCGTGGCGCTGGACAACAGCCTGGTCGAGGCCGTCGTCGCGCTGGACGCCCCGCTGGTGGGCGGCATTGGAGCCTACCGCGACCAGAAGGGCTTCCCCGCGTACCTCGGTGACGCGGTGAAGGACACCAAGGACGTCGGCCCGATGGACAGTCCGAACCTGGAGGCGATCGCCGCCCTCAAGCCGGACCTCATCGTATCGGCGACGGTCCGTCACAAGGACCTCTACGACCCGCTGAGCAAGATCGCGCCGACGGTCTTCGTGCCGACCACCGGCCCGATCTGGAAGGAGAACATCACCTTCCTGGGCAAGGCGCTGGGCGAGGAGAAGAAGGCGGCCGACAAGCTCGCCGCGTACCAGACCCGCGCGAAGAAGATCGGCGACGCGGTCAACGCCAAGAACCCCAACCAGACCTACTCGGTGGTCCGCTTCCTGGACGGTCCGACGCGCATCTACCTGCCCAAGACCTTCAGCGGCATCATCCTGAACGACATGGGCCTGGCGCGGCCGGCGAACCAGCAGGACCCGGCGAAGTTCAACATCGAGATCAGCGAGGAGCAGGTCCAGCAGGCGGACGCGGACCACATCTTCATGACCACTTTCTCGGGCGGTGAGGAGCGCAAGAAGAAGTTCCTCGCCAACCCGCTGTGGCAGCGCCTCAACGCCGTCCAGAAGGGCAACGTCCACGAGGTCGAGGACGCGGTCTGGATGACCTCCGTCTCGCTCCAGGGCGCCGACATCGTCCTCGACGACATGGCGAAGATCTTCCAGGTCGACCCGGCGAAGTAAGCGGGCCGAATCCGAACGGGCCGGTACCGATGGGTGTTCACAACCGTCGGTACCGGCCCGTTGCCGTACGCCGCATGCCGTGCGTACGGAACCGCGCTCAACCCTCGTCCTCGAGTCGGCGCAGCCGCTCGGCGACGCACCTCCGCGGGCAGGTCAGACACGCTCCGTCCGGCTCGATCGTGTAGTACGGGCAGCACCCGAGCCGCGTCCGGGTCGGGTAGCGGCGTCCCCCGACAAGATGTCTCGGTCCGGACTAAGTTGGTGGTGTACTCGGTCTTGACTGAGCGAGGCGGTGGATCATGCACCTCGGACGCTTCATGCAGGGCGAGCGCCGTACGGACACTCCGGGCGTGACGATCGGTACGCCCCACGTGTACGAGGTGTGCGGCGCCCTCTTCTTCGGTGGCCTCCGCCACCGCGCCTTCACGCGCCTCGCCGCTCTCAGCGGGGCCGAGGCCGGTGACCGCGTCCTGGACGTGGGCTGCGGCACCGGCTACCTGACCCGGCACATGGCCGAGCGGGTCGGACCCGGGGGTGTGGTGACCGGGGTCGATCCGTCGCTGTCCGTGCTCGACTATGCGCGGCGCAAGAGCCGCCGCCGGGCGCGGTGGGCGCCCGCCGCGTACCGGGAGGGGATCGCGGAGGCGCTCGACCTGCCGGATGCCTCTTTCGACACCGTCGTCACCAGCCTGATGCTGCACCATCTGCCGGCGGACCTGCGGCCGGTGGCGCTCCGCGAGATGTTCCGGGTACTGCGGCCCGGCGGGCGGCTCCTGGTCGCCGATTTCCGCCCGCCGAAGAGCGGGCTCGTCCGCCGTCTGGTCCATGCCACGGGCGGGCATGCCATGGCGGACTACCGGGCCGACCTGTTGACCGGGCTCGTCGCCGACGCGGGCTTCGACGTACGTGGCAGCGGTGACGTACGGCCGTGGCTGCGCTACGTCCAGGCGGTCCGGCCGGCAGCGTAGGCGGACGGTGCCCGGCCTGCGTCGCCCGACCGGACTCTCTCCCCGGGTCAGTCCGGGTGTTCGCCTTCGTTGCGATCGCCGTCACCGTTACCGTCGCCGTGGCCCGGGCGGGTGAGGCCCGTCTCGTAGGCGAGGATCACCGCGTGGATGCGGTCGCGGAGGCCCAGCTTCATCAGGATGCGCTTGACGTGGGTCCTGATGGTGGACTCCTCGACCACGAGCGCGGCGGCGATCTCCCGGTTCGACAGTCCGCGGGCGATGAGGGGCAGGACCTCGCGTTCGCGAGGGGTGAGGCGTTCCAGGTAGGCCGCCCTGTCGGCGTGGTCGGGCGCGGGCTGCCGGGCCATGCGGTCGATGACGCGACGGGTGACGGACGGCGAGAGCAGGCCGTCGCCGGCGGCGACGGTGTGGACGGCTGCGATCAGCTCCTCGGGGCGGGTGCGCTTGAGCAGGAAGCCGGAGGCGCCGGCGCGCAGGGCGCCGAAGATGTAGTCGTCCTGTTCGAAGGTGGTGAGGATCAGGACCTTGGCGGTCGTGCCGGCCCGGGTCAGTTCGCGGGTGGCGGCGATGCCGTCGAGGTGGGGCATGCGGACGTCCATCAGGACGACGTCCGGGGCGAGCCGGGTCGCTTCCCGCACGGCCTCACGGCCGGTCGATGCCTGTCCGACGATCTCGATGTCCGGGTCGACGGTGAGGAGTTCGACGAGTCCCGCGCGCATGAGCAGGTCGTCGTCCGCGATCAGGACGCGGGTCACCAGTGGCCTCCGTAGGGCAGGCGGGCATGGATGCGGAACTCGGCGCCCGTGCGGCCGGCTTCCAGCCGGCCGCCGAGCAGTGTCGCTCGCGGCGAGCAGGAAGAGGGCGACGGCGGGGCCGATGACCAGGTCGATCGGACGGACGACGGCCGCCAGCAGCACGCCGGCCGCGCCGGTGAACAGGAAGACGCCGAGGGGGAAGCGGCGCCAGACCAGGAGCGGGACGGTCGCGCAGGCCGCGAGCAGCAGGCCGGCCGGGGTGAGGTTGTCCAGGGCAGGGCGGGCAAGGGCGGGGCCGTCGTGTGCGAGCTGGGACAGCGTGGCCGCCAGCGCCACCACCGCGACGGCGATGTCGGAAAGCACGGGGTGGCGCGTCGGCGCGAGGCGGTGGCCGCGATCCCGGCCGCCACGACGTCCTTCGTCCCGCCGGAACTGCTGGAGGGCCGCTGGCTGAAGCCGGGTGAGAAGGGGGCGGTGGTCCTCAACCAGGGAAGACGACCAGGGTGAAGTTCTCCGGCGCGGCTATCGGCGCCCAAGAGGGGGCGGCCGTCGCGGGAAGTGAGGCCAGTCCGATGGATAAGGCGGCTGCGGCTACGCCCAGCGCCTTTCCGGTGAAACGCTTCATCGCCATCTCCGTGGGGAGTCGATGGGCGGGACGTCACGACACCGTGGCAGGGCTGCGCGGCGCTGCGGCGGCAGTGCGTAGGGCCGAACGCCGAACGGTGGATGACAAGTTGGAGCGTGGCTCGGCCGGTCCGTGCGGAACCGGCCGGGCCGTGGGAGACACGGCCCGGCCGGGCCGGGGGCGAGGTGTGACGCGCTTGCTCAGCGCACGTACGAGGCGACCGACGCGGCCGGGCGCGGGGCCGCCACGCCGGTGCCGCAGACGAACCGCATCACCGGTCCGGAGGTGGCCGCCGCTGGAAGGCCGGTGAAGCAGCGCCCTGGTCGTATCCGGGAGCGGTGAAGGCCTCGTCGGAGCCTCCAGCCCCTGTCCGGATGTGAGTTCCCGCCTGCGGGTCGGCCCGGCGGTGCCGCATGATGGGCGGGCCATGGACCCGACCGCGACGCACCCTTCCCCGCGATGCGCACCCTTGACCGTCCTGCGCGCCGGCTTCTTCGCCCTCACGCAGACCGCGCTGGGCATGGCCGGACACCATTTGGTCGGCGACGGCCCGGTGTCATGGAGCCACGGCGCGCTGGCTGCCGCTGTCCTGTACGTGACCGGGTGGGTCGGGGTCCACCGGGTACGCCGGTCGTGCCCGGCGCTGATCCGCTGTCGGCCGTTCCGCCACCGCCCCGGCACAGGTGCACGGATGCGCATATGGTGGGAGGAGGACGGTGCGCCATCGGCGGATCGCCGGCGCAGGAGCGGCCATGAGCGAGAACCCGAACGAGCGCCCTCCCCGCGGTGGGCGGCATGAACATCACGATCCCCGGGGAAACGGGCGAGCCGGGCCGCGGCAACGCTCTGGGCACGTCATCGCGCCACACGGGCACGCGGCAGCCGACAGGACCGACCCCGCCATGGAGACCTCACACGAGGGCATGCGCACGCTCTGGCTCTCGTTCGCTGTCCTCACGCTCACCGCGGCCATCCAGTTGGTGATCGTCGCGCTGTCCGGATCCGTCGCCCTCCTCGGCGACACCCTCCACAACGCAGCCGACGCGCTGACCGCCGTGCCGCTCGGAGTCGCCTTCCTGGTCGGCCGGCGAAAGCCCGACCGCCGCTACACCTACGGATACGGGCGGGCCGAGGACCTCGCCGGCATCGTCATCGTCCTGACCATCGCCGCGTCCGCGGCGCTCGTCGTCTACGAGGCGGTCGGCCGGCTGCTCCAGCCCCGGGAACTGAGCCACGTGGGGGCCGTGGCGGTCGCGGCCGTCGTCGGCTTCGCCGGGAACGAGTGGGTGGCGCGGTACCGCATCCAGACCGGCCGGCGGATCGGGTCGGCCGCCCTCGTCGCCGACGGCCTGCACGCCCGTACGGACGGTTTCACCTCGCTCGCCGTCCTGCTCGGGGCCGGTGGCTCAGCCCTCGGGTGGCACGCGGCCGACCCGGTGGTCGGGCTGCTGATCGGGGTCGTCATCGTGTTCGTCCTGCGGGACGCGGCCCGTGAGGTCTACCGGCGGCTCATGGACGCCGTCGATCCCGCACTCGTCGACCGTGCGGAAGAGGCCCTGCGCGGAGTCGACGGAGTCGAGCACGTAGGGCGGGTAAGGATGCGGTGGATCGGCCACACCCTGCGTGCGGAGACCGACATCGTGGTGGACCGGAGGCTGACGGTCGCCGAGGCCCACGCCATCGCGGTGGACGCGGAGCACACGCTGATGCACGCCGTACCCCGGCTCACGGCGGCGACGGTCCACACCGACCCGCACGCCACCGGCGGCGGTACGGCCGACCCGCACGCCCTGCTGCGCCACCACGGCGCCCGCCCGGTTCCCGCGCCCGGGGTCAGTCGTGCGGGGCCTCGCCGCTCACCCGGTGGTCGGCGTGGCTGAGGGCCTCCACGACCAGGCGGCGCAGGTGCCCGTCGCCGAGCCGGTAGTACACGTGCCGGCCCTCGCGCCGGGTCTCCACCAGACCGGCCAGCCGCAGCTTCGCCAGGTGCTGGCTGACCGCGGTCCGGGACGCGGAGCACTGCTCGGCGAGCGAGCCGACGTCCGACTCCCCTTGGGCGAGGAGCCAGAGCAGGTGCAGCCGTGTGGCGTCGGAGAGCAGGGCGAAGACCGAGGCGGCTTCGCCGAGCCGGGCGTCGTCGGGGGCGCGCAGATGCGCAGGTGTTGCAGCTGGGACTGACTCGCTCACGGGCATGTGGACAGGGTATGTCGGCGCGGTTCGCCGGCCGTAGGGACCGGCGTAAGAATCTCGCCAACATGTGCGCAGCTGCGCACATATCTGTATGGTGGAGAGGTCAGCCCCTCGGCTCCGCGAAGGACGCCCGCATGCTTTCCGTGCTGCGCAACCGCACCTACCGGCACCTCTTCACCGCCCAGGTGATCGCCCTGGTCGGCACCGGCCTCGCCACGGTCGCCCTGGGCCTGCTCGCGTACGACATCGCCGGCGCCCGCGCCGGATCCGTCCTGGGCACTGCCCTGGCGATCAAGATGGTCGCCTACGTCGCCATCGCCCCGGCGATCGGCGCGATCGCGCACCGCATCCCGCGCCGGGCGCTGATGGTCGGCTCCGACCTGACCCGCGCCGCAGTGGCGCTCACGCTGCCGTTCGTCGACCAGGTCTGGCAGGTCTACGTCCTGATCTTCGCCCTCCAGGCCGCCTCCGCCGCCTTCACCCCGACGTTCCAGGCCGCCATCCCGGACGTGCTGCCCGAGGAGCGGGACTACACGCAGGCGCTGTCCCTCTCCCGGCTCGCCTACGACCTCGAGAGCCTCTTCAGCCCGGCGCTCGCCGCCGCCTTGCTGACCTTCATGAGCTACAACTGGCTCTTCCTCGGAACCGTGGGCGGCTTCCTCGCCTCCGCCGCTCTGGTCGTCTCCGCCGTCCTGCCCAAGCCCGCCCCGGCCCCGCAGCCGACGGGCGGCGCGTACGCGAAGGCCACCGCTGGCAGCCGCCTGTTCTTCCGCGTCCCCCGCCTGCGCGCCCTGTTGTGCCTGAACCTGGCCGTGGCCGCGGCAAGCGCCCTCGTCACCGTCAACACCGTCGTCTACGTACGCGACCACCTCGGCCGGTCCACCGGCGACGTGGCCTTCGCCCTCGGCGCGTACGGAGCCGGCTCCATGCTGGTCGCCCTGCTGCTTCCGCGCATCCTCGACAGGGTCGCGGACCGTGCCGTGATGCTGCGCGGCGGCCTGTCCCTGACGCTGGTGTTCGCCGCCGTCGGCGTGATCACCTCGGCCTCCGGCGGCAGCTGGCGCTGGCCCGCTCTCCTCGCCGCCTGGGCGGCGTTCGGCGCCGCCTGCTCCATGGTCCTCACCCCGACCGGACGCCTCATCCGGCGCTCCGCCCCACCCGAGGAACGGACGCCCGCCTTCGCGGCCCAGTTCTCCCTCTCCCACGCCGCCTGGCTGCTCACCTACCCCCTGGCCGGCTGGGTGGGAGCGTCGGCCGGACTTCTCGCCGCCGTCGTCACCCTCGGCCTGATCGGCCTGACCGCGGCCCTGTCGGCGATGTGGCTGTGGCCCGCCCGCGACACCGAGGACGCCGCCCACGTCCACGCAGGCCTCGAGGCCGGCCACCCCCACCTGGACGGTGCGGTCCAGGTCCCGGGCGGCTGGCGCCACAGCCACCGCCACACCCCCGACGGGCTTCACCTGGCCGGGGCGAGCGCGACCCGCTGACCGCCGGGGGACGGCTGGTCGGGCCGAGGCGTCCGGGTTCCGGCGTTGGTCACGGACACCGGGGAACCGGGGGGATGTCGCCGGCCACCCGGGCAAGGGCGCAGCAGGTGGGGACCGCGAACGTCAGCGGCACGTGGCCGGCGGGCCTGGGGGTGTGGTGGGCGGGCGGGACTTCGGGCAGCAGGCCCGGCCACGCGAGGTTCAGTGCCTGAGCGGAGGCGGTGAACATGGGTTGTGGCAGGTTGCGCAGGGTGGAGGGGGTGTGCCATTCCCATCGGCTGATCAGCTCGGGTTCCCGCGCCGTGGGCCGGCCGGTGTAGTCGGTGATGCGGGCGATCTCGGTGATGCGGGTGAAGCCGTGGGCGGAGTCGCACAGCGTGCCCAGCAGGAGAACGGCCTCCGGCCGGGCGTGCAGGCCTGCCTCCTCGGCGAGTTCGCGGACGGCGGTCGCCTCGAACGCCTCGCCCGGCTCGACCTTCCCGGCGGGGAGCTCCCAGACGGCCCGGGTGCCGTTCCAGCCGAGGAGGACCTGCCCGCGGTCGTTGGTGACGACGACCGCGACCCCGGCCATCGCGGTCGGCTGCGGAGCCCGCTTCTCGCTGTAGATGACTGGGGCGGTCTTGGGCCCGCGGAGCAGCAGGAAGGTGGAGTCGCCGGCCTCGATGCGCTCGGTGTACTGCCAGCCGTCGGCGAGGAGGTCGATCTCGGCGTCGTCCAGGCAGATCCCGCGCAGCTCCTGCGGGTGCCGGTCGGCGTGCGGGGTGATCACGCACAGCGTGCCGTCCTCGTCGAGGAGGGCAGCGAGTTCGGCGACCGTGCGGGTGCGGTCGGGCAGGTGGGCCAGGGCCCTGCGCATGGTGATGACCCGGTATCCGGTGCCGGCGGCCGGGGTGAGGGCGGCCATGTCCTCGCTGGTGATGTCGAGCCGGTGGTAGGCGATCCCGTCGGACGGTGCGGCTGTGGCCCGCTCGATGGCGGACTCGGCCCAGTCCACCGCGTCGACCTGGTACCCGGCCGTGGCGAGGAGGCGGGCGAGCTCTCCGGTCCCGCAGGCCACCTCCAGGGCCCGGGCACTCTGGGCGTTCGCCGGCAGGGCCAGGTGTTCGGTGAGGAGGGCCTTTTCGGTGTCGGTCAGCGGGCGGAAGTCGCGTCCGGTCTGGTAGTGGGCGTGCCAGTCCCGGGCGGTGTGTGTGGTGCTCATGGTGGTGCGGGCTCCCTGTTCGTCGGGGTGGCTCAGGAGAGTTCGGAGGGCTGCCGGGAGGCGGGCCCGTAGAGGGCCGTCGGCTCGCCGGTCATCAGGGCCCAGTACCGGTCGCCGAAGGACCAGTGCCACCACTTCCCTGATGATTGGATGTGTTCAAGCATCAAGGGAGGGGCGCGTGTGAGTGAGTGGCATGTGGTGTGGGTGCCCGACCCGGGCCGGTGGGGGACGCTTCCTGAAGCGGGAGTGTTGGGTGTCGAGGACCTTCCGGCGGCGGTCGAGCGGATTGGCTTGATGCCGGGTGATCCTGTCTTCATCGCTCCAGATTTCACCATCGACTCCGACCTGTTGGAGTTCGTTCTCTCGAAGCACTTCCGCTTCCTTGCACGGGAGACGAAGCGGAACTACGCCACGGACATTCGGATCCTCCTGACGTTCCTGTCGTCGCGCGGGATCGACTGGCGCCGGGCCTCCGAGCAGGACCTGCTGAACTACAGGACCTGGCGCTGTGATGCTCCGCAGAATCCCGAGCGAATCAGCGGGTCGAAATGGAACCGTGAGGCCGCCGCCTTCACCCGCCTGTTCAAGTGGGCGAGGGTGAGCCCGCGGCCGGTGGACGCGTCCCGGCGGGAGGACCGTGCGGCTGACTCGGTCAGTGCCCGGGTGTCGTGGCTGACACCGCGTACGTGGAGCTTGTGGTCGGACGTCGGCCTGCGCGGTCACGGCCGCGACGGGGTGCCGAGTTGGGGATGGGATGCGCGGACCGAGGACCGTAACACCTCGTTTGTGCAGTTCATCTTGAGCTCGGGGCTTCGGCGACAGGAAGGCGGGTCGCTTTTGACGTTCGAGCTGCCCGCTCAGCGATTGCAGCACGGGCGCTACCAGCACGGCCAGCTCGCCGGGGCGGTGACCCGATCGAAGAACGGCCGTACCTTTTACACCTCGCTGGATGCCCTGCGGCAGGTCGAAACCTATGTGCAGTCGGAGCGTGCTTGGGCGGTGAAGCGCGCTCAGCACATGGGCCGCTACGAGCGGGTTGAGCAGATGCGCCTGGTCACGAAGGTGGCCCGCGGCCGGGCACCGAGAGTCTTCTGGGTGGACCGAAATGGTGTCGAAGGCCATCAGTACTTGACCCATCTGGGCTGGCGGGAACGGCAGTGGTTGTTCGTCGAGGGCCCGGAGGGGCCGGAACCTGCGTGGCTGTGGCTGACCGAGCAGGGCTTGCCGATGCTTCCCGACCGCTGGAACACGGTGTTCACCACGGCGAACCTGCGCTGCGAAGAGGTGCTGTTGTCCCCCGCCGAGCGGGAGGTGAGCCGGAACCTCCGAGCCGCGGAGGTCCGGGGCCTGACTCCGTACGCGACCCCGCACTCCACGCGTCACTCCTTCGCGCTCTACATGCTCATCGTGCTGAACCAGCTGATGGAGACGCGCTTCGGATTGACCGCGGCGGATCGCCGGGATTTCGCGATGCTGTTCGGCGATCCCTGGTGGCTGGTCAAGACCCTCCTCGGGCACGCGGACGTCGAGACGACCAAGCGTCATTACCTGGCTCCCGTCGCGCACCTGCAGCTGGAGTCGATCCTGGCGACGGCCGAGGCCGACGAACCCGACCGCAAGGTCGAGGACATCGACGGCGTGTTCGCGCGGCTCGCGAAGGAGTCGGCCGGGATCCAGGACATCGACGTCATTGTCGACCGGCTGCCGGTGGCCGGCCAATGAGCCGCCGCGGGCGTCGGGCAGTGCTGCCTCCGACCGACTTCACTACGGAGCCAGCGCTTGCCGCAAACGGACTGGTGGTCACCGTCGTCAACAAGGCTGGCCACAGGAAGGACTTCGCCTTCCCCGACCTGCCAGTCCCGGAGCCGATGCAGCGCTCCCTGGCAACGGTGTTCGCTGCCCAGCAGGTGAGGTGGACCAGCCATTACAGCGCCACAGCCGCCTGGAACAGGCTGAAGGTGTTCGCCGAGTTCATCTCCGGTCTCGACACTCCTCCCGAGGATCTGACCGGCCTGGACGCGGCGACGCTCAAGCGCTGGCGGCTGCAGAACATCAGCACGAACACCGGTCGCACCACGCTGCGGGTAGTCCATCGGATACTCCGCGGCGACCCCCGGTTGAGCGAAGGACCGGTCCCAGAGGAGCTGGCCCGTCGTGTTCCCGCACCGAAGCCCGTCAGGAAGTCCTACGACGAGGCGGAACGCGAGCACGTGCTGCTGGCAGCAGGCCGTCAGTTCCGGGCTGCCTGGCTCAGGATCCGGGAGAACAGTGAACTGCTGGAGAGGTGGCGGGCGGGAGCCCTGGATGAGGGCAGCCATGACTGGCGGCTCGGGGAAGCGCTGGACCATGTGGCTCGTGCCGGGGACGTGCCCCGTACGCAGCTGCCGAGTGGTCGACAGGCCATCACCAACCGCGGATTGCTGGGCGGCCGCGACATCGAGCACACGTGGGGCCGACTGTTCCTGACCCCGTCGGAGCTGACAGCCCTGGCCGTAATGCTGACCGATCGCTTCGGCTGGAACCTCTCCATCTATGACCGTATGCCGGCCCCGACCAGGGCTCCGTCGGTTGCGGAGAGCACGAACGTGACCTACCACGTGAAGGTCGAGAAGCGCCGGGCCGGGAACGGCCGCTGGTTCTCCAAGGAGAACATCACCGACTCCGGTGCCGACTCGCCAGGGCGATTGATCACGCAGGCGCTGCAGGCCACACTCCACGGTCGACTCCTGGCTGCGCAACTGGTTCCAGGCACAGACCTGTTGATGACAGCCCGTGCGGTTCGGCAGAGGGGCGGCCGCAGGGATATGGACCGTCCCCCGGCAGTGGGCCCGCTCGTCTTCGGTGTCTCGGGTGTCGACGGGAAGTCCTGGGCGATCGAACACAAGCTGAGCGGCTCGCCCTTCCGTCAGATCCGACGCACAACGGTGACTCGGGAGGGCAAGCCTCTCCAGCACACGCAGGGGACGCACGAGAGCATCTACGTGCTGCCCGACCAAAAAATCAGGCACGCCTCGCAGCAGATCTTCGAGGACGGCGTGCTCGAAGCTCTCGACCAGGCGCAGAAGATCTTCTTTGGCGGCCACCTCGCTCAAGGTCCGGACCCGGCCCACGGGCAGACCGCGACCGCGGACTGCGCGGACGAGACCACCACCCCATGGCCTGCCCCGGACGGCGGCTGCGGAGCCGACTTCCTGCTCTGCCTCGCATGCCCTAACGCACACGTCCACCCGGGTCACCACCCCCGCCTCGCCCTCCTTCACGAACACATCCAGGGCCTGCGGTCGGCGATGCCTGAACACAGATGGCACCAGCGCTGGTACGCGCACTGGCAGCGGCTCGACGACCTGGCGGACAAGGTCGGCCGCCCGTCCTGGGCTGCCGCTCGGGTACGGGCCTGCGACACCGACCGCACCCTGGTCGATCTTCTGCTGAAGGGACAGCTTGCCCCATGAACCTCCCTCTTGCCTCGGAGAGCGACCCCTATCTGCTGCCGATCCCCACCCCGGACAGCCCGGTCGTCCTTCCTCGGTGGATCAGCTCCGGAAACGCCAACCCCAACGGTCGTTACCAGGAGCCGGTCTGGCCGCTCGGGCCGTTCATCGACAGTCCCGGCGCCAGCCTGATCAAGATCCACTGGAGGAACTGCCCCGCGCCGATGACGGGGCAGATCAAGCAGGTGACCTGGATTCTGTTGAACGGCCAGCTGCGGCCCACCCACCTCCGGAGCCGAGGGATTCGGGCCCGCTCCAGGGGCTCCGCCAATGGAATGCGGGAAACCTGCTACGAGTGGATGCGACTCGGCCGCTGGCTGGACACCGCTGGCGTCAAAGATCTGCGTGGCTGCACCGACGACCACTGGATTGCTTACGTCACCGACCGTTTCCGTGCCAATCCGAACCACGCTGAGGAGACTCTGAGTCGCCTCACTGACCTGTGGGCATTCGACCAGCTCTACACTCAGCCCATCGGCGTCACGCGACCGCCTTGGGAAAGGGAAGGCGTCGACAACTATCTCCCGTCCTCCACCCCGCAGGACCCCGGCGAGAACACAACCGAGCCGCTGGATCCGAGCGTGGTGAGCCCGCTACTGATGTGGGCGATCCGCATGGTCGACGACCTCGCGGACGACATCCTGGCCGCCTGGGTGGAATGGCGCCGCATGCAGCAGTTGGCCATCACCAACCCGAGTTCTCCTGCGGGACTGGCCGCGCTTGATGACTACCTTGTGCCCCGGCTCGCCGCGGGCACGGACCTGCCGACCACCGAGTGGCGCGGCAAGACTGTCCTGGCCGCAACATTCATCGCGGCCACCGTCGGCTGCAGCGTCAACCAGGTCAGTGGCTTTCGACAACGCCATGAGCTCAGCACGCTGCAGCCAGGGCCCTGCCCGCTCCCGGTAGCCGTGACCGGGCAGATCAACGGCAGGCCCTGGCGCGAACACTTCGACTTCAACGAGGTCTCGACCTTGATGAGGCAGTTGGCCACCGCCGCGATGATCGTCTGCCTCTATCTGACCGGCATGCGACCGCAGGAAGTACAAGGTCTGCGGTCCGGCTGCTGCCCCGACCCCGAGCGCGGCAGCCGCCACCTCATCCGCAGTCACCACTACAAGAACGTCACCAACGACGACGGCCAGCACGTCTCGGCTGGCGAGGAACGGGAGGTCCCTTGGGTCGCCATCACCCCGGTCGTCCGCGCGATCCGAGTCCTTGAGCGCATGGTCCCTGAGGGCGAACTGCTCTTCGGTTCCGCCCATCACGACTTTGCCCGCGGCCGCCAGCGCGACGGCGCCTTGAAGAACAGCAGCATGAACCAGCGGATCGAGGACTTCATCGCCTGGATCAACCGGGAGACCGACTCCCATGGGCTGCAGAATCAGGGCGTCCCCCAAGACCCTCACGGCGCCATCGGGCTCGGGGGGTTCCGCCGGACCCTGGCGTGGCACATCGCCCGCAGACCTGGTGGGCTCGTCGCGCTCGCGATCCAGTACGGCCGCATGCGCACCGTCCTCGACGCCCGTACGTCGAGCGGGTACGGCAGCCGAAGCCGCCGCGGCATCCACAGTGTCCTTGATGTCGAGACCGCCCTGGCCGCGGCTGACACCGCCGCGCGGCTGCGGGACCGCCTCGCCGCCGGCGAGAAGATTTCCGGTCCTGCCGCCCGACGAGCCCTCACTGCCGCGGTCCAGGTGCCACGATTCGAGGGCCGTACCGTCACCCAGAAGTTCGCCAAGCAGGCCGCCGACTACCTGGCCCGCGACGGCCTGGTCCTCTTCGACAACCCGGACGCTTCGCTGATCTGCGTCTTCAAGCGCGACAACGCGCTCTGCGAACCAGGCCCCGACGCACCGCCCCGAACCAGTTCGACTGCCGCCCCGGCTGTGGGAACGCGGTCCGCCTTGACAGCCACGCGACCGAACAGCTGGAAGAGACCGACCGCATCAACAAACTCGCGGCCCTCTCCCCTCAGCCGCTGGCCAGGCGCTCCGCATCGCCGCCGAGCAATACCGCGCCACCGCCGACACTCACCACGCCACCGCCCAACCTGTCGAGGACCTGTCGTGACCGAGCGATACACCGACGAGCGGACACGCATCCGCGCCGCCATGGACCGGCTTCTCGCCGGCCGACCGACAGCCTCCGACGGCGCACTGACCGTCGTCGCTCTCGCGGCCGAGGCGGGTGTTCACCGCATGGCCCTCCAAAAGCGCCATGCGGACCTGAAACACGAGTTCTACGAACGCGTTCGGATTGAGACGAAGCAACCCCCGGAATCGGAAAAGCGGCTCCGCAAGACTGTGTCCGACCTTAAGGAAACCGTTGCCGCGCAGAAGGCCGAAATCACGGCACTCCGGCACCAAGTCACTCAGCTCGCACTCGCCAACGCCGTCCTCACTCGCCAGGGCCACAATCTGAGCGAGAGCTCGGCGGAGGCGCCAGCCAATGTCGTGCCCCTCCATCCGAAGGGAGAATGACCAGACGGGCACCTCCGAGCGTAGGTCTGGGCCACCTCTCTACCGATAGCACCTGGGCATCGAAATCCAGGAGCCATTCGGTGACGTTCCAGGCAGGATGCCTCTGTGAACCATGTTCTGTGCGGGCTTGCCGCCAACGTAAGCCTGCCGTCCGAGCTGGTCGACCGGCTGATCGCGGTCGCGGACTCCGAGATCGCTGCGGACCTCGCGCATCGGGCCGACCTCAGCCACGCGCAAGCGGTGGTGCTGGCTTCTCGTGTCGAGGAAGGCGCTGTCTCGCTTGCGTATGCAGGCCTGCTGACCGCCGCAGACGTTGATCCCGCGACGCAACCGGACGTCGCGCTCGCACTGCTGGCCGAGCGTGCGGGACGCCCGGAGTGGGCGCGCCTCCTCGCGGAAGATCCAGTCGTCGAGCGCCGGGAGAAGCTGGCCGCCTGCTCCGGCCTGCCTCTCGATGTGGTGGAGATGCTGGCCACCGACTCGGACGTACAGGTCGTCGCGGAGCTCGCGTTGTGGACGACACCGGAGACAGCCACCAGACTTGCGGCGCATCCGCATGCCGAGGTCCGTCGCGCGGTGGCGGCCAACGAGGCGACGCCACCGGCCGTACTGGCGGCGCTGCTCACCGGCGAGGGCCTGCCACCCGCACAGCGGTGCCTGGTCTGCGACCGTGAAGAGGCACCGTTCGTGCACGATCCGCAATGCTCGCGACTCGACTGCGATCTGCCGTCCGGTGCCTCCTGCGACGGCTCCCACGAGTCCACCAGGCACGACATGCAGCAGATGGCGATTCGGAACCCGGCCACACCCACGGAAGCCGTCGTTGGCTTCGTCGGCCACCCTTCGCTGCTGCTGCGCTGGGCGCTCGCCGGCCGCCCCGATCTGCCATCGGAGGTCTGCGCTCGGCTCGCCGTGGATTCGAATCCCGGTGTTCGAGCTGACCTCGCCGAAAATCCGGCGATCGACGAGGCCCTGATCCGCGTACTGGCCACCGACCGTGACCATGAAGTGCGGCGCAGGCTCGCCCACAACCCACTCGTACCGCTCGACGTGCTGACCCACCTGGCCAGCGCTACCAGGGTCGGCGCCACTCTGCTGCCGCGGATCGCCTCGGCATCCCCCGACGAGGTCGAGAGGCTGGCCGGATCACCGAACCCAGCCGCGCGGATGCTCATAGCCCAGCGCCGCGATTTGCCACCCGCTATACGCGACGGGCTGGCCACCGACTCCGACGCAAAAGTGGTCAAGTCCATCGCTCCGCACCCGGGCCTCTCGGAAGGCCAACTGCGCACCATGCTCGACCGGCACGGAGTCCGGGTCGTCGCCAAGGTGGCCGCCAATCCGGACGCGACTCCGGCACTTCTGGAGGACCTTGCCCGGCGCGAACCATCGGTACAGAAAGCGTTTCGCGAGATCGCCCGGCATCGGAATGCGTCGGCACCGGCGCTGCTCGCCTGCCTGGCAGACGCACAGGCGAGGCCTATAGCCGCCAGTCATGCGGCACTTCCGCCGCCGATCATCGAAGAGCTACTCACCGACGCCGACTGGCAGGTGGTGGAGGCGGCAGCCGCCAATCCTTCGCTGCCCCTCGCTGTCATGTCGGATCTAATATCCCGGCTGTAAGCCCTGGCCGCGCCAATTGAACTCTCCGCCCCGCCAGTCACATCCTGGGGGCCCTTCGAAGGACCTCCTACTCTTGAACACAAGAACTTGACTGGGAACACCACTCCGTGCCGTAGTTGACGAGCCCTGCGGCCGTAAGGGCACGGCTCAGGGTCGCGCGGTGCAGGCGGGCCGGGTGGGAGAGGCCGTCGGCGAGGGTGTAGCAGGCGCCCGCGCTCTCCTCCGGGCTGGCGTTGACCCGGGTGCCCATGTCCAGCTCGGTGCCGTCCGCGCCAACAAGGGTCAGGTCGACGGCGGCGCCGGCGCTGTGCGGGGCGATTTCCGGCGGAGAGACGTACCGGCTCGCCTGCGCCCGCAGCTCCTCCGCGGACCAGCCCGAATTGGCGGCGCGCAGCGTGGCCGCGTACTCCTCGAAGTACCGCTGCTGCAGGGCGGGTGGCCGGTACCCCTCGACGATGAGCATGCGCAGGCCTTCGGGCAGCAGCGACTGGGGGTGCAGCAGCCGGTCCAGGACACCGGAGCGGAGGTGGGCGAAGGCGGACTCGGGATCGGAGCGGCGGCCGTCGAGGAGGAGTTGGCCGTCGGCGCGGACGTCGGTGAGGGGGCTCACGGTTGTCGGCGATGGGGATCGCGGCGACCCGCGGGTCGGACATCAGGACGATGCTCATTCAGGCCTCCCAGTCCCAGGTGTCGAAGTACGCCGGGATGCCGGCGTGGCGGGCGGCCGTGACGGCCTCGAGCCGTGCGTGGTCCCGCCCCGGCACCAGCTCCCGCCACTCGGGCACGGTCAGGGCACGGACCTGGTCGTGCTCGTCCGGGTCCAGCACGATCCCGGCAACCTGACCGGCGGAGAGCCGACCGCCGTCGAAGACGAACCCGACGGAGGCGAGCGGCCAGTCCTTGCCCGGCAGCCCGAATACCGTGGCCAGGAGCTTCGGAGGTCCCGCCACGCGGAGTCCGGACTCCTCCCGGCACTCACGGACCGCGGTCTCCCAAGGGCGCTCGCCGGCCTCGGCGACACCACCGGGCCACTGCTATGGGTGGACGCTGGAGTACGTGGCGCGCAGCTGGACGGGCCGGTCGTCCTCGTCGGTGAAGAAGACCGCTGCGAAGACAGTCGCCTTCGGCAGCGTCGCTGCGAACTCCTCCGGCGGAAGCCACTTCCTGCTCACGACGCGGTCCCTCCGGCGGGGAAGCGGGTCATCCGCATGAGCGGTCGGCCGCGAAACCGAGCCCCTCGTACAGCGGGGCGGACCCGGCGCCGGCGTACAGCTCGTAGAGGGTGACCCCGTCGCCTTCCCGGTGGTCGAGGAGGGCGGCGAGCGCGGCCCCGGCGTGGCCGCGGCGCCGGTGAGCGGGGTCGGTGGCCACCGCGTGGATCCGTACGGCCGGCCCCTTGGGGTACTTCGGGGCCGGCAGGACGGCGTGGACCAGGCCGAGGGCGCAAGTCGCGAGCCCGCCGGCGGGCGCGTCGATGACGTGGGCGCGGGCGTCACCGCCGTCCTGGAGGCGTAAGGCGAGCTGGTCGGCGCACGTGGCCGGCCAGACTTCGTCCAGGGGTTCGCTGAGGATGTTCTCCGACCGCAGGCGGGCGATCTCCACGGCGTCCGCGGGGGTGGCCAGACGGGGTTCAGGCACGGAACTTCCCTTCTCGAAGGGGCAGATGGGGCCCACGTTACGGGCGGTGAGCGGCGTGGAGGCGGCGGAGGGTACGGTGGCCGCGCTCGGTGACCTCCGGGTCGTCGTGGCTGGTGCCGTAGGCGATGCCGGAGACGGCGTCGAAGGCGGCCTCGCAGTCCAGCCGCAGCTCCTCGACAGGCGTGAGTGCTCTGCCGTAGCCGTCGAGGAACGCGGCGCGCAGCTCCGGGCGGCCGGTCCAGGTGTCGCTGAGGCGCACGAGGTCCCGCGTCACCGTCCCGTACTCGGACCGCTCGAAGTCGAACAGGAGCACCTCGCCGTCGTCGGCGAGCAGGACGTTGCGGTACTGCAGGTCCCCGTGCGTAGGCACAAGCACCGGCTTCGGCAGGTCCGCGCAGGTACGGGCCAGGGCGAGGACCAGGTCCTCATCGCCCTCGGCCAGGTACGGCCGGGCGCCTTCCAGATGCCGCTTGATCTTGTCGGCGGCCGTCGCGGACCCAGCGGGCTGCTCGGGCGCGGTGCTGTGGAGCATGCGGAGAAGGCGACCCAGCTCGTGCTGGACCCGTGCCTCGCCGGCAGCGGGGAGGGCCATGCCGTGCAGTGGACGTCCGGCCAGCGCGGTGACGACGACGGCCTGCGCCTCGGTGTCGGCAGCGATGAGACGGGGAGCCTTGTGCCCGAGCGCCGGCACCCAGGACTGGTACGCGGCGACTTCCCGCTCGTGGAACTTCCGCCCTCGGTGCCGCTTGAGGTACCAGGTGCCACCATCGGCTCCGATGAGCCGCCACACCCGGCTGCCGGTGCGTACCCAGGACACCTCCGGCGCCTCCGCGATACGGCCGACGGCCTTCTCGGCGAATACGGCCAGCCGGTAAGGCAGTTCCACCTCGCCCATCGGCGGGCCGGGCAGGAGGCGGGTGCGGTCGGGCCCGTGCGGGCTGTGTTCGACGGTGTCCCCCGGCTGCTGGAAGTGCACAGCGGCGGGCAGGCCGGCGCGGTAGGCGTCCAGCCCGGCCCGGCAGTACGCCACCATCGGCTCGGGCAGGGCATCCAGCGAGTACCAGACCATGCCGTCACAGCGGTCCGGCTCCATGACCTGGGGTTCGCCGGCCCACTGCCGCACCTCGAAGAACACACCGAGCCGCGAACGGGACCCCGTCGGGGGGTGGTGATGGACGGTGACGGCGACGGCCACGTCCTCAGCCGCGATGAGCTCACCCGTTTCCTCCCGGGCCTCCCGGATCACCGCCGCGACCATGTCCTCGCCGGGGTCGAGGTGCCCGGACGGGAGATGCCACAGGCCCGACGCGTAGACCGGTCCGGCCCGGCGCGACAGCAGCACCTCCGGGCCGCGCTCACCGTCGCGGCGGAGGAGGAGGTGGACGTCGACCGGCACGGTGTGCCGGTCCCCGCCGCTCACCGCGACGTCCCCGGATGCCGGGCGATCAGGACGGTGAACACACCGTCCTCGTTCAGGACTCCGTCCTGGGCGTGCTCGTGGAGGAGGTCCCGGGCCTGCTTTTCGAATCGTGCGTGGTCGGTGAACAGGTCGCGTCGGGCGAAGCTGGTGGACCGCAGGTAGCCCAGGACTTCGCGGGGAGTCCAGGCGCGGGTGAAGGGAACGCGGTGCTTCGCCAGGAGCCGGACGACTTCCTCCGGCAGCCCGGGCCGGTAGCGGGCGTAGTGGTGGTCCACCGAGTCGAACAGAGGCACGTCTCTCCGATCTTGAAGCGTGGGCCGCGGGCGGTCGGCAGGGACAGCACGGCGTTTCAGCGGTCAGCGGTCGGGGTGGTGGTTGCGGGTGTCGGGGACCTGGGGCAACCAGGGCACGGCGGTGTCGCGGAAGCTCTAGTTGACCGGGACCAGGTCGGGCGGGTTGCCCAGCGCGGACAGGGCGATCGCGATGCTGGTGGCGCCGTCGTCGAGGGCGTACAGCTGGCTGCCGCAGGCCGGGCAGAACCCGCGCCGGGAGTCCGGCCACGTGTAGTGCCATCCCGGCTCTCCGCCGCCGTTCCAGGTCAGGCTCTCCAGAGGGAAGGACGCCCACGACATCATCGGGCCCCCGGACAGCCGTTGGCAGTGCCTGCAGCTGCAGGTTTCCCTGTCAAGTCCTTGTGTTCACGTCTTGTGCCTCCTCTGCGTGGGGCGCGTGGTGGTGGTTCAGAGTTCTCCGTCGTCCTAGCTGAGCTTGTCCCGCTGCGGGTCCCGGCTCGGGAGTTCGAGCACTGCTCGCGGGCAATCACCGTCAGGTGGTCGACGGGATCTATCATCGGGTGCGGACCGAAGTGCAGTGGCGTGATCTGCCGGAGCGGTTCGGGCCGTGGAAGACCGTCTACGAGCACCATGTACGTGGAGTGCGGCCCGGCCTATCAACGACGGCACTCCCGCCGCGCACAGCCAGGCAGGGAGCGGCGCAAGTTGCACAGGGCGCGTCGGGCGCACTGGGTAGTGCCCTGCGGGGCATCATCCACCACCGCGCGCCACCCGCGCCTCCGATTGCCCAGCCGCCCGTACGCGCACCCACGACCGCCTGGCGGATTCGGCCCACCATGATCTGACCATGCATTAAGTTGTGTGCTTTGGAACGACCGTAGTCAACAAGGCGGAACCACACAGGAGATCAAGGGTGTTGACAGAGGCACTGCTTCAGCTGGCAGCCACGGGGGGCGGAGCGATCGTGGCCGCTGCGGCAACCGACGCCTGGCAGAGCACCAAGGGGGGCGTGGCCCGACTGTTCAGCCGTGGGGACGATCGGGAGGAGCAGCGCATCTCCGTGCAGCTCGACCGAATCCCGCACCACCTGGAGCAGGCGTCCGCGGCGGAGCAGGACCAGACCCGGACCGCGCTCGCAGATCGCTGGCGGGTGAAGCTGACGGAGCTCCTGGAGGAGTATCCAGAGCTCGAAGACGAGCTCCGGGCACTCGTCGAGCAGGTCCGCGCGTCGGCACCGGAGGCGCAGCAGTTCTTCACCCAGAACAACCACTCGCACGACCAGTCCCGGCAGTACGTCGTCCAGCACGGCACGATCGTGATCAACGATGATCCGGACGCCCAGCAAGGATCATGATGTCCGCCAATCACAGGGGCACCCAGGAGAACAACGCACACGGCAACGCCCGGCAGTACATCGCTCAGAACGGCAACGTCATCGTTCCGGAGGCACCCGAGGAAGCCGGTCACCGAGCGAAGCACCGCAGGTGGGTCCAGTACGGCCTCGCTAGCATCCTGGCCGGCGCGGCGGTGGTGGCGTATTTCGTCATCAAGATCGAGGGACACTCCAAGGAGTCCAACGACCTTGCCCGGCACGGCCCGGAACTGAAATCCGATCTCGTGGCGTCGCAGGTGTCGGCCTACATCAAGGGAGGCATCGAGGGGGAGTCATACGATGCCACTCAAGAGAACCCGGTGCGCACGAAGACGACCAACCTCCACGGGCCCCACATCGACATCACGCTAGGGAACATCGCCAACGGCGCCTCCTTGGTTACGAAGGCCAGCATTACGTTCAACCGGCTCCAGTCCCTGGAACCGTGCGCCGCACTCGGCGGGGAAGTGGCCGTCTCGGCGAACTACCAGTTCAAGATCCCGGAAGATCAGCAGCCCGTACCGCCGGCGAAGCCCTTCACCCTCACGAAGACGATCAGCTACGAGGTGACCGCCAACAAGCACGACCGCCTCATGCTCACGGTGGGACTGCCGACAACCATCGAGGGTGCTTCACCATGGCTCGGCGTGGTGGACGTCGTTCTCGAACACGACGGCGGGCAGCAGCTCAAGATCGGCCCCATCGCCCTAGTAGACACCGGCGACAACGCCGAGTTCTACCCCGACGGCGACAAGTGGAAGATCCCCGCGAAGCCCGCTGAGGGATGCATCGAGAAGAACATCAAGCTGGTCTCCGAGGTCTTGAAGACACCGAACCTCGTCGTCGCAAGGGAAGTTACAGGCTTGGATCGCGCCCTCCGGAACTTCAAGGAGTCACCCGCAGGGCAGCGCATGGATGACGCACCGTCGCCGCCTCCCTCGAATCCCACAAAGAACCCACCGACGGGACAACCCGCGGATGACGCACCGCCAGCGCCCGCACCGGTCGACACCAACGTCTATACGCTGCCTTGAGGCGCCGCAGTGGCATGACCGTGTTCGGAGAATCCCAAGTCATAGCCCAAGTGACACTGAGCGGCCCGGCGGCAGATGCACCCGTCGCCGGGCCCGTAAGGGGAGGGGAAGACCGCGGTGACCGTGAGGGACGCGGAGGTCGAGGACCCGGCTACCTGGGACGACCTTTGGCTAGCCCTCTTTAATCGGTGGATGGGCGAAGCGGGATGACGTTGTCGGGGTCAGGGTGGTCCTGGCTGTCGGGTTGCCGGAGGATGAGGACGGCTGCCGCGAGGGCCATCTGCTCGGCTCGATGCCGAGACTCAGCCTCGGCAGCACGGGAGTCCTTGAGAGCTTCCTTCAGGCGGACCACCTCCTTGCGAAGCCGCCTTTCGACTTCCGGCGTCTGGTGCGTGTCGGTACGCACCCGCGCGTAGAACTCCTCCTTCAGGTCGGAGTGGCGTTTTTGCAGCGCCATGCGGTGGACACCGGCCTCTGCGGCGAGCGCGGCGGCTGTGAGGCTGCCGTTGGAGCAGGTGGGCTCGCCGGCCAGGAGGCGGTCCATGGCTGCGCGGATGCGGAAGCGTTCGTCCTCGTGCCGCTGGTTCATGCGATGGCCTCCTCGGCGGTCTGGGCGGCGGCGGCGTGGGCGTCGCCAAGGGCGCGGAAGCGGTCGGCGGTCAGGCGAAGCCGGTCGCCCAGGGGCTGGGGCATCAGGGCCGCCTTCGCATCGAGTCGGCCAGCGTGCTCGCGCGCCGCCTGCGCGTGGCTGTCGGTGCGGATCGCGTTGCCGCAGCCGAGCTGGCAGGCGAACTGGTTGGGTGCCGTCGCCCCCGGATCCGGGTCGCACAAGGCGGTGTCGCGCTTGAAGGCGCAGATGAGGAACGCGTCCGGGTTGTCGAAGAGCACAAGGCCGTCGCGAGCGAGGAACTTGGCGGCGGCCTTCGGGGTGGTCAGGGCGCCTTCGAAGCTGGGGATCGAGGCCGCTCCGACGATTGCCCGCCGCGCTGCCGGGCCGGAGATCTTCTCGCCGGCCGCTGTGGCGTCGCGCAGACGTGCCGCGGTGGTCGCGGCGGCGAGGGCGGTCTCGACGTCGAGTTCTCCGTGGAAGCCTCTGCGCTCGCGGCTGCCGTAGCCGCTGGAGGTGCGGGCGTCCAGGGCGGTGCGCATGTGCCCGTACTGGATGGCGAGGGCGACCAGGCCGCCGGGCCGGCGGGCGATGTGCCAGGCCAGGGTTCTGCGCAGACGGCTCAGTCCCAGGTTGCCGTGCGGGTCCTCCGGTACCCGTTGAGCTGGCAGGCCCTGAGCAGTGGCCTCCTGGTTGATCCACGACACGAGGTCCTCGACGCGGCGATCCAGCGTGGCCCGCTTCAGCGCACCGTGGTGCCTTCGCTGGGAGACGATGTCGTGGTGGGCGGAGCTGAACAAGAGCTCGCCCTTGGGGACGATGCGTTCCAGGACGCGGATGGCGTTGACGACCGGAGTGATCGCGACCCATGGGACTGCCCGCTCCTCGCCGGCGGAGACATGGTGCCCGTCGGAGTCACGGACGTTCTTGTAGTGGTGGGAGCGGATCAGATGCCGCGGCATGGAGCCGTCGGGATTCGGTTGCGGGTCGGGGCAGCAGCCGGATCGCAGCGACCGTGCCTCCTGGGAGCGCATCCCGGTCAAATACAAGATCACGATTGCGGCTGCCGTAGCCAGGTGCCGCACCAGGATCGGCGTCTCCTCGTAGTCCATGAACTCGCGCCATGGCCGTCCCTCGATCCGGCCCGTAACCGGCACCTGCATCGGGCTGGGGCCAGGCCGCTGAGCCGCGAGTCGGTAGAGTCCGTGCTGGGCGACGATGGTCTGGACTTGGGTCCGGCTGCACCCGGTGACCGTGGCGACGTAGTGGTGGGCCAGTGTGACGCCGTGCAGTCGGCTCACGGTGGCGGGCAGCGGTGCACCGGAGTTGACCAGAGGCAGCAGATAGCTCTTGAGAGCTGCCAGGCCCTCGCGGGTGGTCTTGGCTGCTTTCACCTGTGCGTGCATGCGGCGGCGTTTGTCCCAGGCAGCCAGGATGTCGCCGGAGAAGTCCTCGACCAGACGGATCGACCAGGTGAGCAAAGGGCCGATCACGGTCGGATCCAGCGGCTCGGTCTTGTTCTCCCCGCCTGCCTCTCCCGTCTCGGCGGGCAGATAGTCGTCGATGCCCTCGTCCTCCCAGGGCGGACGCGTAATGCGGCAGGGGCTGGCCGAGAGCTGGTCGAAGGCCCACAGGTCCGAGAGCCAGCGCAGAATCGTCAGGGCATGACCGCGCGTACAACCGCTGGCGTACTTGGCGGCGTACGCCTTCCAGTGTTCCGTGGTGCAGTCGCTGAGCCGGGAAACGCCTTGTCGGTCGAGCCAGCGTACGAACTTCATCCACTGGATGATGTTGTCGCGCATGCTGGTCACGCCGTCGCGTGTCCGGTTCTGAAAGCCGCCTTCCCGTATGTAGGTGGGGCGCAGCTCGCCGTTGATCAGGACCCAGAGGACACGACGGACCTCGCTCCGCAAGGTAGCCGGGCACTTCCTCAGATTGATCTTGTGGATGCTGTCCCCGGGGTTGTCGGTCAGCGGGCCCAGCGACCAGATGTCGTCGCTGTAGACGGAGTTGGCGTGGGTGTTGCCGGCGCTGATCCACCGTTCCATGACGACCGGGCTGTCTGGCTCCGGCAGCGGCAGGATGTAGGGATCGGCCTCGATGGATAGTGCGGTCGTCACGGGGCCAGGTCTCCCTCGAGCAGGTGGTCGATGATCATTCGGTCGCGGTCGGTGATCCGAGCCAGAGCGGCGTCCCAGGTGCGCTCGTTGACCTTCGTCCGCAGGTCATCGAGACGCTGGAGATGCTCGTCCCAGCGCTCGCGCCAGAGCTTCTCCGGCCAGGCGGAGCGAAGCGACATCAACTGGCGGCGGAGGAGGGCGAGGCGCGGGTGGTGCCCGGTATGGACCCGGGAGTTCTCGCAGGACAGGCAGAGCAGGAAGTCGGCGCCGCATCCGCCGCTCGGGTCCGGCCAGGGGCTGGTCTCCTGGTCGGCGCAGTCCGCGGTCGCGGTCTCCTGGTGAGCCACGTCGGCCGCATCCGAGAGCCGCCCCTTGAAGGTGTAGTCGCGGGCCTGTTCGAGGGCTTCTTCGGCGCCGGCCGCGATCACGTCCACGGCGGCTTGCTGGACGTTCTCGTCGGGCAGGACGTAGACGCTCTCGTGGGTGCCGCGTTTGTGCTGCAGCGGCTTGCCCGTGGTGGTGACGGTGGTCCTGCGGGCGCGTTGGAAGGGTGAGCCGATGTGGTGGGCTCTCGCCCATACACGTGCGTCGGCCTTGGACACCCCGAAGCACAGCGGGCCGACGTTCCGGGGCCGGTCCAGATTGGAGTCCACGTCAATACGGCGCCGGTTGCGGGCGACCATCAGCAGGTCGTGGCCCGGTGACAGGGAAGCAGCCAGGGTTCGCCCGTGCTGCGTGGCCTCCAGGGCCTGGGTGATGAGCCGGCCGGGCGAGTCCGCGCCGGAGTCGGTGTAGTTCTCCGTATCGAACCAGCGCCCTTCGCCCGAGCGGCGCTTCTCCACCAGGACCTCGTAGGCGACGGTGGCGGTCTCACCCGCGGACGGGGTCGTGACGGGCACGTGCAGACGGTCGTAGACCGACAGGTTCCACCCGTAGCGGTCCGTCATCATCACCGCCAGGGCCGTCAGCTCCGCCCGTCTCAGGAACAGCCGGCCCGTGGTCTTCCCGCGGTTCTTTCCGCGCAGCAGCCCTTCGGCTCGGGTGTAGGTCTTCCCATTCTTGTCCGGGTATCCGGGCAGTTCACCCGTCGCGGCGATGTGCTCGAGGAACGCTCCGATCCGCCAGTCACGGCTGTCCAGATCCAGTGCACCCGCCCGGTAGCGGGCGAGCAGCGCGGTGTTCTCCGGATCCGCAGCAACGCGGCCCGGAACTGCCGTTCGGCGACCAGCAAGATCTGGTCGCGCTCCGGCGGCCGGTAGGACTGCTTGGACGGCGTCCCCTTCTTCGGAACGGGGCGGGCCAGTTCCTCGGCGACCAACCCCTGTGCCAGCTGCGGCTCGCGTTTCAGCAGCGTACGCATCTTCGCGAGGGCCTCGCGCCCGCCGGGCGTGTCCTTGTGGTTGTTGCGCCAGAGCCGGAGCGTGGCAGAGGTGAGGTCCCTCAGATCCTCAGCCGGCTGGCCCTGGTCCTTGAGGAAGCGGGCGAAGACCTCGATGGATCGCCAATATGACTCACCGCTCGCGTGGCTGTTCCACCCCATGGACTGCGCGGCGAACGCCCGCGCAAGAGAGCAGCGCATCGGCTGAGGTACGGCCATCGCGGCGAAGTCGAAGACGCGCTCGAAGCCTTCCTTGTTCACCACGGTGACCTGCAGTCCGTCGGCGGCTATCCGCTCGGTCGCCTGGAAGTCCGGTGGCGGCAGGACGGCCTTGCGCCCCCGCCCGCTCACGATGCCGCCGCGACGGGCAGGGCGTCGACCAGCACCTCGATGTCCTGGATCCCGGAGGTTTCCCGGGCCAGCTGGGCGAACAGGCCGTTCAGATCCTTCGCCTGGTCCGCCTCGCCGTTCTCGTCCTCGGTGTCGAAGGCGAGGATCGACTCCAGCTGCAGATGCATGACCGGGCTGAGGTAGTGCTCCTTCGTCGTCTCGACGTCCTTGTGCCCCAACAGGGTCTTCACCAGCCACCACGGGTCGCCGTAGAGCTGGGCGAAGTCACGCCGGTCCGCTGCGGTCAGCCCGTACTTCCTGTCCATCAGCTCGTTGAGCAGGATCAACATGTAGAGCGCCATCGAGTGCCGCATGGAATGGGGTGTCGCGTACGGGACCTTCCCGCGGATCTCCGCGACCCGCAGCAGCCGGGGTGTCTCGCGTTCCTCCGGGGTCAACAGAGCCTGTTCGCAACGTTGGTTGGCCTGCCGGAACACGGTGTTCCAGCGGTCCGGTAGCATGGGCATGCCCTGCTCGGTCAGCCACAGCCACGCCGGCTCCGGGCCCTGTGGCCCCTCGACGAACAGCCACTGCCGCTCGCGCCAGTCGAGCAGGCTCAGGTCATGTCGCCCTGGGACGCCGTCGCGGTCGACCCAGTGGACCATCGTGGTCCGGCCCGTCGTGACCTTCGTGACCAGCCGCATTATCGGCAACTTCTCGTACCGCCCCTGGGCTTGCGACCGTTCAACCGCCCAGGCCCTCTCCGACTCCGCGTAGGCGCTGACCTGGCGCAAGGAATCGACCGACGCATAGAAGGTCCGGTCCCGCTTCGAACGGGACAGCGCCCGGGCCATCTGCCCGTGGCAGTAGCGGCCCGAGCGCAGCGGGCGGGACCGCACTTCGAACGTCAGCATGGCGCCGGATTCCTGCCGCCGCAGTTCCGAGCTGAGCGTGAACCCAACGAACGAGGTGTTCCGAAGCTCGGTCCTCCCGTCCCATCCCGGCACCGGTGTCCCGTCGGGACCGAGCCCGCGCAGGCCCACGTCCTGCCACAGACCCCACGTTCGCGGTGTCAGCCACGACACCCGAGAGCTGCGGGCGTCCGCTGCGCGGTCCGTCCGGCGCTGGCTGTCCACCGGCAACGGTTTGACCTTCGCCCACCGGTAGAGCCGTGTGAGAGCCGACGCTTCCCGATCCCACTTCGTCCCGCTGACTCGGCTTGGGTTGAGTGGCGAGTCGCACCGAAATTCCCTGTACGCACGCAAGTCGCTCTCGGTCGCCTGCCGCCACGGGATCCCGCGTCGCCACAACCAAGTCAGCAACAGCCGGATATCCAGCGCGTAATTCCGCCGAGTTTCTCGCTCCAGAGGATGGAATTCCGAAGAGAGAACGAATTCCAGCAGCTCGGGATCGACCACGAAATCAGGACGTACAAAAACCGGATCACCCGGCTGAAGCCCCACCGCGGCCACAGCTGCCGGCAAGTCACGGACCCCCAGCACCCCCTCCTCCGGCAGCGGCTCCCACCGCTCGGGATCCGGCACGAACACCAGCCACCACTCGTCCATCTGCCACCCCTGCGAGTCCTTGAACTCGCTCAATCATCAGGGAAGCAGGTGTGGGGATAGTCGGGGTCTCCGGCGACCGTGAACTGGATCTTGCGGCACTGGCAGCTGCCGGTCCGCGGCGTCGTGGTGGCAGGGGGCGTGGTCATAGGGTCGCGTCCTTCGGTGCGTTGTGGTCGGGGTGGGGCTCGTGCGGTGGGTGAGGTGCTTGCTCGGGGGTTGAGGGGGGCCAGGAGAGTTCCGCCGTCCCGGCGTCGCCGGCGGCGACCCACTGGGTGCCGCCAGGGTCGAGGTGGAGCCGGTACGAGGAGGGGGATCCGGCGTTCTGCCAGCGGGCGGCGGTGTCCTGGATCTCGCTCGCGAGCGCCAGACCGCCGGCGGCCAGCTGTTCCGGCCACGCCGCGGCACGCGGGGGACGGCGTAGGAGACGAAGATCAGGTCGTACGGCGCCCGCGGGAGCCAGCCGTCCCGCCCGTCCCCGGTCACCGCCACAGGCCGGTGCCCGAGCGCGGCCAGCCGCTCGCGGGCGGCGGCGGTGACGTGCGGGTCCCGGTCCACGGTGACCACCCCGGCATCCCCGGCGACCATCTCCGCCCGGGCGCTCGCCGCTCTCCCGTCGGGGGCGGTATCGGTCCGGGCGGTCGGCACGGTGGGATCGGCCACGTACGACTCCTTGCGTTTGGTGAGACCGTGGGCAGGGTGTGGGGGTGGTCAGGCCCAGCCGAGTTCGGTGTAGGCGCGGCCGGCTCGGATTCCCTCGATCGCCGCGCGGGTGTAGGGGACGATGGGCTCGGGGAGGGCGTCGGCGGGCCACCAGTCCCAGGAGAGGCACCGGTCCGGCTCCTTCACTTCCGGCGTCCCCGTCCACTGCCGGGCGCGGAAGACGAACCCGACCCGGGGCTGGTCGCCGGGCTTGTCCACCATGTGCACCACGTGCGCCAGCTCGACGTCGGCCGGGTCGATGAGCAGGCCGGCCTCCTCCTTCGCCTCGCGGACCAGGCAGGCCACCGCGGATTCCTGCTCGCAGTGGCCGGCGAGGAAGTGGTGGGTCGCTCCGGCGTACGCGGAGTGCGGGTGCCGTAGGCCGAGCAGGACCTGGCCGTCGCGTTCCAGGTAGAGGTGGACGCCGACGATGTGGGGAACGCTGGTGCTGCCGGCCTTCGGCCCGTCCGGCACGCGGGCCCCGGGCCGGGCCGCCACCAGCTGGTCGCGGGCAGAGTGCTCGGCGTGCCGGCGCACCAGGTCAAGGGTCGTGGGGCTCAGCCGGAGGCGGGGCATGGTGTCGGGGTGGAACCAGGCGAGCATCACGCCTTCGGTGAGGGGCAGGCCGGCGGGGTCGCCGTTCCACCGGGTGGTGAAGATCTGGACCGGTACGGTCAACCCGTCGGTGCCGGTGGCGAATTCGACGGCGAAGGGCTCCAGGGCGTCGGGCTCGAGCCCGGCTTCCTCACGGAGTTCACGGCGGACGGTGTCTTCCAATGAGGTGTCGCCCGGCTCGCGGCCTCCGCCGAGCAGGGACCAGGCGCCCGGTTCCCAGATGCCGGGCAGATCGTCGCGCAGGTGGAGCAGGTAGCGGCCATTGCCGTCGTGGATCAACGCCGAGGCGTTGACCGGCTCGATCCGTCCGTCGAGCCCGGAGGCGCAGAGCTTCGTCCGCAGGGTCGGGGACGTGACATGCTCGAAGGGCAGCCACGCGGTGGCCGAGACCTCCTCGGCCTGCACCGTGATCTCCGCGTCGTCATCGACGAGCGCGAGGACGAACCGGAAGTCGTAGTGCTGATGGGCACCCTCGGCCTTGGCCGGGTTGGCGTCGATGTCGTGGACGTCGATGTCGAAGGGCAGTCGGCCGTAGGCGGCGGTGGTGCACAGGGAGCCGGGCGCGATGCCGGCCTCCTCGTGGACCTCGCGCAGCGCCGCCTCCAGAAGTGAACGGTCGCCCGCCTCGACGTGTCCGCCCGGCGCGAGCAGTTTGCCCGTGGCGTTGTGACGGACGTGCAGGACGCGGCGATGGCGGTCGACCACGACCGCGCTGCACGTCACGTGACCGGGCAGGCTGGACCGGCTCGTGGGCTCGTCATCGCCGTCGAGCGCGCGCAACAGGGGTGCCAGCAGGGTTGCTTTGCCCGGATGCTGGTCCAGGTAGGTGATGAGGAGATCGTGGATGTGCGAGCGGGTGGGCGGCAAGGCGGGCCTCACAGTTCGGCGGGACAGCGGAGTGAAGGAGTCGCAGCCCTCCTGGTATCCGGTCGTGAGGCGCAGGAACGGGCGAAGGGGGCGTCAACCTGACGGTTGGCCGCCGGTCGCGAGCACCGGGCGGATCCGGGATGTTCGATTGCGGCAGGCGCGTCTGGGTGCTTCGGCAGGGCATTCACGGAGTCCTCCGGATGGGCGCACGGCTGGTACTGGTGCTCCAAGAACCGCTCCCGATCGGGTCAGTCACGCCCGAACGGGGGGCGGATCGTGAACGTATGTTCCAGTCGGCCCTGGTGGGCTTGGCAGGTCTGACGTGATGGCGTTAAAACTCGCTCGAACAGGTTCCTGTCGCCCCTTCGGGGGATTGCCGGCTCCAGCTCGGTCGCTGGGGCAGGCGTATGGGGAGCCCTGGCAAGGGCAGCACCGGTCGATGGGTGGTCCATCGACTGGTACCTCCAGGGCTGCCGTGGCGTGGTTTCCAGGCGGACCATCGCGAGGCTTCGGCCAGGAGGCGGGTTCAAGAGGACGACAGGCTGTGGCGCATCACGCGGTCACTCCGCTGAAGTGCTGCATCCAGGGCGCGATGGACGGGACGCGGGATCGCAGCAGTTCCCAGAGTGCAGGTCTCGACCAGGTCGCGGCAGGCCGCACGTGTGTCGGAGAGGCCCCACTCTGTGAGCAGGGGGTCGGCCAGTGCTTCTCGGGCGGCGAAGCCGTCGCGATCATCGGCGATATGGTGGTGCACCTGTTCGATGATGAGCTGTGCGGCAGCGCTTGCGGGGGAGCTGAGGGGGGCCAGGGCCGTGAGGTGCAATCCGACGTCGAAGACCGTCATTCCCTGCTCGGCGGGGACGGCCAGGATCGCGGCCGTGGATCGCGTCGGATGAACTGTGGTCGCTGATCGAGCCGTTGCTGCCGGAGCCGGAGCCGGAGCCGGCGCCGGAGCAGGTGGAGGGCCGACCGCGGGTGCCGGATCGGCAGGCGCTCTGCGGGATCCTGTTCGTGCATACCGGCATCCAGTGGGAGTACCTGCCGCAGGAGCTCGGCTTCGGTTCCGGGATGATCTGCCGGTGGCGTCCGGCCGCGTGGAACGAGGCCGGCGTGTGGGACCAGCTGCACCTGGTGCTGCTGAAGAGGCTGCGGGTGGCGAAGAAACCGGACTGGTCGCGGACGGTGATCGACTCCTCCCACGTCCGGGCCGCGCGAAGGGGCCTGCGATTCCGCGAGGCAGGCTCAGGGCGGTGACGGTGCGGGAGCGGACGTCCGTCGCTCCGGTGTCCGAGCCGGGCGAACGCCTGATCCGAGGCAGGCGCGGAACGGACGCGGAATCCGTCCCGCACCCTGCGTATCGTCAGCGCTGTGACGCGGCGATCCGCGCGCGCAGTGCCTTCTTGTCGACCTTCCCCATGGGTGTGCGCGGGAGCTGCGGCACCGGAATGAGCCGGTCGGGGATCTTGTAGGCGGCCAGGCCGCGGCCCCTGAGGAACTCCTTCATGGCGGACGGGCGGAGGTCAGCGTCCTCGAGGACGACGAAGGCGTACGTCCGTTCGCCGAGCACGGTATCCGCCACGCCGATCACGGCCGCGTCCTGCACGGCCGGGTGGGTGCGCAGCTGCAGTTCCACCTCCTCCGCGGAGACCTTCTCGCCGGCCCGGTTGATGATGTCCTTGGTCCTGCCGACGATCACGATGTTGCCGTCCGGCCTGCGCCGGACGAGGTCGCCCGTGCGGAAGAAGCCGTCCTGCGTGAACGAGCGGGTGTTCTCCTCCGGGGCACGGTAGTACCCGCGGATCGTGTAGGGCCCCCGCACCTGCATCTCGCCCGCCTCCCCCTCGGGCACGTGGTTCCCCGTTTCGTCGACGATCCTGACCTCGTCACCCGGTGACATGGGGCGGCCGTCGGTGTTGACGGCCACCTCCTCCGGGTCGTCGAGCCGGGTGTGGGTCAGCAGCCCCTCGCTGATGCCGTACCACCGCTGGATCCGGCAGCCCAGCGCCCGGGCCGCGCGGCGCGCCAGGGCCGGGTCGAGCGGGGCACTGCCCACCTGGATCAGCAGGCGGGACAGTTCGCCGGGCGGTCGTCCGGAATCGGCCCACAGCCGCAGCACCGAGGGCACGACCGTGGTCACGGTGACCGCCTCACGGCGGATCAGCGAGAAGACGTCGTCGGGCCGCACGCTCGACGTGAGGACCGCCTTCCCTCCCATCAGGAGACTGCCGAACACACCCGGACAGGCGAGGGCCGCCTGGTGTGCGACCGGGTTGACGGCGAGGTAGACCACCTCCGGGCCCACCTGCATCGCCTCCGCGCTGGCCCGCATGACGTACTCGTAGTCGTCGTGGGTCCGGGGAATCAGCTTCGGAAGTCCGGTGGTGCCGCCGGAGAGCAGGAATAGTGCGGGGTCGGACGCGTCCACCCGGGGCAGCGGGACGTCCTGGAGGTCCAGCGACTCCAGCGACTCCAGCGACTCCAGCGAAATGAACTCCTGGGCGTCGCCGCTGACGATCACGTGCGGGACCGACGGGATCTCCCGGGCGATCGTACGGAAGTCGAATCCGCCGAACTCGTCCTTCACCACGTAGGCGACAGCCCCGGAGTGAGCGCACAAATGCGCGATCTCGGACCTGCGGTGCCCGGGCAGCGCGAGCACCGGGATCGCTCCGGCCCGCAGCAGCGCGAAGACCAGGACGACGAACTCCGGGATGTTGGGGAGGTGGACCACCACCCGGTCCAGGGGCCTGATGCCCAGTCCGATCAGGCCGCCCGCCAACCGGTCCGCCCGTCGAGACAGCTCCGCGTAGGTCATTCGGCGTTCGCCGCACACCACGGCCACCCGCTCTGCGTTCCGTTTGCACGACTCGTGCAACAGGTCGCCGATCGGCCGGCCGAGCCATATCCCTGTCCGGCGCAGGTCCACCGCGATCTGTTCTGGCCAGGGCACAAATCCGTCAAGCATGATCGCGTTCCCTTTCAACGGTCGGTCGAGGCAGCGTGGATCGAGGACGGTGGCGATGCGGGTGAACGGGTGAAGGGCGGGTGCCCTCCCCGGCGGCGGACCTTGTCCCGGTGCGGTGGTGCCCGCCGCCCCGTGCGACGTGGGCTCGCCGCCCCGTGCGACGTGGGCTCGCCGCCCCGTGCGACATGGCCCGGTGCCGTGGGGCGGCGCGCCTGCGGTCCTTGTTGCCCTTCGGCATCGTCGGCGCCGTGGTCCACCGCGCTCCCATCTCTTGCCGACATCTGTCGCGGGCCCCGCGAATCCGCGAGGAGTGGAAAACATGGTGCGAACGGAATGACAGCCGGTCAGAAAGGCGCAGAGAATGAGCCTGATACGGGAGCGCGGCTGGGTGCGGTCGATGATCGCCGGTGACCCTCTCGGCCTTCGGATGGTGTGCTTCCCGCACTCGGGGGGCTCGGGGATCGCCTTCGGCGAGTGGGCCGCCGCGGTGCCGCCCGGGGTGTCACTGATGGCCGTGCAGTACCCGGGCCGCGGCGACCGTTTCAGGGAGCCGCCCGTGGACGACGTGGTGGCGATGGCCGGCTGCGTGGCGGCGGAGCTGTTGCGGTTGCCGCCGGGCGACCACGTGCTGTTCGGGCACAGCCTGGGGGCGCTGGTCGCCTACGAGACCGCCCTGCTGCTGCGGGACGCCGGCGAGGAACCCCTGGCGCTCTGCGTGTCCGCTGCGCTGCCGCCCGGACACATGAACAATCGGGGTGTCCACCTGGCGCCCGACGACGAGTTCTGGGCGACCCTGTGCGCACTGGGCGGCATCGAACCCGCGGTCGCCGAGAACGCCGAACTGCGCGACCTCCTCCTGCCCGTCATCCGCTCGGACCTGCGGGCCCACGCGACCTATCGGCCCCGCCCCGGCACCCGTCCGCTGTCCTGCCCCGTGCGCTGCTACCACGGCGCGGGCGATCCGCTGGTGGAGCAGGCCCAGCTGGCGGGGTGGGCGAGCGTCACCTCCGGTGGTTTCACGGAGGCCGTGCGGCCGGGCGGGCACTTCCACGTGACGACCGACGTCGCGGAACTCGTCACGGACGTGCTGAGCCAGGGCCGGAAATGAGGCGGCCTTGACCACCATCGCCGTGATCCCCGGTGACGGGATCGGTCCCGAGGTGATCGAGCCGGCGCTGGACGTCCTCGACGCCCTCGGCCTCGGAGCGCGGACGGACGTCCTGGACCACGTCAACGCGGAGACCTACCTGCGCACCGGAACCGCGCTGACCGGAGCCGACCTCGACCGGATCAGGTCCAGCGAGGCGGCGCTCCTCGGCGCGGTCGGGGATCCCCGGCTGAGCGACACCGCGTACGTGCGCGCCGTCCTCACCACCCTGCGCCTCGAACTCGACCTCTACGTCAACTACAGGCCGGCCAGACTCTGGCACGACCGGCTCAGTCCGCTGCGCGATCCGGCCCGCCGGCCGATCGACTGCGTGATCGTCAGGGAGAACACCGAGGGGCTCTACAGCGGCATCGGCGGAGGTACGCGCACCGGGACCCCCCAGGAGATCGCCATCGACGTGGACCTCAGCACCCGCCAAGGCGTTTCACGGGTGCTGGAGTTCGCCTTCTCCGTGGCGCGCAGGTCGGTGTGCCTGGTCGACAAGGCCAACGCCGTCCGCAACGGCGGACAGCTGTGGCAGCGGTGCTGGAACGAGGCGATCGCACGGCATCCGCAGGTCGAGACGTCCCACCTCTACGTGGACACCGCCGCCATGCGACTGGCCACCGATCCGACCGCCTTCGACGTCATCGTCACCAACAACTCCTACGGCGACATCCTGAGCGACCTCACGGCTGCGCTGGCCGGCGGCCTCGGAGTGGCGGCGTCGGCCAACCTCAACCCCGTCACCGGACACGGGCTCTTCGAGCCCGTGCACGGCAGCGCCCCGGACATCGCCGGGACCGGCACCGCCAATCCGTTCGGCGCGATCCTCTCGGTGGCCCTGCTGGTCGAGCACCTGGGCCGGCCCGAGGAGGCGGACGCGGTGCGCCGGGCGGTCGCCGCGGCCGTGGCCGCGGGCCGCGTGACCCCCGATCTCGGCGGATCGCTGAGCACGAAACAGGTGGGTGCCGTGGTCCTGACCGAACTGCGGCGGCCCTAGCCGGGTGCAGATGTGGACACGACCCAGGAACTGCCGGCAGAGCAACGGACGAAAGGCAAGGACGGCGTGAACGGGAACGGCGCGGACCGCACGGACGGGAATCCGGAGACCGTCATCGTAGGGGCCGGTCTGGTGGGCGCGGTCACGGCTCTCTACCTAGCGCCCCGCTTCGGACCGGTCACCCTGCTGGAGAAGCGGGCGGATCCCAGGCGGAACCCCGGTGGACAACGCCGGTCGCTCGTCGTGATGCTGTCGGCGCGCGGCTGGCGCGTCCTGTCGGATCTCGGTGTCGCGGACGCCGTGCGCCGGATATGCGTCCCCCTGCACGGACGCTGCGGGCACCTGCCCGACGGCCGGACGCGGGTGACCCCCTACAGCCGGGACGGACAGCCCATCTGGGCGGTGGAGCGCCGGCGGCTGCACCACATTCTTCTGGATGCCGCCGAGGCGACCCCCGGTGTGCGAATCCGGTTCGGGCAGCACGTGCGCTCGGTGGACCTGGACGAACCTGCGGTGCTGGTGGAGGACGGGCCCGGCGCGCACCGGCTGACCTGCCGCTGGGTGCTCGGCTGCGACGGCGCGCACTCCGCCGTCCGGGCCGCCCTGGAGGCGCGCGGCACCCGGGTCGAGGTGCGCAGGCTGGACCTGGCCTACCAGGAGATCGATGTACCGGCCGGCCGGCTGGACCCGATCATCACCCACTATTGGCCCGGGGAGAAGGCGATGTTCGCCGCACACCCCCTGCCGTCGGGGAAGCTCTCCGGCTCCCTTTTCATGCGCCTCGACGGCCCCGCACCGTCCTACGAGGCTGCCCGCGGCGGCCAGGACCTGTACGGGATGTTCGCCGCCCACTTCCCCGAACTGACCCGGATCGTTCCCGACATCGCGGAACAGCTCGCCGACAAGGCGGTCTCGACCCTCACGGCCGTTCGCTGCGACCGATGGGTCTGGCGGGACGCCTTCGCGCTGCTCGGTGACTCCTGTCACGCGATGGCGCCCTTCATGGGGCACGGAATGAACTGCGGCTTCGAGGACGCCCGGGTCCTCGTCGACTGCCTCGACACCGCCGCGGACCGAGCGGCGGGCCTGGCCGCCTACGAGAAGTCGCGGACCGAGGACGCCGACGCGATCTCCCGGCTCTCCTACCAGCACTACTTCACCATGGCCAACCCACCGCACGGGGAGACCGCTGCGGAGGTGCTGCGCGGGCGGCTGATGGCCCTCTTCCCCGACAGGTTCGTTCCGCTGTACGAGCGGTGCGCCTTCACCGAGGAGAGCTACGCCTCCATCCTGCGCGACGACCAGCGCCTGGACGGGCTCGTGGCGGATCTGCTGATCCGGTACGGCAACGGGCTGGTTTCGGCGCCCGACGACCTGCTGCGTGCCCGTACCCCCGCCCCGACCACCGCCACCCTGGAGGACTCCGGATGTTCGTGATCCTGTTCAAGTCGCGCCTGTCCGAGCAGGCCGGCGAGGAGTACTACGCAACCGAGGAGCGGATGCAGGAGCGGGTCCGTGCCATCGCCGGGTCCGACCCGGTGGAAGTCAAGCACTACACCGGGGAGGACGGTGAACGTCTCGCCGTCATGATGTGGCGGGACGGGGAGACGCTGGAGAAGTGGCGTTGCGATCCCGAGCACCAGGTGGTGCAGCAACTGGGCAGGAACCACTGGTACTCCTCCTATGAGCTGACCGTGGCCGAGGTGATCCGGACCAGCGCGCACGACAACGGGGCCCCGGCCGCGGCGGCCGAGGAACCGCGCCAGTAGGACTTCGTCGGGTTGCCCCGGCTCGCTGTCCCCACCCGGCCGTCCGGCAGCACCGATCGCCCGGGACCGAAGCGTCCTGCGATGGCGGTCGTGGTGGGACAGATGACCGGGGTCTCGAGCAGTCTGGCGGAATTTCTTCGAGTAATGGCCAAGTCCCGTTCAGTCTCTGGCCAATATCTTTCACCCCAGTTGATCAGCCCGATGGGCCGCGACAAGCATTGGTACGGCAATGGGCAGTTGACCGGGAAAACCACTTTTGTGGGGGCATCTGGATGGGTTGTACCGGCGTCACATCCGCGCAGGAAGCCATGTGGCTCGCGCAGGAATTCGCACCGGCCGTACCGAACAACGTGGCGACTCTCTGGGACATCGACGGTGACCTGGACACCGCCCTGCTCGACGCGGCCCTGCGGGCGGCGGTGGCGGAAGCCGACGCCCTGACGGTGAACTTTCGCCGCGACGACGACGGGCTGCGAGCCATCGCCCGGGACCTCGGGGCGTGGGAGCCGTTCCGCCTCGACGTCGCTGACGCCGCCGACCCGGCCGCCGCGGCCCGCGCCGTCGTCGCCGATCTCGTGGGCCGGCCCTTCGACCTGACCGGGGAAGCACTGCTGCGGATCGGCTCGATCCGGCTGGCCCCCGGCCACCACCTGCTCGTGCTCGTCTTCCACCACATCCTCACCGACGCTTTCGGCGTTCTCACCCTGTTCTCCCGGCGGATCGCCGAGATCTACCGCGCGCTGCGCGCCGGCTCCGCGGTGCCGGAGGGCGCTCCGACCCCGCCGGAGGACGCGGCGGCGAAGGACGCCGCCTACCGGGCTTCGGAGCGGTTCGCCGACGCCGAGCGGTTCTGGCGCGACTACCTCGCCGAAGAACGGCCCGCCGCCCGTCTTCCCGCCGGTGTCCGTCCCGGCGCCGACGCCCCGGAGAGCGAGCCCGGGTACTGGGACGGCCTCACCGCACCGCAGGGGATGGCCACCCGCACCGCGACGGTCCCGGCCGCCGAACTGGCCGCCTGGGGGAACGCCTCCGCCGCAGCCGGGACCTCGGTACCCGACCTGATCACCTCGGCCGCCACCGCGTTCCTGGGGCACATGTGCGGTCTGTCCGAGCCGCTGCTGACCATCACCGTCAATCACCGCGTCGGCGCACTGCGCCGCTCCCTCGGCCTGCTCTCCAACCGGGTGCCGCTGCGCTCGCGGGTGGATCCCTCGGCCGACTTCGTGGAACTGGCCGAGGCGCTCGGCCGGGAGCGGCTCCGTGTCCTGCGGCACGCCCGGCATGACGTCTCCCTGATCAAACGGGCCACCGGCCGCGCCGGCGACGTGCGCAGCCCGTTCGGCGCCGTCGTCAACGTGCTCCCCTCCGTCGAAGCACTCGACCTGGACGGCGCCACGGCCCACTTCGCCGGTGGCACGTTCGGCGTGATCGACGAGGTGATGGTCTGCGTCTACACCGACGGAAGGGCGGACAGCGACCTGTACGTCCGGTTCGACGCGCCTCGGGCGGACTACGACGACCAGGACGTCGCCGGGCTCGCCGAGCGCTTCGTGACGTTCCTGCGTGCGGCCCTGGCCGACCCGCATGCCCAGGTCGGGACCGTCTCCGCACTGCACCCCGCCGAACGCGGCGCGCTGCTCACCGAGTACGCCGGACCCACGGTGACCCCGCCGCCGACGACCCTGACCGAACTGCTGGACCGGCAGGCCCGTGCCACCCCGGACGCCGTCGCGGTGACCTTCGAGGACACCGTGGTGACCTACCGGGAGCTGGCCGAGAGGTCCGGCCGGCTGGCCCGCCTGCTGACCGAACGGGGCGCCGGGCCGGAGCGGTTCGTCGCGGTCGCGGTGCCCCGTTCCCCGGAGCTGGTCGTCGCCCTGGTCGCGGTCCTCAAGGCGGGCGCCGCCTATGTCCCCGTCGACCCGGACTACCCGGCCGCGAGGGTCGAGTTCATGCTCGCCGACGCCGGACCCGCGCTTCTGCTGACGGTCAAGGACACCGCGGACCGGCTGCCCCGGACGGAAGTCCCCGTGGTCATGGTCGACGACGTCCCGCTCACGGAAGGGCCCGCCACGCCCGCCCCGCACCGTGTCGACCAGCCCGCGTACATGATCTACACCTCGGGATCGACCGGACGGCCGAAGGGCGCCGTCGTCACGCACGCCGCGATCGTCAACCGGCTGCTCTGGATGCAGGACCGCTTCCGGCTCGACGGAACCGACCGGGTCCTGCAGAAGACGTCCGCCTCGTTCGACGTGTCCGTCTGGGAGTTCTTCTGGCCGCTGATCACCGGCGCCACCCTGGTGGTCGCCCGGCCGGACGGGCATCGCGACCCGGGCTACCTCGCCGAAGTGATCCGGCGGGCCGGCGTCACCACGGTGCACTTCGTCCCGTCGATGCTGGCCGAGTTCGTCACCGAGGAGACGGCTGCCGCGTGCACCGGTCTGCGCCGCGTCGTGTGCAGCGGAGAGGCCCTGCCGGCCGAGCTGGCAGCGCGGTTCCACCGGACCTTCGGCGTGCCGCTGCACAACCTCTACGGGCCGACCGAGGCGGCCGTGGACGTCACCGCGTGGCAGTACCGGCCCGGGGCACGGACGATACCGATCGGCACCCCGATCTGGAACACCGCGCTCTTCGTCCTGGACAGCCGGCTGCGACCGCTGCCGCCGGGCGCCTTCGGCGACCTCTACATCGCGGGCGCCGGACTCGCCCGGGGCTACCACGACCGCCGCGCCCTGACCGCGGAGCGCTTCGTGGCCTGCCCGTTCGGGGAACCCGGGCGCCGCATGTACCGGACCGGCGACCTGGCGCGCTGGAACGCCGACGGCGAGCTGGAGTTCGCCGGCCGCGCCGACCACCAGGTCAAGCTCCGCGGTTTCCGGGTCGAGCCCCAGGAGATCGAGGACACCCTGACCGACCACCCCGGAGTGCTCGGGGCGGCCGTCGTCGCCCGGCCCGGCCGAGGCGGGGACGGAGCCGCGCAGCTCGTCGCCTACGTCGTCCCGGCCACCTCCGGCCGCAGTGGTGGGACCGGTACCGACTGGGACCTGCACGCTGGCCTGGACATCGCCGAGCTGCGGGGCTTCGTGGCGACCAGGCTGCCCGCCCACCTGGTGCCCGCCGTATTCGTCGCGCTGGACCGCATGCCGTTGACCGCGAACGGCAAGCTGGACCGGGCCGGGCTGCCCGAGCCGGAGGTCACCGGTCGGACCCACCGGCCGCCCCGGACGGGTGACGAGAGCCTCCTGGCCGCAGCGTTCGCCGAGGTGCTCGGCCTGAGCGAGATCGGGATCGACGACGACTTCTTCGCTCTGGGCGGCGACAGCATCCGGGCGATCCAGGTGGTGGCACGCGCCCGCGCCGGTGGTCTCGGGCTCAGCCCACGCACCGTGTTCGAGTGCCGCACCGTCGCCGCGCTCGCACAGGCGGCGACTCGCGACACCGCTCCGGCGGCCCTCGCCGAACTGGAGGGCGGGGGCGTCGGCCTGCTGCCGCTGCCCCCCATGGCCCGGCTGTACGCCGAGCGGGGCCCCGGCCTGGACCGCCTCGCCCAGTGGCTGGTGCTGGAGCTGCCCGCAGCCGTCGACCTCGCGGGCCTCACCGCGGTTCTGCGCTCCGTCCTCGACCGGCACGACGTCCTGCGCTCACGGCTGACCGACGACGGCCTGCTCGTGCAACCACCGGGCACTCCTGACGCCGGCGCGCTCGTCGACCGGGTCGACTGCCCGGGGGACTGGGACGGCGAGGCGTGGCAGACCCTGCTGCGCGCCGAGGCCGCCGAGGCCGTGAGGCGCATCGACGCCCGGGCCGGGCAGATGCTCCGGCTGGTCTGGTTCCGGGGGGCCGCGGGAGGTCCGGGGCGGTTGCTGGTCGTGGCCCATCACCTGGTCGTCGACGGCATGTCCTGGCGTGTGCTGCTGCCCGACCTGGCCGCGGCCTGGCGCCAGGTCGAGGAAGGCCGGACTCCCGAGTTACCGCAGGCGGGCACCTCCTTGCGCCGATGGCTGCACGCCCTGGCGGAGGAGGCGGCCCGCCCTGGACGGGCGGCGGAGGCGTCGTTGTGGCGCGACCTGCTGGCGGCCCCCGTCACACCGGTGGGCTCCCGGCCGCTCGACCCGGGGCGGGACCTCACCTCCACCGCGGAAACCGTCCGGGTCGAGCTCCCGGCCGACCTCACGAACGCGATCCTCACCTCCGTCCCCGCGGCCTACCACAGCGGCGCGGACGACGTCCTGCTAACCGCTCTCGTCCTCGCGCTCGCCCGGGAACGGCGGGGTCTGACCGACGGCACGACGGTCGTACGGCTGGAAGGGCACGGCCGGCAGGAGGAGCTGGTGCCGGGCGCGGACCTGTCCCGCACGGTCGGCTGGTTCACCACGGTCACCCCCGTGCGCCTCGACGTCTCGGGGATCGATGTCGACGCCGCGATCGCCGGAGGAACCGCCGCCGGTGACGCTCTCAAGCGGGTGAAGGAGCAGCGCCGGGCCCTGCCCGACCAGGGCATCGGCTACACCCTGCTGCGCTACCTCGACGAGGACACCGCGGCGCTGCTGAGCCCGTATCCGGCGGACGACATCGGATTCAACTTCCTGGGCCACTTCTCCTTCGAACGCCCCGAGCCGACACCCGTCCAGGACCCGCCCCGCGGTTCCGGATGGACCCCGGCACCCGAATGCCCCGAGTTGGTCGCCGCACCTGCCGGGGACATGCCGCTGTCCCACGCGCTCGAACTGAACGCTCTGGTGACCGGTACCGGCGACGAGGCGCGCCTCACCGCCCTGTTCACCTTCCCCACCGGGGTGCTGACCGCCGACGAGGTCCGCGCCCTGTCCGGCACCTGGTGCGCCGCCCTGCGCGGTCTGCGGGACCTGGTCGCGTCCGGAGGGCGCGGACTGACCCCGTCCGACGTGCCGCTGGTCACCGTCGGCCAGGAAGAACTGGACGGCTGGCAAGGGCGCTTCGGACGCGTCAGCGACGTATGGCCGCTCACGCCGTTGCAGGACGGGCTGCTGTACCACACCATGCTCGCGCAGAGCGCGTCCGAGGCGTACCAGACGCAGTTCGTGTTCCGGATCGAAGGCGTGGTGGACCCTGCGCGGCTGCGGGCCGCCGGCCAGGCCCTGCTCGATCGGCACCCGAACCTTCGGGTCGCGTTCCAGTCGAGCACCACCGGTGAGCCCGTGCAGGTCGTCGTGGACGGCGTCCCGCTGCCCTGGCGGCATCTCGACCTCACCGGCGAGGACGACGCCTCCACGCGGCTGGAGGAGATCATCGCCGAGGAGCGGGACGCCCGCTTCCACCCGGACAGCCCGCCGCTGCTGCGCCTGACCCTCGTCACGTCGGGCCCCCGACACGCCGAACTGATCCTCACCGCCCACCACGTGCTGCTCGACGGCTGGTCGGTGCCGCTCGTCGAGCGCGAGCTGATGGAGCTGTACGAGACGGGCGGCGTCGACACCGCACCGGCGGGCTCGCACGGCTACCGGGACTTCCTGAGCTGGCTGTCACGGCGCGATACGGCACGCTCTGCCCGTGCGTGGGCCGAGGAACTCACCGGTGTGGCCGAGCCGACCCTGCTCGCGCCCACGACGCCGGGGGCCCGGCCGGCCGGCCACGGCAGCGGGCAGATCGACGTGCCGCTCACCGGAGAGGACACCACCCGGCTGGCGCGCCGGGCCGCGGAGTGGGGCGTCACCCCCAACACCCTGGTGCAGGGCGCGTGGGCCATGGTGCTCGCGCAGCTCACCGGCCGCGAGGAGGTGCTGTTCGGCGCCACGGTCGCGGGCCGGCCCTCCGGGCTGCCGGGCGTGGACACCATGATCGGCCTGTTCATCAACACGGTGCCCGTTGCGGTGCGATGCACGCCGGCCGACCCGGTCCCGGAGGTGCTCGGCCGGCTCCAGGACGCCCAGGCGAGACTGCTGGACCATCACCATCTGGGGCTCGCCGACATCCAGCGGGCGACCGGGCTGAACGCACTGTTCGACACGCTGGTGGTGTTCGAGTCGTTCCCCGTCGACCGGTCCGGCCGCTCGGCGGCGGGCGCGTCGGCGCGACCGGTGGTGACCGGTATCCGCCCGTACGCCCCGCCGCACTACCCGCTGACCGTGATCGCGGCGGCCGACCCGCTCCTGCGGATCTCCTTCCAATACCGCCGCGACGTCTTCGAGCGGACCGCCGTGGAGGCGCTCGCCGACCGGCTGGTGCGGGTGCTGCGGCAGTTCGCCGCCGGTTCGCAGACCACCGTCGGCGCGCTGGACGTGCTGTCCGACGCCGAGCGCGAACAGGTGTTGCACGGCTGGAACGACACCGCGGCCCCGGCCCCGGAGCGGTCCGTCCCCGACCTGGTGGCGGCGCGGGCGGAGATGACGCCGGACGCGGTCTGCGTCGAGTTCCGCGGACTCCGTCTGACCTACCGGGAGCTGGACGAGCGGGCCGGTCGGCTGGCCCACTGGCTGGCCGGTCAGGGCGTGGGCCCGGAGTCCCGGGTCGTGGTGCTGCTGCCCCGTTCGGCCGACCTGGTGGTGGCCCTGCTGGCCGTGTGGAAGGCCGGCGGCACGTACGTGCCGGTGGACCCGGAGTATCCGGCTGCCAGGGTGCGGGCCGTGGTCGAGGACAGCGCACCGGTGCTGGTCCTCGACGAGGAGCGGCTGGCCGGGGTGGACCTGTCCGACAGGTCCCCCCACCCCGTCGACGCTCCGCGCGTGCCGGTCGGGGCCGACCACGCCGCCTACGTCATCTACACCTCCGGCTCCACCGGGACGCCCAAGGGCGTGGTGGTCCGGCACGGTGCGCTGGCCGTCCTGCTGGCCGGCATGCAGGATCGATTCGCCCTGACGCCGGACGACCGGCTGCTGGCCTGCGCCACCGTTGCCTTCGACATCGCCGTGCTGGAACTCTTCCTGCCCCTGCTCGCCGGCGGCCGGGTGGTACTGGCCGCCAAGGACGACATCACCCAGCCGTCGGTACTGCTCGACCTCGTCGAACGGTCGGGCATCACCGTCATGCAGGCCACTCCCGCGCTCTGGCAGAGCCTGGTCACCCATGAGCCGGCCTGCCTCGACGGGCTGCGGGTGATCTCCACCGGTGAGGCCCTGCCGCTGGCGCTCGCCGAAACCCTGTGCCGGCACGCCGCGGAGGTCACCAACCTCTACGGTCCGACCGAAACCACCATCTACGCCACAGCCGCCCGTCCGCTCCCCGGCCACTCCGGTATGCCTCCCTCCGTCGGCCGCCCGGTCCCCGGCACCCGGATCCTCGTACTGGACCGGGCGCTGCGCCCGGTGCCGCCCGGCGCTGCCGGTGACCTGTGGATCGCCGGCGAGGGCCTGGCCCGCGGCTACCACGACAGGCCGGGCATGACCGCGGAACGGTTCGTGGCCTGCCCGTTCGGACCACAGGGCACGCGGATGTACCGGAGCGGGGATCTCGCCCGCTGGACGGCCACAGGTGAGGTGGAATACCTCGGACGCTCCGATCACCAGATCAAACTGCGCGGCTTCCGCATCGAGCCCGCCGAGATCGAGCACACCCTGACGCGCCACCCCGCGGTCCGACGGGCTGTCGTCATCGCCCGCGAGGACCAGCCGGGCGACCGCCGACTGGTGGCCTACGTGGTCCCGGAGACGGGCACCGGCCTGCCCACCACGGAACTCCTGCGTGAGGCGGTCGGAGAGCGGCTGCCGGCCTACATGATCCCGGCCGCGTTCGTGACGCTCCCGGAACTCCCACTGACACCCAACGGCAAACTCGACCGATCCGCCCTGCCCCGGCCGGAGTTCGGCGGGGACGAGTACCGGGCTCCCCGCTCGCCCCGTGAGCAGACGCTGTGCGCGCTGTTCGCCGAGGTCCTGGGCGCCGAGCGGATCGGTCTCGACGACGACTTCTTCGTCCTGGGCGGCCATTCCCTGATGGCCACCCGACTGGTGGCCCGGGTACGCGCCGAACTGGGGGTGGACATCCCGATGAGCATCCTGTTCACCGCCCCGACCGTCGCCGAACTGAGCGCCCGCTGGCACGAGATGCCGACCTCCAGCCGAAAGCCGCTGCGGAGAATGACCGAAAGGTAGGAAACACCATGACCCCCCTGTCCTACGCGCAGCGGCGCATGTGGTTCATCAACCGCTTCGAAGGTCCCTCCTCCACCTACAACATCCCGCTGCTCCTGCGCTGCCACGGCCCGCTGGACACGGTCGCGCTGCGGGCGGCGTTTCGCGACGTGATGATCCGCCACGAGGTTCTGCGCACGGTCTTCGCAGAGACCGACGGCCAGCCGTACCAGCGTGTTCTCGACCCTGCCGAGATCGAACTGCCCTGGCAGGACTGGGGTCGGGTGGCCCCCGAGCGGGTGCCCGGTGTGGTGGCGTCGGTGAGCCGCAGCTGGATCGACCTGTCGACGGACGTGCCGTTGCGCGGTTGCGTCCTGCAGAGCGGCGACGAGGAATTCCTGGTCGTCCTCGTGATCCACCACATCGCAGGGGACGGCGCCTCGCTGGCCCCTCTGGCCCGTGACGTGTCGACGGCCTACCGGGCCCGGGTGTCCGGCACGGCACCGGACTGGCCCGAACTGCCCGTTCAGTACTCGGACTACGCGCTGTGGCAGCAGGACATGCTGGGCGAGGAAAAGGATCCGGACAGCGTCGTCTCGGTGCAGAGCGCCTATTGGCGCGAGGAACTGGCGGGTGTGTCCAAGCCGCTCGCCCTGCCCCTGGACCGGCCCCGACCCGAGGTGGCGAGCTTCCGGGGCGGATCGGTTCCGGTCGGGCTGTCCGCCGAACTGCGGGCCGCGGTGGAAAAGTTGGCACAGACCCACGGGGTCACGACGGCGATGGTGCTCCAGGCCGCCTTGGTGGTGCTGCTGCACCGGTTGGGAGGAGACAAGGACGTGACGGTCGGCTCGCCGATCGCCGGCCGTACCGAAGAGACGCTGGGTGATCTGGTGGGATTCTTCGTCAACACCTGGACCCTGCGCGTCCAGGTGACCCCCGACCGGCCTTTCGAGGGGGTGCTGGAGCAGGTCCGGAGGAAGGCGCTGGCCGCCTATGATCATCAGGACGTGCCGTTCGAGCGGCTCGTGGAGCTGTTGCGGCCGGAAAGGTCGACCGCGCACCACCCGCTGTTCCAGGTCGTGCTGGCGTGGCAGAACAACACCCCACCGCACCTGGACCTGCCGGGTCTCACCGTGACGATGGAACCGCTGCCCACCGGCAGTGCGAAGTTCGACCTGTTCCTCAACCTGGCGCCGGACGAGTCCACCGGCTCCGTCGTCGGTGAGATCGAGTACGCCACCGACCTCTTCGACCGCTCCACGGTGGAGGAGATCGCGGCACGATTCGTGGCTGTCGTCGAAGAGGTCGTCGCCGATCCGAGGACCACCGTCGGCGCGGGTGCCGAGGCCGGGCCCGGTCGCTCCGGCGGCACGCTCGACGCCGCCGAACGCCGGAAGATACTCGTCGACTGGAACGACACCAGCCGCCCGCTCCACTGCCCGGGACCGGTCCACCTGCTCTTCGAGGAGCAGGCCGCACGACGCCCGGAGGCCACCGCCCTGCGCTGGGCCGGCGGCACCATGAGCTATGGCGTGCTGAACCGGTGGGCGAACCGCGTCGCCTGGGACCTCAAGCAACGCGGGGTCGGCCCGGAGACCGTCGTCGGCGTCGGAGTCCCCCGCGGCCCGGCCATGATCGCCGCCGTCCTGGGCGTGCTCAAGGCGGGCGGAGCCTATCTGCCGCTCGAACCGGCGCTGCCCACCGACCGGGTGGCCGGCATGCTCGCCGACGCCGGGTGCTCCCTCGTGCTGTCCACGCCGGACACCGAACGCTGGGCCCTGCCGGACGGCGCCCGACTCGTGGAACTCGCCGACGTCCACTCGTCCGGCCCCGACCACGATCCGGAACCCGCCGCGGGTCCGGACAACACCGCGTACATCATCTTCACCTCCGGCAGCACCGGGAAGCCGAAGGGCGTCGCGGTGACCCACCGCCCGGTGCACAACCTGCTCGACTGGTGCTACCGCACCTTCGCGTTCGGCCCGGACGACGTCGTCCTGTGTGTCACCTCGCTGGGCTTCGACCTCTCCGTCTTCGACGTCTTCGGCCTGCTCGGCTGCGGCGGCGGCGTCTACATCGCGGACGCCGTCCAGCAGCGCGACCCGCAGCTGCTCCTGGACGTCCTGCTGACGGAACCGATCACCTTCTGGGACTCGGTGCCCACCACCCTCAACCAGGTCGCCTCGCTGCTCACGGATGACGGCGGGTACGGGGGAACCGACGACCTGCGCCTGGTGTTCCTCTCCGGCGACTACACCCCGCTGTCGCTGCCCGACGAGGTCCGCCGGGTGTTCACCGGCGCGGAGATCGTCAGCCTCGGCGGTGCCACCGAGGCCACGGTGTGGTCCAACTACTTCCGGGTCCGGGAGATCGACCCGGCCTGGCGCAGCATCCCCTACGGCCGGCCCATCGACAACGCCCGCTACTACGTGCTCGACGAAGACATGGAGCCGTGCCCCGTCGGCGTCGAGGGCGATCTCTACATCGGCGGGGACTGCCTCTGCGTCGGCTACGTCAACCGGCCCGAGCTGACCGCGGAGCGATTCGTCCGCGACCCGTTCAGCGCGCGCGAGGGCGACAGGCTGTACCGCACCGGCGACCGTGCCAGTTTCTTCCCGGACGGCAACATCTGCTTCCTCGGCCGCGCCGACCATCAGCTCAAGCTGCGCGGGTTCCGCGTCGAGCCCGGCGAGATCGAGCACACCCTGGTCCGGCACCCGGCCGTCCGCCAGGCCATCGTCACCGCCCGCGAGGACCGGCCCGGCGACGTGCGGTTGGTCGCCTACGTCGTCCCGGACGCCGGCGCCCTGCGTCGCGCCGACGGCACCGACGAACGGGTGGGGGAGTGGCAGGAGGTCTACGACCAGGCCTACTCCCACGACGGCGGACACGGATTCGGTGAGGACTTCACCGGCTGGACCAGCTCCGCCACGGGTGAGCCGATCCCGCTCGACGAGATGCGGGCCTGGCGCGACGCCGCCGTGGAACGCGTCCTGTGCTGGTCGCCCGAACGCGTCCTCGAACTCGGCGTCGGCACCGGACTCCTGCTCGCGCACATCGCGGGCCGGGTGGAGGAGTACTGGGCCACCGACTTCTCCCAGGCGGTGATCGACCGGCTCACCGACCAGGTGACCCGGGCCGGCCTGGCCGACCGGGTCCGGTTGCACCGCCAGGCCGCCGACGATCCCGCCGGACTGCCCCGGGGCGGATTCGACACCGTGGTGCTCAACTCGGTCGTGCAGTACTTCCCCGACGAGCGCTACCTCGCCCGGGTCCTGGAGGGCGCCTGGGACCTGCTCGCGCCGGGCGGCCGCATCGTCCTCGGCGACATCCGGCGGGCCTCCTCCCTGCGCACGCTCCAGACGGGAGTGCAGCGGGTGAAGCACCCCGACGCGTCACCGGCCGTCCTGCGCACCACCATCGACCAGGCCGTCCTGCTGGAGAAGGAACTGGTGCTCGACCCCGAGTGGTTCCTGCACTGGGCACAGCAGGCCGGGGCGGCCGGCACCGACATCCGCGCCAAGGACGGCACCCACCACAACGAGCTGACCCGGCACCGCTACGAGGTCGTGCTGCACAAGCCGGGCACGGCACCGCAGGGCGCCCCGCGGCAGCTCGCCGGCGTCCCCGCCCTGACCTGGGAAGGCGATCTCGGCCGGCTCGCCGACCGCGTACGCGACCGGTCCGAACCGGCGGTGCGGATCACCGGAATCCCCAACGCCCGCCTCACCGAGGAGGCTGCGGCGGCCCGCGCCCTGGGCATCGACGGCTCGCCCGCCCCCGAGCTGCCGCCGCTCGACCCCGCCGAGATCCGCGTCTGGGCCGCCCGGCACGGCTGGGAAGCGGTGCCGACCTGGTCGGCCGACGCGGTCGACCTGCTCGACGTCGTCCTCCTCCGCGACGGCCCGGTCGCCGGCACCCCCCTCACCGGCACGTACCTGCCGGCCACCGACGAACGCACCCCGGCGAACGACCCCGCGGCCGCCGCCGCGGTCGCGGCGCTGCTGCCCGCCCTGCGCGGCGACCTGCGGGGCACTCTGCCCGAGTACATGATCCCGGCCGCCATCGTGCCGATCGCCGCCGTGCCGCTGACCGACAACGGCAAGCCCGACCGGCGCGCCCTGCCCGCCCCCGACTACACCGCCGGAGGCGGCCGGGCCCCCTCCACCCCGGAGGAGGAGTCGCTGTGCGCGCTGTTCGCCTCGGTGCTCGGACTCGACCGGGTCGGCGTGGACGACAACTTCTTCACCGTCGGCGGCCACTCGCTCATGGCCACCCGGCTGGTCAGCCGCATCCGGGCCGAGCACGGCGTGGAGATCCCCATCCGGGTCGTCTTCCAGTCGCCCACCGTCGCCGAACTGGCCGCCCACCTGACCACCCTGAACCACGTCCGTCCGCCGCTGCGGCCCCAGGACCGGCCCGAACGGCTGCCGCTCTCGTACGCCCAGCAGCGGCTGTGGTTCATCCACCGCTTCGAGGGACCCTCGGCGACCTACAACGTCGCACTCGCCCTGCGGATGCGCGGCACACTCGATGCGGCTGCCCTGCGCCGCGCCGTGCACGACGTCGTCGTGCGGCACGAATCGCTGCGCACCGTCTTCGGCGAGGCGGACGGACAGCCGTACCAGCGGATCCTGGAGCCGGCCGCGGTCGAGGTCCCCTGGGAGGAACGCGAGGTGACCGAGGCCGAACTGCCCGGCGTCCTGCGGGCGGCGGCACGGCTCCCGTTCGATCTGGCCGCCGAGATCCCGTTCCGCTCCCGGCTGCTGCGGACCGGCGAGCGCGAGGCGGTGTTCCTCATCAGCGCGCACCACATCGCCGCCGACGGCTGGTCCGCCCTCCCGCTCGCCCAGGACCTCACCACCGCCTACCAGGCCCGCCGGGCGGGCCGGGCGCCCACGTGGGAACCGCTTCCCGTGCAGTACGCCGACTACACGCTCTGGCAGCGGGAGCTGCTGGGCGACAGCGACGCCCCGGGCAGCCTCTACCGGAGGCAGCTGGACTACTGGACGACCCAGCTGGCCGGCCTGCCCGAGACCGTCACGCCCCCCGCCGACCGGCGCCGGCCCGCCGTCGCCTCGTACGAGGGCGATCTGGTGCCGCTCGCACTCGACCCCCAGCTGACCGAGGGGGTGCGCCGGATGGCCCGGGAGGCGGGCGCCACGGTGTCGATGGTGCTCCAGGCCGCCCTCGCCGCGCTGCTCACCCGGCTCGGCGCGGGCACGGACGTGCCGATCGGCTCGCCCATCGCCGGCCGCACCGACGAGGCGCTCAACCGCCTGGTCGGCTTCTTCGTCAACACGTGGGTGCTGCGTGCGGACACCTCCGGCGATCCTTCCTTCGCCGAACTCGTCGACCGGGTCCGCGAGAGCAGCCTTGCCGCCTACGACCACCAGGACGTCCCGTTCGAGCACCTGGTCGAGGTGCTCAACCCGGTACGCTCGCCCGCCCACCACCCGCTCTTCCAGGTGTGCCTGGCGCTCCAGAACAACACGAGGCCAGCGTTCCACCTGGCCGGCCTGACCGTGACCGAGGAGCCGTTCTCACTGGGCACCGCGCGCTTCGACCTGTTCATCAGCGTGACCGAACGGGACGAGGAAGACGCACCGGCCCATATCGAGGGCTTCGCGGAGTACGCCACCGAACTCTTCGACGCGGGGACGATCAGGACGCTGCTCGACCGCTGGCTGCACCTCCTGCGCCAGGCGGTGGCCGCGCCCGACATGCCCATCGGATCCGCAAGCGTCCTGGCGGAGCACGAGCGCGCGGCGCTGAGCACCTGGGGCGGCCGCGCCCGCGCCGGGTTCGAGGCCGGCACCCTTCCCGAGCGGTTCGCCGCCGCGGCCGCCGCGACCCCGGACGCGACCGCGCTGGTCTCCGCGGACGGCACCCTCACCTGGACGTACGCCGAACTGGACCGATGGGCCAACCGGCTCGCGCACCACTTCCGGGCCCGGGGCGCCCGCCCGAACACGCGCGTCGCGCTCGTGCTGGAACGCTCGCCGCTGCTGGTCGCCGCCGTCCTCGGTGTCCTCAAAGCCGGTGCCGCCTACGCGCCGGTCGACCCGACCCACCCGCCCGAGCGCATCGACTTCCTGCTCGCGGACCTCGATCCGGCGGTCACCGTGGACCAGGGGCTCGCCGAGGAGGATCTCGACGGGCTGCCCGACTCGCAGCCCGAGGTGGGGAGCGTCGGCGAACACGCCGTCGCCTACGTGATGTACACCTCGGGTTCCACCGGCCGCCCCAAGGGCGTGGAAGTGACCCACCGGAACGTCGTCGACCTCGCACTCGACGGCTGTTTCGGCACCGGCGCCCATCGCCGCGTCCTCGTCCACTCGCCGCACACCTTCGACGCGTCGACCTACGAGATGTGGGTGCCGTTGCTCGGCGGCGGCACGGCAGTGGTGGCCCGCGCCGGCCGGCCGGACACCGCGGAGCTCGCCCGGGTGATCACGGAGCGTGAGGTGACGGCGGTGTGGCTGACCGCCGGACTGTTCGCCGTGATGGCCGAACAGCACGCCGCGTGCTTCGGTGCCGTCGAGGAGGTGTGGGCCGGTGGGGACGTGCTGTCGCCGACCGCCGTTCGCGCGGTCCTCGACGCCTGTCCCGGCCTCACCGTGGTCAACGGCTACGGCCCGACCGAAAGCACCACCTTCGCCTCCCGGCACCGGATGGCCTCAGCGGCGGAGTGCACCGACCCCCTGCCCATCGGCACCCCGATGGACGGCAGCCGCCTCCTCGTCCTGGACGACCGGCTGCGGCCGGTGCCGGCCGGAGTGGTGGGCGAGCTGTACATCGGGGGCGACGGCGTGGCGCGCGGCTACGCGGGCCGTCCCGGCCTGACCGCCGCCCGGTTCGTGCCCGACCCGTCCGGACGGCCCGGAGCGCGCGTGTACCGTACCGGCGACCTGGTGCGCTGGGACACCGCCGGCCGCCTTCAGTACGTCAGCCGCAGCGACGACCAGATCAAGCTGCGCGGCTTCCGCGTCGAGCCGGGCGAGCTCGAGGCGGTGCTGCGCGAACAGGAAGGCGTGGCGAACGCGGTGGTCGCCGTGCGCCGGGACCGGCAGGGCGAACGCCGCATGGTCGCCTACGTGGTGCCGGACGGCTCCGCGTCCACCAGCCGTGACGCCGTCGAACAGGTCGGCGAGTGGCGCGAGATCTACGACAGCATGTACGGCGGGACGGAGGTCGGCACCGACACGGTCGGCGAGGACTTCACCGGCTGGAACAGCTCCTACACCGGTCGCCCCATTCCGCTGCCGGAGATGCGGTCCTGGCGCGAGGCGGTGTTGCGGCGGGTGCGGTCCCTGCGCCCGCGCCGGGTGCTGGAGATCGGCGTCGGCTCCGGCCTGCTGCTCGGCCCGCTCGCACCGGAGGCCGAGGAGTACTGGGGCACCGACTTCTCGGCGCCCGTCATCGAACGTCTGCGCGCCCAGGCCGGCGCCGACCGGCGGCTGTCGGACAAGGTGACCCTGCGCTGCCAGGCCGCCGACGACACCGACGGCCTGCCCACCGGGTACTTCGACACGGTGATCCTCAACTCGGTCGTGCAGTACTTCCCGGACGCCGACTACCTCACCCGGGTGCTCGATCTCGCGATGGACCGGCTGGCACCAGGCGGACGCGTCGTGCTCGGCGACGTCCGCAACCACCGCACCCTGCGCACGTTCGCCGCCGCGGTGCACCGCTGCCGACAGCCCGCCGACAGCCCGGCCGCCGTGCAGGCCGCCGTCGAGCGCGCGGTCCTCGCCGAGAAGGAACTCGTCGTCGACCCGGGCTTCTTCACCCGCTGGGCCGAGGCCAGGCCGGACGCCGTAGCCGTCGACATCCGCCTCAAGGAGGGCACCCACCACAACGAGTTGACCCGCCACCGGTACGAGGTCGTGCTGCACAAGGCGCCGGTGAAGCCGCTGGACCTCGGCGACCTTCCCGAGGTGGTCTGGGCGGCGGAGGTCCGCGAACCGGCCGACCTGGAGGCCGCTCTGGCCCGGCACGGCGGCCGCATCCGCCTGACCCGCGTTCCCAACGCCCGCCTGGCCGACGAGGCCGCCGAGTGGGGCGCCCCCGCCGAACTGGGCGGCACCCTCGACCCTGCCGAACTGGAGGCATGGGGCGCCCGGCGCGGGCTCGCGGTGTACTGCACCTGGTCGGCCCAGCTGGGTGACTGCTTCGAGGCGGCTGTCCTGCCCGACGTCGACGCCGTCTGCTGCGACGGCCTCTACCAGCCCGTCGGCGCCTCCTCGGCCCGGCTGTCGAACGTCCCCGCGGTCTCCCGCCGCGCCTCCCGGCTGCCCTCGCTGCTGCGCGAGCGGCTCGTCGGCCGGCTCCCGGAGTTCATGATGCCCGCCGAGATCGTCGTCCTGGACCGGCTGCCGCTCACCGAGAACGGCAAGGTGGACCGGGCCGCGCTCCCCGAGCCGGACCCGGTCGGCGGGGAACACCGGGCCCCGCGCACCCCGCGCGAGGAGGAACTCGCCCTGCTCTTCGCCGAGGTGCTGGGCCTGGACCGGATCGGCATCGACGACGACTTCTTCGCCTCCGGTGGCCACTCCCTGCGGCTGACCCGCCTCGTCTGGCGGATCCACGAAAAACTGGGAGTGGACGTTCCGATCCGCACGGTGTTCCAGTACCCGACCGTGGCCGAGCTGGCGGCACAGCTGTCCGCCGATACCGAGGCCGACTTCGAGGACCCGTTCGCCGTCCTGCTGCCGATCCGCACCGAGGGTCACCGGCCCCCGCTGTGGTGGCTGCACCCGGGCGGCGGCCTGAGCTGGCCCTACCTGGGATTCGCCCGCCACATCGACCCCTCCTGGCCGCTGTACGGCATCCAGGCACGCGGCTTCGACGGGACCACTCCGTCGGCCGGCTCCATCGAGGAGATGGTCGAGGACTATCTCGAGCAGGTGCTCCAGGCCCAGCCGAGCGGTCCCTACCACCTGCTGGGCTGGTCCTTCGGCGGCACCCTCGCGCACGCCATGGCGGCCGAACTCCAGCGCCGCGGAAAGGAGGTGGCCCTCCTGGCACTGCTGGACGCCGCGCCCTCCAGCCACTTCGCGGACATGGAAGCCCTGGACGAAGCCATGGTCCGCCGCTTCCTCGCCAACTACATGGGACACCTGGCCGGGATGGAGGAGTACCCGTCGCTGGTTGCCACCGCCTCCTCCATCTTCATCAAGCAGATGGACCAGATGCGGCGGTTCACCTCACCGCGGTACCGCGGTGACATCGTCTTCTTCAACGCACTCCTGGACCCGGAGACCCACGACAAGCGGGAACTGGACGAGGAGCTGGACGTGCTCTGGCAGGGGCACGTCGACGGCCGAGTACAGCGCATCGACATCGCCTGCGCTCACAACGAGATGTACTGGCCGCGGAACGCGGCGGAGATCAGCCGCGCGCTCAACCGGATTCTGCGGACAGCGCAGTGACCCCATTCGACCCCCCACTGCTGGAACGAGATCTGGAGGACACAGGTGAGCACCAATCCGTTCGACGACGACAACGGTCAATTCCACGTGCTGGTCAACGACGAGGAACAGCACTCCCTCTGGCCGGCCTTCGCCGAGGTGCCCGCCGGATGGCGCAGCGTTTTCGGACCTGCCGGAAGGGCGGAGGGCCTCGCCTACGTTGAGGAGCACTGGACCGACATGCGGCCGCGCAGTCTCCGCGAGGCGATGGACCGCTGAGGCCATGTCGTGAAGCGTGGTGCGCCGTGCTGACCTGAGGAAGTGCGGCGTCACCGCGGGCCGAGTCCGTGGCAGCCGACGCACACAGCGACGACCTGCGGACCTTCACGCGCTCGGCCGACGGGAGAACCCCGTCGGCCGGCGATGACAGTAACCATCTATGCGTCGACGGGGAGGCGCGTACTGTGGGAAGCACGACCAGTGATGTCATGTTCGTCCGATGGCCGGCCCAAATAGACCTTCGGAACCGATGCAAAAGAGACGGCGTACCCCGTCTCCTCGTGGTAGAGGCGGGTGTCCGTCCACCGGTCTGCAATGACCCCTTCGAGGACTGGGTCCGAGCGCCCATCTCCCGGGATGATCTCGACGCCCGGGTCAGGGCTCTCCAGAACCGACTCGACGACCGGCAGATACCAACCCTCGACTCAGCCGGAACACTCAGCTTCGGCCCGCATTCGATCACCATCTCGAATGTTCAAACGGAATTGATGGAGCTGCTCATCGAGCACTTCGGGGAGGTGGTGTACCGGCATGAACTCTCACAGAGGCTTGCGGAACATGTGCAGAGGCCGACGAGGAATTCGCTCGACCTCCACATCATGCGCCTTCGCCGTCGCCTGTCACCGACCGATCTGGTCATCCGCACCGCCTGGGGCCGTGGTTATGCGCTGGAGACCGAGGCCGGCCAGTGAGCCGGTCCTGAGATCTCGTTCCGCGACGTGAGCCGTCACGGCGGTGGCCGCGCGGCTGGACACCGACCGGGGGGCCGCGGCCCGGCGGCGGAGCAGTGTCCTGCGGCACCGGCTTGCGGGACTGCCCGACGAAAAGCGCACAGGGGTGCAGCGCACCATCACCGATGCCCGGGTGGAGGAGGTGATGGTGCGCACCCTTGAGAAGGCCCCGAAGGGAGGCTATGCGTGGTGCACTCTGCCGCGCAGCCGGCGAAGTTCGGGGAAGGGACGGGTGGTTCGGCGGGCAAGGAAGTCGACACCGCTCGACCCGCCGGTTCCGTCCTCCTGCCCGACCATCTTCGACACCAGCGCCAGGTGCGCCACTTTCCAGTGCCAGTACCCGTTCCCCAGGTCCACCAGCGCTTCGGCGAGACGGTGCAGCACGCCGGCCTCCACGCCACGCCGGCAGATGTCGTGCACGGACTGCCCGTGGTATTCGACCGCCGCCGCGAAGGCCTCGTAGAGACTGCCCTGGTGGTCGCTGTTGCCCAGCAGTGTGGTCAAACGACGGAACTGCGCCGACTGCGCGCCGCTCGCCGTGTCCAGATAGGTCCGGAACTCGGCGAAGTAACGCAGTGGCAGCCTCTCCAGTACCAGCATCTGCTGCTGCAGCACCCGTATCAACTCGACGGCCCGCAGCAGGAATTCCAGCCCGAGCTCCAGATCGAGCGTCTCACAGGGCGGTAGGAGCGCGTCGGCAGCGGCGTCCAGATCGGCCCCGAGCTGCTTCAGCCACAGCTCGCAGGACTGGTGGGTGATGATGAAGAACTGCTCGGCCAGGACGACCGCACGACCGGCCTCGCGTGGGGCCCGCGGCTCCTGGAGTGAAAGGAGAGTCTCCATGTGGAGATAGTCCGCATACTTCAAAGTGCTCAAGACGCCGCCTCCTCGTCATAAGTGATCCGCCGGCCGCAGCCGGACGATCCGGCACGTTCCACGACCCACGCGCCCGAGCGTGACACGGAATTGACCGGCTGATCAGCAATCTTTCGTCTCTCATTCAAGAAGAAAGAACTGCGCAAGAGATTCCCGGCGCAGGCGGAGCCGTTGACAGGCTGTTGGCATGACCACCCCGACCGAGCTGGACCTGACCGACGCGACCACCTTCGTACGGCACGACGCGTACGAGTTCTGGCGCGACGTGCGGAAGTCCCGGCCCGTGTACTGGCACCAGGGGGATCCCGGCTTCTGGGTCGTCGCCCGCCACGCCGATGTGCTGTCCTGCTACGCCGACGTGCGATCCCTGAGCTCCGCTCGCGGGACCGTGCTGGACGTCCTGCTGAGCGGCGGTGACTCGGCAGGTGGCAAGATGCTCGCGGTAACGGACCGGCCACGCCACCGCGAACTGCGCAACCTGATGCTGCGCGCCTTCTCCCCGCGCGTCCTCAGCGCGGTCGAAGAAAAGACCAGGCGACGGGCTTCACAGCTCATCAAGACCGTCACCCGGCAGGGCGAGTTCGACTTCGCCGCGGAGGTCGCCGAGCACATTCCGATGAACACGATCTGCGATCTGCTCTCCATTCCGGAGGCGGATCGCGAGAAACTGCTGCGCTGGAACAAGCAGGCCCTTTCCTCGGACGCCGCCGAGTTCGACCGGCTGGACTCCCTGGAGGCCCGGAACGAAATCATCGGCTACTTCATGGACCTCGCCCGGCACCGCCGCGGGTCCCCCGGAGACGATGTCATCAGCATGATCGCGACTGCGGAGGTGGGAGACCGCCCGCTGACGCTCGAGGAGGTCGCGCTCAACTGCTACAGCCTCGTGCTCGGCGGCGACGAGTCCTCCCGTGTGTCCGCGATCTGCGCGGTGAAGACCTTCGCCGAGCACCCCGAACAGTGGCGGGCGCTGCGCGAAGGGTCGGCCGCGATCCACACGGCGGTCGAGGAGGTGCTGCGCTGGGCCACGCCGGCCATGCATTTCGCCCGCACCGCGACCCGGGACATGGAGATAGGCGGCCGGCGGGTGCGCGCGGGCGACATCGTGACGCTGTGGAACACCTCCGCCAACAACGACGAGGCGGTGTTCGACCAGCCGCGCCGGTTCGACCCGGCCCGCTCGCCCAACAAGCACCTCTCCTTCGGCCACGGCCCGCATTTCTGCGTCGGCGCGTTCCTCGGCCGGGCGGAGCTGCTCGCGTTGCTGGGCGCGCTCACCGAGTCGGTCACCGAGATCGAGGTATGTGGCAAGCCCACACCGATCTACTCCAACTTCCTGAGCGGCTACGGCAGTCTGCCGGTCACCTTCCGCTGAGGGCCGTCAGCCGGACAGCCGGCTCTCGACGGCCGCTGCCAGCTCGCCGATCGTCGCCGCCTCGAGTACGGTCCGGATCGACAGCTCGACCTCGAACCGCGCCCGGATCCGGGCGGCCAGCCTGGTCGCCTGCACCGAGTGCCCGCCGAGCTGGAAGAAGTTGTCGGTGACGCCCGCCTCCGGGATCTCCAGGACGTCCCGCACGATCGCGCAGATCGCGGCCGCGCAGTCATCCGCCTCGGCGGCATCCGGTGCCCGCCCGCCGCCCGTGGATCCCGCTGCCCCCGCGTCCGGCTGCGGCAGGGCCGCACGGTCGAGCTTGCCGTTGGCCAGTGTCGGGAACCGCTCCAGCACCGTGACCCGAGCGGGCACCATGTGCGGGGGCAGCGACTCGGCGACATGGGCGCGCAGGTCGCTCGGCTCGACCGGCGCCGTCGTGGTGACATAGCCGACGACATGCGCATCGGCCAGCTCACCCCGGACCACGGCGACCGCGACGTCCACCGCCGGATGGGCGGCGAGCCGCGTTTCGATCTCCCCGAGTTCGACGCGGAAACCGCGCAGCTTCACCTGGCCGTCCGCGCGGCCCGCGAAGAACAGCTCGCCGTCCGGCCCCCTGCGACCCAGGTCGCCCGTGCGGTACATCCGGCTGCCGGGCGGCCCGAACGGGTCGGCGACGAACTTCGCCGCGGTCGCCGGGAAGCGGTTGAGGTAGCCGCGCGCCAGCCCGCTGCCCGCGATGTACAGCTCACCCTCCGTGCCGGGTGACACCGGGCGCAGGCGCTCGTCGAGCACGTGTACCTGGTTGCCGATCCACGGAGTGCCGATCCCGACGTCACCGGCGTCGCGCACCGGGCCGCCGACGGTCGCCCCGACGGTCACCTCGGTAGGGCCGTAGCCGTTGAACATACGCCGTTCCCGCGACCACTTGCGCACCAGCGTCGGGGTACAGCTGTCCCCCGTGGACATGACCGTCCCGCCGAGCAGGACGTCCTCGGAATCGGTCTCGCTGAGCGCGACCGGTGGCAGTACCGCGTGCGTGATGCCGTACTTGAGCAGGGTGTTCCACAACGGATGGCCCGGCAGCAGGTCGTCGGCGGGCACCATCACGAGGGCCGCCCCGGAGAGCAGCGCGAGGGACACGTCCCAGAATGCGGCGTCGAAACTGATGGACGCCCACTGGAGCACGCGGTCGCCCGGACCCGCCTCCAGGACCGCCGCCTGGGTGGCGGCCATGTCGCGCACACCGCTGTGCGGGACGGCGACGCCCTTGGGCGTCCCGGTCGACCCGGAGGTGTAGATGACGTACATCAGGTGCTCGGGGCGCAGTGCGGCGCGGCGCTCGTGCGGTGCGACGTCGTGCCCCGGCAGCGCCGCGCACGCGGCGCGGAACGCCGGGTCGTCCAGGACGAGTTCCTCCGGACCCGCGTCGAGGGGAGCCACCGAGGAGGACCTCAGCAGCAGCACCGGCCGGGCGTCGGACAGCATGAACGACAGGCGTTCTGCCGGATAGCCCGGGTCGAGCGGGAGGTAGGCGCCGCCGGCCTTGAGTACCGCCAGGATCGTCACGATCAGTTCGCTCGACTTCGGCACGGCGACGGCGACGAGCGAGTCGGGACCGACACCGTGCGCGATGAGCCTGCGGGCGAGCCGGTTGATCCGGGTGTTCAGCTCCGCGTACCCGAGGGTGCTCTCCCCGTCGATGAGGGCGGGCTCTCCGCCATGTGCGGCGACGGTTGATTCGAACAGTGCAGGAACCGTGTTCAAGCGCAGTCAGCTCCTTCGGGAGGCTCCCTGATCGACGGCGAATCTAATCTCCGGCGTCCGGGGAGCCCGGCGAATCCTTCCCGTCTCTGTCAGTGCACGCTCCCGGCATCGGCGGGTACGCGCAGGCCCTCGGCCGACCGGGTGACGGCGGCGCCGTCGCTGACGTGCAGGACCGCGTCGGCGGTGTCCAGGGTGGCCCGGTCGAGCGGAAAGTATCCCTGCTGCGGGGTGGTGTCCGTCCGGATCGGGGCGTCGGCGACCGTGCCGGTGGGGGGCAGGGCCCAGTCGGTGACGCGGTCCTGCAGGCGGCTCTCGTGGGTGCCGGGCTCGGGGTCGCCCAGCGAGAGGGCCTCGCTGCGGCCGAGGCTGCCGACGACGAAGAGGTACTGCTCGCCCAGCAGCGGTGCCACGATGGTGCCCGCCCCGGGCCAGTCGACGCACAGGTGTCCCAGGCGCCAGCTGCTCGGGGTCCGCTGGAGGTGCACGTTGTGGGCGGAGACCAGCGTGGGGCCCCGGCGGCCCTCGATGCTGCGGATGTCGAGGAGGTTCTGCGCCATGAGCGCGTCCCGGGTGGCGAACAGCCGGGACAGCCGCGCGTTGTCCTCCAGGCGCTGGGCGGCCTGCCAGTGGTAGCGCAGCAGACCGAGGCCGGCGGTGAGGTGCGTCCTGGCCCGGAGCCACTCCGCGCGCGAGGTCTGAGCGATCCGTTCGGCGGCGTCGGCGTGGAGCCGGGTGAGCATGTCCTCGGCGAGGGACCGAAGCCGTTCGGCCTCGGGCGTGGCGCCGACCGACATGGACGGGTCCAGCACCGCCTCCGTACGGCTCCACTGCTCGTCCGGGCCCAGCAGCCCGGTGAGGTCGAGGTCGAGCCCCAGGTAGTCCCGGGCGTGTTCGAGACAGCGCCGTGGACTGGGGGCGCTGGTCGTCTCCGTCGGGGCGTCGAAGCCGTGGAAGGTCAGCTGCTCCTCCGGCGGCAGGCCCGCGTTGTGGTCCCGCATCCAGGCCACGAGGCGCCGGTTGGGCTCCATGGTGCCGAAGTCGTGGGAGAAGCCCGCCCGCACCACCTCGTCGAGATCCCCGTCGTCGCCCCTGACGAAGTCGTCGACCCGCAGCGCGGCCACGCGGTCGACCTCCAGGGCGATCGAACGGAAGCCGAGGTGGGCCAGCTGGACGAACAGCTCGTTGCGCACCCACCCGAAGGCGGGTTCCCGGTGGGTGGGTTCGCCGAGAGCCAGCACAGAGCACGAGGCCACGGGAAGGTCGTGGAAGTCCTTTCTCATGTCTGTCAATCGAATCATTGAAAGACCGGTTGAGGCTGGTGGCGATGCCATCGGCCCCGCGGGGCGACTCGCCGGCCGGCGAGGTCTCAAACCGTCGGCAGGGACCCCGGCGCGGAGGCCGGTTCCGACGTGGCCGCTGCGCCGGCCGGCGGTCCGGCCGGGGCACCGCCCAGGAGGGCCACGTACCCGCCGAGCTGGGCCGCCGCGTCGAGCATGGACACACCACGGGCGGTGAGCCGTCGCCGCCAGTCGTCGAGGGCGGCGGACAGCGCCTCGGTGCCGCCGGCCGTGCGGATCTGCCGGACCACCGTGCGGATGTGTTCCAGCGGGTAACCCCCGCGCCGGAGCAGATGGGCCAGCTCGGCGTCGCGCACGTCCGTGGCGCCGTACGAGCGGTGGCCGGTGACCGGCTCCCGGACGGGGGCGAGGATGCCCACCGCTTCCCAGTTCCGCAGGGTCGCCGCGGTCACCCCCAGACGGCGCGCGAGTTCGCCGATGCTCAGTGGCCCGCTGTGGGCGGACATGTGCTCGGCGAGGTCGGGAACGGGGCCGGAGGTGAGGTGCTCCACTGCCCGCCCCACCGCGTCCAGCGTGCTCCGGTCGCGCAGCAGCTGGGCGTGGCCGCGGTCGACGGCCGTCAGCGCGGCGTCGAGATCGCCGGTGTTGAGCGACCGCATGATCTCCCCGCCCGTGGCGTAGCCGTATGCCTGGACGAGCGCCAGATAGGCGCGCAGGGCCGCCGCGTGGGTCCTGGTGTAGGTGCGGTAGCCGGACGGGGTGCGCTGGGCGAGCGGGATGAACCCGTCCCGCTCGTAGTTGCGGACCGCCTGGGTGGAAATGCCGTGCTCACGGGCCAGGTCGAACGGGCGCAGGTACTTCACGGTTTGAGACTTTATCCCACGGTCCCCTTATGTCTGCTGCAAAACCCTCAACCGGATATGCAGGTATACGCTTGAGTCCCATGAATAGGGACGTTCAGGAACTCGTCACCCCGTCGAACGACGAAGGCGCGCCGCGTCCGACCCGCGGGAGGGACGTCGGGGCGGCCGGCACGGAGACGGACACCCGGCCCCCTGCGCTCCGTGCGGCCGGCGGGCATGATCTGATCCGGGTGCACGGGGCCCGTGAGAACAACCTCAAGAACGTGCACGTGGAGATCCCCAAACGGCAGCTGACCGTGTTCACCGGAGTCTCCGGCTCGGGCAAGAGCTCCCTGGTCTTCGACACGATCGCCGCGGAGTCGCAGCGGCTCATCAACGAGACGTACAGCGCCTTCATCCAGGGCTTCATGCCCACCCTGGCCCGGCCCGAGGTCGAAGTCCTCGACGGGCTGACCACGGCGATCCTGGTCGACCAGCAGCCGATGGGCACCAGTCCGCGCTCCACGGTCGGCACCGCCACCGACGCAGGCACCCTGCTGCGCATCCTCTTCAGCAGGCTGGCCAAACCGTACATCGGGTCGCAGAAGGCGTTCGCCTTCAACGTTGCCTCGGCCGACGCGTCGGGCGTCCTCGTGGTGAACGGCAAGAGGATCGAGAAGGGCTTCAGCGTCGTCGGCGGCATGTGCCTGCGGTGCGAGGGCATGGGCACCGTCTCGGACGTCGATCCCGCCCAGCTCTTCGACGGCTCCAAGTCGCTCGCGGACGGCGCGATCACGGTCCCCGGCTGGAAGCCCGACGGCTGGGTGGTGCAGTCGTTCATCGAGTCGGGCTTCTTCGACCCGCTCAAGCCGGTCCGCGACTACACCGAGGAGGAAAGGCACGACCTCCTGCACCGGGACCCGGTCAAGGTGAAGGTGAAGGGCGTCAACACCACCTACGAGGGCTTGCTCGCGCGGGTGCGCAAGTCCTTCCTGTCCAAGGACAAGGAGACGCTCCAGCCACACATCCGCGCCTTCGTGGAGCGGGCGGTGGCGTTCTCCGTCTGCCCCGAGTGCCACGGGACCCGGCTCAGCGAGACCGCCCGGTCCGCGAAGATCGACGGGCTCAGCATCGCCGACGCCTGTGCCATGCAGATCAGCGACCTCGCGGCCTGGGTGCGCGGTCTGACCGACCCGTCGGTCAGGACACTGTGCACGGTGCTCGGCCAGACCCTCGACTCTTTCGTCCGGATCGGCTTGGGCTACCTCTCCCTCGACCGGTCCTCGAGCACGCTCTCGGGTGGTGAGGCGCAGCGCGTGAAGATGGTGCGCCACCTGGGCTCCGCGCTCACCGACGTCACCTACGTCTTCGACGAGCCCACCACGGGGCTGCACCCGCACGACATCCAGCGGATGAACGAGTTGCTGCTGCGGCTGCGCGACAAGGGGAACACGGTGCTCGTCGTGGAGCACAAGCCGGAGACGATCGTGATCGCCGACCACGTCGTCGACCTGGGACCCTACGCCGGAACCAAGGGCGGCGAGGTGGTCTTCGAAGGCACCGTCGAGGGCCTGCGGGCCAGCGGCACCGTCACCGGTCGGCACCTCGACGACCGGGCCTCGCTGAAGCCGTCGGTACGCGAGCGGTCCGGTGTGCTGGAGGTGCGCGGCGCGAACGCCCACAACCTGCGCGACGTCGACGTGGACATCCCGCTCGGCGTGCTCACCGTGCTCACCGGGGTCGCGGGCTCCGGCAAGAGCTCCCTGATCCACGGATCGGTGGCCGGCCGGGACGGCGTCGTCACGGTGGACCAGTCGCCGATCAAGGGTTCCCGGCGCAGCAACCCGGCCACATACACCGGCATGCTGGAACCGATCCGCAAGACGTTCGCCAAGGCCAACGGGGTCAAGCCCGCGCTGTTCAGCCCCAACTCCGAGGGCGCCTGCCCCACCTGCAAGGGCGCCGGCGTCATCTACACCGACCTGGCGATCATGGCCGGTGTCGCCACCACCTGCGACGACTGCGAGGGCAAGCGGTTCCAGGCCTCGGTGCTCCAGTACCGGCTCGGCGGTCGGGACATCAGCGAGGTGTTCGCGATGCCGGTGGCCGAGGCCGCCGAGTTCTTCCGCGGTGGTCAGGCACGGACGCCGGCCGCCTGTGCCGTCCTCGACCGGCTCGCCGAGGTCGGCCTGGGCTACCTCAGCCTCGGCCAGCCGCTCACCACCCTCTCCGGAGGCGAGCGGCAACGGCTGAAGCTCGCCGGCCACATGGCCGGAACGGGCAAGGTCTACATCCTCGACGAGCCGACCAGTGGCCTGCACCTGGCCGACGTCGAGCAACTACTGGCCCTGCTCGACCGGTTGGTCGACGCCGGTAAGACGGTCATCGTCGTGGAGCACCACCAGGCGGTCATGGCCCACGCCGACTGGATCATCGACCTCGGCCCCGGTGCCGGCCGCGACGGCGGCCGGATCGTCTTCGAGGGCACGCCCGCCGATCTCGTCGCCGCCCGTCCCACACTCACGGGCGAGCACCTCGCACAGTACGTCGGCGCCTGACACGACGCGGCACGTCGGCCCCCGCCCGGTGACGGGAGGGCGGGGGCGCTGACCGGGGCCCTGCCTGCGCCGCACGACTGTCTGGCGCACCTCTTTCGCCCGCACGTCTCCGGTACCGCGGCGGCGACCACAATGCGGCCGACGGCCTCCGTCCGCCGACCGCCCGTTCCGGCGTGCGCCACCGCGCACCCGCCGGACCGTTCCTGCGGTGGAGGGACCCCGCTCGCACCGCCCGACGGAAGGGATCAGACCGATGTCCTCACACGCGGACCACACCACCGTGATCGTGGGAGCCGGCCCGGCCGGACTCACCGCGGCGCTCGGCCTGGCCAGATACCGGCACCCGGTGACCGTCGTGGACAGTCCTCGGGCACCGCGCAACAGTGCGTCCGCGGGCGTTCACGGCCACATCGGAATGGACGGCGCCGCTCCTGCCGAATTCCGGGCCCGTGCCTGGCGGGAACTCTCCCGGTACCCGACGGTCGAGCGGCTGGAGGCCGACGCCGAGAGCGTGACCCTCGTTCCGGGCGGAGGCTTCCGGGTCGCCGTCGGAGGCGGTGAGACCGTGGAGGCCACGACCGTGCTGCTCGCCACCGGTGTCGTCGACGTCCACCCCGCCGACGTGGACGGCTTCGCGGAGTGCTGGGGGCGCAGCGTGATCCACTGTCCGTTCTGCCTCGGCGAGGAGAACGCCGGCGGGCGTTGGGCGACCGTCGCCGACAACGCGGAACTCGCGGGACTGTCGGCCACGGCCTTCCTCGCGTGGAGCGAGGACACCGTCGCGATCTGCCAGGAGTCCATGCCCGGCCTGGAGACCGCCCGTGCGACGGCACGGAGCAAGGGGGGCGACGTCGTCACGGGAACGGTCCGCCGTCTGCACCACCGCGAAGGCCGCCTGTACGCCGTCGAGTTGGACGACGGCCGGGTTCTGGAACGGGAAACGCTGGTCTGGACGCCGCGACAGCGGCAGTACCCCGTCGTGCAGCGGGCGACGAACGAGCTGAAGCTGGAGGTCGACGACGCGGGCTTCGTCGGCGTCGACGCGTCCCAGTGCACGAACGTGCCGGGCCTGTATGCAGCCGGGGACCTGACCAGTCGCTGGAAGCAGTCGGTCACCGCGGCGGCCGCCGCGGGAGCCGTGGCCGCCGACGCGCTCCACATGTCGGCGTTGCTCAGTGCCGTGCACCACTGAGCCGGCCGTCGCCCCGCCGCCCACCCCCGTGGCGCGTCGGACCAGGAAAGGAATCAAGGCACATGCCAGCAGCGATCAGAACGGCCGGACTGTGCAAGCGTTTCGGCTCGCTCACCGCACTCGACCACCTCGACCTCACGGTGTCCGAGGGCACGGTGCACGGCCTGCTCGGCCCCAACGGCGCCGGCAAGACCACCGCCGTCCGGGTCCTGGCCACCCTCATCAGGCCGGACGACGGAGTGGCCGAGGTGTTCGGCGTCGACGTGCGTGACGACCCCGGCCGGATCCGGTCGGTCGTCGGCCTCACGGGCCAGTACGCCGCCGTCGACGAACTCCTCACCGGGCGGGAGAACCTGCACATGATCGGCAGGCTGTTCCGGCTGTCGAAGTCCGACTGCCGGGCCCGCACGAGCGAGCTGCTGGAACGCTTCGACCTGGACGGCGCGGCCGACCGGCACCTCAAGACGTACTCCGGCGGCATGCGGCGCAGGCTCGACGTCGCCGCCAGCCTCATGGCACGGCCCAGGCTCGTCTTCCTCGACGAGCCGACCACGGGCCTCGATCCGCGCAGCCGTATCGAGGTGTGGCGGCTCGTGCGCGAACTGGTCGCGGAGGGTACGACCGTACTGCTCACCACGCAGTACCTGGAGGAGGCGGACCAACTCGCCGACTCCCTGTCGGTGATCGACCGGGGCAGGGCCATCGCCGGAGGCACCCCGGACGAGCTGAAGGCCCAGGTGGGCCAGGACCGGGTCGCCATCACGCTGTTGGACGGCGAAGGCATGGAGCAGACGGTGCGGCTCCTGCGAGAGCGGCTGGGCGCCACCCCGGTCGCAGACCCGCAGAAGCTGGCGGTCCAAGCGGCGCTGCCCGATGGCGGCGTACTGCCGGACCTGCTTCACCTGCTCAGGGAGTCGCGGATCGCGATCGCTGACGTGGCGCTCCGTCGACCCACGCTCGACGACGTCTTCCTCGCCCTGACCGGCCGATCCGCCGATCACGGCCCCGACCAGCGCAACAGCGGGAAGGAAACCGGCCGGACATGACCTCCACCACCCTGACGCGGGAAGGCGGCACGTCGTACGCACAGCCGCGGAACACCCTCGGGTGGTGGCTCTCCGACGTGTGGCAGATGACCCTGCGAAACGTACGGCACGTGCTGCGCAGCCCCGAGCTGGTGATGTTCTCGCTGGTCCAGCCGGTGATGTTCATCCTCTTGTTCACGTACGTCTTCGGCGGTGCCATCGACGTCGGCGGCGAACGCTACGCACAGTTCCTGCTGCCCGGCGTTCTCGTCCAGATGGCGCTCTACGGTTCCGCCGCCGGCACCACCATCGGGATCGCGGCCGAAATGCGCGAGGGCCTCATGGACCGCTTCCGCTCGATGCCGATGAGCCGCAGCGCCGTGCTCATCGGACGCACGCTGTCGGAGATCTTCCGCAACGTCGGCGTGGCCGTCGTGACCGTGGGGGTCGGCCTGCTGGTCGGCTTCCGGTTCCGCAACGGCCTCCTACCCGCGCTGGCCGGCCTGCTGCTGTTGCTGCTGTTCGGCTACGCGGTGTCCTGGTTCGCCGCCTACCTCGGGCTGTCGGTGCGCAACGCGGAAGCCGCCCAGGCGGTCGGCGGCGTGTGGATCTTCCCGTTCACCCTGATTTCCTCGGCGTTCGTACCGACCGGCTCGATGCCGGGCTGGCTGCAGGCGTACGCCGCCCACAGCCCCATGACGGCGGCCGTGAACGCCCTGCGCGCACTGTTCACCGGCGGCCCGGCGACCGGCTACGTCCTCCAGACCGTGGCCTGGTCGGTCGCCCTGATCGCGGTGTTCGCCCCGCTCGCGGTCCGCAAGTACGGCTCGCGCTGACCGGCGGGCGCAGCTGAAGTGACAGAAGTCCGCAAGAGACCGAGGACGTACCGGAGGGCGACGCAATCATGGCACCCATGACTGAACCTGTCGGTGCACCCGACGGACCCGCCCGGATGACCGAGGTGTTCGACGCCGTCTACCGCGGGGAGAGCCCGTTCGGCAACCGCCCGCCGTGGGACATCGGGGCGCCCCAGCCCACCTACGTCGCCCTGGAGCACGCAGGGCTCATCGGCGGCGCGGTGCTCGACGCGGGCTGCGGCACCGGTGAAGACGCCCTCCACCTGGCGGGCAAGGGATACCTGGTGACGGGTCTGGACCTGTCGCCGACGGCGATCTCCATCGCCCGGGACAAGGCCAGGGCACGTGGACTCGACGCCGTCTTCGAAGTCGCCGACGCCCTCGACCTCAAAGGCTGGGAAGGGTGCTTCGACACCGTGATCGACTCCGGCCTCGCCCACACCTTCGAGGGCGACGTCCTGCGCTCCTACGCGGCGGCCCTGCACCGGGCCTGCCGCCCGGGGGCGGTGGCACACATCCTCTCGATCAGCGATCGGGGGTCTGCGGAGATGCAGGCGCGGCTCGCCGAGGCCATCGAGCAGATACCGGCGCCGCTCCCGGACGACGACGAACCGCCCCACCTCAAGCGCTCCGCCGACCACTTGCGCAACGGCTTCGCCGACGCCTGGACGGTGGAGTCGATCCACGAGACCCGCATGCGCGGAGTCATCCCGACCACGTCGGAACTCCTCGACGTGCACGCCTGGCTCGGACGCTTTCGCCGTAGCTGACCGCGCCCATCGAATACGGCCCCTGCGAAGGTGATGAACGATGAAGATGCGAGTAGGCAAGTGGCTGCGGACCGTCGCGTCTTCACCGGCCAACCGGGCGGTCAGGCGAGCGCTTTCGCAGACCGGCACATCCCCGGCCCCGCCGCGCCGGACCGGGGCCGCCCGTACGGCCTACCGGTTCGGCTGCGTCTACGCCGGCCTCTACTGCCTGACCACTCCGCAGGTCTACCTGGCCCTGCGCGGCGGTGGAATGGGACGCCTCCAGGAAAAGGCCGACTCCTGGGCGAAGCTCTGGACGATACGCCCCGTGCGGAACTGGATGTCCGTCCGGGTCCTCGGCAGGGAGCTGGGCGACCGTTTCGACGGCGGCGACGACCCGTACACCTGGGCGGGCCAGCTCTGCTGGCTCGCGGGGGCTGCCGCGGTCACCCCGGTCTGGTCCGTGCTGGACCGGCATCGAACGGACGGCGCGGCGCTGGACCAGTGGTTCCGCCTCGCCGCCCGTTTCTGCCTCGCCGCGCAGATGTTCTCCTACGGAGCGGCCAAGGCCGTCCCGCTCCAGTTCCGGCTGCCGCCGTCCAAGCTCGTCGAGCCGCTCGGAGACCTCAGCCCGATGGGCCTGCTGTGGGCGCAGACTGGATTCTCGACGCCGTATCAGATGCTGCTCGGCGGTGCGGAGATCGCGGCTGGACTGCTGCTCGTCGCGCCGCGCACGACCTCGTTGGGCGCGCTGGTGTCGGCGGCCGAGATGGCCCAGGTGCTTCTCCTCAACATGACCTTCGATGTCCCCGTCAAGGTCCACTCCTTCCACCTGCTCCTGCTCAGCCTGCTCCTGCTGGCCCCGCAGACACCTCGCCTGGCCGAGGCCCTGCTCACGGGGCGCCCGGTCCCCGCGGCCGTCCCCGCGGAGCTCTTCCGCTCCCGCCGGGCGAACCGGATCGCCACCGCCCTGCAGGCCGGGGCGGGGCTCTGGCTGCTCGGCGCACAACTGCGCAACGACTGGTCGTTCTGGAAGAACCACGGGGGCGGACGGGCGAAGCCGGAGTTGTACGGCGTCTGGGACGTCACCGACTTCTCCGTCGACGGGGAGCGCCGCCCGCCCGTGACGACGGACGGGCTGCGCTGGCGCCGGGTCGTCGTGGACTCCGTCGACGCCGTGGCCATCCAGCACATGGACGACTCGCTCGACCCCTGCATGGCGGCGATCGACATGAACGCCCGCTCGGTCGCGCTGACCAGGATGGCCGACCCGAAGTGGCACGTGACGTTCGCCTTCGAGCGCCCGGCCGACGATTGCCTGGTGCTGGAGGGCGAAGCCGACGGCCGGCACCTCCGCGTGCACCTCCGCCGCCGCCATCTCGGCACCTTCCCGCTGGTCAGCCGTGGCTTCCACTGGGTGCAGGACAACTCGTACCTGCGGTAGCGGACCAGTCGGACCGAGCGGCACACGCGGAACGGCGGCCTGCCGCCCACGGGAGGAGGACAACGGATGAGTGCGGATGTCGAGACGCTGGCCGCGGAGGTGCGAGGACCCGTCCTGCTGCCCGGCAGCCGCGGGTACGACGAGGAACGGGCCGGATTCCAGGCCGGCTTCCAACACCACCCCGCGGTCGTCGTCGGTGCCACCAGCCCCGAGGACGTGCGGGCTGCGGTCCGCTTCGCCGCCGAGCGGAGGCTTCCTGTCGCCGTGCAGTCCACCGGGCACGGCATCGTCACGGCCCTGCACGGTGAGGGCGTTCTCATCACCACCCGCCGGATGAAGGCCTTGGCGGTGGACGCGGAGGCCGGAACGGTCAGAGCCCAGGCCGGCGTCCTGTGGGGAGAGATCATCGAGCGAAGTGCCCCGCACGGTCTGGCCCCCGTCAACGGCTCGGCTCCGCACATCGGCGTCGTCGGCTACCTCCTCGGCGGCGGTGTCGGCCTGCTCGGTCGCCGGACCGGCTACGCCAGCGACTACGTCCGCGCCATCGACATCGTCACCGCCGACGGCTCGCTGCGGCACGTCACGGCCGCCTCCGACCCCGACCTGTTCTGGGCACTGCGCGGTGGCGGCGGCAACTTCGGCGCCGTCACCGCCATCGAGACCGCCCTCGTGCCGGTGACCCGACTCTACGGCGGCGGCCTCCACTTCGCAGCGGACCGCCCCGTCGACCTGCTGCACGCCTACCGGGCCTGGACCCTGACGCTGCCCGAGGAACTCACCTCCTCGATCGCCCTCATGAGCTGCCCGCCGTCGCCGTCCGTCCCCGAGCCACTGCGCGGACGCTACGTCGCACACGTCCGGATCGCCTTCACCGGCTCCGCCGAGGAGGGCGAACGGCTCGTGGCACCCCTGCGCGCGCTCGGCCCGCCCCTGATCGACACCGTCCGGGAGATGCCGTACACGGAAGTCGGCACCATCTACCAGGACCCGCACGTCCCGCACGCCTACTTCGGCGGGAACGTCCTGCTGCGCGAACTCGATCCCACGGCCCTGCGGACCGTCGTCGACGTGGCCGGTCCCGGTTCGACCGTGCCCTGCGTCCTCGACATCCGTCACCTCGGCGGGGCCTTCGCGCGGCGGTCCGCCGACCCGGGTGCGGTCGGGGGCCGTGACGCCGCCTACATGCTGAGAGTGATGACCAGCGGTGCGGCCGCGCCGTCCACGGCAGCCCGGCCGGTGCACCAGCGCGTCTACGACGCGCTCGAACAGTGGACCGTCGGCCGCAGCCTCAACTCCGTCTACAACGACGGCGCCCCGGTCCTCCAGGAGCAGGTGCGGGAACTCTTCGCGGCCGAGGACTTCGAGCGGCTGCGACGTGTGAAGGCCTTGCACGATCCGCACAATCTGTTCCGGTTCACCCACAACATCCGACCGGCTGACCGCCCGTGAAGCGACCACCCGTGGAACCCGTCATGACCGACTCCGCGCAACCGCAGGCGCCGAGTCCACCTGGCACCGACCAGCCGACGAGGAAGGGATCCCGGATGTACGGCACAGCGGCGTCCGTCGTCGAAGTCTTCGAGGCGCAGGCGGCGAAACGTCCGGAGGCGATCGCGGTCCGCGGCGCCGACGGTGAGCTGACCTACGCCGAGTTGGACCGAGGGGCGAATCGGCTGGCTCACGAACTGCGCGCCCGAGGGGTGGACATCGAGGTCCCGGTGGCGCTGCTGATGCGCCGCTCGGCCGATCTGATCGTCACCCTGGTGGCCGTCCTCAAAGCGGGCGGTGTCTATGTGGCACTGGACCGCAGCATGCCGGCCGAGCGCCGGGCCTCGGTCCTGCGCGATGCCCGTCCTGCGCTGGTCATCACCGACGACGAGATGCCGTCCGCCACGGACGGGGACAGGCCGTGGTGTCCGCTGTCGGAGCTGACGGCGTGCGCCGCGCGACGGCCCGCGACGCGACCGGTGACCCGCACTTCGCCGGTGAACACGGCCTACATCGCGTACACCTCCGGATCAGCCGGGAAGCCCAAGGGCGTCATGGTGCCGCACCGTGCGATCGAACGTCTGGTCGTCGGAGCGGGCTATCTGCCGATCCGGCCCGACGACGTCTTCCTGCACCTGGCCCCCATCGCCTTCGACGCCTCGACCCTGGAGATCTGGGGGCCTCTTCTCAACGGTGCCAGGCTGGTGGTGGCGCCGGAACAGCAGCTCACTCTGGGAGCACTCGCCGACCTGGTGCGCGGCGAGGGCGTCACGATCCTGTGGCTGACCGCCGGGTTGCTCCACCACCTGGTCGCCTCCGGCCTCGCGGCGCGGCTGCGCGGCCTCAGGTTCCTGCTCGCCGGCGGTGACGTGCTGTCGGTGGAATCGGTGAACGCCGCCATGGCGGATCTCCCCGGCACGACACTGATCAACGGCTACGGCCCCACGGAGAACACCACGTTCACGTGCTGCGGATCCCTGGCCGAACCGGTGACGGCGCCGCGGGTGCCGATCGGACCAGCGATCGACGGCACCTCGGTATACGTGCTCGACGACGCCGTCGCGCTGGTGCCGGACGGACAGCCGGGCCGTATTCACGTCGCCGGCGCCGGTCCTCGCCGGTATCGCGGTCCACGGAGAACGCCGCCGCCGGCGCTCCGCGCAGCGCTGGGTGCGCACGCTCACCGGCCGACTCGATGTCGTGGGGGTAGAGGTTGCGCCCCCGCACGATGATCTGGGCCACCAGCTCGACGGTCGGCACCCGTCGGCGACGGCCGAGACGTTCCGAGCCGACCCGGACCATCGGCTGGAGCCCTTTCGGCTGACCGGTCTGCAACAGGCCTACCTCGTCGGAAGGGGCGCCGGCGACGAACGGGGCGATGTCGCCACCCACCTGTACCTGGAGATCGAGGCGGATGACCTGGAGCTGCCCCGGCTGGAGACGGCGCTGACCGCGCTGGTCCGCCGGCATGACATGCTGCGCGCGGTGGTGATGGGGGACGGCACCCAGCGGGTGCTCCCGGAATCGGACGCCACCCCGGCCCCGTTCTCGGTCACCGACTGCTCCGCGGAGTCCGGCCCGTGGACCGCCGACGCCGTACGCGAGGAACTGTCCCACGAGATCAGGCCGCTCGGTCAGTGGCCGATGTGGGAAGTGCGGGCGCTGATCCTGCCCGGCGACCGGATCCGTCTGCACATCAGTGTCGACCTGCTGATCGCCGACGTGGCCAGCATCAGGTTGTTCTTCGACGACTGGCGGCGGCTCTACGCCGGCGAGCGGCTGCCACCGCTGCGGACCACCTTTCGCGACTATGTCAACGCCCACGCCGTCGACCCGGAGGATCCGCAGTACACCACCGCCCGCGACTACTGGCTGCGACGGGTGCCCGACCTCCCCGAGGGGCCGCAGCTGCCGTGGCGGCGCGCTGCGACCGCCCCCGCACGGTGGAGCAGAAGGGCTCACCGGCTGCCGGCCCGGTCCTGGTCACGCATCAGACAACTGGCGCTCCGGCACGAGCTCACCCCCACGTCGGTGTTGCTCGCCGCTTTCGCCACCGTGCTCGGGCGCTGGTCCACGAACGACCGGTTCCTGCTGAACCTGCCGCTGTTCGGCCGGCGCCGGGTGCACCCCGACGTCGATGCCCTGATCGGCGACTTCACCAGCGTGGTCCTGCTCGAGGTGGACCTCCGTGGCCGCCCCGGCATCGCCGAACTGGCCGAGCGGCTGCACCGGCAGCTGTGGCGCGACCTGGAACACACCGCGTTCGACGGGGTGGCGGTGCAGCGTGAGCTGGCCAGGGTGCGCCCGGGCACGGGCGTCGCACACTGCCCGGTGGTCTTCGCCAGCGCCCGCGACCAGGGCTGGGACCAGCACGATCAGGACACCGGAGCGCTGGGCCAGAACTGGCTCGGCCGGACCACGTCGGGCATCTCGCAGACCCCGCAGGTCCTGCTGGACCACCAGGTGTACGAAAACGCCGGGGCGCTGGAGTTCAACTGGGACTCGCCGGCCGACGCGCTCCTGCCCGGCGTGCGGGACGAGATGTTCGACGCCTACTGCCGCTTGCTCGACGGCCTGGTCGACGCTGAGGCGTGGTCGGGCGGGGCGGAGGTTCGCGGTGCTGACCTCGACGAGTTCGTGGCCCGGGTGAACGCGACGGACGGTGCGGTGCCGTCGGCGTCGTTGGCCGACGGCGTGATGGGCTGGGCCGCGCGCGAGCCGGACCGGATGGCGGTGCTGGCGGCCGACGGCGGTGTGCTGCGCTACGGGGAACTGGGGTGGTGGGCGTCCGGGGTCGCGGAAGCCCTCCTGGGCACGGACGACGCCCCGGGCGACGTGATCGCGGTGGGGATGTCGAAGTCGGCGGAGCAAGTGGTGGCCGTGCTGGGCGTCCATCTGGCAGGTCGGGCCTACCTGCCCGTGGACGTGGACCTGCCTCCGCGGCGGCGTGCCGAACTGCTTGCGGCCGCGGGCTGTTCGGTGGTCCTCGTCCGGGACGGCGACGACCACCGGCAGTGGCCTGACACGGTTCGGGTCGTGGCCGTGGAGGACTGCCGGGACCGGGCCCGACGGCTGGCCGAATCGCCGGCGAAGGCCACGGACGTGGCCTACGTGCTCTTCACCTCCGGCTCCACCGGTGCGCCCAAGGGCGTGGCGGTCTCGCACCAGGCGGCGCTGAACACCTGTAAGGACGTCTGTGACCGGTTTGGGATCGGGCCCGACGACGCGGTGCTGGGCCTCTCCTCGCTGAGCTTCGACCTGAGCGTGTTCGACGTGTTCGGGGTGTTGGGGACGGGCGGTCGTCTGGTGCTGCCACGTCCCGGTTCGCAGCGGGATCCGGAACACTGGCTGGAGCTGGTGGCCGAGCACGGGGTGACGGTGTGGAACAGCGTGCCCGCGGTCGCGGAAATGGCCGCCTCGCATCTAGGTGCCGGTGCCGGTGCCGGTGCCGGTGGGCGGCAGGGGGCCGCGTTGGCCGGTATCCGGGTTGCGTTGTGGTCCGGCGACTGGATCCCCGTCAGCCTGCCCGACCGCTGGCGCGCGTGGTCCCCCGGGTGCCGGCTGATCTCGCTCGGCGGGGCCACCGAGGCCGCCATCTGGTCCATCTCCCACGAAATCGGCGAGGTCGACCCCGAATGGGACTCCATCCCGTACGGCCGGCCGCTGACGAATCAGCGCTTCCACGTCCTCGACGACCGGTTGGAGTACTGCCCGATCTGGGTGGTGGGGGAGCTGTACATCGGTGGCCTGGGGCTGGCCGAGGGGTACTGGGGTGACCCGGCGCGCACCGCGGAGCGGTTCATCACCCACCCCGTGTCCGGAGAGCGGCTCTACCGCACCGGGGATCTGGGCCGATGGCGGCCGGACGGCACGATCGAGTTCCTGGGACGGACGGACAGCCAGGTCAAGATCGGCGGTTTCCGGATCGAGCTCGGCGAGATCGACGCCACGCTCGCCCAGCACCCGGAGATCGCGAGGGCGGTCACCACCGCCACCGGGACCCGCTACCACCCGTACCTCACCACGTTCGTCGTCCCGGACCGTGTGCAACGGCCGGCCCCGGCGCAGGAAGCCGGTGGCGGCGACGGTGCCGAGTACGAGAGCCTGCTCGGCGCCGTGATCACCGATGCCGCCCACCGCGCGGCCGTCACCGTGGCCCAGCGCGGCCGGCGTGCCGACCTGACCTCGCCGGCGGTCGGACTGCCCGACTTCCTCGACCCGGAGCGGACCGACCGCCGGTGGAACCGGCGGCGCAGCCACCGGCGGTTCGCGGCGACCGAGGTTCCGTTGGCCGAACTCGCCCGGCTGCTCAACTGCCTGCGGGCCGTGGGCGCCGAACACCGCCCGGTGCCGAAGTACCGGTACGGTTCGGCAGGATCGCTCTATCCCGTGCGGACCTACGTCTACGTCCGCCCCGGGCGAGTCGGCGGGCTGCCCGGCGGCTCCTACTACTACGACCCACTGGCACACCGGTTGTGCACCGTACGGACGGGTGTCGAGTTGCCGGCGACCGTGCACCTCTCGATGAACCAGGACGCGTTCTCCTCGGCTGCGTTCCTCCTGCTCCTCGTGGGCCCGATGGCCGAGGTCGAGCCGATGTACGGGCAGCGCGGCCATGACTTCTGCCTCCTCGAGGCGGGCGCGATGAGTCAGCTGCTGGCCGAGTCGGCCACCGAGGGCCCGCTCGGTCTGTGCCAGATCGGACTGCTGCGGGACGAGGAGCCGTTACGGACGCTCTTCGCCCTCGGCGAGGACGAAGTGCTGCTGCACAGCCTGATCGGCGGGCTCGGGCTTCCGGAACCGGACGAGGCCATGGACGCCGGCGTTCCGGCGTCTTCAGCGGCCGGGTCGGCCGGGCTGGTCGGCCAGGTACGCGAGCTCGCGAGGAACGCGCTGCCCGCGCACATGGTGCCGAGCAGGATCCGGGTGATCGACGAGCTACCGCTGACCGACCAGGGCAAGGTGGACCGTGGCCGGCTGGAGGAATGGGCGGGCGAACCCGAGACGGGCGTCGAGGCGGTCGAGCCGGGATCCGATACGGAGGCGCTGGTCGCGGCGATCGTCGCCGAGGCGCTCGGGCGTGACCGCGTCGGAGTCACGGAGAACCTTTTCGGGCTCGGGGCCGACTCTGTGCAGCTCATCGCCATCCGGCAGCGGCTGTCGCAGGAGTTCGGCCGCGAGGTGCCCCTGGCCCGAATGTTCGAGGACGCCTCGGTCCGTACGGTGGCCGCCGCTCTCGCGGCCGCGCCCCGGGTCCCCCCGCGGTAGGGCGGGAGGGCCGCGGGCGTCGCGGCCCTCCCCGAACCCGTACTCGTCACCGGCAACGGCCGCCGGTGGGCCGGCCGTGCCGCCCGTGGGACCCCGAGTCGGTCACTCCAGGCCGGAGGCTTTGAAGACCGACTGGGCCGTCTCGCGGTCGATGTGCTCCGACAGCTCGCGCAGGGCGGCCGTGCCGCTCAGCAGGGTGCCGCGCCGGATCGAGGTTCGGGCGTCCACGTCGAGCCGGTGCCACATCGCGGGGTTCCGGACCAGGACGGTCGGGTCGATCTCGACCTGGTTGCCCTCGGTGTCCCGGAGGACCATGCGCCGGGCCACCGCGTCGTGCCACCGGACCGAGACGAGGGCGTCGGTGCGGACGGTGTCCCTCACCAGCAGGCCGCGGGAGCTGAGCCGGCCGGGCCGTACCGAGACCAGGGGCGGCAGCAGGACCGTGAAGAGCAGGCCGGCCAGGCCGGTCCAGAGCGCGCCCCGGGTCACGTCGAGCCGGCCGAGCCCGGCGTCCATACCGAACAGGGCTGTGAACAGGAGGAACGCGACACCGATCGCCGAGCGCCGTTCGTCGGCCCAGTGGGTGTCCTGTGTGCAACCTCGTTCCATGAGGATGACGTTAGGACGGCGCGAGGTCTCGGAATCGGACCCTGACGCGCTGCTGATGCGGCTGCTACACGATTCTGACGGGGGATCCCATCCCAGGGTGGGAGATGTGTTCAACGGGTGCAGCCTGCCGCCTTCAGGGCTGACGGAAGGTACTCCGTGAGGAAGCGGACGAGGGCCTCGCGCCGACGGTCGGCGTCGGTCGGACTCCTGTTCACCCATATCTCCACCACGTAGCGGCGTCGCTCACCCCCGTACGTGCACACGTCATATGCCATCGCTCCGTTGTCGGCGACCCGTGCGTCGCTGCCCACGGCGGCCCTCTGCGGATGGCCGGCGCGCAGCAGGTTGCTGCGCTTGACTTCGAGCGGGTCGAGATCGGCAGGCACCAGACTCGCCTGGAAGGTGAGTTCGCGACGGTTGTCGACTCCATCGCGCAGCCGGTGATGTCCCCGCCGCCCGCGTCGGTCTTGCTCTGCTCGAACGATTCACCGGGCGGCAGCAGCGGCTTCAGGAGGGTCGCCGACACCTCGACTCCGCAGACATCGCCGGGCACCGCGTAGTCCCGTGAACGCCGCGTCGCCGACGGCCGCCAGATCCTTCCGGGTGACCACCAGATCCCCTGCGGCCCCGGTCCGCCGCCCCTCCGGGATCGAGCTGGTTGAGCCGCATTGCGGTCTGCTTCTCGGCCGCGGCAGACCTGAGCTCCGCCCATTCCTCGTCGAATGACATGAGACCCCCATGGTGAAAGTGGTTGTGCAGGTACGAGCTCAGTCGTCCGGATGAAGGCCGGCGCCCCGCCGGTCAGCGCCGCCCTGCAGGCACGTCGGTGGTGGCGACGGGCAGCGACAGGACCATGGTCAGGCCCCCGCCGGGCGTGTCCTCGGGGGTGAGCGTGCCGTCCATCGCCTCGGTGAGGCCCCGGGCCAGGGCGAGCCCGAGGCCGAGTCCGGCGGTGTTGTCGCGGTCGCCCAGGCGCTGGAAGGGTTCGAAGACACGCTCGCGGTCGTCGGCGTCGATCCCGGGTCCCCGGTCGGCGATCCTGATCTCGACCCGCCCGGCCAGCGCACTGGCCGTGACCAGCACGGGGCGGTCGGCGGGCGCGTGGCGGACCGCGTTGCCGACGAGGTTCGCCAGTACGCGTTCGAGCAGGGGCGGATCGGCCAGCAGCGCAGGTACGGCTTCCAGGGTCTGTACGTCGACGGCCGGCCGGTCCTCCGGTATCAGGTCCAGGGAGTCCAGTGCGGCCGGCAGGACTTCCTCCAGGGTGGTGGGCCGCAGGGCGAGGGTGAGGGCGCCGGCCTGCAGGCGGCTGAGGTCGAGCAGGTTCTCGACGAGCCGGTTCAGCCGGTTCAGGGACACTTCGGCAGAGCTCAGGAGCTCCGCGCGGTCCTCGGCGGAGAAATCGACGTCGGGGGCCCGCAAGGAGGTGACGGCGGCCAGTGCCCCGGCCAGTGGTGTCCGCAGGTCGTGGCCGACGGCCCGGAGCAGGGCGGTGCGCAGCCGGTCAGCGGCCTTGATCGGCTCGACCTCGGCGGCGGCCTCGGCCAGACGGGCTCGTTCGACGGCAGCGCCGACGTGCGCGGCGAAGGCCGCCAGGACCCGGCGCTCGGAGGAGGGCAGCGTACGGCCGCGCAGGACGAGGAAGGCACCGGGCCCGGCGGCGACCACCAGGGCGGGATCCGACGAGCCGTCGGTGCCGGGGGCCCGCGGGGCCAGTTCGACGGTGTCCACGCCGAACGTCTCCCGAGTACGTTCTAGCAGCGCGGGAATGGTCTGGTCGCCGCGGACGATGCTGCCGGCGAGGGAGGACATGGTCTCCGCCTCGGCAGTGGCGCGCGCGGAGCGGCGGGACAGCCGCAGGGACCTGTCGGCTGCGGCGGCCACGGTGGCGGCCACACCGGCGAAGACCACGAGCGCCAGCACGCTGTCGGGGTCGCTCATGGTGAACTCGCCCATGGGCGGCATGAACCAGTAGTTGAGGAGCAGGGCCGCGGTCAGCGCCGCGAGCAGGGCGGAGGTCACTCCGCCGATGCATGCCACGGCCACCACGGTCACCAGGAACAGCAGGGCCTCGCTGGTGAGGTTCAGGGTGCCGCGCATCCGGTCGAGGCCGAGCGTGAGCAGTAAGGGGAGCACCAGCGCGGCCACGGGTCCGGCGACGAGCCGGGAGGTGGGGAGCGTGCGGCGACGGGACGGCAGGAGCCGGCCGTGGCCGGCGCGCTCGTGCGTGACCATGTGGACGTCGATGTCCTCGGACAGCGCGACCACCGTCTCACCGATCCCCCGACCGGTGAGGAATCGTTCCAGCCTGCGGCGGCGGCTCGTGCCGAGGACGAGCTGGGTGGCGTTCTCCGCCTTCGCGAAGTCCACCAGCGCGGTGGGTACTTCGTCCCCCACGACCGAGTGGTAGCTGCCGCCCAGGCTCTCGACGAGGGTCCGTTGTCCGGCCAGTGCCGCGTGGGAGACGCCGGCGGCGAGTCCGTCGCTCCGTGCGACGTGCACGGCGAGGAGTTCGCCCCCCGCCGCCCGGCCTGCGATGCGCGCCGCGCGGCGGATCAGGGTGTCGCCCTCGGGACCGCCGGTGAGGGCGACCACGACGCGTTCACGGGTCTCCCAGACGGCCCCTATGTCGTGCTCGGTACGGTACTTGTGGAGGGCCTCGTCCACGCGGCCGGCCAACCACAGCAGGGCCAGCTCCCGCAGCGCGATGAGGTTGCCGGGACGGAAGTAGTGGGCGAGGGAGGCGTCGATCCGTTCCGGGGGGTAGATGTTCCCGTGTGCCAGCCGACGCCTGAGCCCCTCCGGAGGTATGTCGACCAACTCGATCTCGTCGGCGCGACGCACGAACCCGTCGGGGACGGTCTCCCGCTGCGGCACCCCGGTGATCTTCTCGACGACGTCGCTCAGCGACTCGAGGTGCTGGATGTTGAGCGTGGTGAGGACGTCGATACCGGCTGCGAGGATCTCCTCGACGTCCTGCCAGCGCTTCGCGTGCCGGTTGCCCCCGGGCACGTTGGAGTGGGCGAGTTCGTCGATCAGCACCACCTGCGGCCGCCTGGAAAGCAGTGCCTCCCGGTCCAGCTCCGGGTACCGGCCGCCCCGGTACTCGCAGTCGGCGTGCGGGAGGTGTTCCAGGCCGCGGAGCTTCGCCTCCGTGTGCCGGCGCCGGTGGCACTCCACGAAACCGGCCACCACGTCCGCGCCGCGGGCCACCCGGCGATGTGCTTCGTCAAGCATCGAAAAGGTCTTGCCGACTCCGGGCGCCGCGCCGAGGAAGACCTTGAGCCTTCCGCGCGGTACGACCGACTGCTCCGGTCCGGTCGCCGGGACCGTCTCGTTCGCGGCCGTCATGTCAGAACTTCTCGGGGAAGAACAACGCGAGGACCAGATATCCGACGATGCTGACCGCGATGATGATACCCACGACATTTTCCGTGCTCAACCGAACCCGACTCCTCGATGCGCCCTCGACCTCATCAGCGAACAGCAGCGAGAACGTGAACGAAACGGCCCTTACGCACTCCTGACGCCACTCGGCCGTGACCTTGACGGTGCATTGACGCCCGCTCCGTCGATAGGGTGAAGGTGGTGTGCCGGGAAGCCTGGTCGGCGTCGTGAGGCCGCATGGTCCACGTCGACACGGGCGGGGGCGGAATGCACAGCGTCGGTACGGTCTTGATCCTTGTGGTGCTGGCCACCGCGGTGGCCACGGGGGCACGCCGCTGGCGCATTCCCGCGCCCTCGCTCCTCGTCGTGGCGGGCATCGTCGTCGCCTTGGTGCCCGGAACTCCCGAGATCCGGGTCAGCCCCGAGGTCATCGGCCTCGTCGTCCTGCCGCCCTTGCTGTACGCCGGCGCCGAGGAACTGCCCTGGCGGGAACTGCGCCTGGTGTGGAAGCCGGTGAGCGTGCTCGCCGTGGGACTCGTGCTGGCCTCGGCAGCCGCGGTCGGCGCGGTCGCCTCCCTGCTCACGCCACTGTCCTGGCAGATGGCGCTGGTCCTGGGCGCCGTCCTCGCGAGTACGGACCCGGTGGCCGTCACGGCCCTGGGCCGGCGCCTGTCCCTGCCTCCCCGGGTCCAGGTCCTCGTGCAGGCCGAGAGCCTCTTCAACGACGCCACCTCGCTCGTCCTCTTCCGGGTCGCGGTCGTCGTCGCCACTGCCTCCGCCGGCTTCTCCTGGCAGTCGGCGGGCACCGAGTTCGCCGTGCTCGCCGGCGGCGGCGTCCTGATCGGAGGAGCCGTCGCCGGGGCAGTGGCCCTGATCCGCCACAGGACCCAGGACCCCGTACTGGAGACCGTCATCACCCTGGTGACGCCGTACGCCGCTTACGTCCTGGCCGAGGCGGTGCACGCCTCGGGCGTGACCTCCGTCGTCGTGGCGGGCGTCGTGCTCGGGGGCCGGGCGGACCGGTTGACCAACGCCCGGATAAGGCTCCAGCTGCACGCCGTCAACGGGACCGTGGTCTTCGTACTGGAGAGCGTCGTCTTCAGCCTGATCGGCCTCACCCTGCCGGCCCAGGTCGCCGCGCTGACGGCAGCCGACCGGGCCTGGCCCCTGTACGCGCTGGCCGTCGCCGTGACGCTCATCGCCGTACGCCTGCTGTGGGTGCTGCCGCTCTCCGTCGCCGTCCAGCGCAACGCCGGGGCACGCCCGTCCTGGCGGGTCCCCGCCGTACTGACCTGGGCGGGCACGCGCGGCGTCGTCCCGCTGGCCGCGGCGCTCTCCATCCCGGTCGCGGCGGGCGACACCGGGCAGCTGGACCAGCGCCCGCTCGTCCTCGTACTGACCACGTCGGTCGTGGTGTTCACCCTGGTCGCCCAGGGCTTCACCCTGGGCGGCGTGGTCCGCCGCTCCGGCATCGCCCTCGAACCCGACCACACCGAACGCGAGGAGGCCGCCGCCCGGTGCGGGCTCGCCGCCGCCGGCATCCGGAGACTGGACGAGATGACCGACATCCAGGCCGTCCCCGACGTCGTGGCGGACCGGCTGCGGCGAAGCCTCCAGGCCCGCCTCGAGCATGCCCGCGACCGTCTGGAGGAGGCGGACCTGGCCGAATCGGCCGACCACGTCTACCGGCTGCTGCGCCGGGATCTCATCCGGGTGGAGTCGGCCGAACTCCAGCGGCTCTACGACGAACAACAGATCAGCGACACCACCCGCCGCCGGCTGCAGCGTTCCCTGGACCTGGAGGAGGCTCGTCTCGACCTGGCCGGCTGAAGCGGGCAGGCAGGATGAGAGGCGGGGGCGGGCTTCATGGCGGAAACCCACCGTACGGGAAGAGCCGGAGGCACGTTCTCCCGTGCTCCTCGAAGGTCTTCCGAAGTCCGCCGTCAGGGCAACGTCAAAGATCGACTTGGGTGCGGAAGGAACACGTCAAGGAGTGCTGTTCGGGCCCTCGGCCTGGAGCAGACTGATGGGGCGACGGGCCGGCGGCACGCGCCTGGTGGGCGGTGACCTGAACACCGCCCGAAGGAGCACGCGGTCCCACCGTGGGGGGTACGGACCGGGGCGACCGCGTGCCGGTCACCGGTCGCACAACACATGAGCCGTCCGGCTCTCCGGTGTGGGGATACCGGCGCCGGGCGGCTCACGTGTTGCGGGGGCTTGCCGGCCGCTGCCCACCGGCGCCGTGCCCACGGCGATCGCGGGACCGCTGCGCGAGCACGGCTCGGCCGCTCGTCGTACGGGTCAGGTCAGCGCCGACCTCGGCAGATCGACGGCGACGGCCGGAGCGTCGCCCGCTATGGGGAGGGTGAGGACCATGGTGAGGCCGCCGCCGGGGGTGTCCTCGGCGGTGAGGGTGCCGCCGATGGCCTCGGTGAAGCCGCGGGCGACGGCGAGGCCGAGGCCGACGCCGGCTCCGCGCGGGGCGTCCCCGTGGCGCTGGAAGGGTTCGAAGATGCGGTCCTTGGCCTCGTCCGGGACCCCGGGGCCCTGGTCCACCACACGGAGTTCGACCCGGTCGCGCAGGGCGCTCGCCGTGACGAGGACGGGCTGTCCGTCGGGGCTGTACTTGACGGCGTTCTCGACGATGTTGGCCACGGCGCGTTCCAGCAGGCCGCGGTCGACGGCGATCATGGGGAGGGTTTCGGGTATGTCGAGTTCGACGCCGTCCTCCGGTACGCCGCCCAAGGCCATCGGGACCACTTCGTCGAGGTCGGTCTCGCGGATGAGGGGGACGACGGTGCCGGTGTTGAGGCGGGACATGTCGAGGAGGTTCCCGATGAGCGCGGCGAGGCGGTCGGCGCCGTCCTCGATGCCTTCGAGGAGGTCGGCCCGGTCGTCTTCGGACCATTCGACGTCATCGGAGCGCAGGGAGGTGACGGATGCCTTGATACCGGCGAGCGGGGTGCGGAGGTCGTGGCTGACGGCGGCGAGGAGGGCGGTGCGGATGCGGTTGGCCTCGGCGAGTTCGCGGGCCTTCTCGGCTTCGTCGACGAGGCGCTGGCGGTCGAGTACGACGGCCGCCTGGGCGGCGAACGCGCCGAGGACGCGGCGGTCCTCGGCCGGGAGCACGCGGCCGGTGAGGGCGAGTGCCATGGTGTCGCCGATGGGCAGGTCGACGTCGGCGTCCTCGGGGCGGCTCACGGGCGTGGTGCCGACGGCGGCGGCCGTGGTCCACGGGTCGACCTCGCTGGTGCGTTCGAGGAGGACGACCGACTGCATGGCGAAGGTCTCGCGGAGGCGTTCCAGCAGCGCGTCGAGGGAGTCCTCGCCCCGCAGCACGCTGCCGGCGAGGAAGGAGAGGATCTCGGACTCGGCGCGGAGGCGGGCGGCCTGATGGGTGCGCCGGGCGGCCAGGTCCACCACCGAGGCCACTGACACCGCCACGCCCACGAATATCGCGATGGCGACGATGTTCTTGGGATCGGAGATGGTGAATTCGTGGAGCGGCGGGGTGAAGTAGTAGTTCAGGAGCAGGGATCCGAAGGCCGCGGAGGCGAGGGCGGGGAGCAGTCCGCCGAGCAGTGCTGCCGCCACCGTGCAGGTGAGGAAGAGCAGCATGTCGTTGGCGAGCCCGAGGTCGGGCAGGAGCTGGTTCAGCAGGACGGTCAGGAGTGCGGGGCCGGCGATGCCGGTCAGCCAGCCCCAGACGATGCGGGCGCGGCCGAGCCGGGCGCCGCGGGCGACGGGCAGGCCGCGGCCCTTGGCGGCCTCGTCGTGGGTGACGATGTGGACGTCGAGGTCGGGTCCGGATTCGCGGGCGACCGTGGCGCTGACGCCGGCGCGGAAGACGGACTGCCAGGTGCGGCGGCGGCTGACGCCGAGGACGATCTGGGTGGCGTTGACACCGCGGGCGAACTCCAGCAGTGCGTCGGGGATGCTCTCGCCTATGACGTGGTGGAAGGTGCCGCCGAGGTCCTCGACCAGGGTGCGCTGGACGGCGAGTTCCTTGGGGGAGGCGGAGGTGAGTCCGTCGCTGGCGGCGATGTAGACGGCCAGGACCTCGCCGCCGGCGCCCTTCTCGGCGAGGCGGGCGGCGCGGCGGATCAGCGTGCGGCCCTCCGGGCCGCCGGTCAGGCCGACCACGATCCGTTCACGGGCCTGCCAGGTGGAGCGGATGTTGTGCTCGCCCCGGTACTCCTGGAGGTACTCGTCGACCCGGTCGGCCACCCACAGCAGGGCCAGCTCGCGCAGCGCGGTCAGGTTCCCCGGGCGGAAGTAGTTGGACAGGGCGGCGTCGACCTTGTCGGGCTTGTAGACGTTGCCGTGCGCCATCCGGCGCCGCAGCGCCTGCGGGGACATGTCGACCAGCTCGATCTGGTCCGCGCGCCGGGCTACCTCGTCCGGGACGGTCTCCCGCTGGCGTACCCCGGTGATGGTTTCGACGACATCACCCAGGGATTCGAGGTGCTGGATGTTGACGGTGGAGATCACGTCGATGCCGGCCTGGAGGAGTTCCTCCACGTCCTGCCACCGCTTGGCGTTGCGAGAGCCCGGGACGTTGGTGTGGGCCAGCTCGTCCACCAGCGCCACGGCCGGGCGCCGGGCGAGGATGGCGTCCACGTCCATCTCCGTGAAGGTGGAGCCGCGGTATTCGATCTCGCGCCGCTCGATGAGTTCGAGACCGTGCAGCATCACCTCCGTGCGCGGACGGTGGTGATGCTCGACGAAGCCGACGACGCAGTCGGTGCCCCGTTCGATCCGGCGGTGCGCTTCGGAGAGCATCGAGTAGGTCTTGCCGACGCCCGGCGCTGCGCCGAGGTAGATACGGAGCTTTCCGCGTCCCATGTTTTTCCGACTCTTCTTCGCTGGTGATCGGGCGGATGATCAGGGTTCGAAGCGGTAGCCCATGCCCGGTTCGGTGATCAGGTACCGGGGGTGCGAGGGGTCCGCTTCCAGCTTGCGTCGCAGCTGGGCCATGTAGACCCGCAGGTAGTTGGTGTTCTCCCGGTAGGTGGGCCCCCACACCTCCAGCAGCAGCTGGCTCTGTGTGATCAGGTGGCCCGGGTGGGTGAGGAGGATCTCCAGCAGGTGCCACTCGGTCGGGGTCAGCCGTACGGTCCGGTCTCCACGGCGGACCTTCTTCGCGACCAGGTCGACGGTGAACTCGTCGGTCTTGACCACGGTGACCTTGTCGGGCCGGGCGTTCGCCGGCGCCTCCTGCCTGCGGGTGGCGGCGCGTAGTCGTGCCAGGAGCTCGTCCATGCTGAACGGTTTCGTCACGTAGTCGTCGGCCCCGGCGTCCAGAGCCCGGATCTTGTCCTCCGAGGTGTGCCGGGCGGACAGGACCAGGATGGGAACCAGGCTCCAGCCCCGGACGCTCTTGATGACGTCGATGCCGTCCATGTCGGGCAGCCCGAGGTCGAGGACGATGACGTCCGGTTTGTGGGTGGCCGCGAGCCGGAGGGCCGAGCTGCCGTCGCCGGCCTCTGCGACCTCGAACTTGCGCGCCTGGAGGTTGATCTTGAGCGCGCGGACGAGCTGGGGATCGTCCTCCACCACCAGCACCCGGGTCATGGGTGTGCAGCCTTTCCTTCGTTGCGGGCGCGGTGCGGAACCGGCGGGGCGCTGGGGGTACCTCCCAGCGGTGACGGGGGAGTTCGCGCCCCGCCGGCTCTCGGGTCGTGCGATGGGGAGCATCAGTTCTTGGTGAGTGCCTTGAGGGCGGTGTTGAGTTCGAGGACGTTGACGCGGGGTTCGCCCATGAAGCCGAGGATCCGGCCGTCGGTGTGGTCGTTGACGAGCTTCTCGACCTGCTTGACGTCGAGCCCGTTCTTCTCTGCGACGCGGTGGATCTGGAGCTTGGCGTAGGCCGGGGAGATGTGCGGGTCGAGGCCGGAGCCGGAGGAGGTGACGGCGTCGGCCGGTACGTCCTCGGGCTTGACCCGGTAGCCGGCCGTGGAGTTGTCGGTGACGACGGCGTCCTTGGCGGCGATGACCTGGGCGCAGAGGGTGCCTTCCGCGGCGTCCTTGGTGCACTTGCCGTCGATGGCGCCGTTGTCGCCGGAGCGGTTGGTGGCGCCGGAGAGGATCAGCGAGTACTGGGTGTTGACGCTGTTGGAGCCGAGGCCGTTGGAGGGGCGCGGCTGGAACCACTTCAGGTCCGGCTTCGCGGCCTCTTCGGCGTCGTCGGGGTTCTGCTTGGGCAGGTTGTAGGTCTGTCCGATGAGGGAAGAGCCGACGACGTTGCCGCTCTTGTCCTTGATCTCGGAGCCGTTGGCCTTGTCGTTGAACAGGGCCTGGGCGATCCCGGTGACGGCGAGCGGGTAGAGCACGCCGCACACGACCGTCAGGACCAGCAGGGCCCGCAGGCCCGCGCCGATCAGGCGCGCGGTGTTTGCTACGGAAGTGTTCATGGACTCAGCCGATTCCGGGGATGAGGGTGATGAGGAGGTCGATGATCTTGATGCCGATGAACGGGGCGATCAGGCCGCCGAGTCCGTAGAGGCCGAGGTTCCGGCGGAGCATCCTGTCGGCGCTGGTCGGCTTGTATCGGACGCCCTTGAGGGCGAGCGGCACGAGCGCGATGATGATCAGCGCGTTGAAGATGACGGCGGAGAGGATCGCGGACTCGGGGGAGGCCAGGCCCATGATGTTGAGCTTGTCCAGGCCCGGGTAGACCACGGCGAACATGGCCGGGATGATCGCGAAGTACTTCGCGACGTCGTTGGCGATGGAGAAGGTGGTGAGCGCGCCGCGGGTGATCAGGAGCTGTTTGCCGATCTCGACGATCTCGATGAGCTTGGTGGGGTTGGAGTCCAGGTCCACCATGTTCCCGGCCTCCTTGGCGGCCGAGGTGCCCGTGTTCATCGCCACGCCGACGTCGGCCTGGGCGAGCGCCGGGGCGTCGTTGGTGCCGTCACCGGTCATCGCGACCAGCTTGCCGCCGGCCTGCTCCCGCTTGATGAGGGCCATCTTGTCCTCGGGGGTGGCCTCGGCGAGGAAGTCGTCGACACCCGCCTCCTCGGCGATGGCCTTGGCCGTCAGCGGGTTGTCGCCGGTGATCATGACCGTCTTGATGCCCATGCGGCGCAGTTCGTCGAACCGCTCCCGCATGCCTTCCTTGACCACGTCCTTGAGGTGGATGACACCCAGGACCCGGGCGCCGTTCTCGTCCTCGACGGCCACCAGCAGGGGGGTGCCACCGGCCTGCGAGATGGTGTCGGCGAGTGAGCCCGCCTCGTCGGTGACCTGTCCGCCCTGCTCCTTCACCCAGGCGATGACCGACCCGGCCGCGCCCTTGCGGGTCTTCCTGCCGTCGACGTCCACGCCCGACATACGGGTCTGGGCGGTGAAGGCGATCCACTCGGCGTGGGCGAGTTCGCCCTGGTGGCGCTCGCGCAGGCCGTACTTCTCCTTGGCCAGGACCACGATCGAGCGGCCTTCGGGGGTCTCGTCCGCGAGGGACGAGAGCTGTGCGGCGTCGGCGAGCTCGGCCGCGGTGGTGCCCTTGACCGGCACGAACTCGGAAGCCTGCCGGTTACCCAGGGTGATGGTGCCGGTCTTGTCCAGGAGCAGCGTGGAGACGTCGCCCGCGGCTTCCACCGCGCGGCCGGACATGGCCAGGACGTTGCGCTGCACGAGGCGGTCCATGCCGGCGATGCCGATGGCGGAGAGCAGGGCGCCGATGGTGGTCGGGATCAGGCAGACCAGCAGCGCGGTCAGCACGATCATCGACTGCTTGGCGCCGGCGTAGATCGCGAAGGGCTGAAGGGTGACGACCGCCAGCAGGAAGACGATCGTGAGCGACGCGAGAAGGATGTTCAGCGCGATCTCGTTCGGGGTCTTCTGCCGGGCCGCGCCCTCGACGAGGGCGATCATGCGGTCGATGAAGGTCTCGCCGGGCTTCGTCGTGATCTTGATGACGATCCGGTCGGAGAGGACCTTGGTACCGCCGGTGACCGCGCTGCGGTCGCCGCCGGACTCGCGGATGACGGGTGCGGACTCGCCGGTGATGGCCGACTCGTCGACCGAGGCGACACCTTCGACGACATCGCCGTCGCCGGGAATGACGTCGCCGGCCTCGCAGACGACGAGGTCGCCGATACGGAGCTCGGTGCCCGGTACGGACTCCTCGCCCTTGCCGTCCTTGGTCAGGCGGCGGGCGACGGAGTCGGTCTTGGCCTTGCGCAGGGTGTCGGCCTGGGCCTTGCCGCGGCCCTCGGCCACGGCCTCGGCGAGGTTGGCGAAGATCGTGGTCAGCCACAGCCAGGCGGTGATGGCCCAGCCGAACCAGTCCGTCGGGTCCTTCAGCGCCAGGACCGTCGTGACGACCGAGCCGATCAGGACCACGAACATCACCGGGGACTTGATCATGACGCGCGGGTCGAGCTTGCGGATCGCGTCCGGGAAGGACTTGACCAGCTGCTTGGGGTCGAAGAGACCGCCGCCCACGCGTCCGGCCGGGGGCTTGTGCCCGGTGGGCACGTCTTCGTGCGGAGCCCTGGTGGGAGTGATGGTGCTCATGCTGCGAGCCCTTCGGCGAGCGGACCCAGCGCCAGGGCCGGGAAGTAGGTCAGACCGGTGACGATGAGGATGGTGCCGACGAGCAGGCCCGTGTAGAGCGGCTTGTCGGTGCGCAGGGTTCCCGCCGTCTCCGGGACGGGCTTCTGCTCGGCGAGCGAGCCGGCCAGCGCCAGGACGAAGACCATGGGCAGGAAGCGGCCCAGCAGCATCGCGATGCCGATGGTCGAGTTGAACCACTGCGTGTCGGCGTTCAGGCCGGCGAAGGCCGAGCCGTTGTTGTTGGCGCCCGAGGTGTAGGCGTAGAGGATCTCGGAGAAGCCGTGCGCACCGGAGTTCGTCATCGAGTTCGCCGGGGTGTCCAGCGCCATCGCGGCGGCGGTGAAGCCGAGGACCAGGGCGGGGGTGATGAGGATGTAGCAGGCCGCGAACTTGATCTCGCGGGTGCCGATCTTCTTGCCCAGGTATTCGGGGGTGCGGCCGACCATCAGGCCGGCGATGAACACGGCGATGATCGCCATGATGAGCATGCCGTAGAGGCCGGAGCCGACGCCGCCGGGCGCGATCTCACCGAGCTGCATGCCCAGCAGCTGGATACCGCCGCCGAAGCCGGTGAAGGAGGAGTGGAAGGAGTTGACCGCTCCGGTCGAGGTCAGCGTGGTGGCGACCGAGAAGATCGACGAGGCGCCGATCCCGAAGCGGGTCTCCTTGCCCTCCATCGCCCCGCCGGCGGTCTCGAAGGCCGGGCCGTTGCCGGCGAACTCGGTCCCCATCATCAGGGCGGTGAAGCCGATCCAGATGACCGCCATCGTGGCGAGGATCGCGTAGCCCTGCTTCACGCTGCCGACCATCTTGCCGAAGGTGCGGGTCAGCGCGAAGGGGATGACGAGGATCAGGAAGACCTCGAAGAGGTTGGAGAACGGGTTGGGGTTCTCGAAGGGGTGGGCGGAGTTGGCGTTGAAGTAACCGCCACCGTTGGTGCCCAGCTCCTTGATGACCTCCTGCGAGGCCACCGCGCCGCCGTTCCACTCCTGGGTGCCGCCCATGAACTGGCCGACCTCGTGGATCCCGGCGAAGTTCTGGATCGCACCGCAGGCGACCAGGACGATCGCCCCGATCACGGAGATCGGCAGCAGGATCCGGACCACCCCTCGGACCAGGTCGGCCCAGAAGTTGCCGAGCTCACCGGTGCGGGAGCGGGCGAAGCCCCGTACGAGGGCGACCGCGACGGCCATGCCCACGGCGGCGGAGACGAAGTTCTGCACGGCCAGGCCGCCGGTCTGTACGACGTGGCCCATGGCCTGCTCGCCGTAGTACGACTGCCAGTTCGTGTTGGCCACGAACGAGGCGGCGGTGTTGAAGGCCTGGTCCGGGTCGATCGCGGAGAAGCCGAGCGAGCCGGGCAGGACGCCCTGCAGACGCTGCAGGGCGTAGAGGAACAGGACGCTGACCGCGGAGAAGGCCAGGACGCCGCGCAGGTAGGCGGGCCAGCGCATCTCGGCCGAGGGGTTGGCGCCGATGGCCTTGTAGATCCACTTCTCCGGGCGGTAGTGCTTCTCGGAGGAGTAGACCTTGGCCATGTAGTCGCCGAGCGGACGGTAGGCCAGGGCCAGCGCGGCGATCAGAGCGAGCAGCTGGAGCACACCAGCCATCTGGGAACTCATGACGGTACTCAGAACCTCTCCGGCTTGACGAGGGCGAGGACGAGGTATCCGAGCAGGGCGACGGCTACGAGCAGGCCGACGATGTTTTCGGCGTTCACAGCTTGGTCACCCCTCGGGCGATGAGAGCCACCAGCGCGAAGACCGCGATCGTGGTGACGACGAAGGCCAGATCGGCCACCGTGAGCTCCTGAATGAAGTGGAAGATGTCTATCGGCCATGTGGCCGAAGACGAGACAACCGTGTCCTGAGCCCGGCGTTAAGACGCCTTGACGGGGTCCATACGGGCCGGGCGGAACTCTTAACGGGGCCCTGACGCGTCAGCCGGATGAGGGATGTGTCAGGCCTGGTGGGGGCGGCCTGCGGGGTCCTCCCGTCCGGACACGGCGATCCCGGGTCAGAACTTCTCGGGCTTGATCAGGGCGGTCACCAGATAGCCGAGCAGGGCGAGGGCGATGATGAGCCCGACCACGTTCTCCGCGTTCATCGGCACGTCTCCTTGGAAGTCGTCCGGGTCGTCGGGCGTGTGCCGCCCGGATCCAGCGTGCCCCCGGGCACCCGGGGAGCCACCCACCCCGGCGGGGTCTTGACGCGCCCCATACGACTTCGGGCACCCGGCGTCAGAAGCGCGTGAAGAGTCCCGCACCCGGCGTATGGATCTCGCCAAGGGCACTGGTCATCCTGTCGTGCCGTCTCGACGCTGACCTCACTTTGTCCAACGGAGGAACAGCGAAGATGTCCATACACATGGGAAGGCCGACGGCGGCGGGACAGGCTCCCGGCACGGAGGAGCCCCCTGATACCGGCACGGCGACGCCCACGACCACCGCGGGAGACCGGCACAGGCTGACCGCGCTGCAGGGACTGGCCGCGCTGTCCCTCGACGCCATGGCGTCCGTGGCGTACGGGCCGGAGTCGATCGTGCTGGTGCTGGCGGCCGCCGGCGCGTACGGGCTGGGATTCACCCTCCCCGTCACGCTCGCGATCGCGGCGCTCCTGGCCGTGCTGGTGGCCTCGTACCGCCAGGTCATCGCCGCGTTCCCGGACGGCGGCGGCTCGTACGCCGTCGCCAGGAAGCACCTCGGCCGACGTACCGGCCTGGTGGCCGCGGCCTCGCTGATCCTCGACTACGTCCTGAACGTCGCAGTCTCCGTGACCGCCGGTGTGGCCGCCCTGACCTCGGCCTTCCCGGGGCTGCACGGGGAGCGGGTGTGGATCTGCCTCGGCGTCCTCGTCCTGGTCACCGCCGTGAACCTGCGGGGCGTGGTCGACTCGGCCAAGGCCTTCCTGGTCCCGACCGCCCTGTTCGTCGGGTCGATCCTCGCCATGATCGTCGTGGGGCTGTTGCGTGACGGGCCCGTCAGCACCGCTTCCGCCGCCGGGCACGCCTCCGTACTCGGCGAGGGCGCCACCACGGTCGGCGCGCTGCTCCTGCTGAAGGCCTTCGCGGCCGGCTGTTCCGCCCTGACCGGCGTCGAGGCCGTCGCCAACGCCGTGCCTTCCTTCCGTGTGCCGGCCGTCCGCCGCGCCCAGCGCACCGAGGTCGCGCTCGGCGCCCTGCTCGGCGTCATGCTGATCGGCCTGTCGGTGCTGATCGGCCGCTTCCACCTGCAGCCCGTCGAGGGCGTCACCGTCCTCGCCCAGCTCGCCGACGCCTCCTTCGGCCACAACGCCGCCTTCTACGTGGTCCAGTTCGCCACGATGGTGCTGCTGGCCCTGGCCGCGAACACCTCCTTCGGCGGACTACCGGTCCTGATGAGCCTGCTCGCCCGGGACAACCACCTGCCACACGTCTTCGCGCTGAAGGCCGACCGTCAGGTCCACCGCCACGGCGTGGTCTGGCTGGGACTCGTGTCCGCCGCCCTGCTGGTGTTCTCCGGCGGTGACACCAACACCCTCGTCCCGCTCTTCGCCATCGGCGTCTTCGTCGGCTTCACCATCTGCCAGGTGGGCATGGTCCGGCACTGGTACGCCGAACACCCACCCCGCTGGCAGGGCAAGGCGGCTCTCAACGGCTTCGGCGCACTGCTCACCGGAGTCTCGGCGGTCGTCGTCACCGCGACCAAGTTCACCGAAGGCGCCTGGCTCATCGTGCTCGCGCTGCCGCTGCTCGTCCTCGGCTTCGAGAAGATCCACCGCACGTACGCCGAGATCGGCGAGCGCCTCGAACTCGGCCGGATCCCGCAGGCCCCGCACCGCTCCCGATCCCTGGTGGTGGTGCCCGTCTCGGGACTGTCGCGGCTGACCTGCCAGGCGTTGACCGCCGCACGCTCCCTCGGCGACGAGGTCCTGGCCGTCACCGTCACCCACCCCGCCCCCGAGGACCGGCAGGCCACCGAAGCGCTGCGCCGCGACTGGGAGTTGTGGAAGCCCGGCGTGGAGCTGATCGAGCTCTCCGCGCAGACCCGGTCCCTCGGGCGGCCGGTGTCCGGCTACGTGCGCGAGCTGACGCGGACCCACCCGGACGCCCAGGTCACCGTCCTCATCCCGGAGACCGAACCGGCCCGCCTGTGGCAGCGGCTCCTCCAGAACCAGCGCGGCTCCGTCGTCGCCCACGCGGTCCGCCGCGACACCGACGCGGTGATCTGCCGGCTCCGTTTCCGCGTCACGCCCGACGCCCGCTGACGCACCCTTGACGGCGGTCCGACGCGACCCCCGAAGGCCGCTCCGCCCGGCGGCCGGCCATGGTCACGGCGGCCGCCGCCGGTGCCCTCGCGGCCGGCCCCTGACGGCATCTCGACGACGACCGGCCCCGTTCGTACGTCTTGCCGACGACCGGTGACGGACGGTGCCAACAACGCGTCAGAATCGGTGCGTACCACGTCAGAAGACCGTCAGTGAACCGGCCTCACGGTACATCCCTGCGGTTGGATGGGTCGCCCGGACGAAGGAGCGTTGGGAGGACCGTGTGCCGAAGGTAGTGGTGGGTGTCAGCGACAGCCTGGGCAGCTTGTCGGCACTGCACCGGGCTGCAGCCGAGGCCCGCCTGCGGCGGGTGGAACTACGCGTCGTACTGGCGTGGCAGGCTCCGGGCGGCGAACCGGGAGGCCGCAGCTCCTGCGGAATCCCGTCCCTGGCACAGTGCCGGTCGGCCGCCGTGGAGCGGCTGCGCGAGGTTCTCGACACCGCGTTCGGCGGCGAGAACCCGGGTGTCACCCTCGCGTGCTTCACGGTGCGCGGCACGGCGGGCGCGGTGCTCGTCGACGCCGCGCGGGACCCGGACGACCTGCTCGTCGTGGGCACGGGCCCGCGCGGGCCGCTGCGCCGCCATTTCCGCCCCTCGGTCGCACGCCACGTCCTCGCGCACGCCGCCTGCCCCGTCCTGACCGTGCCCCCGTCCCCACTCCAGGCCGACTACGACGCGGCCCACCGCCGAAACGCCTGGCGGCTGCCCCTCGACCTGCGCGAACTCGCCTGACGCAGCGACCACGTCGCTTCGGCCCCGGCACCCTCTCCGCCATCGCGGAATCCCTCTACGCCCCGCCCCCGCTTCTGATGCGGATGGTGCAGGCAGGGCTGCTGGGCCGGAAGACCGGCCGCGGGTTCCACGCCTACGACCGGGACTGCTGAGGGGCCCGGCAGCGTGGTGGAAAGGGGTGCGGTGGAGTGGTGTCCACCGCACCCTGCCGCGTCGTCCAAGCCGAGCGCTGTCGCCCGGAGGCCGGTGAGATGCCCTACCGGGCGCTCGACGCGGCCGGCCGGGGAACGGAGGCGTGGGCGCCGGCGTATTCCACTTCGGAAGAGCAGGGGTGACGGATTGTGAGACACGCACGCAGGGTCGGGTGAAGATGCGTAAGCTGCGTTCAGTCCCACGGGGGTGACGGGCTTGAGGCGCGGTCGACACCGCGGCTCCCGTCCGGTGCGTGGGACCAGGGAGGGAACAGGGGGTGCGGAACGTGCTTCTGCAGGTGGGATCCGGCCGACTCGACCGTGTGGTCATCGGCGACGGCGGCAGCGACGGCGGCGGACGTCGAGCCGGCACCGCCGGCCGGCCGGGCCGTTCGTCAGGGCCCTCCGGCGGGTACGGGCACGCCGCGACACCGGTGCCACCACCCGCCGCCGGAAGCCGGCCCAGCTCCGGCTGACGACATAGGCGCGGAAGGCAACACCAGGCCGGCTGGGCCGACTCCCGCATGGGGAGCAGTTCCGACCGGTGCCGATCGGCGCGCACCCCTCCGCCCCACCCGGCCCTGCCCTGCGACGACGTCGGCGGCGTGACCACCCTGCCCCGGCATCCGCCGACCACCGGTGACTCCGGGGCACTTCCGGGGCCGGTACCCCTACCGCGCCCGCCCGGGTGTCGCCCACCGACCGTCCACCGCAGGGTGCTGGTCACCACCACGGCACACGTCCCGAACCGCACGCACAGGAGAGCCCGCCGATGACAGACACCGATCCCGGGCCCTCCCGCGCCGGCCTGACCTCGGCCGACCACCTCGCCGCCACCCCGGCCGGTCGCGCAGGCGGAACCGAACAGCAGGTCGGGAAGGTGGCGGGCACCGAGGACTCCACCCCGCTGAAGTTCCACGTCGCCGTGTCACCCGACGCCTACCTCCAGCTCGATGACGTGGTCAGCACCCGTCGGCAGGTCCCCGGGCACGGAACCGTCACGACCTCGGGTGTGGTCACCGAGGTCGTCGCGCGCCACGAGGGGGCCGCGTTCGACTCGGACGTGTTCCTCATCGCCGACGGAATCCTGCCGGCACAGGTGCAGGAGATCGCCGAGGTCACCACCACCCGTGTCGAGCCCGAATGCTACGTGCCGCCCCGTCCCGGCGAAACGGCCATCCGGGCCGCGGGTGCCGATCGGGACGCCGCGCTGTACTTCGACCGGATGCAGGCGCGGATCCCCGCCGGCATCGGCCGCGACGGCGAACCGATCTACCTCAACCTCGAGTTCCTGGACGGCACCCGTGGTGCCCACGTGTCCATCTCCGGCATCTCGGGGGTGGCGACCAAGACCAGTTTCGCGCTGTTCCTGCTGCACTCCCTCTTCACCTCGGGCGCGCTGGGCGGCCGAGCCGTCAACGCCAAGGCCCTGATCTTTTCCGTCAAGGGCGAGGACCTGCTGTTCGTGGACCAGCCCAACGCCCGCCTCGACGACCGGCTGCGCGCCGCCTACGACCGCCTCGGTCTGCCCGCACGCCCCTTCGCCTCCGTCGGCTTCCACGCCCCGCCGCTCCCCGGCGACCTCACCGGACGTCCCCACGTCACAGGCCGGACCAGCGGGGTCGACGCGTTCTGGTGGACCCTCGCGGAGTTCTGCGCACGCGAATTGCTCCCGTACGTATTCGCCGACGTCGCGGATGACAAGAACCAGTACACGATGGTCGTGCACCAGGTCACCGGTCGGCTGCGGCGCGACGCCCAGCCGTTCGGGAACGACGGCGCGGTCACCGTCGAGGGCACGCCCATCCGCACCTGGGCGGAGATGGTCGAGTTCATCTCGGGGCGGGTCACCGACGACGGCACCCGTGCGAGCTGGGCGGGTCAGGCCGTGGGGACCGGCACCGTGAACGCGTTCGTCCGGCGGCTGCGGTCCTCGCTGCGGCCGCTGGCCCCGCTCCTCCGCGGAGATCTGAGCACGGTCACCGACCGGCCGGTCGACCACTCCATCGACACCTCGCGTCACCAGGTCACCGTCGTGGACCTGCACAACCTGCCGGAGCGCGCGCAACGCTTCGTCGTCGGAGTCGTCCTCGCCACGGAAACCGAACGCAAGGAGCAGTCGGGACCCGGCGGTCTGCTGTTCACCATGATCGACGAGCTCAACAAGTACGCCCCCCGCGACGGTTCCTCCCCGATCAAGGACGTGCTGCTGGACATCGCCGAGCGTGGCCGTTCACTCGGAATCATTCTCATCGGAGCCCAGCAGACCGCCTCCGAGGTCGAACGGCGTATCGTCTCGAACTCATCGATCAAGATCGTCGGGCGGCTGGACCCGGCCGAGGCCGGTCGTCCCGAGTACGGGTTCCTGCCCACAGGGCAGCGGCAGCGGGCCACGCTCGCGAGGCCCGGAACCATGTTCGTCGCCCAGCCGGAGATCCCGGTGCCGCTGGCCGTCGAGTTTCCGTTCCCGGCCTGGGCCACACGGCTCACCGAGGTCGCCGGACCCGGCTTCGCCGATCCCGCCTCCGCCGCCGACGCGGGCCCCGCCACGTGGGGGGCCGCCGGGGCGGTACGGCCGGACCCGTTCGGAAAGCTGCCGCCGACCGACGACGACGGGTGGCTCGACGACTTCGACGACGGCGCGGTGGAAGAGACCCCGCCCTTCTGACGGGTGGTACGGCCTCCGTCGCGGCCCCCCGGCATTCCCGGGCCGGCCTGCCCGCATACCCCCACCGTTTCGCACCACTTGCTCCGTCCCCCGGAAGGACAGTCCCGGTGAAGTTCCTCCACACCTCCGACTGGCACGTCGGCAAGATCCTCAAGGGCCGCAACCGGCTCGACGAACAGGCTGCCGTGCTGCGGGAGATCACCCGGATAGCGCTCGACAGCCAGGTGGATGCCGTGCTCATCGCAGGCGACGTCTACGAGCACTCCGCGCCGAGCGCCGAGGCCCAGAAACTCGTGGTGCGCACCCTGATGCAGTTGGCCAGGCGAAACATCGAGGTCGTCCTCATCGCCGGCAACCACGACCACGGTGCCACGTTCGAGGCGTACAAGCCGCTGATGGGCGTCGCCGGAATCCACGTCTACGGTCAGGCCCGGCCGGCGGACAAGGGCGGTGTGCACACCTTCCGCGCCAAGTCCACGAACGAGCCCGTCAACATCGCGGTCCTGCCCTTCCTCTCCCGCCGCTACGCCGTCCGCGCCGCGGAGATCATCGCGAACACCCCGTCGCAGAACGTCGGCGCGTACGACCAGTTGGTCCGAGACGTGTTGGGCGGGCTGACGGGGGCGTTCACCCCCGACGCCGTCAACATCGTCATGGCGCACCTGACGTGCACCGGCGGTACCTTCGGAGGCGGCGAGCGAGCCGCCCAATCGATCATGGAATATCACGTTCCCGCCGCGATCTTCCCCGTCGATGCCCACTACGTGGCCCTCGGCCACCTCCATCGCCGGCAGCGGATCCCGGCCGCCTGCCCGGTGCACTACAGCGGCTCCCCGTACGCGGTCGACTTCGGCGAGCAGGACAACACGCACGTGGTCTGCCTCGTCGAAGCGTCCCCCGGTACCCCGGCGAAGGTCACCGACGTCCCGATCACCGCCGGCCGCAGGCTGCGCACCGTCGAGGGGACCGTCGCCGAACTCATCGCCGACCGGGCCGCCCACGGCGAGGACTTCCTCCGGCTCGTCGTCACCCAGCCCGGGTACGCCGGCCTGCGCGAGGACCTGGCCGAGGCCCTCCCCAACGCCCTGGAGATCCGCATCCACCCCGATCACGCGAGCACCGGGGCCAGGGCCGGCATCGCGGTCGACCGGCCGGCCAGGACGCCCGCGGAGCTGTTCACCGACTACTGCCACAGCGTCGGCGTCGGCGACGAGCGCGTCGTGCGGCTGTTCAACGAACTGCACGACGACCTCACGCACCCGACCGCCCGACCGTGACCAGCGGCATTCCTCACCCGCCCCCGCCCCTCGCCCCCGCCCCTGCTCCCGCGCCCGCGCCCGAACTGCGGATCTCCTCGCACACCCGGTAAGGATCAACACCTCAGATGCGTCCCGTTCGCCTGGAGCTCAACGGCTTCGCCGGATTCCGAGCCGCCACCGTGGTCGACTTCACCGGCGCCGACTACTTCGCCCTCGTCGGTGCCACCGGGTCGGGGAAGTCCACCGTCCTCGATGCGCTGACGTTCGCCCTGTACGGTTCGGCCTACCGGTGGGGCCGGAGCAACGCCATCTCCTACGCACTCGCCCCCACCGGCAACCGCTGCACCGTCGCGCTCACCTTCGACGTCGCCTCCCAGCGCTACCAGGTGGCCCGTGAGGTCCGCCGGGTCGGGCAGCAGATCCAGCAGAAGAACGTGAGCCTGGTCAGGTTCGCGGACCCCACGGTGGTCGTCGTCGACCCGTACGGCCCGCAACCCGAGGTCCTGGCCGGAGAGATCAAGGAACTCAACGCCGCCGTCGAGCAGCTGCTGGGCCTCTCCTTCGACGACTTCTGCCAGTGCGTCGTCCTGCCCCAGGGACAGTTCGCCCGGTTCCTCTCGGCGAACACCGGCGACCGGCAGCGGATCCTGCTGAAGCTCCTCGGCGCGGACCACTACGAGGGCATCGGCAAGCGTGCCGGGGTTCAGCGCGATGCCGCCGCCAAGGAGGTCGACGTCCTCACCGAGCAGCTCGGCCGGTACGCCGACGCCACCCCCGAAGCCGAGGCCGACGCACGGGCACGGGTATCCGCCCTGGACGCCCTGGCAGGCGTCGTCGACGGGCTCGTGGCCGGTGCCGACGCGGCCGGTGCCCGTGCCGCCGATGCCGCCCACCGGGCGGACGGGCTGCGTGCCGAGGCCGAACTGCTCGGCTCCGTCCGGGTCCCCGACGGGGTCGCGGAACTCCAGCGCGCCGCCGACGACGCACATGCCGCGGCCCTGAAGGCGCGCGAGGCCGATGACGAGGGCGCCCGGGTCCTTGCCGACGCCCGCGCGGCGGCCCGGGTCGCCCCGGACCGCGCCGCACTCGAACAGGCCCGCGACCGTCACGCGGAGCGGACCGATCTCGCCGGGCGCCACGACCAGGTGGGGGCGGCCGTCGACAGCGCTGCCGGGGAACTGGCCCGGTGCCAGGAGCAGTTGCGTGTTCATACGGCCGCCGTCGATGCGGCCCGCACCCAGGTGGCGGCGGCCCGCCGGCACCTCGACCGTGCCCACCAGACGCACCACGAGGTCGGGCGCCGCCGGGAGCGGCTGGCCGGTGTCCGCACCCCCGAGGGGCTGCCCGTGCTGGCCCGCCGGGCGGCGGAGCTCGCCCGGCAGGCCGAGGATGCGGGAGGGCGGCTCGGCGAGGCCCGTGACCGCCACCAGCGGGCGGCTGCCGCGCTCGCCGCCGCCGGCGACGCGAGCCGCCTCACCGAAGCACGTGACGCGCTCGACCAGCTCGGCGAGGTCACCGCCGACCTCGCCGAGGCCACCGGCCGACTGGACGCCTCGACAAGGGAAGCCACGTCCAGGGACGCCGAGGTCGGAGCCGCACAGGCCCGCCTCGACGCCGCCACCGCCGCCCTGGCGGAGGCCCGTACGCTGGCCGGCGCCGGTCGGCTGCGCCCCGCGCTCCGGACCGGGCACGCCTGCCCGGTCTGCGAGCAGACCGTCACCACCCTCCCGCCGCCGCTGCCCGATCCGGCGCTCGACGCGGCCGGGAACGCGGTGGACGACGCGACCCTCGAACTCCGTGCGGCGCAGTCCCGGCACCTGGAGGCCCAGGCCACGGTCACCGGTCGGCAGCGCAAGGTCGACAGCCTCACCGAGCGGCGCACGCTGACGGAGCAGCGCGTGTCCGCCCTGCTGCCGGCCCTCCCCGCGGCAGCCGCCGCCGAGGCCGGATCCGGCGCCGCCGGCGACTTTGCAACCGACGCCGCAGCCGACTCCGCAGCCGACTTCGCGGCCGACCGCGCCCGGCTCCACGCACTGGTCACGGAACGCATCGAGACCCGCGACCGGCTCGCCTCCGCCGAGGAGCAGGCCCGCGCCGCGGTGGCGGCGGCCGAATCGGCACACGGGACCGTGCTGGCCGCAGCCGGAGCGCTCCGGAGGGAACTCGACCGGGCACGCACCGTGTTCGACACCCGACTGGGCGGCCTGGCCGACCTCGAACCCCCCACCGCCCACCAGGAGCACCCTGCGGACCCGGCCGACGCCGCAGACCTGATGGGGGCCTGGGCCCGCCTGGAGGCATGGGCCCGCACCGGCACTGCCGAGGCGGAGGCCGACCTCGCCGAGGCCGCGGCCGCGGTCGCGACCGCCGAGCAGGCCCAGGAGCAGGCCGACGCCTCCCTCGCGGCAGCCGACCGGGCGCACGGCGACGCGACGGCCGCGCACACCAGCGCGGTACGGGCCGAAGCCGAGGCCGAAGCAGACCAGGCCGCCCTCACCACCCGGCTGCGCGAGCTCGACGAGCTGCTGTCCGGAGCGCCGCCGGCGGAAGCCGTTCCGGGCCTTCTCTCCGAACGCACCCGCCTCGACGACGCCGTGACGGCCGCCGAAGCCAGGGCCGACCGCACCCGCGAGGAACTCCGGAAGGCGGAGGCGGAGCAGCAGCGCTGCCGGACCGGAACCGATGCGGCCCTCTCCCGTCTGACGGCCGACCGGGACACCGTGGCGGCGTTCGACCCGCCCCGCCTCGACCCCGCAGACCTCGCCGCCGCCTGGGCCGCCCTCGCGGACTGGGCCTCCCGCAGGGCCGCCGACCGCCGGGCCGAAGCCGAGCGCACGCAGGCCGAAGCCCGGGCCGCGACCGGTGAGGCCGACGCACTGCTGGACCGGCTGGAGCGCCTTCTGAGCGAGCACGGCCTGGACCCCGACGCCCCGGGCGAGGGGTCCGGCCGCGCGGCGCACGCACCGCGGGTGGTCACGATCGCAGTCGAACGGGCGCGCGCCGAGACGGCGCGGATCGTCCACGAGCTCACCGAAGCCGCCTCGGTACGGAGCAGGATCGCCGCCGCCCGTACCCGGCAGCAGGTGGCCACCGAACTGGCCAGGCTGATGAGGTCCGAACGGTTCCCGCGGTGGCTCGCCGAGTCCGCCCTCGACACCCTCGTCGGGGGCGCCTCCGAGTCGCTGCGCCGCCTCTCGGGCGACCGCTTCGACCTGAGCCACCGCAACGGCGAGTTCTACGTCGTCGACCACGCCGACGCCGATTCGGAACGCTCCGTCCGCACCCTGTCCGGCGGCGAGACGTTCCAGGCCAGCCTCGCCCTCGCATTGGCCCTGTCCGAACAGCTCGCGGGCATCGGCGGCGCGAAGAAGCTGGAGTCCATCTTCCTCGACGAGGGCTTCGGAACACTCGACCCCGAATCCCTCGACACGGTCGCCGACACCCTCGAAACCCTCGCCCAGGGCGACCGGATGGTCGGACTGATCACCCATGTTCCCGCGCTCGCCGATCGCGTACCGGTCCGCTTCCGGGTCCACCGCGACACCCACAGCTCCGTCGTCACCCGGGAGGGCACGTGACGAACGCCTCGCGCCCGGTTCCGATGCGGTTCCACGTCGATGGCTGGGACCCCACGTACGGGTCCAGCGTCGAGAACGCCGAAACGGCCGGCGACGCGGCGGGGGACTCCACCGCCAGGGTCGTCCCCGACGTCGAGTCCGCCCCGGCCGACTGGAAGCCGGTCTCCCCCTCGTACGGGGCCGCCCCCGGTGCCGTCCTGTTCGTCGACGGCGTGCGCCGCGTCGAGGCCCGTGTCTGGATCGAAGACCCCCCGCCGGCCGGTCCGACCCCGTCCGTCGGTGACGGGTACGGCCACTCCGCCGGCGCCGCGGATGCCACGATGGCCCTGTGCGCCTCGTACGCCGCCGGCACGGTGTGCTGCTGCCCCGGACGCGGCGCGCACCTGCTCACGGTCGAGTCCCGGCGCGGCCTGTTCACCACCGCCCGCAATGCCGTCGACGTGTCCACGACGGCCGGCGCCTACCGGGCCCATGTCACCGCCGACGACGCCGAGGAGAACCTGGCGCTGCTGCTCTCGTCGGCGCTCCAGCGCCACCTCCGTGACCTGGAGGTCCTCGTGGCCTCCCAGGCCCGCGCCGCCCTCGACGGCCACGGCGTCGCCGAGGGCTCGGACCTGCTGGTCGTCGACGGCCCGCTGCGCGGCCGTACCCACCTGCCGCGCGCCCTGGGCTTCATCAAGTCCCACCGCACCACCTATCTGCCGCCGGACCTCCACGCGGTGGTCGCCCGACTCGCCCCCGGCGAACGCACCCCCGTGTTCCTCATGGGCACCTCCTGGGACCGCCACGCCTGGTACCTGCGCCTGCCGTGCAGGCCCGGGCCCCCGTGGGCCGGGGTGGTCCGTCTGGAATGCGCCGCCGACGTCGCCGGGGAAGAGGCGATCGCCCTGGCCGATCTTTCGCAACGACTGCTGCCGCGATACGCGGGCTGCGAGTACAAGGACCCCCGAGCCCCGCAGAACCTCGTCCCGGTCGCCGGCCTGGAACGGGAACTGCGGCGCCGCTTGGGCGACCCGGCCCTCCTGACCCGAGCCCTCCGCACGGCAGCGGCCCGGTGACCCGCACCCCGCCGGAGGTTGCGGGCCGGAGCAACGGGCCGTGGTGAGCCGGGTGCAGGCGCCCCGGCCGACGTGGGGTTGACCGTCATTTATGCTTCAGGACGGCCGCCGGGCGGTGGCTCGCCGTATGCGCGCATACGGAATGGCCGGTCGGGGAGGGCGGCCCGCTTCGGAGCCTCGGCCCGGACGGGTACCGCACGAAGGTGATCGTGAAGATCCTGGGGATCGACTGACCGCCGACATGCCCTCTCGGTGGTGTGGGGCGCCCAGTCAGCCCGCCCGCGAACAGAAGACCCCCAGGGAGAAGTGAGGTATGCCGGTGATCTGCGTCGGAGGCATGATCGGGCTCGGTAAGACGAGCGTGGCCGAACTGCTGGCCAAGGAGCTCGGGAGCGAGGTCTTCTACGAGAGCGTCGAGGACAACCCGATCCTTCCGCTCTTCTACACGGCGAGCCCCGAGGAGATCCAGGCCAAGCGCTACCCCTTCCTGCTCCAGCTCTACTTCCTGCAGACGCGGTTCGCCTCGATCAAGGAGGCGTACAAGCAGGGCGACAACGTCCTCGACCGGTCCATATACGAGGACTGGTACTTCGCCAAGGTCAATCACGATCTGGGCCGGATCAGCTCCCTCGAGATGCGGGTGTACGAGGGACTGCTGGACGAGATGATGCGCGAGATCGACGGCCTGCCGTACCGCAAGGCACCCGATCTCATGGTCTACCTCAAGGCGGACTTCGCGACGGTGCTGCACCGCATCGGTCTGCGGGGCCGTGATTTCGAGCAGGACGAGAGCCTCGTCGAGTACTACCGGACGCTGTGGTCCGGCTACGACGACTGGGTGCACCAGCACTACTCGGCCAGCGACGTCCTCGTCATCGACATGAACCGCACGGATGTGGTGAACGACGCCGAGGACGCGGACCGTGTGGTGCGCGAGGTCAAGGACGCCCTGGCAGTGGCCCGCCTGCGGCCCTGATGCCGTTCCACGCGAGTACCTCCCGGCGCGGCTCCCGGCGCGGCTCCCGGCCGCGCCGCCGCCCGTCACGGACGGGAAGGACGACTTCGGCGTCCTGAGTCCGCAGACACGGCCGGGATCACGTACATCGACTGACGGTCCGGCAGCAGCGGGCCCTCGGCACCGCCGTCGACAACGCCCGCGAGACGGCCCTGCTGCCGTACGCAGGCCGCTGAACCGATAGGGTGAAGTCGGTGTGCCGGGAAGCCTGGTCGGCGGGGAGTGGTCCATGGGGGACCGCGCCGAACCAGGGGGAACACGTGTGCAGCGCCGGTCCGGTCGTGCCTCTCGTACGCCTGGCCGGGTCGGCTGCCGCCGGCCCCCGCTGCCGGCGGATCCCCGCATTCTCCCTGCCCGTTGTGGCCGGCCTCGGCTCGCACTCATACCCGGAGTCACCGAGGCCCGGGTCAGCCCCGAGGGCATCGGCCCGGTCGCCTCCCCCCTCGCTCCACTGCCACGAGGACGAGAAGAACCGACGGAAGCGGGGATGAGGGGTTGTGGGGGAAGGCATGCACGATCAACCGACGCGGGGGACGCGGGCACGCCGGGGTATCGCGGCGTGGGGGACGGCAGTCCTCGCGGTACTCATCGGTCTGCCCCTGGCGTTGAAGGGCCGGCTGCCGGAGCGGCTGGCGACGCATTGGGACGGTGACGGAGGAGGCCCCGACGGCTCCATACCCTTCTGGGCCGCGGCCCTCCTCCCCGGGCTGATCTGGGCCGCGGCCGTCCTGGCCGTCGTACTGGTGCGGTGGTGGCGCGGTGGAGCGGGCGCGAGCAGGAAACCGCGGGCCGGGACCGCCGTGACCCTGCTGTCCGGCGGAGTCTTCCTCGCCGGCGCGCAGGCGTCCGTGGTCCTGGCGAACCTGGACCACGCGGACTGGCGGCAGGCCGGATCGCCGAGCGCCTGGGTCGCGGCCGCCTGCGCGGCGACCGTACTCGCGGGTGCGGGCGGCTGGCTGGCCGTCCGTGGCCGGCGCCACCCCTGAGACCGAACGCCGTCGGCGCAGGTGCTCGCCTCGTCAGGCGGCTGCCGAGGGCGGAAGCGCCGCGGTCACCTGTGGCTGCTCTCCGGCCATCGGGAGGGTGAGCACCATGGTGAGGCCGCCGCCGGGGGTGTCCTCGGCGGTGAGGGTGCCGCCGACGGCCTCGGTGAAGCCGCGGGCGACGGCGAGGCCGAGGCCGACCCCGGCCCCGCGGGGGGCGTCGCCGTGCCGTTGGAAGGGTTCGAAGATGCGGTCCTTGGCCTCGTCCGGGACCCCGGGGCCCTGGTCCACCACGCGGAGTTCGACGCGGTCGTGCAAGGCGCTGGCGGTGATGAGGACCGGGTGTCCGTCGCTGTACTTGACGGCGTTCTCGACGATGTTGGCGACGGCACGTTCGAGGAGGCCCCGGTCGACCGCGACCATGGGGAGGGTCTCGGGGATGTCGAGTTCGACGCTGTCCTCCGGTACGCCGCCCAGGGCCATCGGCACGACCTCGTCGAGGTCGGTCTCGCGGATGAGGGGGACGACGGTGCCGGTGTTGAGGCGGGACATGTCGAGGAGGTTGCCGATCAGCGCCGCCAGGCGGTCCGCACCGGCTTCGATGCCTTCCAGCAGCTCGGCCCGGTCCTCTTCGGACCAGTCCACGTCCTCCGAGCGGAGGGAGCTGACGGAGGCCTTGATACCGGCCAGCGGGGTGCGCAGGTCGTGGCTGACCGCGGCGAGCAGGGCGGTGCGGATGCGGTTGGCCTCGGCGAGCCTGCGCGCCTCCTCGGCCTCGCCGAGCAGCCGCTGCCGGTCGAGCACGACGGCGGCCTGGGCGGCGAACGCGCCGAGCACGCGCTGGTCCTGGGCGGGCAGGACCCGTCCGGTCAGGGCCAGAGCCAGGTTCTCGCCGATCGGCATGTCGACGTCGGCGTCCTCCGGGCGGGCGACGGGCCGGCTGCCGACGGCGGCGACGGTGGTCCAGGGCTCGACCTCGCCGGCTCGTTCCAGGAGCACCACGGAGTTCATCGCGAACGTCTCGCGGAGCCGTTCCAGCAGCGCGTCCAGGGAGTCCTCGCCCCGTAGGACGCTGCCGGCGAGGAAGGACAACACCTCGGACTCGGCGCGCAGCCGCGCCGCCTGGTGGGTGCGGCGGGCCGCGAGGTCCACCACCGACGCCACCGAGACCGCCACCCCCACGAAGATCGCGATGGCCACGATGTTCCTCGGGTCGGCGATCGTCAGCCGGTGGAGGGGCGGGGTGAAGAAGTAGTTCAGCAGCAGCGAGCCGAAGGCCGCCGAGGCGAGCGCCGGCAGCAGCCCGCCCAGCAGGGCCGCCGCCACCGTGCAGGTCAGGAACAGCAGCATGTCGTTCGCCAGGCCCAGGTCCGGGAGGACCTGGCCCAGCAGCAGGGCGAGCAGGACCGGGCCGAGGATGCCGACCGTCCACCCCCAGACGATGCGGGCGCGGCCGAGCCGTGCGCCGCGGGCGATGGGGAGCCCGCGGCCCTTGGCGATGGCGTCATGGGTGACCAGGTGGACGTCCAGGTCCGGCCCGGACTCACGGGCGACGGTCGCGCTCACGCCGGGGCCGAAGACGTACTGCCAGGGCTTGCGCCGGCTGACACCGAGGACGATCTGGGTGGCGTTCACCCCCCGGGCGAACTCCAGCAGGGAGCCGGGGATGTCGTCGCCGATCACGTGGTGGAAGGTGCCGCCGAGGTCCTCGACCAGGGTGCGCTGGACGGCGAGTTCCTTGGGGGAGGCGGAGGTGAGTCCGTCGCTGGCGGCGATGTAGACGGCCAGGACCTCGCCGCCGGCGCCCTTCTCGGCGAGGCGGGCGGCGCGGCGGATCAGCGTACGGCCCTCCGGGCCGCCGGTGAGGCCCACGACGATCCGCTCGCGGGCCTGCCAGGTGGTGCGGATGTCGTGCTCGCCGCGGTATTCCCGCAGGTACTCGTCGACCCGGTCGGCGGTCCAGAGCAGGGCCAGCTCGCGCAGGGCGGTGAGGTTCCCCGGGCGGAAGTAGTTGGACAGGGCGGCGTCGACCTTGTCCGCCTTGTAGACGTTGCCGTGGGCCATCCGGCGCCGAAGCGCCTGCGGGGACATGTCCACCAGCTCGATCTGGTCGGCCCGCCGGACGACCTCGTCGGGGACCGTTTCGCGCTGCCGCACGCCCGTGATGGTCTCGACGACGTCGCCCAGGGACTCCAGGTGCTGGATGTTGACCGTGGAGACCACGTCGATGCCCGCCTGGAGGAGTTCCTCGACGTCCTGCCACCGCTTGGTGTTGCGGGAGCCGGGGACGTTGGTGTGCGCGAGCTCGTCCACCAGGGCGACCGCCGGCCGCCGGGCGAGGACCGCGTCCACGTCCATCTCGGCGAAGGTGGTGCCCCGGTACTCCAGCTCCCGCCGCGGTACGACCTCCAGGCCGTGCAGCATGACCTCCGTACGGGGCCGGTCGTGGTGCTCGACGAAGCCGACCACGCAGTCGGTGCCCCGTTCGATCCGGCGGTGCGCCTCGGCGAGCATCGCGTAGGTCTTGCCGACGCCGGGTGCCGCGCCGAGAAAGATGCGGAGCTTGCCGCGTCCCATGATCGTGACTCTTCTTCCGTTCAGGTTCGAAGCGGTGGCCCGTGCCGGCTCGGTGATGAGGTACCGGGGTGGGAGCGGTCCGCCTCAGGCCTCCGCCGGAGCCGGGCCATGTGAACACGCAGGTGGTTCGTGTTCTCACTGTAGATCGGCCGGCAGACCGCGAGCCGCTGACCGCGTGCAGAGGCCTTGACGAGGTCCGTACGGGTGAGGCGGGACCTTCGGCGCGGCCGTCACGCCGATGGCCGTCAGCGGCCGGTCGTACGCTGCGCCCCGTTCCTTCGCGCAGCACGCCACCGGAAGGAGGCGTTAAGGGCGCGTCAGGATTTCGTCAGAGGAGCCTATAGGCGTATTGGCCGTGTTTCGGCTGCGTACGCTGACCCAGCCGTCGACGCCGACGGCCGAATCCGTGCCGTACGACAGGAGCGCCCCGCCATGGCCACCCCTGCCCGCTCCTCCCGCCTTCGCGCGTGGATGCTGGAAGGCTTGACCGACCGCCGTCACAAACAGCAGCAGCAGCCGGAGAAGGCCCACGAGGGCAAGCCCTGGTACCGGGTGATGTGCCTGACCGGCCTGGACTACTTCTCCACCCTCGGCTACCAGCCCGGCATCGCGGCGCTCGCGGCCGGGCTGCTGTCGCCGCTGGCGACGATCGTGCTGGTGCTGCTCACCCTGTTCGGCGCGCTGCCGGTCTACCGCCGGGTCGCCAAGGAGAGCCCGCACGGAGAGGGCTCGATCGCGATGCTGGAACGGCTGCTGTCGTTCTGGAAGGGCAAGTTGTTCGTGCTGACCCTGCTCGGGTTCGCCGCGACCGACTTCCTGATCACCATCACCCTGTCGGCCGCCGACGCGACCGCGCACATGGTGGAGAACCCCCACCTCACCAGCACCCTGCACGGGCACGAGGTGCTCATCACCCTGATCCTGATCGCCCTGCTCGGCGCCGTGTTCCTCAAGGGCTTCAGCGAGGCCATCGGGCTCGCCGTCGCCTTGGTCGTCTCCTACCTGCTGCTCAACGCCGTCGTGGTCGCGGTCGGCCTGTGGCAGGTGGTCACCCACCCGCAGGTGATCACCAACTGGACCAACGCACTGACCACCGACTACGGCAACCCGGTCATGATGATCGCCATCGCTCTGGTCGTCTTCCCCAAGCTGGCACTCGGCCTCTCCGGCTTCGAAACCGGAGTCGCGGTCATGCCGCACGTGGAGGGCGAGACCGGTGACGACCCGGACAAGCCGGCCGGACGGATCCGCGGGACCAGGAAGCTGCTGACCACCGCCGCGGTCATCATGAGCGTCTTCCTGATCTGCTCCAGCTTCATCACCACGCTGCTGATCCCGGCGGACGCCTTCGAGTCCGGTGGCGAGGCCAACGGCCGGGCCCTGGCCTACCTCGCCCACGAGTACCTCGGCTCGGCGTTCGGCACCGTCTACGACATCTCCACGATCCTGATCCTGTGGTTCGCCGGCTCCTCGGCCATGGCCGGGTTGCTGAACCTGATGCCGCGCTACCTGCCCCGCTACGGCATGGCCCCGCACTGGGCGCGCGCCCTGCGGCCGATGGTGATCGTGTTCACCCTGGTCGCCTTCCTGGTGACCTGGATCTTCGACGCCGATGTGGACGCGCAGGGCGGCGCCTACGCCACCGGTGTGCTCGTCCTGATCACCTCGGCCGCCGTGGCCGTGACCATCGCCGCCCGCCGCGCCCGCGAACGCGGCTGGACCATCGCCTTCGGGATCATTTCCGCCGTCTTCATCTACACCACGGCCGTGAACGTGGTCGAGCGGCCGGACGGCGTGAAGATCGGCGCCTGTTTCATCGCCGGCATCATGGCGCTCTCACTCCTGTCCCGTCTCGCCCGCGTCTTCGAGCTGCGTGTGACGGACGTCGAGCTCGACGACATGGCGCAACGTTTCATCCGGGACACGGCCACCCGCACGATCCGCTTCATCGCCAACGAGCCGGACAACCGCGACAAGGCCGAGTACCGGGAGAAGATCGACCAGATCCGTGCCGACAACGACACCCCGACGGGCGACGACTTCGTCTTCGTGGAGGTCACCGTCCTGGACCCGTCGGAGTTCGAGGCCGGCCTGAGGGTCAGGGGCGAGGTCATGCACGACCGGTACCGGGTCCTCACCCTGGAGTCCTCCTCCGTCCCCAATGCCCTCGCCGCGCTCCTCCTGCACGTCCGTGACGAGACCGGGCAGCGGCCGCACATCTACTTCGAGTGGACCGAGGGCAACCCGCTCGCCAACTTCCTGCGCTTCTTCCTCTTCGGGCAGGGCGAGGTCGCCCCCGTCACCCGCGAGGTCGTCCGAGGCGCCGAGCCCGACCGGGCCCGCCGCCCGCACGTCCACGTCGGCTGACGGGCCCTCCAGGCCTGCGGCACATCCTTGCGGCGGTGCGTTCCGGGCTCGGCCGGGACGGCGGCAGCGGCACCTCGGCCTGCGCCGAGCCGGACCATCGGGGTTCGCGGCCAGCGCGGACGCCCACCGGCGCTGCGCCGCGCCGGGTCCGTCGCTGACCCCGCTCGGCCGGCAACTGCGCACCGGCCTGCAGCCGACCTGCTTCGCACGCCGGGGCCACCTGCTCAGGACGGGCCGGTCAGGGCGCGGACCAGTCGCTCGACCCGGTCCCGCGGGGGAGGGCTGCCGGGGCGGCTCGTCATCAGCAGGTGGTGCAGGGTGCCCACGATGGCCAGGGCGGCCACACCGGTGTCCGTGCCGGGACCGATGCGTCCCAGGCGCTGCTCGGCGTCGAGGTAGGCCTCGATGGAGTCCTGGATCGTGTCGAAGCCGGGGGCGCCCCCGGCCCAGGCCTCGCGGACCCGCAGGGCCGCCGCGGGACGGGTCACCGCCAGGCCGACGACCCCGGGGTCCAGGGACAGGACCGCCGCGGCCAGCTCCACCAGGTTGCCGCCCACCGAGCCCTCGCCCACCCTGCCGGGGAGCGTGGCCGCCAGCGCGGCCGAGCGGGTGAAACGGTCCAGCACCAGCTCCGCCACGAACTCGTCCAGCCCGGCGAAGTGGGTGTGCAGCACCCCCTTGGCGCAGTCCGCCTCGGCCGTGATCGCCCTGCTGGTCAGGGCGGCGGCCCCGTCCCGGGCCAGGACGCGCTCCGCCGCGTCGAAGAGCCGCTCGCGCAGATCGGGGATGGCCACTCCACGTGGTGACACCAAGTCCTCCCGGAGAACAGGGGATTGCAAGTATGGGCAGTCGCCCATACTGTTTGGGCGTGCGCCCATCCTAAGGTTCGGGCCGTCGATCCCGCATCCCCACGCACAGGAGGTCCCATCCATGCACGGCATCGCGAACACCGGCCAGGCCGAATCCTGGAACGGATACGAGGGCACCCACTGGGCCGCCCACCAGCACCGCTGGGACGCCGTCAACGCCGGATTCGACCAGCTGCTCTTCGACGCCGCGGCCATCACCCCCGGCGAACACATTCTCGACATCGGCTGCGGCGCCGGATCCACCACCCGGCAGGCCGCCCGCGCAGCAGGTCCCGACGGCCTCGCCCTGGGCCTCGACCTCTCCGGACCCATGCTCGAACGCGCCAGGGCGAGCGCCGAAGCCGAAGGCCTGCACCACGTCCGCTTCGAACACGGGGACGCCCAGGTCCACCCCCTCGCGCCCGGCGCCTTCGACCTCGCCATCAGCCGCTTCGGCATCATGTTCTTCACCGACCCCGCCGCGGCGTTCGCGAACATCGCCGGCGCACTGCGCCCCGGCGGCCGCGTGGCCCTGCTCTGCGCCGCCGAGCCCGAGGGCAACGAATGGCTCACCGCCCTGGCCGCACTCGGCGACATCCTGCCCCTGGACGGCTTCGGCAAGCCCGGAGGGCCGGGCATGTTCTCGCTCGCCGAGCCCGGCGCGGCGGCCGCCCCCCTGGCCGCGGCGGGGCTCCACGACGTCCGCGCCAGACACGTGACGGCGTACGGGACCTGGGGGCGCGACGCGGCGGACGCGGCCCGGTTCCTCCTGGACTCCGGGCCCGGCCGCCACCTCGTCGCCCAGGCCGGCCCCGGCGCCGGCGAGCACGCCAGGGCCCGCCTGACCGAAGTCCTGCGCCCCTACGAGGCCGACGGCGTCCTGCGCCTGCGCGGCACCGGCTGGATACTGACGGCCTCCGCCCCGCACGCCTGACGGCCCGCCGCGCCCGGGCCGCCTTCCGGCCGCCTCAGCCCGTCGCGGGAAGAGGCGCGGGGGAGTTGGCGCCCTGGACGAGGACACGGGGTGTGCCGCTGCCGTCGGCCGGGACCGTCCACACGTCGTTGGTGCCGTCGCCGCGCTGGAGGCCGTACGCGAGGGTGCGGTCGTCCAGCCAGGCCGCCTGGTCGTCCACCGACCTGGTCTCGGCCGACTCCGTGCGGCGTCCGGTGGCGAGATCGAGGACGGACAGGCGCCAGCCCTTGGCCGGGTCCGCGCCGACGGCCTGCTTGAAGGCGATACGGGTGCCGTCGGGCGACAGCGACGGGCATTCCACGTTGTCCGCGTTGTCGGTCAGCACACGCAGCGTCCGGGCCGCGACGTCCCCCTCCGCCAGGGAGCGAACGCCTCCGCTGGAGACCGTCGCGTAGAACCGGTTGGAATCGGCGGCGAACGTGACGCCCCAGACGTTGGTGTCCGCCGCACGGTGGCGCCGGCCGTCACGGAAGACCGCGAACTCCTCCAGGGAGCCGATGACCTCCCCCGTGCGCATGTCGAGGATGCCCGTACGGGTCGAGAAGCCCCCGCCGGCGTACGAGTCCCCGCCCACGAACAGCGTCCAGCCGACCATGCGGCCATCGGCGGAGACCCGGGTCCGGTTGGGGAGCCCGGTCAGGGACACGCTGCGCTTCACCCGGAGCTCCTCGTCGAGGACCAGCAGCCGGGGAGCGCTGAGCGCTCCGGCGGGCGTGAGGCAGGAGGTGGTGCCGCCCGCGGTGTACGCGCGGTCGCAGTGCTGCGAGGTGACGGTACGCGGGCCCGCGGGGTCGGCGAGCGACACCGTGGACAGCAGGCCGTTGCTCAGCACCCGGAGCCCGGGGCCGCCCGGACGGCCGGCGCCCGGGGAAGCGGCGGCGACCGGATCGGCGCCCGCGCCGGCACCGGGCTCCGCGTTCCGGCGGGCCACGAGGACGGTGGTGGTCGCCAGCGCCGCGAGCAGGACGGCGGCGATCACCGTGACGAGTATCCTGGCGCGCCGGCTGGGGGCGTTCATGAGGTGGTACGAGTCCTTTCGTCCGGGTTCGGCTGGGAGTCGGGGGCATCGGCGGACCGGGGCACGAGCAGGAACGCCGTCGCCACCCCGGCGAGGACGACGGCCACCGCCGCACCCCGGCTCGCCGCGGTCGATCCCCAGGCCTGCCACGCCAGTCCGAAGAGCACGGACGAGCCGAGGTAGGCCAGGGCCTGACCGCTCTGGATCAGTGCGATGCCGGTCGTCCGCAGCCGTTCCGGCAGGACCGGTCCCGCGAGCGCCATCAGCACCCCCTCCGTGGCGGCGTAGAAGGCACCGTTCAGACCGACGGCCAGGACCAGCAGCAGCGGGCCGTCGAGCGGGCCGTGCAGCAGCAGGTAGACGACCGCCAGCACGCCGTAGCCGCCCAGCATCACCGGCAGCCGCCCGACCCGGTCGGCGAGGGCACCCAGCGGGGCCGCGAGGAGGAGGTAGGAGAGGCTGGTCCCGACGGCCAGCAGCGGGAACCAGCCGATGGACAGCTGCTCGCGCCGCTGCAGCAGCAGGTACACGAAGCCGTCGCCGATGGTGGCCAGACCCAGCAGGCAGGCGGCGGCCACCAGCCGCCGGACCGGCCGGGCGCGCAGCAGCCCGCCGACCGCGCGCGGCGAGACGGTGCCCGCCGGCGGCCGGGCCTCCCGGTGGTCCCGTACGAACAGGACGAGGACCAGCACGCCCAGGGCCGCGATGCAGAAGCTGGTGACGAAGACGGCGTCGAACGACTGGGCGGCGGCCGTCAGGACGGCCAGCGCCACGAGCGGACCGGCGAACGCACCGATGCTGTCCATGGCCCGGTGCACCCCGAAGGCCCGGCCGAGGGCGTGCTCGGGCGTGGACAGGGTGATGAGCGCGTCGCGCGGCGCCGTGCGCAGTCCCTTGCCGGCACGGTCGGCGGCCAGCACCAGACCGATCGACGAGGCCGAACCGCCCACCGCCACCAGGCCGAGCTTCGCCAGCGCCGACAGGCCGTAACCGGCCCCGGCGACCGCCTTCCGCCGGCTGACCCGGTCGGCCACGTAGCCGCCGACGAGTCGGAGCAGGGCCGTGGCCCCGGTGTTGAGCCCGTCGAGGACTCCGTAGGCGGCTGGGCTGAGCTGCAGACCGAGCACGAGGTACAGGGGCAGGACCGCGGTGACCATCTCCGCGGAGACGTCGGTGATCAGGCTGACGGTGCCGAGCGCGAGGACATTGCCCCCGACCAGGGTCCACCGGCCGCGCCGGCCCGGTCCCGCGGTGTCGGCCGGCAGCTCCGTCCTGCCGATGGTGGAGAGATACACGGTGTGGTGACCTCCGGATGGGATGGGGTCGCAGAGGCCGCAGGCCGCCCGCCGCCGAAGGCGGCGTGCGGGCGGCGTGCGGCCCGGGCGGGCGGGATCAGTGGCAGGTGCCGGTGCCGCTGTCGTTGTAGGTCTTGCCCGCCTCCGGGACGAACTGCCAGTCGTAGCCGTTCGCGCGCAGGGTCAGCTTGAGCACGCCGAAGGTGTCGTTGTTGCGGGCCTCGCTGTTCGGCTGGATGGTGCCGAAACCGTAGAGGCCGGCGCCGCCCATGCCGGCGACGAACTGCCGCAGGCCGCGCGCGGAGTCCAGCTGGCCGCTCGGGTTCTGCGGGGCGAACCGCTCGTACTGGTGGTTGTGGCCGGTCAGGATGACCTCGGCGTTGTTGTCGTACAGCGCCTGGACGAGCGGGCCCGTCGAGGGGTCGCCGGCGTGGCTGGAGCTCGACGTCCAGCGCGGCTTGTGCCAGTAGGCCACCGTGCACGGCTTGTTGCTCGCGGCCAGGTCGGCGCGCAGCCACTGCTCCTGGGCGGACCCCACGCCCATGGCCGTCTCGGAGTTGAGCGCCACCACGTGCCAGTTGCCGAGGTCGTACGAGTAGTAACCGCGGCCCGAGGGACCCGCGTTGGCTCCGAAGTAGTTGTAGTAACCCGTGGCACCGGAGGTGTGGTAGTCGTGGTTGCCCGGCGCCGGCTTGGTGCGGGCCTTGTGACGGCCCCACGTCGGCTCGTAGTACGTGGCGAAGTCCGAGGCGGTGCCGTCCGGATAGGCGTTGTCGCCGAGCGTGAACACCGTGCCGGGGATGGTGTCGAGGAGCTTGGCCGTCGCGGTGTCGCCGGAGCCCGAGGTGGCGATGTCGCCCGCGCCGACGAGCACCGGGTCGCCGGACGGCGGGGTGGTTCCGGTCGGCGACGGCGTCGGGGTCGGCGTCGGCGTCGGACCGGCGCCCGTCTCGATCACCAACTGCGGTGCGGTGGAGCCGCTTTCGCGGGAGTCGTAGTCGGCCCCGTTGCTGCTCGACGAGGTGACGCCGATGCCGAACGTGCCGTTGCCCGTGACGTACGAGGTCACGTCCACCTCGTACCAGGTGTTGCGGGAGACCGCGCCGAGGGTCCCCAGCACGGCACCGTCGATGGACGGCCGGTTGGCGTACGTGACCGAGGTCTCGGACCACGAGGTGTTGGACATCGCGCGGAACGTGCCGCCGCTGCTGCTCTCCGCACCCGACACGTCGTCGACGTGGACGCGGAGCTTCGCCTTGGTGACCGGCTGGGTGAGGCCGGAGACGGCGAACTTCAGCAGCGTCTGCTTGACCGGGCTGTTGTCCACGCCGAGTTGCTGCGAGGCACCATAGTTCGTCGCGGTGTTCTGACCGTCGACGTAGGTGTCCGCGGTCGCGGTGAAGGTGGTGCCCGCCGCCGAGGCGGCGGGGGCGAGAACGGTCAGGGCGGCGGCGGCCAGGGCGGCCGAGGAGACTGCGCCGACGAGAGCCACCGTGGTGGTCTTCCGACTGGGCATGCGAAACCTTTCGCTCGCGGGACGAGGGCGTCACGGAACGTAAGGGCGCCACGATGCGCCCCGATGATGCCTTGAGGTTGCTCAGGTGTCCCTTGAATGAACCGCCGACGTCGCCGCCCCGACCACTGTCGGCCATGCCGGGACCGGCCCCTTGACACGAGTTCGCACGGTCGTGACGGCACGTCGGCCCACGATCCCCGCAGCGCGGAGCCGGCGGTGCACCTCGTCCCACTCGGGCGTGACGGGCGGCGGCGCCGGAGAACTCGGCCCACAGCCCCGCGCGGGCGAGGAGAGGCGAGGAGGGGCGGCACCGGCGGTCCGGGAGCGTTGTCAGTGGTGGGTGCGAGGATCGGGGTACCGAAGCGGAGAACGGAAACGGGGAGTTCGCCATGTCCGGAAACCAGAACTACATCAATCACGTCGCCCTCGTCCTGGACGCCAGTTCGTCCATGTCGCACCTGAGCAACAAGGTCATCGAGGTCGCCGACCAGCAGATCGCCTATCTGGCCCGCCGCTCCGAGGAATTGGACCAGGAAACCCGCGTCACGGTGTACGTCTTCTCGAACCGGGTGGAATGCGTCGTCTACGACAAGGACGTGCTGCGCATGCCGTCCCTCAAGGAGGTCTACCGGACCGGCGGAATGACGGCCCTGCTGGCGGCCACGCTGAAGTCGCAGCACGAGCTGGCGCAGACGGCCCAACTGTACGGCGACCACAGCTTCCTGACGTTCGTGCTGACCGACGGGCAGGAGAACGCGAGCCACCGCTGCCCGGGCACCCCTTCCAAGAACCCCCGTGACCTGGTGCGGTCCGTGGCCTCGATGATCGAGACGCAGGCGGACAACTGGACGCTCGCCGTCCTGGTCCCGGACCAGATGGGCAAGCGCGAGGCCATGCAGTACGGCTTCCCGAAGGACAACATCGCCATCTGGGACGCCACGAGCACCCAGGGCCTGCAGGAAGCCGGGCAGGTCATCAAGGAGGCCACCGAGAAGTTCATGGTGGGCCGCACCAAGGGAATCCGCGGATCGCGGGCCGTGTTCTCCACCGGCGCGGACGCGGTGAACAGCGACACCATCAAGGCGGCCGGCCTCAAGCCGGCGGAATCGTCGACGTACCGGCTCGTTCCCGTGACGCGTGATACGGCGATCCGGGAATGGGTCATCGAATCCGGGCACACGTACCGCACCGGCTGCGCCTTCTACCAGCTGAGCAAGTCGGAAAAGATCCAGGCGCGGAAGCAGATCGCGGTGCTGGAGAAGAAGTCGGACAACATCTACACGGGGCCGGAGGCCCGGACCCTGCTCGGCCTGCCGGACGCCGAGGCCCGCGTGAAGCCCGACCACAACGATGAGTTCACCATCTTCGTGCAGAGCACCAGCGTGAACCGGAAGCTGGTGCCGAACACCCGCCTCCTCATCATGACCTGAGACGTGTTTTTCGGCCATCGCCACCCTCGTTTCCCGTCGGCGCGCACGGGCGGAGCGCCGGGACACCGACACTTTCGTCGGACGATCCCGACGGCGAGGAGGCCGCTGCCATGCCGCACACCGAGGAAACCCTGGACGCGCTCAGGCGGGAAGGGGACCCGCTCGCCGACGGGGTGGTCGCGGAGCTCGCCGCCTCGGGAAAAACGGGCGAAGTCAACAGACTGCTGCGCGAGTTCACACGGAACGACCAGGCGTTTCCGGACGATCTGCCGGAGTGCGTGCGGGCCTACCTCGCCGCCACCGACCTCCTGCCCGACTGGGCCGACCCGGAGCGGATCGCGAGCGCGCACGCGTTCTTCGTCGACGACGGGGTGCACGTGGCGTCCGTCCTGTCGTACGGGGCGATGGTCGACTGCTATGCCGCCCCCGTCCCCTCACGGATCCTGGACCTGACCCACCGCCTGAACCGGCCGCACCGACGGCTCGCGGAGACCTCGCAGTTCGTGCTGCGACTGATGGACGAAGACCCGTACGGGGCCGGTGGTTCGTTCGTGCCGACCTTGCAGAAGACCCGCCTCATCCACGCAGCCGTCCGCCACCTCGTCGCGGGCTCGGGGCAGTGGGACGCGGAGCGCGACGGCGTCCCGGTCTGCCAGGAGGACATGCTCTCCGCGATGCTGATCTTCTCGGTGCACGTCCTGGACGGCATGGAACGGCTCGGGATCTCGGTCACCGAGCGGGAGGCGGCGGACTACTACTACGTGTGGCGGGTCGCCGGAGCCATGCTCGGCATCCGCGAGGACGTCATGCCGGCCACGCTCGCGGAGGCGCGCGAGGTGGACCGGATGATCGTCCGGCGGCACTTCGCGCCCTCGCCCGAGGGCATCGCCCTGACCCGCGGCCTCATCGACTTCTACGAGCAACTCGTGCCCGGCAAGGTCTTCGACGGCATCGTGCCGGCCATGATCCGGCAGGTGGTCGACCCCCGGGTCGCCGACGCCCTCAAGGTGCCCCGGCCCGGCCTGTTCAGCCGGATCACGGCCACCGGAGTCCGCCTCGTCCGCCGCCTGGAACGAGCGGAGGACGACAACGCCGCCGCCCGCGCCGTCCTGGACAAGGCCGGCCGGCTCCTCCTCTCCGGCAGCGTCCGCACTCTCACCGGTGGGGAACGCACCGCGCTCGACATCCCCACCGCCCTCCGCGAGCAGTGGGCTGCCGCGCCCCCGGGATGCCCCATGGGCGGCACCGCTCCTCGCACTTGAGGTCCGGGAGCCCGAGCACTGACGGGTGCCGGTGCCGGGGTCGTAGGGTGGTGCCGGAACACGTCCGATGACCCGGTGCACGGCGAGGTCCGGTGGCGTGGGCGTCGTCGAGGAGGAGGCGTAGGTGTTCGGCAGGGGCATGCGCTTGCTCGTGGGCGCCTCGATCGTGGCCTGCGCGGTGCTCGTCGGCCCCAGCGCGCCGAGCGGTGCCCCCTTCGCCGGGGCGCGGCCCGTCGAAGGCGTCGGTGAGGCCGTACCGAACCGGGTCATGACGTGGAACATCTGCAACCCCTGCGGGGCCGGGAACGCAGACCGCGCCGCGGAGATCGCCACGTACGCGCCGCAGGTCGTCGGCTTGCAGGAAGCGTGCGTGCGGGACGTCGAGGCGATCCGCAACCGGCTGGAGAGCCGGTACGGGCTGGTCTACCACGTCGAGTACGGGACAGTCCTGCGGAACTGGGGCCGCTGCGGGGGAGTGCCGTGGCGTCCGGGAGGATTCGGGCAAGCCGTACTCTCGGCGGCACCGATGAGCGGCCTCGTCACCGCGGAATACCCCGACGGCGGGTCCGAGGACCGCGGGTACATGGCGGTCACCACCACGGTGGGCGGCAGGCCCGTACGGGTGTTCAACACGCACCTTGCCCAGCGACGCCAGGAAGCGGTCCGGGCGGACCAGGTCCGCGTACTGGCCGCGGCCGTCGCCCGCCACGACCGCGCGATCGTGCTCGGCGACTTCAACGCGGTGCCGGACGCCGCCGAACTCACCGCGATGTGGGCACGGGCCACCGATACGGACCCCGCGTGCCGCCCGTCGTCCACCGGCACCTGCGAGCCGACCACCGACTGGCAGAGCAAGTTCGACTACGTCTTCCTGCGGGGCGTCGTCCCGCTCGGACACCGCGTGCATCCGACCGCGTACTCGGACCATCACCTGGTGCACGCCGACGTGGACACCAGGTGAGCGCGAGTCCGGCGGGTCCCGGCCGGTAACACGCCCCACTACGGGTAACACGTGTAACTCGTCGCACCTGTAACCCGTGGGCTGTGCAACGCATCCGGAGACCACGAGGCCGGGCGCGGTGATCCACGCCCGGCTTCCCGGTTCCCGTTACACGTGTCCTAGCGACTGCCGGCGCGGACGTACTCCGCCGCGACCGCGTCCGGCACCACCGCGCGGCGTTCCCGCTCGAAGGTCATGATCAGGTCCGCCGCGACGCTCACCGCGATCGTGGCGGGTTCCTTGCCGGTGATCTCGGTCATCCCGATCGGCGTCTTGATCCGGTCGATGGTCTCCGCATCGTGGCCGCCTTCGGTGGCCAGACGCTGCTTGAACCGGGACCACTTGGCGGACGAGCCGATCAGCCCGACCGAACCGAGACCGGGCGTACGCAGCGCGGCGTCACACAGCGCGGCATCCTCGGCGTGATCATGGGTCATGATCAGCACGTGGGTGCCGGGTGCCAGCTCCGCGAGCACCTCCTCCGGAAGCAGCAGCGTGTGGTGCACGTGGACGTCCGCCACCGCATCCGAGAGAACGGCGAGCCGTTCCTCGGTGAGCTGCTCGGGCCGGGTGTCGATCAGATGCAGATCGATGCTGTGGCGGGCCAGGATGCGCGCCAGCTCCAGTCCGACGTGACCGACCCCGAAGACCGCCACCGCCGGGACCACCGGCAGCGGTTCGAGCAGCACGCTGACGGCACCGCCGCAGCACTGCACGCCGTGCCGACTGGTCACCTTGTCGTTGAGGGCGAAGTCCATCAGCTCCGGCTCCGGATCGGGCATGCCGATCACTTCGCGGGCCCGGTCGATCGCGACGGCCTCGATGTTGCCACCGCCGATCGATCCCCAGGTCTCGGTCTGACCCACGACGAGCTTGGCGCCGGCCTTGCGGGGTGCGTGGCCGCGCACGGTCGCGACGGTCACGAGCACGCCGGGTTCCCGGCGAGCCCGCAACCGCGCGACCGCGGCCACCCACGTCATGTCAGGCATTACTCAGGGCGGTTGCGTCGGAAGCGATCTCGCTGTCGCCCGGCTTCGCATCAGCGTTCCGAGCCGTCTCGATCGCCCAGTACACAGCCTCCGGCGTCGCGGGGGCACCGAGCTCCACGCTGACTCCGGCCGGGCCGAACTCCGAAGCCGCCTGCCGCAGCGCCTCACGGACCGAGAAGGCCAGCATCAGCGGGGGCTCACCCACGGCCTTGGAGCCGTAGACGGCACCCTCCTCGGTGGCGTTCTGCATCAGCGTGACGTTGAACTCCTCGGGCATCTCCGAGAAGCTCGGCAGCTTGTACGTGCTCGCCGCCTGGGTCAGCAGTCGGCCCCGGTTGGGTCCGTTGCTGGTGTCCCAGCGCATGTCCTCGAGCGTCAGCCAGCCGGCGCCCTGCACGAAGCCGCCCTCGACCTGACCGATGTCGATCATCGGGGACAGGCTGTCGCCGACGTCGTGCACGATGTCCACGCGCCGCATGCGGTACTTGCCGGTGAAACCGTCCACCTCGACCTCGGTCGCGGCAACGCCGTAGGAGAAGTACTTGAACGGCGAGCCCCGGAACGTCTTCGCGTCCCAGTGCAGACCCTCGGTCCGGTAGAAACCGGCGGCCGACAGCTGGACCCGCTGGAAGTACGCCGTACGCACCAGGTCGTCCCAGGCCAGCTCCTTGTCGCTGCCCAGGACGCGGGCGACGCCCTCGACGATGCGCACGTCGGAGGCGTTCCCCCCGAGCTGGCCGGCGGCCACCTGCACCAGCCGCGCGCGCAGCTGCTCACAGGCGTTCTTGATCGCGCCACCGTTGAGGTCGGCACCGGAACTGGCCGCGGTGGCCGAGGTGTTGGGCACCTTGTCGGTACGCGTCGGAGCCAGCCGGACCTTGCTCAGCGGGATGCCGAGCGAGGTCGCGGCGACCTGCATCATCTTGGTGTGCAGGCCCTGGCCCATCTCGGTGCCGCCGTGCGTGATCAGGACGGAGCCGTCCTTGTAGATCAGCACCAGCGCGCCGCCCTGGTTGAAGGCGGTGAGGTTGAACGAGATGCCGAACTTGATGCCGGTCAGCGCGAGCGCCCGCTTGGTGTGCGGGTTCGCGGCGTTGAACGCCTCGATCTCGCGCTTGCGCTCGGCGATGGAGGCGTCCTCCTTCACCTGCTGCCAGATGCCGGAGATCCGCTCGGCCTGGGTGACCGGCTGACCGTACGGGGTGGTCTGGCCGAGGTTCGGCTGGTAGAAGTTGCGCTCGCGCAGCTCCATCGGGTCCAGGCCGAGCAGGGGCGCCACCCGGCCGAGGATGTCCTCCATCACCAGCATGCCCTGGGGGCCGCCGAAGCCGCGGAAGGCGGTGTTGGAGGTCTTGTTGGTCTTGGCGATGCGGCCGGCGACACGCGCGTTGGGGATCCAGTACGTGTTGTCGATGTGGCACAGCGCGCGGGCGACCACCGGCTCGGACAGGTCCAGGCTCCAGCCGCCGTCGCCGGTCAGCGTGGCGTCCAGGGCCTGGATGCGGCCCTCGGCGTCGAAGCCGATCTTCCACGTCGCGTGGAAGCCGTGGCGCTTGCCGGACATGGTCAGGTCCTGGGTCCGGTTGAGCCGGAGCCGGACCGGACGGCCGGTCAGCTTGGCGCCGAGCGCGGCGATGGCCGCGAACCCGTGCGGCTGCATCTCCTTGCCGCCGAAGCCGCCGCCCATCCGCAGGCACTGCACGGTCACTTCGTGGCTCTGCAGCCCGAGGACGTGCGCGACGATCTCCTGGGTCTCCGACGGGTGCTGCGTGCTGCTCTGGATGAACAGCTGCTCGTTCTCGTCGACCAGGGCCAGCGCGGCGTGCGTCTCCAGGTAGAAGTGCTCCTGGTCGGAGAACTGGAACTCGCCCTCGAAGACGTGCGCGGACTCGGCGAAGCCGGCCTCGATGTCGCCGGTCTCCATCAGGGGACGGGCGCCGTGGAAGCTCTCGGCCGCGATCGCTTCCTTCACCGTGATCAGCGCGGGCAGTTCCTCGAGCTCGACCTCGACGGCAGCCGCACCGAGCCGGGCCGCTTCCAGGGTCTCGCCGAGCACCCAGGCCACGGCGTGGCCGTGGAACATGACCTCGTCGGGGAACAGCGGCTCGTCGTGCTTGATGCCGGCGTCGTTGACGCCGGGCACGTCGGCGCCGGTCAGCACACGGACCACACCGGGCACGGCGAGCGCGGGCTCGGTGCGCAGCGCGGTGATCCGGCCGTGGGCCTTGAAGACCTGTACCGGGTAGGCGTGCAGGACGTCCTTGGTGCGGTACACCAGGTCGTCGGTGTAGAGGGCGTTACCCGTGACGTGCAGGTACGCGCTCTCGTGCGGCATCGAAATACCGACGGTGGGCTTCTCGGGGCGCTCGGACAGATGGCTCATGACGACACCGCCTCGGTGGTCTCGGCGAACAGCTTCAGCAGGCTCTGACCGAGCATCGCGGAGCGGTACTCGGAGCTGGCACGGTGATCGCTCATCGGCGTGCCCTGGGCGCGCAGCACCTCGGCCGCGGCCTCCACGGTCTCCGCCGTCCAGGCCTTGCCCTCGAGGGCGGCCTCGGTGGCGAGCGCGCGGATCGGGGTGGCGGCCACGCCGCCAAGGCCGATGCGGGCCTTCCGGACGATGCCGTCCTCGATCTCCAGCGCGAAGGCGACCGCCACGCTGGAGATGTCGTCGAACCGACGCTTGGCGATCTTGTGGAAGGCCGAGACGGGCGACAGCGGGAGCGGGATGCGCACCGCGCGGATCAGCTCGTCCGGACGGCGCACGCTCTGCCGGTACCCGGTGAAGTACTCGGCCAGCGGGACCTCGCGCTCGCCGTCGGCGTCGGCGAGCACCAGCGACGCCTCCAGTGCGAGCAGCACCGGCGGGCTGTCACCGATCGGGGAGCCGGTACCGAGGTTGCCGCCGAGGGTGCCGCTGTTGCGGATGAGCCGGGAGGCGAACTGCGGGAACAGCTCGGCCAGCAGCGGGACGCTGCCGTCGAGGCGGCGCTCGATCTCGGTGAGCGTGACCGCGGCACCGATCTCGATGTGGTCGGCCTCGACCTTCAGCTCACGCAGCTCGGGCAGCCGGTCGATGGCGACCACGCACTCGGCGCGCCGGGAACGGATGTTGACCTCGACGCCCCAGTCGGTGCTGCCGGCGACGACCACGGCCTCGGGGCGCTCGCGCAGCAGCTGCGTCGCCTCGGCCAGGGTGCTCGGCCGCAGGAACGTGCTGCCGTCCTGGGTGTACTCGGTGGCGGCCGGCTCGGGCGCGGGCTGCTCGCGGCGCTGCGCCAGCGGGTCGTCCTCGGTGGGCGCACCGACGGCGTACGCGGCATCGCGGATCGGGCGGTAACCGGTGCAGCGGCACAGGTTTCCGCTCAGCGAGTGCAGATCGAACCCGTTCGGGCCGTGCTCGTGGTCGCCGCCCTCGGCCGCGTGCGCGTCCGAGTCCGACTCCGGGGCCGCGTCCGCGCAGCGGTTGGGCCGGTAGTACTCGGAGGCCATGCTGCAGACGAATCCCGGGGTGCAGTAACCGCACTGGGAGCCGCCGCGGACCGCCATCTCCTCCTGCACCGGGTGCAGCGTGGCGGGCTTGCCGGGCTCGCCGGGGGTCGCGAGACCCTCGGCGGTGATGACTTCCTGACCGTCGAGCGCCGCGACCGGGACCAGGCAGGCGTTGACCGCCACCCAGTCGGTGGGCTTGTTCACCCCGGGACGTGCCACGAGGACCGAACACGCGCCGCACTCACCCTCGGCACAGCCCTCCTTGGTGCCGGTGAGGCCGCGCTCGCGAAGGAAGTCCAGCACGGTGGTGTGGGGAGCAGCCGGCGAAATCGGTGCTTCTTTCCCGTTGACCGTGATCCGGGCCGCTGTCATGACGCATCCCCATTTCGGTGCGCAGTCGATCTGATTGTCCTAGACGCCATTTTTCAGGAGCTTTCTAATTCGGTGACGCAGCTCAAGAGCCCGGAGAGCGCACATCAGCACGAGACGGCGTGCCGCAGGCGGTAAGAGGAACCGAAAGATACCGGGGCCGCAAACGGGCACGCCGGGAAAAAAGGGGGCTTTTCAGCAGCCGTGTGCTACACGACCCGGAGCCCATGCGATCTCGTGGGCGAGGCGCAGCAGTTCGGAGATGATCGACATCCGACTTCGCCCCCTTCGTCAGCTCACGAGTCGGTCGTTCGAAACTACGACGCCGCAGGTACATCGGTCAAGCTGACGTGCAGAGACATGGTGAATCCACCGAAGTCGGACCATGTCGGACAGCGGATCGCCTATATGGGCGAGGCCGCGGCCAGGTCTCCTTCTGTCGGCCGTGAGTGGGCCCCTCGGCCGGGAGGCCTGGCGCGCGATTCCGGCCCCCGCACCCCGCCGGCTGGATAGGGAACGCGCAGTTGCCATTGGCCAAAACACCTCGCCTGGCATCTGCTAGCTGAATGCGGCAAGAAAGTAGGCAGTTGCGCTTACTTCGGGTGGGATGCGTGTTCTGCCGTCGTCGAGCCGCGCTCCTGGCGCGCGTCCGCTGCGGCGCCGATGTTACGGAGAAGGGCGCCGACGCGCCGGCGTGGCGACCTCCGATGGCAACTTCACTGCAGGTCACGTGCCGACTACGTACACCGTCCGGCCGATTCCAGAACCTGAGAAGGAATCGAGCCGGTCTTGACGGAAAGATCAGGCCTTGTTTGACTCGCCGCCGACGGATTCGCAAGCGCGCATCACAATCGCGGGCAATCGACTTTCCGCACAGGCGTCGGGATCGTTGAGATATGCCGGTGTCAAGTGATACTCGCGCCGGAGAGCGAGGGGCGCCGTTGATCGGCGCCGTTGCCTCACCCCGCATTCCAGTTCACCACTCCCGTCGTGGCGGAGGTTCGGGGTGAGTGCGGGTGGGCGAAGCGCCCCCGATCGTGTTGCCGACCCTGCGCCATGCCGAGACCGATGACCTTCTCCGGAAACCCGACCTGATCCACAACGGCGTTCGTTTCACGGCGCAGAGCGAAATCTTCGACGGGCCGCTTCATCGGGCAATTCGCCGATCGGCTTCCCCCGCGTACCGTGGCGGCCGCGATGCCACCCGAGGACACCTAAGGTCAAAGCTTTGCGTTAGAGGGTCGTGCGGCTGTAACGGTGACTTTAATGCAAGCCGCTTGCGTTTAGGGCCGAGGGGTGTTGCCCCATGCCTACCTGGAACGTCGGCGACGTCACCGTTCACCGCATCGACGAGACCCTCCTGCCGCCCGCCACCGGACCATGGCTGCTGCCGGACGCCACCCCCGAGGTCGTCGCCGGACAGGACTGGCCGCGCCCCCACTTCGCCGACGGCGAAGGCGTCCTGCGCCTGCACGGTCACACCTTCGCGTTCACCACCGGCGGGCTGCGCGTCCTGGTGGATACCGGCATCGGCAACGGCAAGGAGCGCGCCAACCCCGCCTGGCGCGACCTCGACACCGACTACCTCAGGCGTCTCGCGGCCGCCGGATACGCCCCGGACTCGGTCGACCTGGCGGTCCTCACCCACCTGCACGCCGACCATGTCGGTTGGAACGCGCGTGCGGTGAAGGCGGTTGGGTTCCGACCTTCCCCCGCGCCCGCTACATCACCTCCCGCGCCGAGAGGGAGTTCTGGGCCGGCCAGGACATGGAGGAGGCGCGCCGGCAGATGTTCCGGGACTCCGTGGACCCGGTGGAGGAAACAGGGCTCCTCGACCTCGTCGACGTCCCCGCCGAGGGTGCCGTCATCGCCCCCTCCGCCTGCTCCCGACACCCGACTCCCGCCCGTCCCCGCCGACGCCTGCCGGACCGAGCCGCACTCGGTTACACGTGCCTGAACAGCCCGGTCGTGGCGGTCGGGGGTGTCGGCGGGCGGGAGGGTCGGCCGGGCCCGTGCAGTCGGCGTCGCTGCATGGCCCCGTGAGGCACCTTCACGGGTGGCTTGTACGGTCCTGCGGTGACTTGCGGCACTTCCTGGTAACGCGTGTAACCTGGGAGGTGCCGGTCAGTCGGTCAGATGAGGACGAGACAAGGGACGAGGCAGGAGCGCCATGGGCAAGGAGCCGACCACACCGACGGCCGTCACCAGCGCGGATGTGGCGCGCCTGGCCGGGGTGTCGCGGGCGACCGTGTCCTTCGTGCTCAACAACACGCAGGCGCACCGGGTCAGCGAGAGCACCCGCGCCCGGGTGCTGGCCGCGGCCCAGCAACTCGGCTACGTACCGCACGCCGCCGCCCGCTCGCTGCGGGCCGGCCGCAGCAACCTCGTGCTCATGCCGGCCTCCGTTGCCGCGGCCGGGCGCCTGGTCAGCGCCTGGGTCGACGACCTGGAGAGCGAGCTGGAACGCCACGGATACGTGCTCGTGCTGCACGCCGGCCGGTTCCCCGACCCGGTGAGCGCAGCCCGGGCCTGGGCCGAGCTGCGCCCGGTGGCCGTGCTGGCCCTGGACGGTGACAGCCTGTCCGGGCAGGCCGTGGACGTACTGACCAGGGCCGGAGTGCGCGGAGTGGTCGCGTTCGGGTCCCGTGAAGTGCCCGGCGCGCACACCGTCGAGCTCGACCAGGCGCGCATCGGCGCGACCGCCGCCATGCACCTGCTCTCCCGTGGACGCCGAAGCCTCGGCGTGATCATGCCTCAGGAACGAGGTCTGGCCGCCTTCGCCCGGCCGCGGCTGGCCGGAGCGGAGGGGGTCGCCGCCCGCAGTACGGCCACCGTCAGCGCGCTGGAGCTGTCCTTCACCCACGAATCCGCTGCCGAACTCGCGGCGAACTGGCGGTATGACGTGGGCCTGGACGGGGTCTTCGCCTACAACGACGAATACGCCGCCCTGCTCATGCACGCACTGCAGGCCGCGGGGGTTTCCGTGCCGCAGGACGTGGCCGTCGTCGGCTGCGACGACCTGGTGCTGTCGGCCCTGCAGCAGCCCGCGTTGACGTCCGTGCGGCTGGACCTGCCCACGCCCGCGGAAGTCGCCGATGCCCTCCACGGGCTGGTGGAGCGCGGCGTACCGCCGCAGGTTCGGGGCGTGGAGCCGGTACTGGTGCCCCGTCAGTCATCCTGAGCGGGCCGGCCTGCCTGAAGGCGCCGTTCACCCTGGGGCTACACGTGTTACCTCTTCGCGGCGCAGTAGCGGGGTGAAGGCCCATCACAGCAGGAGGGCGATTCCGGCCCCCGTGGTGGCGCCGGCCAGGGTGTCGCTGGGTCAGTGGGCGTGCAGCCAGGCGCGGCTCCACATCATCGCCGGCGTGAGGGCGGCGCCGGCCGCCCACCAGCCGCGCCGCCGGCCCGCGGGAACGAACAGGGCGGGCGACCGCGATCACCACGAGGAGGGCAGTTTCGGCCGAGTGCCCGGAGGGGAACGCACCGTGGTCCACCCGGACCAGGGGGTAGGCGGGACGACGCGGCCGGTCCACGCCGAGCTTCAGGGCCTGGACGACCAGGAGGATCAGCAGCCCGACCGGGACCACCACGCCCAGCGGTCCGCCGAACCAGTCGAGCGCGGCCGCGACGACGGCGTACGGGCTGTCGTGCGGGCCGCCCATCCACCGTAGCCACGCGTCGTCCAGGGCCTGGAAGGCCGGCCGCTCGGAGCGGGTGAGCAACACGGCCGTGAGGATGGCGGTGATGAGGAGGAAGAGGGCTCCGAGCAGGAGCGGGCGGTCTTGCGGCTCCCTCTCGCGGGCGGGGTGCGCGGGGCACCGTCGTGACGGGGCCCCGCGCCGGTGGTTCGGCGGCTCTGCTCAGGCGCCCAGGTGGCGGGCGAGGAAGGCGACGCTCTCGGTGACGATCGGCGTCACATCGGGGGTACCGAGGAAGATGTGGTCGGCGCCCGCGACCGGCCGCAGGGTGGCCTGTCCGCCCGCGCGCCGGAGGGCGGTGGCGAGGGTTTCGCTCTGGCTGTAGGGCAGGAGGCGGTCCGCCGTCCCGTGGACCAGGAGGAACGGGGGCGGGGTCGCGGTGGCCGCGTAGGTGACCGGGCTGGCGGCGCGGGCGAGTTCCGGCCACTGCGCCGGGGTGCCGCCCAGCAGGGCGCCGAACGGATCGGGGTACTCGGAGCCGTCCGGCGCGGGCGGCATCGGCAGCGGGTGGGAGAGCAGCGCGCCCAGGTCCGTGGCCGGGTACCAGCAGACGGCGGCCCGCACGGTGCTGTCCTCGCCCTGGACGCCCACGGCACCCTCCAGTGCCGCCGTGCCGGCGTTGGGGTCCGGCCGTACGAGCCCGGCGAGCGCGGCCAGGTGGCCGCCTGCCGACTCACCCATCACGCCGATCCGGTCCTTGTCGATGCCGAGCTCGGCGGTGAAGCGGCGGACGTAGCGGATGGCGGCCTTCGTGTCGTGCAGCTGAGCCGGGAACGGGGCCTCCAGTCCGTGCCGGTAGTCGATGTTGACCAGGGCGAGGCCGGCGCCGAGGACCGCGCCGTGCAGCAGGTCGACCGGCACGGTCGGCGGCGGATAGCGGCGGTCGCCCTCCAGCCAACCACCCCCGTGGATCCATACGACGGCGGGGACGGGCCGGTCGGACGCCGGGACCTGGACGTCGAGCAGGCACGGTCGGTAGCCCAGCGTGGCCGAGTAGGTCAGTCCGTCGAAGCGACGTACTCCGTCCTGGCCGACCAGCGGCGGAGTGGGGGCGCGGAAGGGCGGCGGCGGCCATGCTCCGAGGTCGGGTTCGGCGGCCGATCGTCCGGCCGGGGCCGCGGAAGGCGCTTGCGTCATGTCCCCCTGCTTTCTATGGGTGGATGAGATGGTGTTGTTACACGTGTAACACGAGAGGTGTGATGTAGTAAACGTCTCCGAAGATCGAAGGGATTGGCTGGCGTGGCCGCGAGGTTACACGAGACATCTCGGGGGCGGGGGTGTCTCGCTCGCGTGTCGGCGGCCGGCCTCCGACGCGTGCGGAGCGTGGCGATCCGCCACCCAGAGGCGGAGATGGGGATGGGGGTGCGGGTGGAGACGGATGCGGATGCGGGAAGGAGGTGAACGCAGATGCGGAATGCGGCATCGGCGTAGACCGGCCGGGTTTCCGAACGTCGCGCGGCGTGGCGAAACCCTCGCGTGTTACCCACTGGTAAGCAATGATGGCGGCCAACCATCCACGCGGCCGGGGGCTGAGGTAACGGTGACGACTTTCGACGAACGGGTCATGGTGCACGCTTTCCGCGACGACGCCCTGGGGGAGCACGACGCCGTCGGTCTCGCCGCGGCGATCAGGCGGGGCGAGGTGGGCGCCGCGGAGGTGGCCCGGGACGCGGCGGAACGGGTGAGGGTGGTCGAGGCACGGCTCAACGCGGTCCAGGCGCACGTCGAGGCCCCGCTTCCCGCCGCCGGCGCGGGCGGGGTCTTCGCCGGGGTGCCGACCTTCGTCAAGGACAACACCGACTACCGGGGACTGCCCACCGGTCACGGCAGCGCGGCCTTCACCCCGCGGGCCGCGCGCAGGCACGCGCCGTTCGCCCGCCAGTTCCTGAGCAGCGGTGTCACGGTGCTGGGCAAGACCCGGCTGCCCGAGTTCGGGTTCAGCCCGACCACCGAGTACGAGGAAGCCGAGCCGGTCCGCAACCCGTGGCACACGGGCCACTCGGCGGGCGGTTCGTCGGGCGGCAGCGCGGCACTGGTAGCCGCCGGAGCGGTGCCGATCGCCCACGCCAACGACGGTGGCGGCTCGATCCGGATCCCCGCCGCCTGCTGCGGCCTGGTCGGCCTCAAACCGACCCGGGGGCGGGTCGTGGCGAACGCCCAGAGCCGCCAACTGCCGCTCGACATCGTCAGTGACGGGATCGTCAGCCGTTCCGTGCGGGACGCCGCCGCGTTCCTCGCCTCCGCCGAGACGTACTGGCGCAACCCCAAGCTGCCGCCCGTGGGCCTGGTCGAAGGCCCTTCGGGGCGGCGGCTGCGCATCGGGTTCCTGCTGGACTCGCCGAACGGTGTCCGCTCCGACGACGCCACCCGCGCCGCGGTCACCGACACGGTGGCCGCCCTCGAACGGCTCGGCCACACCGTGGAGCCGGTCGAGCTGGCCATCGACCCGAGCTTCACCGACGACTTCCTCACGTACTGGGGACTGCTGTCCTTCCTCATCGGTGTCACGGGCCGGACGCTCGGCGCGGACTTCGACCGGCGCCGCATGGACGCCCTGAGCCGGGGGCTGCGGGAGGAGTACCTGCGGAACTGGCGGCGGACGCCGGGCGTGCTGCGGAGACTGAGGCGTACGGAGGCCGCCTACGCGGCGGCGTTCCGCGGCCGGGACCTCGTGCTGTCGCCCGTGCTCGCCCACACCACGCCGCCGATCGGACACCTCGGCCCGGACGTTCCCTTCCCGCAGCTGATCGAACGGATCCTCGCCTACGTGGCGTTCACCCCGGTCAACAACGTCGTGGGCACGCCTTCGCTCTCGGTGCCCGCCGCGCGCGCGACGGAGGAGGGTCTGCCCATCGGTGTGATGTTCTCCGGCCGCCCCGGAGGTGAACGGAAGCTGCTGGAGCTCGCGTTCGAGCTGGAGGCCGACCGCCCCTTCCGACGTATTCAGGACCTGTGACGGCGGACGTCAGCCCCCGGGTCCGTCGGACGGCGATCGGCGGGGGTGCGGACGGACGCGGGTTCCGGTGCCCGCGCCGCCCGTACCCTCGGTCATCGGATCAGGTCATCGGATCAGGTCATCGGATCAGGTCATCGGATCGGGCCCGGCTCCCGCGCCGCCGGCGGGCGTACACCACCGCACCGGTGGCCGCCGTCAGAGCCGCGGCTGCCGCGGCCGCCCCGGTCGCGGCGGGGTTCCCGGATCCGCCGGCCGCCGGTATCGCGGCGGCGGCAGCCGTCCCGGCCGGCTGCTCCTCGGTCAGGCCGGCGTACCCGCCGGCCAGGCCCTTGCGGTCGTACTCCGAGCCGGGCAGCTTGTCGCCGTAGCGGGCGGCGACCAGCTTCTGGTAGGCGGCCAGGGGAACGGAGTGCTTGCCGCCGAGGCCGGTGACCGCCTCCTTGTTGAGCGGTTCGACCATGCCCGCGGCGGTGAGCCGGTACCAGGCGTGGATCTGCGGCTCGGTGAAGCTGCGGGCCTGCGGGGTGCCGCGTTCGGCGAGGCTGACGTCCGTGTCCCCGTCCCGGATACCGGCCAGCTGCCAGCCCTCGGCGCCGACGTTCTGACTGCCGGCGCTGCCGTTGCTGTTGCTGTTGCTGTTGCCCTTGCCGTTGCCGCTGCTTCCCGCGGGCGAAGGGTTCCCCCGGGGTGCGAGCAGAACCGCGGCCTGCCGGCCGTCGGTGGCGGTCACCCGGGAGGCCAGGTAGGAGAGCCGCAGGGCGGTCTGCGGGGTCGCTCCCGTCCGGCCGGCCACGAACTCGGGGCTGATCTCGAACATCGGCACCGGGTCCTTGAGGTCGAACCCGGGAGGGGCGGCGGCCTGGGCGGGTGCGTTCCCGGGGGCCCCGGGGGCGCCGAAGGTACCGCCGTCCGCTGCGGCGGCGGCCCCGGGCTGCCGGGACGCGACCAGGAAGCGGGAGACGGTGTCGCGGACCTGGTCGGTACGGAGGGTCTGCTGGGCGGACTGGTATCCAGCGATGCCGCCGCCGTCCGCAGCCTGTGCGGAAACGTTTCCGCACAGGGCGGCGGCAAGGGCGGTGGTGGCGAGGACGGCCGCCCGGACGGCCGAGTGCCGGGCACGTCGCATGGTCTGCATGGTCGGTCTTCTCCTCAGCCCTGGATGCCGATGCGCGAGTGGGTCCACTGGAACGAGTTGTTGTTCACGTAGGTGTTGTAGTTCCACCAGGTGTAGGTCTGCGTGGTCTGCCAGGGGTCACCGACCGCGATCATGTTGCTGGCCTTGTCGTAGCCGTAGATGACGTTCATGTGGCCACCGCCGCTGCGCCAGCCGAACCGCACGGCGAACGGGCGGCCCGCGGCGATCTCGGCGGTCGACTCGCCGAACGAGGCGTTGCGGTACAGGCTGCGGCCGCTGTTGCCCAGCCCCGTCCCGGCCAGGCCGTTGGCCATGTCCTCCAGCGTCGCGGGCTGGTTGTTGCAGTCCACCCAGCGGCCCTGGGCGGCGAGCCGGCAGAACTGCTCCTGGCTGACGGTCCGGCCCCAGTACTTGGCGATGGTCACGCCGGAGGCGTCCCAGCACCACTGGGTCCTGACCTGCTTCTGCATGTCGATCCGGAGCGTCTTGGCCGTCGCGGGCTTCGGGTTCGGATCGGGGTTCGGCTTCGAGCCGCAGACCGGCAGGCCGGTGGTGTTCTCCTGGATGAACGCGTCGGCGATGTAGTACGAGCCGGTGTAGATCCAGCGCTGGTTGTTCTCCACGGTGTCGCCCGTGGTCCGGCAGGACATCTCGATCCGGGCGCCGGCCTTCGAGGAGCCGGTGATCCGGGCCGAAAGGGAGGGCTTCGCACGGTGGTTGACGGTGCTGAAGCGGCCCTGCCCGCCGTAGACCGTGCCGGTGACCGAGCCGGCGTGGGCGAGGGCGCCGAACCCGAACAGTGCGCCGCCGGAGAGCGCGGCGGTGACCGTGGCTATCAGTGCCTTTTTGCGGCGGGACGCGCGACGTCTGTGCATTGTGCTCCTTGCTCCGAGGGGTGGGGAACTCCCTGCCTGGCGGGTGCCGGGAATCCTGCCAGAGAGAAAGAAGCGAGCGGACGCCCTTGCTCTACGCGCGAAGATGTCGTTGATTGAACTACCGGAGCAAGGGAATTGACGATCCGTCACATGCCTTGCAGTGGAAGGGACTTGAGATGACAGCAGTCGCTGGTCCAGGCCATGTCCGCAGGTCCGGCAGCGTGTGGAATTTGCGGAAACTTGACGATGTGCAGCCAATCATTAGACGGGCTGTCAAATAGCCGAATCGCCGAGCGTATATGTCCTGTGACTCTCCATCATTTCCGGTCGGAGAATTTCGCGGAGACGTCAGCGGAACCTGTCCTTGGCCTTCTCCTTCACGCGGCGTGCCCGGCCGCGTGCTTCCAGAGCGGCGCCCTTGGCCGCCAGGGTGTTCTCGCCCAGGGCGCGGGCCGTCTTCTTCACGGCCTTGCCGGCCACGATCTCGAACTCGGCCTTCGCCCTCTCGCCGACACTCATGGTCGCCTCCTCTCCAGGCGTCCACGCGCGCGACCGAGTACGCCTCGCCGGCGGCCGCCCCGGGTGCGGACCTCCATCCGACCGCGACGCCGCACGCGGTCCGCAGCTGCTCGCCGGTCGCCGTGGCCCTACCGCCTTCGGCGGGCGCCTACCCGGTCCGGACGGCTTCAGACGCCGTTCGGCCCCCGCCCCGCCCCACCCGCCCCGGCGCGGCGCGGTGTGCGGTGCGGTGTGCGGTGCGATGCGCGGCGCGATGCGCGGCGCGATGCCGGACTGGGCTGCCGCGGAGCATGCCGGGCCCTGCGGGGTGTTGCGGCGTTCGGGGGCGTCCTGCCCCTGCCGGCCGGCCCGAAGCCCGGTCCGTCCGGGTGTCGGGCCCCGTCACGCGGTCACTCCTCCGCGCGACCGTCGCCGGGACCGGGCTCGTCGCCGGTGCCCGGTCGAGGGCCGGCCCAAGGCGACTCCGGCCAGGACGAGGGTCAGCCCGCACAGTTGCCGGCCGGTCAGTGCCTCACCGGCGACGAGGGTGCCCAGCAGGACGCCGGTGACGGGGTTGAGCAGGCCGATCAGGCCCACCGTCGCCGCGGGCAGGTGCCGCAGCCCGGTGAACCAGGCGGCGAAGGCCAGCGCCGTGCCGACCAGGGCGACGTAGGCGAACGCGAGGAGCCCGGACGCGGTGACCGGTGGGGGAGCGCCCTCCACGGCCGCGGCGACCGGGAGCAGGAACAGGCCTCCGGCGGTGAGCTGCCAGGCGGTCGAGGCGAGCACATCGGTCCCGGTGCTCCACCGCTTGGCCAGGACGTGTCCGAAGGAGGACACCAGCATCGCGGTGGCCGCGGCGAGGACGCCGGGCACGCTGACCGCGCCCGCCCCCGCGAGCAGCATGAGGCAGACCCCGCCGAGGCCCACCGCGGCGCCCGCCAGGTGCGCGGTGCCGGGCCGCTCGGCCACCAGGGGCCAGGCGATCAGCATCATCGTGAGGGGGGAGACCGCCATGACGGTCGAGGCGACGCTCGTCGGGAGCAGCTGGGAGGCGGCGTAGACGAGGACGAAGAAGACGCTCACGTTGAGCAGGCCGAGCACCGCGGACCGCCCCCACCAGACGCCGTGCGGCCGACGCCGGCACAGGGCCAACAGGACGAGGCCGGCGGGCAGGGCCCGCAGGGCGGCCCCGTACAGCGGATGGCCGGCCGGCAGGAACGCGTGGGTGACGAAATAGGTGGTTCCCCAGGCCACCGGCGCGACCGCGGTCAGCGCCGATCGGCGCACATTGGCTTCCATGGAAGGTAATATAGCTTCCATGGAAGATATTGAGTCCTCGGACGGGCACCGGCCCCCACCGCCGGACCGTGTGGCCCGCATCCAGGCCGACTGGCGTCGCGAACGCCCCGACCTCGACGTCGGCCCGCAAGCGGTCATCGGCCGGCTGCACCGTCTGGGTGACCGGATCGGGGCGGAACTCCGCCTCGTCTACGAGCGCTACGGCCTCGGCGAAGGGGAGTTCGACGTCCTGTGCGCGCTGCGCCGTGCCGGCGAGCCCTTCGAACGGGCCCCCGGCGAGCTCGCCGCGCACACCATGGTCACCACCGGCGCGATGACGAAGCGGATCGACCGCCTGGAGCGGGCCGGGCTCGTCACCCGCCGCCGTTCCGGCGACGATCAGCGCGGCCGGATCGTCGGCCTCACCACGGCCGGGCGCGACCTCATCGACCGGGCGTTCACCGACCACATGCGCAACGAACGCCGCCTGCTGGACCTGCTGTCACCGGCCGAGGCCGCCGCACTCGAAACCCTGCTCACCGCCTGGCTCTCCCGGTTGGAGGGCTGAGCCGGACGAACCGGGCCGGACATGGGCTGATTCAGTCGGGCCGAGCCGAGCCGGACAGGCGGGCGGGGCGAGTCAGACGTGCGAGTCAGACGCGCCGGGCGGGCGCGGAAGCCTTCCGGGCGGCGGCCGGCGCGGGCCGGGTGGCGCCCCGCGGCCAGACGATCTCCACGGGCAGTCCGGCCGTGCGGGCCGCGGCCACGGTCTCGGCGGTCCCGCCCCGGCCTCCCGGCAGGCCGTCCCACACGGCGACCAGCAGCCGGGCGCGTCCGAGCAGTACACGGTTGGCGGCGGCGTAGGCCGCCGTCGACGCCTGCCGGTAGGGCATGACCCTGACCGTGGAGGCGGCGCCGAGCAGCCGGTCGAATTCGGCGGCGTAGTGCGGTGCCACCATGCGGTCGCGGTAGTCGGCCGACGGCAGCACCGCCTCCAGCCGGCCACCCGCGTCGAGGACGGCGGCGGCGAACAACGCGTCCGCGCCCTCCGCCAGGCAGGAGAGTCCGATAAGCCCGTCCGCGGGATACCGGGCCAGGACGGCGTCCACGGCCTCCCGGATCGGAGCCACGCTCCCGGGGCTGATCCGCACATGACCCGTCACGGCCACCGTCGTCGTCATGCTCCGCCCCTCCGCCCCGCCACACCCTCATGCAGCCTCCGCCAGCCGCTATTCAGTTGTAGCAGGCGGACAGGTCCTGCTTGGGTCGGGCCATGAGCGCTGATCTGCCCCTCGGTTACGACGTGTCCACGGACCCCGCTCGGCTCGACCGCGCGGTCATCCACCAGTGGCTTTCCGGGGACGCGTACTGGGCGCGCGGCCGGTCCCGGGACAAGCAGGACACCGCCATCGACAACTCCCTGAACTTCGGGGTCTACGACCGTGCCACCGGCGCCCAGCTCGGCTACGCCCGTGTCGTCACCGACGCGACCACCTTCGCCTGGCTGTGTGACGTCTACATCGCCCGGGGCAGCCGGGGGAAGGGCCTGGGCCACGCGCTGGTCGACGCCGTCTGCGCCCACCTCGAACCGTTCGGGCTGCGCCGCGTGCTGCTGGCCACCGCGGACGCGCACGAGATCTACGCCGAGTCGGGCTTCGCGCCGCTCGCGACGCCGGGCAAATGGATGGCCCTCGGCGAACAGTAGGCAGGCCCTCTTGCCCGCTCCGGATCCCTCTGCCCGCTCCGGTTCGTCAGTCGCTCCGGTCCGTCAGCCGGTGCCGGTCGTGTCCCAGGCCGTGGTCAGGCCGTCGAGCCAGGCGGGCGGCAGTTCGGCGGCGTCCCACTCCTCCCTCAGTGAGGAGGCGTTCGAGCACGGCGAGGCTGGTGGGGGAGTGCAGGAGGGAGTAGCGGCCGTGGATCGCGGTCGGGCTGCCGGGCCCGTACTCGGAGTACAGCCGTTCCAGCCGCGCGCGGTGGGACGAGGCGAACCGGGTCAGCCGTCCCGCGTACGCGGCCCGGTGCCGGGCGCTCATGGTGCCGAGGACAGCGTGGAGCACCTGCTCGGACACCTCGGGGTCGAGGTCGGAGAGCGTGGTGAAGGAGAGGTGGAGGGGGGTCACCGCCACCTTGGCCCGCTCCACCTCCATCCGCCCGACGGGGGCGCGGGCCTCCGGTGAGTCTCCCGGCGCGTCGGCGCCGACCGCCTCCCGCAGCGCCCGTTCGGCGATGGCGCCGAGTCCCTCGACGGCGGCCTGGGCGCCGTCGAGCCAGCCGGACGCGTAGGGCTCGCCCTTGTCCTCCGGGGCGTGCTCCTCGATCCGGCTGATCTCCTCGTGCGCCTCGGCGAGTGCGCCGGCCTCGACGAGCTTGATCAGCTCCTCCGCGTCACCGGAGTAGACCCCCGCCCGGGCCAGGAGCTGGACGAGGGTCGTCTTCGCGTTGAGGACGCTGACCGCGTCCAGCTGCTGCAGGTCTTCGCCGGCGGCGGGCATGGGTTCCTCCTCGGTGATGGGGGCGCCGGGAGCGAGCCTACGCAGCCCGGCGCGTCCATCCGTCACCCGCACCGGTGCCCGACGCGATGTCGGGGACCGACCGGCCGCCGCGACCGGCCGGTGCGTCCCGCCCGCGGCTCGGCGCCGGGCTACTCGGGACCGCCACGGGGCCACCCCGGCGTCACCCCGGCGTCACCCCGGATCGGACCGGCCAGCGCTCGCGCATGGTCGCTGTCTCGCCCTGGAGTCGAGCGTGATCTCGTAGATGTCGCCGTAGCAGGCGTAGGGCCGCTTGACGACGCTGTGGTCGCGCAGGCAGCCGTCGATGTGTGCTTCGACTTTCCCGCCGGCGCAGTCGCACAGGACGGGGTGCGCGGCGCGGCGTCGGCGGCCGGGGCACCCGAGTCCGGCCCCGTCTTGTGGACACGTCCGGCCGCAGGCAGCGGCGGGTGCGCAGATGGGGGTACCTGCTGGTCCTGCCCGCCGTCGCCTACATGGCCCTGCTCCTCGGCACCCTGCTCGGCGGCCCCTCCCACCACGCCCCCTTCCTCCCGTCCGCGCCCGCCACCGCCCCCGCCCTCCGCCGACGCCACGGCCGGTGCCGGCGCACGCCCCGCCCCGTCCGCCGGCCGCCGGACCTCGCCTCCGGCGCCGGCCACGGCCACCGCCGGTGGTCGGGCGCCGACCGGCCGGCCCACCGGGGCCGCGCCGACCGGGCCCACGACCGGACCCGGACCCACCAAGCCGACGCCGGGCGGCGGCCGCGGGCGCGGCACCGCTCCGCCCGGTCAGGGCGGCGGAAAGCCGACCAGCCACCGCTGACGTGCCACAGGGACGACGACCACACCCCCGACGCGGCCACCCGTGAGCGCGGGACGTCCGCCTCCGTACCCGCCGCGATCGGCTCCGGCGGGCCGGCGATCGATGGGGCGGCCGGCCGCGCCACCGCCCCGGCGCCCCGCACGGTCTCCCTGACCTTCGACGACGGCCCCGACCCGGTGTGGACGCCGAAGGTCCTCGACGTGCTGCGGCGGTACGGCGTGCACGCCACCTTCTTCACCTTCGGCACCCGGGTCGCCGAGCACCCGGAGCCGGCCCGCCGGATCGTCGAGGAAGGCCGACAGGTCGGTCTGCACGGCTTCACGCACACCGACCTCGGCACCGCCTCACCTCACCCTGGCGGCGCTCGCTCGAACTGCGGCAGGACCAGCTGGTCGCCGCGGGTGCCACCGGGTGACCACCCCGCTGCTGAGGCCCCCGTACTCCGGCCTGTCCTGGCTGCTGGTGGCAGTGGGCGATCAGCGCGCTGCGGGCCGTCGCCGTGTTCGTGGCCGCGCGGCGTCATGTACGCAAGCGCCGGAAGCCGTGCGGCCCGCCGGTCGTGGAGCCGGTGAGCGTGATCGTGCCGGCGTACAACGAGAGCGCGGGCATCAAGGCGGCGGTCCGCTCCCTGCTGGCCTCCGACGACCTGGTCGAGATCGTCGACGACGGCTCCATGGACGGCGCCGCCGACATCGTCGAGGCCCTGCGGCTGCCCGGCGTACGGGTCATCCGACAGGAGAACGCCGGCAAGCCGGCCGCCCTGAACACCGGTATCGCCGCCGCCTCCTGCACCCTGCTGGTCATGGTCGACGGCGACACCGTCTTCGAACCGGACGCCGTCCGCATGATCGTCCAGTCCTTCGCGGACCCCCGCGTGGGCGCGGTGTCGGGCAACGCCAAGGTGGTCAACCGGGGCGGCCTGCTCGGGCGATGGCAGCACATGAGGCCGACGAGCCCGCGCGCCGGGTCCGGGTGGTCCGGATCAGTCGGCGAAGGAGCCGTGCCGGCCCGCGCCGGAGGAGAAGCGCGCGGCGCCGGAGAGCGTTTCGCCGGCCGAGAGCGGGACCATGCCGTGCCGGAGCTCGGCGGCCAGGGCGTCGGGCTCGGGCAGGCCGTGCTGTTCCCGTACGGACAGGCGGTCGTGGCGCAGGCAGAGCTGCGGGAACGCGGCGATCTCGCGGGCGAGTTCCTCCGCGGCCCGCCGGGCCTGCCCCGGCGGTACCAGGCGGTTGGCGAGCCCGATCGCGTGGGCCTCGGCGGCGGGGACCGGGCGGCCGGTCAGGATCAGGTCCATGGCGCGGCTCTCGCCGATCAGCCGGGGCAGCCGGACCGTGCCGCCGTCGATCAGCGGGACTCCCCAGCGGCGGCAGAACACCCCGAAGACCGCGTCCTCCTCGGCCACCCGTAGGTCGCACCACAGGGCCAGTTCGAGTCCGCCGGCCACGGCGTGGCCGGCGACCGCGGCGATGACCGGCTTGGTCAGGCGCAGCCGGGTGGGTCCCATCGGGCCGTCGCCGTCGGGCTCCACGCGGTTCCCGCGGCCGGTGCCGATGGCCTTGAGGTCGGCGCCCGCGCAGAAGGTGCCGCCCTCGCCCCACAGCACCGCGACCGACGCCGCGTCGTCCGCCTCGAACGCCCGGAAGGCATCGGCCAGTTGCCGGGCCGTGGGCCCGTCGACGGCATTGCGGGCAGCGGGCCGTGACAGCACCACGGTCGTCACGGGGCCGTCCCGCTCGACGCGGACGGTGGGGGCGTCGGTGGTGTCGGTGCTGTCGGCGGTGTCCTGTGCTGCCGGGGTATCGGTCATGGCGGCATTCTCACGCGGCGGCGGGGTGATGACCAGACCGGTGATCATGGCGTGGCGGTGCCGCCCGCCCCGTTCCGGCACGGGGCGGCGCCACCCGGCGGCACCGGTTCGGCATCCGGCACCGCCGGTTCAGCACCAGGGCAGGAGGGTGTAGTTGTGCACGTACCGGGCCGACACCCAGCCGGAGCGGCCGTGCAGCCGGTACCAGAGGTTGTTGCCCTCCACCCACTGGCCGTTGGCCTGGCAGGACAGCCGGAGCTCCTTCCACGGGTCCAGGCTGCCGACGATCCGGGCGGACGTGGTGGGGTGGGCGCGGACCTTCACCCCGGCCGAGCTCACGACCAGGCCGTTGGCGTGCGACGTCGTCGCCGCGGCGGTCCCGGCGAAGGCCAGCGCCGATGCGGCGGCCGCCGCGCCCGCGACCACGGTCCTGCTGAATCGGCCCACCAGCGTCTCCCATCCCACGACCGACGGGGCCGCCGGAAAGCGGCACCGGCGACGACCCTGCGGCACCGTCCGCGGTGCCACGGGGTCGGCACACCGGGCGTTCCCCCGATCGGCGGATGCCGGAAGCCGCCGGAAGCTGACAGAAGCCGCCGGAGGCACCGGAGGCCCCCGAAGCGGTCGGAGGCCGCCGGGCCGCCGTGGTCAGCTGCGGCTGGCCGGGGTCAGCAGCACGAAGTCCGCGTTCGACGGGTCGAGGCACACGGCCAGCCGGCCGACGCCCTCCGCGTCCTCCGGGCCCATCTGGACGGACCCGCCGTTCTCCCGCACCGCGGCGACCGCCGCGTCGCAGTCCGCGACCGCGAAGACCGGGTGCCAGTACGGCCGCCCGTTCGCCAGCGACAGCTGGTCCGCGGGCATTTCCATCAGGCCGCCGTGCATGCGTTCCTCGGGCAGCCCGGCCGGGGTGATGAGCGTGTACGTGCCCCCGCCGCCCGGCAGCCCCATGTCGCTGAACTGCCAGCCGAAGACACCACCGTAGAACTCCTTGGCGGCCGCGGCGTCGCTCGTGTACAGCTCGGTCCAGGACAGCGAGCCCGGATCGTCCACCAGCTCGACCCCCTTGTTGGTCCCCGGCTGCCAGACGGCGAACTGGCCCCCGAGCGGGTCGCTGTACTGGGCCATCCGGCCCCACTGCTCGAGGTCCATCGGCGCCACCCGCACCGTGCCCCCACCGCTCTCGACCGCCTGTGTCGTGGCGTCGGCGTCGGCGACGGTGTAATAGATCATCCAGGCCGAGCGGGCGCCTTCCTCGGTCAGTTTGCCGAGGCCTGCGACGATCTTGCCGTCCTTCCGGAACATCCCGCCCTCCATCTCCTCCCCCTCGCCCATGGACTCGTAGTCCCACCCCAGGACGGCGCCGTAGAAGGCCGCGGTGGCCCGGACGTCGGGCGTACCGAGGTCGATGAAGCACGGCGAGCCGGGGACGAAGTCGGTGGTGATCATGGGAATGTCCTTTCGCAGACCTCGTGTGACCTCAGCCTGGCACGGCCCACTGACACGCGCTTCTCGGCCGGGCGGCCGGCCCCGGGCTCCGGAGAGGGCCGGGCGAGGGCGGGACGAGGGCGGGACGCGGCCTGCGAGAGGCGGGGCGAGGGCGGGGCAAGGCGGAGGAAAGGACGAGGGGGAGGGAAAGGAAGGGGGCGGGCGTCAGCGGGACGCGCCGAACACCTGGGTCCAGTAGTTGTTCGGCTGGGCGAGGCCGACGCCGATCTCCTTGAAGGAGCAGTTGAGGATGTTCTGGCGGTGGCCCGGGCTGTTCATCCAGCCGTTCATCACCTGCTGGGGCGTCCCGTAGCCGTAGGCGACGTTCTCGCCGTAGGTGCTCCACCGGTAGCCGGCGCGGGTGATCCGGGTGCCGGGGTCGGAGCCGTCGGAGCCGGTGTGCGACATGTTCCGGTGGGCGGCCATGTCCTTGCTGTGGTTCTGCGCGGCGGCCGTCAGCTTCGCATTGACGGTGAGGGACGAGCAGCCGGCCTTCGCGCGCTCCTTGTTGACCAGCGCCACGACCTGGGCCAGGGGACCGGACACCGGGGTGGAGGCGGTCGGCTTGGGGGTGGTGGTCGGGGTCGGAGGCTTCTTCGTGGGCTTCTTGGTCGGCTTCGGGGCGGTCGTCGACCCGGGCTTCGTCCGGTCGGGGCGCGGCGTCTTCGTCGCCGGGGTCCGGGAGCGGTCGGCGTGGCCGCTGCCGCCGGTGCGGTCCTGGCCGTCGGCGGTCGCGGACGGCGTGGACCGTACGGCGACGGGTACGGACGGCTGTTCCGGCCGACTCTGGGCCGCGGTCCTTCCGGAACCGGACTCCTGCGTGTTCAGGCACGCCATCGCGGCCGTGGGTACGCCCACGATCCCCACGGCGAGGGCGGCTATCGATATTTTCCTGTAATGCGTGCTCTTGCGGTGCTTCTTCATGCGTGACCTCACTCGGTGTTCGCGAAGCTCCCCTGCGCCTGAGCTCCCAAGGGGCAGGGCGGGCGGCCATTCTTAGAAGCCCCGCAACGGCGTCGCAAGTCACCTCCGCCAGCCTCCGAAAACTTGTTGAAACCGAGCTTGAAATGCGGGGACGGACATGCAGCCCGTCTTCCGACCCGCTTCCGGGCCGGTCTTGACTGTTCGTCAAAAACCCTTCTGAGGTGCCCGGATGCTGAGACGCGCCGCGACGGCCGGGCTGCCCATTCCGGCGGACAGGGGGAATGTCGAGGTCAAACTCGACAAATCTCGATATTCCGCCGGCGTGGCATCGCCCCGTGCCTGCCGTTCCGCGGAAATCGCGCGTGATGCTTGTCACCGTTTCCGGAGGGAACCGCGAAGCGGAATCCTCCGCAGGTCACTGCCGTCGCATTCCGCTGCGGTCCGCCGGTCCGTCGCCGGCCCCTCGCCGGTCCGTCGCCGGCCCGGCGAGGCCCTCTGGTGGGCGCGCGGGACGGTCGGGCACCATCACTGCTCGGCTGACCCACTGCTCGGGCAATGCTCGGCCGACGCACCGACCGGCTGACGCACTGCCCGCTCCGCTGCCCGACAGGCTCCGTCACGTCCGACGTCCGCAGGAGGCATCCCAAGTGAAGGCCCGTTCCCTCGTCACCGCTCTGCTCCTGGTCCTCGGCGCACTGTTCGCACCGGGCTTCGGTGTCCTGACCGCCGCCACCGAGGCCCGCGCCGCCACCAAGATCAGCCATGCCACCGCCACCTCGATGTTCCGGCAGACCGGTATCACCTGGTCCTCCTCGGGCAACTGCTCCGACCGGAACAACCCCACGTGTACGTCCTTCGAGCAGCTCAACCTGGCCACGGCGCAGGGCGCCCAGACCCTCAAGCGCGCGAGCGGCTGCGCCCTGACCATCACCGGCGGCACGGAGACCGGACACGCGGGCGGTGCTTACTCCCACTGGAACGGCTACAAACTCGACTTCTCCCGGGGCACCTGCCTGACCAACTACATCAAGAACACCTTCGCCTACGCCGGAGTGCGCGGCGACGGCGCACCGATGTGGAAGTCCGGCGCGGGCAACGTCTACGCCGACGAGGGCAACCACTGGGACGTCCTCTACTACACCTGCGGCGGCTGCTGAGCCTTCCCCGGCGCGTGCCGCATGAGTACCCGTACTCATGCGGCACGGGGCCGCGCACGGCGGACCGTGAGGCGGGGTCCGGGGAGCAACGCGGCCGGGAGGTGAGCACGCGCGCCGATGTCCGGCGGCACGGGTCCCACGAGCATGGGGGGCGACGCGGCCCACCACCCCCGGAGAGGACCTCCATGCTCGGACGCATCGCCGCGGCAGCCGTTCCCGTACTCGGCCGCCTCGGCGTCTCCCGTGACGCATCGTTCCGGTACGAGCCCGGCACGGTGTTCGTCGCCAACCACACCTCCCTCGCCGACCCCGGCCCGGTGCTGGCGGCCCTGCACCGGCAGGGGATCGGGGTCACGGTGCTCGCCACCGCCGGTCTGTGGCGCGTGCCCGTCCTGCGGGGCCTGCTGGAACGAGGGGGGCACATCCCCGTCCACCGGGGCTCCGCCCGCGCGGCCGAAGCCCTGGACGCCGCGGCCCGGGTCCTCGCCTCCGGCGGCGACGTCCTCATCTACGGAGAGGGCCGGCTCCCGCTGCGCAGGGACGCGGCCGAGGCCCCGCCGGAGGAGTTCCGCACCGGTCCGGCACGTCTCGCGGCGCGTGCCGGAGCACCGGTCGTGCCCGTCGGCCAGGCGGGCGCGCGGCGCATCTCCTCCGGGAGCGGCACCAAGCAGGTGGCGGGGTTCCTGACCGCACCGGTCCGGCAGCCCCGCCTCCACGTCCACCTCGGTGCCCCGCTCGACCTGCCCGCGGACATCGGGGCCGCGACCACGGCCGCGCACCACGGCGTCACCGCCGCCTGGCGCACCGCGGCCCGGCGGCTGGGCGAACCGGCCGCCTTCACCGCCTGACCCCTTCGCCCCCCTGACCGGCCGCTCCGCCGGGAGCCGCGGTCCGCGGCGGGTCCCGGCGGGGTCCGGGGCGTGGACGCTCAGCGCAGGCGCAGCAGACGGGTGCCGATGGACGGCTCGGTCAGGCTCCGCTGGAGCGCCACCGGGACGGACTTGGCGGCCGGTCCGGACCCCACGGTCAGCGTGCCGACCTCGGTGCCCGCCGCGGCCTCGCGCGGCAGCCCGCCGGACCGGGTGGTCAGCTCCAGCCGGATCCGCTGGCCCGGCAGCCCGAGGAGCTCGCAGTCCCGGACGGCCACGACCGGGATCCGCCCGCCCAGCCCGTCGTCCACGTGTGCCACGACCTGCCCCTTGCGTACCGCCGGTGTCTTCACCAGTCCGTTCCGGACGGTCTCGATGATCTTCTTGCTGTTGGTCTTCACCAGCTTGAGGCTGTTGAGGGCCTCCGGGTCCGGCGGCGGGGCGTGCTGGTCCATGAGCGCGCCGATGACCAGCGCGGTGTCGTTCCCGACGGTCTTGTACGCGGCCCACAGCAGGGTGCCGCCCGCGGGCGTGCTCGAACCGGTCTTGATGCCGCGGATGCTCATGTTGGCCAGCAGCAGGTCGTCATTGTTGTTGTTGATGGGCTGGGGCAGTCCCGGGATCTGCGCGTTCGGCATGGCGACGATGGCGCGGAACGCCTCGTACCGCATGACCGCCTCACCCAGCTTCAGCTGGTCGGCGGCGGTGCTCACGGTCCCGGCGTCCAGTCCGCTGGGGTCGGTGTACACGGTGTCCGCCATGCCCAGCTCCTTGGCGGCCGCGTTCATCTTCGCCACGAAGGCGGCCTCGGAGTCGCTGCCGGTGTCCCAGCGTGCGAGGAGCCGGGCGATGTTGTTGCCCGACGGGATCATGAGCATCTTGAGCATGTCCTGCTGGCTGAAGCCCGTTCCGGCCCGCAGGCCGGTGATCCGCGACTCGCTGCCCGAGGTGCCGTCGGCCACCGCCTTGTCGTCGACCTCGATCCGTGGTCCGGCCTCGTTCTTCTTGAGCGGGTGGTTCTTGAGGATGACGTACGCCGTCATCACCTTGGCGACGCTGGCGGTGGGGACGGGCTTCTGCTCGCCGAAGACGGCCGCGTCACCGGACCCGGCGATCCGTACGGCGCCCTGCCCCTTCTCGGGCCAGGGCACGGTGATGTCTCCGGCGACGGTGTGGGAGGTCCCGGCCTCGGTGGCGGACATGGTGACGGCGGGCAGGGGGCGGAGCAGCTGGGCCGCCGCGCCCAGTCCGAGGAGCAGGAGCAGCGGCGGGGTCCAGATCTTCACCCGCCGGGCCGCCTTCCGCGGCAGGGTCGGCGGCGCGGGAGGGGTGTTGGTCAGCTGCGCGAGCAGGTCGAGCGGGGCGGGCCGCTCGGCGGTGACCTGATCGACGGGCCGCGCCGGCCCCGGCTCCGGCCCCGGCCCCGGCTGCCGGGACTGTGGCTGCGGGTGGCCGGACTTCTGGCTCTGCCGTGCCGGGTGCTCGGCGCCGGGCTTTGACGGCTTGACTGTCGGCGCGGGCTCAGGCGCGGGCTTGGGCTCCGGCGCGGGCTTGGGCTCAGGCTCGGGCGCTCGCGGCGGAATTCGCTCGCCTGCCGGTTCCGGTGCCTGGTCGGGCGTGGGCTCGCACTCCGGGTCCGTCGGCGGCTCGGTGGCAGCCTCGGCCTCGGCCTCGGCTTTGGCTTTGGTCTCGGGTGTCCGGTCGTGTTCCGTCCCGGACGTGCGCTCAGGTTCCCGTACTGACGCCGATCCAGAGGTCGGCTCCTCCGCCTCCTCCGCCTCCCCCGTCTCCTCCGGCTGCGGACCAGGCAGCGCCTCGGGCTCGCGTATGCGGCCAACGGTGCGCGGGGCATCGGCCGCGGCCTCCTCGCCTCGCACACCTCCAGTGTCTTCCGCAGTCGCGTCGTCCCCCGGCTGCTCCCCGGCCTGCGGGCTGCCCTGGTCGTCCGCCTCCTGCCCGTCCCCAGCGCCGCCCCGGGCGTCCGCGCGCTGTTCGCGGTCCGGCCTGTCCTGAGTGTCCGTACGCCCCTCGTCCTCGGCGGGCGTTGCCGGCTCGGACCCGTCTTCACCCCCGAGCCGCTCTCCGTCCTGCGTCCCGCCGGTACCGGACGCGTCTTCGTCGGTCTCGTCGGCCTCACCGGCCCGATCGGCCTCGTCGACCACGGGCGCCGCAGCCGGCGGTACCGCCAGGATCCTCGTCGGCTGGTCCGCCTCCCGCCGGGCCTCCGCCTCGGCGCCGTCGTCCTGCTTCCCCGATGTCGTCGTCATCAGCCGTGCCGCCCTGCCCGTTCTGTGTCCGCCTGGTCCGCCGGCGCCCGTGCGCGGCGCCGTCGACCGTCCAGATCAATTCCGGGCCGTCCGGGTTTCGTTCTTCCTCCTTCTGTAACCATTCGGTCATGTACCGGTCGCTGACGGCCCGGAGGCGTTCCCGATCCCGACCGCCCTGTTCCGCGACGTGCCCCGGCGCCGCACGCCCCTGCTCGGCCTGGACGACCCCGAGCACAACGTCCAGCGCCGGATGCTCATCCCCAGCTTCTCCGTCAAGCGGGCCAACGCGATGCGCCCGCGACCGCCTCCTCGCCTACCTGCACGGTCTGATCGAGGCCAAGCGAGTACGGCCGGGCGACGGCCTCCTCGACGAACTGGTCGCCGAACACCTCGCCGCGGGACGGTTGAACACCGACGAGGTGGCCGACCTGGGCCTCATCCTGCTCGTGGCGGGCCACGAGACCACCGCGAACATGATCTCCCTCGGGGTCTTCACGCTGCTCCGCCATCCCGAACAGCTGGCCCAGCTCCGAGCCGACCCGGCCCTATGGAGATCGCCCTCGGCACCCTGCTGCGCCGCCTCCCCGGGCTGCGCCTCGCCGCGCCCGCCGAGCAGATCCCGTTCAAGCCGGGTGACACCCTCCAGGGCATGATCGAACTCCCAGTGGCGTGGTGACCGCCGCGGGGCCCGTGCACATCGTGATCGACACCGGCCGCTGCATCGGTTCCGGCCAGTGCGCACGGACCGCCCCCGGGGTGTTCACCCGGGACGAGGACGGCCTGAGCGCCCTCCTCCCGGGCGCAGGGGACGCGCCGGACACCGCCGCCGTCCGGGAGGCGGCCCGCGCCTGCCCGGTGGCCGCCATCACCGTCCGGGCGGCCCGCACCTGACGCCCGGCCGCGCCTCCCCGCCGGCTGTTCAGCGCCGCGGGACGGCGCGGACCAGGAAGTGGTTCGGGGCGTCCTCGTACTCGTCCGGGTGCCAGCCCGTGGTTTCGAGCGCCGCACGGAGGTTGTGTTCGGCGAGGAGGTCGTCGGGGTCGAGGGGGCGGCCGTGGCGGGCGGCGCGCTCGGCGCGGCCGGACGGGTGGAAGAGGAGCAGGACCCCGTCCGGGGCGGTGACGCGGGCCCATTCGCGCAGGGCCGCGAGCGGGTCGGGGAGGTGGTCGAGCAGGCCCGCCGAGAAGATGCCGTGTACGGACCCGGCGGACAGCGGGAGCCGGGTGCAGTCGGCGGCCAGCAGGTGGCCGTGGTGGGTACGGCCGTGCCGGGCGGCGGCCGTCAGCATCGCCGGGGTGACGTCGATGCCGAGAACGCGGCCCCGGGGGCCGACCTGGGCCCGGAGCGCGGGCATGGCCCGGCCGGTACCGCAGCCGAGGTCCAGCGCGAGCCCGCCGCGTACCGGCCGGATGCGCGCGACCGCCGCCTCGTACGCGGGGGTCTGGTACGCGAACCGCTCCTCCCAGGCGTCGGCCCGGCGGGTGAAGAACGCCCGGGTGGCGGTGTGTTCGGCGCGGGCGGTCACCAGAGCCGCGAACCGGCCCAGGATCTCCTCGCCCCAGGGGCCGAGGACGGGCCGGGCCGGGGAACCGGCCTCCGGGTGGCCGCCTTCCACTGCGCCCGGCTCCACGGGGCTCGATTCCACGGTGCCAGGCTCCACGGCGCCCGGCTCCACCGCGCCCGGCGGCCCGGCGCCCGGCTCCGTGGTGCCGTCCTGCGGCAGGAACCGCACCCCCCATGCGCTGACGCCGATACGGAACGCCTGCTCCGGGTGGCCCTCGCAGGAGGCCAGGACCACCGCGCCGGCGGGCAGTTCCAGGGGATCGTCGGCGGGCCGCAGGCCAGGGGAGGGCAGGGGAGCCCCGCCGAAGAGGGGGTCGGTGAGGACGGCCGGGGTGAACTCAACCGGCCTGCTTCCGCCGGGTTCGCCGGAGGGGGCGCGGGCGGCCGTGCCCGAGCCCGCGCCCCGGGCCAGCAGGCGGGCGCCGGAACCCAGCGCGAGCACGGGCACCTCAGCGTCGAGGGCCGCACGTACGAGCGCGGTACCGGAGGCGGCCGAGGGGAAGGCGCCCGGAGTGGGGGACCGCGGGCTGCCCAGGATGATCAGGCCCTCCACCCCGCCGAGGTCGGTGGACGGGTCCTCGCCGTCCGCCGTCAGGACCGTCCGGGTGGCCAGACCTGCCGAGGCGAGCACCTTGCGCACGGCGAGCGGGGCCTCCGCGCAAGCGTGCTGTATGACGACGACCGCCATCCATCCCTCCTTACATTCGAGCCTGCCCCGTTGTTTCGGCTGGCATCTACGCCAGGATGCGCCCATGGAGGGTGCATATGCCAGAGCGTCTTCATCCGTGGGACGGCCCGGGGGCGGAGTCGGCTCGGCCACGGGGCGGTGACGGGCCCGCCGCGGCGTGGGGGCGGGAGGTGCCGGAGGGTGGCGGATGGCGCCGGAAGGGCTGGGAGACAGCACAAGGCCCCTGTGCGCCGAACACCGCTGATCGGCGCGCAGGGGCCTCACCGGTCATCCCGTGGCGGAGAGAGCCGCTCTTACGCCCCGGGGACCGGCGTGCGTGTCAGTCAACCAAGATCCGCCCGCTGGGGGAACTGGATTCGGACACGAAACGGGCTGTCGCAGCCCGTTTCCTTTCAGTTAATCATCCAAGATTCCGCCTGAGGCGCCCAGAGGGGCCTTCGTGGCCGATTCTGTGGATTCCGACCGGGCGGCCGGAGGAGGGTTGGAGGTTCCGCAGCACCTGCGACGGACTGCCGGCAGATGCCATTCGTTCGACATCGGCAAGCCTCGACGAGTGGCCGCAGTCGCGGTCCTGGTGCTCGCCGGCTGCGGAGACAGCGAGCCGTACACCGTCGAGGTCGAGTACACCCGCGCCAAAACGGGCCGCTGCGCGGCGTGGTCGCGGCGACCACCGGGCCGTGTTCGCCTGGGCGGAGCTGGACCCGGACTTCGCCAGATCGCGGATGCTGCTGGCCGTGTCGGAGAACGGCAAGCCCCTCGAGGACGCGGCCGGTCCGCGCCTGGTGGTTCCGCAGGACACCCGGCGTGGCCGCTACGCCTCCGAGCTGAACCAGCTGTGGGTCGGCTCCGTGGACGCCGCGGTCGACGGCACCGGCGGGGCGAACGGCGTCGCCGGCTGACCAGGAGGCGGACGGGGCCGCGCCGCGGCACTCCTGCTCCGCTGGACGACGACGGCCGGGCACCTCACCCGCGGCGACGCCCCGCCGCCCGAGCTCGAACTGCCCGGCTCCCGCGCCGCCGAGACCGGGGCTCCGGCCGGCGCCCGCCCGGCCCGGCTCACCCTGACCTTCGGCCTGGGCCCGGCCCTCTTCGACCGGACCGGCCTGACCGCCCCCTGACCCGCGGCACTCGCCCGCTGCCCGCCTCCCTCGAGGACCGTCTCGACCCCGCCCGCAGCGACGGGGACCTCCTCCTACAGATCGGCGCCGACGCCCCCTTGGTCACCGCACACGTCCTGCGCACCCTGCAGCGGTTCGCCCACGGCGAGGCCACCCTCCGGTGGACCATGACCGGTTCACGGCCGCCGACGGCCACCCCAACCTGATGGGCCAGATCGACGCCACCGACGACCCGGACGCCCCCCGCACCCTGCTGTCCGGCCCCGGAGTGCCGGCCTGGGTCGTCGGCGGCTCGTACGTGGTCATCCGGCGCATCCGTATGCTCCTCGACCACTGGGACACCCTGCCGCCCGCGCACCGGGAGCAGGCGCTCGGCCGGCACACGGCCGACGGTGCGCCGCTGACCGGCGGCACCGAACGCCCGCCCGTGGACCTCGCCGCCGTGCGCTCCGACGGGGTTCCGGTGATCGCCACCAACGCCCACGTGCGGGTCGCCGCCCCCGCCTCCAACGGCGGCTCCACCATGGTCCGGCGCAGCTGGTCTTACCACGACGGGCTGCGCGCGGACGGCACCCCTGACGCCGGGCTGCTGTTCGCGGCCCCGGCAGTCGGGCCCGCGTACCGGCTGTCCCCGTCCAGCACCGGCTGTCCCGTGGCGACGCGCTCTCCGGGTGCCTGGTGCACGAGTCGTCCGCGCTGTTCGCGGTGCCCGGCGGGATCTGCCCCGCCGGCCACGTCGCCCAGGCCCTGCTGAAGGGCTGCCCCCGGGCGCGCCGCGGGCCCCGGTACCCGCCTCCCCTCCGCGCCGGCGGGCCGCGAGGTCGCGGCAGCGCGGCCGGGCGGGCTCACGGCCGAGTCACGCCGGCCGTGAGCGAGCCGGAGCGCAACGGCAACCGTCCCGGCGGCGCACGGAAACGCGGAGGGCTGAAGGTCGTCCCATGTCTTCCGCGACCGCCACGGCCCCGACGCCCACCCCGAACGCCCCCGCGCCGGTCTGCGCGCCACCCGCCGCGCCGCGGTCCCCGGCCGTGCCCTGGGCGGCTGCGAGGGCACTGGCCCACAGTGCACCGCGGCCGGTCACCGCCCGCACGGTGCCGCTGCGCGCCGCGGCCGGGCTCACCCTCGCCGAGGACCTGCGCACCCTGCATCCGCTGCCCTCGTTCGACACGGCCGCCATGGACGGCTACGCCGTGGCCGCCGGGCCGGGACCCTGGCGGGTCCGCGGGGCCGTCCGCGCGGGCGCCGTGTGGGCGGGCGTACTCGGGGCGGGGGAGTGCGTGGAGATCTCCACCGGGGCTCCGGTACCGGCCGGGACGTGGGCCGTCCTTCCCCTGGAGTCGGCCGAATCGGTGGAATCGGCGGAGTCGGCTGATTCGGCGGATCCGGCGGACCCGGTGCGATCCGGCAGTGGCGCCGGCCGGGTCTCGGGGCCGGTGCTGCCACCCGGCCGCCATGTCCGCCGCACCGGCGAGGACGCCCCGGCCGGCCGCCGCCTCGCGCCGGCGGGCACCCGGACCGGCCCCGCGCTGCTCGGGCTCGCCGCCTCCTGCGGCCACGACACCCTCGCCGTGCGGCCGCGCCCGCGGGTCGGCGTGCTGGTCACGGGGGACGAACTGGACCACGCGGGCCCGCCGGGCCCAGGGCGGGTGCGCGACGCCCTCGGACCGATCCTGCCCCCGCTGACCGCCGCGCTCGGCGGCGAGACCGGCCCCGTCCGGTACGTCGCCGACCGGCCGGCGGGGCAACTGGCCCGGGCCGTGCGCGCGATGCGGGAGGCCGACGTCGTGGTGGTCACCGGCTCCACGTCCGTCGGCGTCACCGACCAGCTGCGCCGGTTCCTGAACGACGCCGGTGCCCGGATGGTCGTCGACACCGTCGCCTGCCGGCCGGGACACCCGATGCTGCTCGCCGAACTCGCCCCGGACCGCTGGCTGGTGGGGCTGCCCGGGAACCCGTACGCCGCCCTGGTCGCCGCCCACACCCTGCTCGGCCCGCTGCTCGCCGGCCTGTCGGGCCGTGCCCTGGACCCGCTTCCGCAGATCCCCGTCCGGGGCCGGGCGAGGCCCGCTCCCGGACGGACCCGGCTGGTGCCGGTCGCCTGGGAGGGCGCCGGGGCCAGGATCGCCGACGGGCACGGCGCGGCATCGCTACAGGGGGCCGCCGTGGGGGACGCGCTCGCCGCCCTCCCGCCCGGGTGGGCCGAGGGCGATCCGGCACCGCTGGTGCTGCTGCCCGGCCACTCCTGACCGCCCGTCACCCATCACCCGTCACCCGGCGGCCTGCACACGGATGTCAGGCGGCAGGGGACGTCGAGCAGCCGGCGAAAGGGAGCGGTGAACGGAACTTACCGGTGGCGCCGTCCGGCGTGCAGTGGAGAATGCGTCCATGCACATCAGAGCCGTGCGCCTGGACGAACTGCCCGTCCTCCAGGACATCGAGAGGGCCGCCGGGCAGTGCTTCCGAGATCTCGGCATGCCCGAGATCGCCGAGGACGAGCCGCTCCCGCTCGATGAGCTCGCCCGCTACCACCACACGGGGCTGGCCTGGGTCGCGGCCGACGACGCCGACGCCCCGGTCGCCTACCTGATCGCCGACCGCGTCGACGGCAACCTCCACATCGAGCAGGTCTCGGTACACCCGGACAGCGCGCGTCGGGGTATCGGCCGACTGCTGCTGGAGCATCTGGTGGCCCATGCCACGAGCGAGGCGGTACCCGCCCTGACCCTCACCACGTTCACCCACGTCCCCTGGAACGCCCCCTACTACGCACGCTGTGGTTTCCGGCTCATGGACGACAGCACGCTCACTCCCGGCCTGCGGAACATCCGCGACCGCGAAACGGAACACGGCCTGGACCGATGGCCTCGGACCTGTATGCGCCGGGCACTGTGACATCACGGTGACGGGATCAAGAGGCGGCGGACGGTTCGGCGACAGCCCGGAAACTCGGACGGCAATGGAGTCACCGTCATCGAGGTTCAGTCCCCCGCTCACGGAGCCGGACTCGTCGACCTCACCGTGATGCTGTGGTGCGAGGACGCCCCGCCCGGAGCGGGGGACGTGTGGGACCTGATCCTCGCGGGTCGCCCGAACCGCACCGGCATGTGGCACGAACTCGCTCCCGAGTTCGATGAGCGGGGCGTAGACCTCGTCCTCCGGTGAGTGCCCGCGCCAGGATCGGTGGCTTGCACGGAGGATCGGAAGGAAGCCGCCCCGAACAGCAGGGACTCCGCGCGGACGGCGGCCGACCGGCCCAGGAAGTCGGCGGTGCTGCGCTCAGCGGCGCGCGGCGTCACCGGCCCGCGCAGACGGACCCGACGGCCGTGCTCGGGCCTGTAGAAGGCGAGTCCGGCCCGCGGGCAGGCAGTCAACTGGCGGTCAACTGGCGGCCCTTGAGACTGAATCCGTGCTCGGCGAACTGCCGGCCGGAGCCGTCCACCCCTTGTGACCCGGCAGCAGATGCGCAATCGGTCCATGGAGCCGTCGACGGGAGGGGCGGGGCCGTACCGACGTCCGGAATCCGGAGCGCGCCGGTCGCCCGGCGAACGTGGCTGCTTGGTGAGGGAGTTCGGGAGCAGCTGTGTGCGAGGTGAAGGCGATGCGGGGGCCTGTGCAAGAAGTCTTGTTGAACTCGCCCCGAACCGGGGTTCGTTCTTGATTTGCTCCTGTCAATCGGAAGAGGGTTGCTTCGAACGTTTGACGCCCCACACGTCAACCGGAGGAGAACTCCCTTCATGGCAACTCACAAGCGTCCCAATCGACTTCGCTACGCATCGATCGCGACGGGAGCCGCTGCCGCAGTGGTCGCGGCCCTGTTTGCGGTGCCACTCGCCGGGGCGGCGACCCCCGCCGAGGGCACCGTGTACGGACTCGGCGCACCGGGCGCGGTGGACGGCAGCTTCGTCGTCATACTCGACGCATCCGCGAACAAGGAGGACCTGGCGAAGAAGTACGGAGGCACGCTGGAGCGCGCCTACGGCTCCTCCGTCAACGGCTTCTCCGCCTCAGGGCTCACCGAGAAGGAGGCCAGGCGGCTCGCCGCCGACCCCGCGGTCGGCACGGTCGTACAGAACAAGCGCTTCACCATCAACGAGACCCAGGAGAACCCCCCGTCCTGGGGGCTGGACCGGATCGATCAGACCGAGACAGCCGGTGACAAGAAGTACACCTACCCGGACAACGGTGGCGAAGGAGTGACCGCCTACGTCATCGACACCGGCGTCAGGATCTCGCACCAGGACTTCGGCGGCCGGGCCGCCCACGGCTTCGACGCCGTGGACAACGACGACAGCGCCGACGACGGCAACGGGCACGGCACCCACGTGGCGGGCACCATCGCGGGCACGTCCCACGGGGTCGCCAAGAAGGCCAAGGTCGTCGCCGTGCGGGTGCTGGACGACAACGGGTCCGGCACCACCGAGCAGGTCGTCGCGGGCATCGACTGGGTGACGGAGCACCACTCCGGCCCGTCCGTGGCGAACATGAGCCTCGGCGGCGGTGTGGACGAGGCACTCGACGCGGCGGTCAAGCGGGCCATCGACTCGGGCGTCACCTTCGCGGTGGCCGCCGGCAACGAGTCCCGGGACGCCGGTCAGGGCTCGCCCGCCCGGGTCCCGGAGGCCGTGACGGTGGCCTCCAGCACCGAGGGCGACGAGCAGTCGGACTTCTCCAACTTCGGCTCGGTGGTGGACCTGTACGCGCCCGGCTCGGAGATCACCTCGGCCTGGAACGACAGCGACACCGGCACCAAGACCATCTCCGGCACCTCGATGGCCACCCCGCACGTCGCCGGTGCCGTGGCCGTCTACCTGGCCGGCCACCCCTCGGCGACACCGGCCGAGACGGCCGCCGCACTGACCGGGGCGGCGACCGAAGGGGCGGTGAAGAACCCCTCCGCCGGCACCGTGAACAAGCTGCTGAAGGTGGCGCCGTAACCGGCACCGGCCCGCCCGGCCCCTCGCCCGTCCCTTCGGGGGACGCGGCGGGGGGCCGCCGAATTTCCCGCAGGCCGTGTCGTGTCCTGCCGGCCATGCGCCCACTGCACCGGCGCCGCGTTCATTCCTCCGCTCATGCGATCGGAGGACGGTCCGGCGGCGGCCAGGTGCGGCCGGCCGTTCAGCCCCGCAGGTGCCGGACGCCGATCCCGCGGCGGTCGCGGAGCAGGGTGCGCAGCGGTCCCGGGCCCTCGTAGCCGACACGGCGCGCCACCGCCGTCAGCGGGAGCGAGGTCGTCCGGAGCAGGTGCTCGGCCTGCTCGACCCGCAGGTCCTGCACCAGGCGGATCGGCGAACACCCCAGGATCCGGGTCACGGTGCGCTGCAGGGTGCGCTCGCTCACCCCCAGCTCGCGGGCGGCCTCCGCGATCGACAGCGGCTCGCCGATACGGGCCCGCACCCATTCCTCGAACGCCGACACCAGTGGATCGTGCCGGGCCAGCGCACTGGGGATCGTGTACGTGGCCTGCGACGCCCGGTCGTCCACCACCAGGTACCGCCGGACCAGGTCCGCGAGTGCGGGACTGTGCATCCGTACGATCGCCAGCGCCAGGTCGAGGTGGCTGAACGCCGCGCCGGCCGTGGTGACCCCGTCGCTGGTCGTCACCATGCGGCTCTCGTCGACGGCCACCTTGCGGTAGCGCTCCCGGAACACCGGGGCCAGCCACCAGCTGGTGGTGGCCCGCAGCCCGTCCAGCACCCCCGATTCGGCCAGCAGGAACGTACCCGTACAGGCGGTGGCGAGCGGGGTGCGCCGTTCCCTGGCCTCGGCGAGCATCCGGCGGGCCGCCCGGTGCGCGGGCGAGCCGACCACGTCCACCAGCGCCCCGGGCCGCCGCTCCATCAGCGCGGGTACCACCAGGATGTCGGCGTCCTCGGCCTCCGCGAGGCTCTCCGCATCCACCCGGTGGCCGAGCCCGGTCCGTACCCGCCGCCGTACCCCCACGGTGCGGATGTCGAACTCCGGCGGTGCCGCCCCGGCCACCTGACGGCGCAGGGCGTTCGCGGAGTGGAGCACGTCGAGGACTCCGGCGACCCCGGAGTCGAAGGCCCCGTCCAGGACGAGCACGGCTGCTTTCACGCCGTCACCCTAATGGACGCCGTGGTGTCGGAATCAGTGCGGAAGCTGCCGGTTCCGACACTCCCGGGCCGGGCCGGCCGCTCCTAGGGTCGAGCCATGACCACGCACCACACCACCCGGACCCGTACCCACAGCTGGCGGCCGCGCCCGGAGATGACGCCCGAGATCCTCTCGATGAGCGGCCTGGAGATCCTCCGGGCCGCCATCGAGGGGGACCTGCCCGACGCGTCGATCATGAGCACGCTGGGCTTCCGGCTCGTCGAGGCCGGCGACGGGTTCACCGTGTTCGAAGGCGACCCCGGCGACCACCTGCTCAATCCCATGGGCACCGTCCACGGCGGGTTCCTCGCCACCCTCCTGGACTCGGCCCTCGGTTCGTCCGTGATGACCCGCCTGCCTGCCGGGAGCACGTACACCACGGTCCAGCTGGGCGTGCACATGATCCGGCCGGTGCTGTCCGACACGCCGGCGCTCCGCTGTGAGGGCCGCGCCCTCCACGTCGGACGGACCACCGGCACGGCCGAGGCCCGGGTGGTCGGCACCCGCGACGGCAAGCTCTACGCCCACGCCACGACGACCTGCGCGATCCTCCGCCCCTGACCGTCCGAGGATTTCACCATCCGGATTTCACGACCCGAGCACTTCGCGCCCCGAGCACCTCACCGCCGGTGACCTCACGACCTGAGGACCTCACGACCCGAGGACCTCACGACCCGAGGACCTCGCGATCCCGGCGGCTGAGGGGCGGAGCACCGGCATCGGGGATCAGCAGATGCGCGGCAGCTGCTCCCCGACCGGCAGGTCGACGACGCGGGTACCGCCGAGCGCCGTGCGCGCCACCACCAGACCGGGATGGTCCGGGACCGCCTCACCGATCACCGCCGCGCCGTGGCCCAGCGGGTGCGCGCGCATCGCGTCCAGGACCGCGTCGGCGTGCTCGCGGGGTACGAACGCGACGAGCTTGCCCTCGTTGGCGACGTACATCGGGTCCAGGCCGAGGATCGCACAGGCGTTGGCGACGGCCGGCGGAACGGGGACCGCGGTCTCCCGGATCACCACCCCGGTACCGGAGGCCGCCGCGATCTCGTTGAGGGCGGCTGCCAGGCCGCCGCGCGTGGGGTCGCGCAGGACGTGCAGGTCCGGGGTGACGGCGAGCATGGAGGCGACGAGCCCGCCCAGGGCGGCGCAGTCGCTCGCCACGTCCACCCCGAACTCCAGCCCCTCCCGGACGCTCATGATCGCGACCCCGTGCAGGCCGATCCCACCGCTGACGATCACCACGTCGCCGGGGACCACCCGCTCCGGACGCAGGTCCACGCCCGCCGGGATCAGCCCGATGCCCGCCGTGTTGACGTAGATCCCGTCCCCGTGGCCAGCCTCCACCACCTTGGTGTCGCCGGTCGCCACCTCCACGCCGGCGGCCCGCGCGGCGGCCCCCAGCGCCTCCGCCACCCGCGCCACCGTGGCGACCTCCACCCCCTCCTCCAGGATGAACCCGCAGGACAGGTAGGCGGCCTGGGCCCCGCACATGGCCAGGTCGTTGACCGTGCCGTTGACGGCCAGGTCGCCGATGCTGCCGCCGGGGAAGAACAGCGGCCGTACGACATAGGAGTCGGTGGAGAAGGCCAGCCGGGCTCCGCCCAGGGTGAGTTGGGCGCCGTCACCCATACCGGCCAGCGCCTCGCCGCCGTACGCGGGGGCGAAGACGTGCCGGACCAGTTCGGCGGAGAGCGCGCCGCCCCCGCCGTGGCCCATCACCACCCGAGGGTGGTCGCGCAGCGGGGCCGGGCAGGTCCAGCCCGTCACATCCAGGGGTGCGGTCCCAGCGGTCTCAGGCAACGGGGCTCGTCTCCAGCGTCGTCGGGTCGGTCGAGGCCGGCACCGCGGGCGCGGGCCGGGCGGGTGAGGTCAGTGCGCTTCCGGCCAGTGCGTTCCCGGCCGGGGCGTTCCCGGCCAGTGCGCTTCCGGCCGGGGCGTTCCCGGCCAGTGCGCTTCCGGCCGGGGCGTCGGCGGTCCGCCGCGGGGACGGGTCCAGCCGCCGGTAGAGGTAGTACGCGGCGCACGCGCCCTCGCTGGACACCATCGTGGCGCCGAGCGGGGTACGCGGAGTGCAGGTGGTGCCGAAGGCCGCGCACTCCCGCGGTTTGATCAACCCCTGCAGCACCTCGCCGCTGCGGCATTCCGCGGGCTCCCGGGTGTTGATGCCGGTCACCGAGAACCTGTGCTCGGCGTCGAACTCCCGGTACTCCTCCGCCAGCCGCCAGCCGCTGTCCGGGATCACCCCGATCCCGCGCCAGGCCCGGTCGGTGACCTCGAAGACGTCCGCCAGCATGGCCAGCGCGGCCGGGTTCCCCTCGGGGCGGACGGCCCGCGCGTACGCGTTCTCCACCCGGTGTTCGCCGCGCTCCAGCTGCCGCACCGCCCGTCGTACGCCCTCCAGGATGTCCAGCGGCTCGAAGCCGGTGACCACGATCGGCACCCGGTGCCGGTCCGCGAGCTCCGGGTACTCGGCCGTGCCCATCACGCTGCACACGTGCCCGGCGGCGAGGAAGCCCTGCACCCGGCAGCTCGGCGAACCCATGACGGCCTCGATGGCCGGGGGCACCCGGACGTGGGAGACCAGCAGGCTGAAGTTCGAGATGCCGTGCCGCCGGGCCTGATGGACCGTCATCGCATTGGGCGGCGCGGTGGTTTCGAAGCCGATGCCGAAGAACACCACTTCCCGGTCCGGGTTCTGCCGGGCGATCTTCAGGGCGTCGAGCGGTGAGTAGACCACCCGGACGTCACCGCCCTCGCCGCGCACCCGGAACAGGTCCTTCCCGGTGCCCGGCACCCGGAGCATGTCCCCGAAGGAGCAGAAGATCACCCCGGGGCGGGAGGCGATCTCCAGGGCCTTGTCGATCACCTCCAGCGGGGTGACGCACACCGGGCAGCCCGGCCCATGGATCAACTCGATTTCCTCGGGCAGGAGTTGGTCGATGCCGTGCCGGATGATGGTGTGCGTCTGGCCGCCGCACACCTCCATCAGCGCCCAGGGCCGGGTGACCGTGGCCCGGATGTCGTCGAGCAGGCGCCCGGCCAGCTCCGGGTCCTGGAACTCCTCGATGTACTTCACCGCTGCGTCTCCTCCTGTGCCACGGCCACGGCCACGCCCGCGGCGCCGCCCGCCGAGGCTGCCGCCGCCTCCTCGCCGAAGGGCCAGACACCGTCGTCCGCCTCGGCGGCTGCCTGCTCCCATGGGTCGCCGAACTCTTCCTGGAGCATGCCGAGTTCGGCGAAGAGCTCCAGGGTCTGCAGGGCCGAGGCCTCGTCCAGGCGCTGGAGGGCGAAACCGACGTGCACGATGGCGTACTCGCCGACCCGGAGGTCCGGCAGGTACTCCAGGCAGACCTCCTTGACCACACCGCCGAAGTCCACGGTGGCCATGCGGGTGCCGTCCCGCTCACCGATGTCGATCACTTTGCCGGGTACCGCCAGGCACATGGCTCCTCCTCGCTGTGGGTGTTCCGGCTCTACGGGTTCTGGCTCTACGAGTTCTGGCTCAGTGGGTTCTGGCTCAGTGGGTTCTGGCCACGGGGGTTACACGTGTTGCCGCTGCGGCGCCCTCCCGCGCGGCCGCGACCATGAGCTGGCCCAGCGCCAGGCCGCCGTCGTTCGGGGGCACCTGCCGGTGGCGCAGCACGGTGAAGCCGGCCGCCCGGAGCAGTCGGGCGCACGCCGTGGACAGCAGGGTGTTGGCGAACACGCCGCCGGTGAGGGCGACCGTGCCGAGCCCGTACCGGTCACGGGCCATCGTGCTCAGGTCGGTGACGAGCCGGGCGACCGCGGTGTGGAACCGGGCGGCGATGACGGCCGGCGGGGTGCCGGCCCGGACGTCGGCCACGACGGCGGCCAGCAGCGGCGCGGGATCGGCGGCCAGCGGCTCCGGGTCCGGGGCGCCCGCGCCGGACGCGGCCCGCGGGCCGCGCAGCGCGAAGCGGTAGCCGGAGGCCGGACCGGCGTCCGCGGCCGGCGCGCCCACCGCCGCGGACTCCAGCTCGATCGCGGCCTGCGCCTCGTACCCGGCAAGGTGGCACACCCCGGCCAGGGAGGACACCGCATCGAACAGCCGGCCCATGCTGGACGTCGGCGCGCAGTTCAGGTTCCGCTCCAACTGACGGCGCAGCACGGGGAGTTCCGCCGGCGGGCAGGCGGCCGTACAGGGCAGCTCCGGCGCCCAGTCCAGGCCCGCCGCCCACAGGTGGGCCAGGGCCATCCGGTACGGCCGGCGCACCGCGGCGTCCCCGCCGGGCAGCGGCACGTACGACAGGTGCGCGAACCGCCGGTGCCCGCGGTAGTCCGCGACGAGCACCTCGCCGCCCCACACCGCCCCGTCCGTCCCGTACCCGGTGCCGTCGAAGGCGATCCCGATCACCGGGCTGCCGCCGTCCAGGCCGTGCTCGGCCATCGCCGAGGCGATGTGCGCGTGGTGATGTTGCACGTGTAGAAGACCGCGCCCGTCCGCCGCCGCCCGCTGCTCCGCCCAGCGGGTCGACCGGTAGCCGGGGTGCAGATCGGCCGCGAGCAGCCGCGGGGTGACACCGGTGAGGGACTCCAGCTGCGCTCCGGTGCGGGCCAGGACGGTGCGGGCGGCGAGCGAGTCCAGGTCGCCAAGATGAGCGGACAGCCAGGCCCGCCGGTCCCGGCCCAGGCAGAAGACGTTCTTCAGGTCCCCGCCCGCGGCCAGTACGGGCGGAACGGGCAGCGGGAGGGACAGCGGCAGCGGGGCGTACCCGCGGGACCGGCGCAGCACCAGCGGTTCCCCGTCACACACCCGCACCACCGAGTCGTCGCAGGGGACGTGGATCGGCCGGTCGTGGGCGAGCCAGCCGTCGGCGATCCCGGCGAGCAGCTCCAGCGCCTCCGCATCGTCGGTGACGATCGGCTCCCCGGAGAGGTTCGCGCTGGTCATCACCAGCAGCCGGGGACCGGGCGGATCGCCCGGCAGGCCGAGCAGCAGGTGGTGCACCGGGGTGTACGGCAGCATGAACCCCAGGTCGGGGCAGCGCGGGGCCACTTCGGGAGCGACCCCCCGCCCGCCCCCACCGGTACGCCGCCGCAGCAGGACCACCGGCCGTACCGGCCCGGTCAGCAGCCGCCGTTCCTCCGGCCCGGCCACGGCCAGCGCCTCCACCGCGGCCAGGTCCGGGGCCATCAGGGCGAACGGCTTGTCCCCACGGGCCTTGCGCCGGCGCAGCTCGGCCACCGCCGCGGAGCTGGTGGCGTCACAGGCCAGGTGGTAGCCACCGAGTCCCTTCACGGCCAGGATCCCGCCGTCGGCGAGCAGTCGGCGGGCCGCGGCGACGGGGTCCGCGGCGTCGGGGGCCCCGGCCTCGGGGTCCGCGCCGTCCTCCTCGCGCGGCGGGCGGCCGGTCAGGAACCGCAGCCGGGGCCCGCAGGCATGACAGGCCACCGGCTGGGCGTGGAACCGCCGGTCGGACGGATCGGCGTACTCGCGGGCGCAGTCGGGGCACATCGGGAAGCCCGCCATCGTGGTGTGCTCCCGGTCGTACGGCAGCGAGGTGACGATGGTGAACCGCGGCCCGCAGTGGGTGCAGGTGATGAACGGGTGCCGGTGGCGGCGGTCGCCCGGGTCGGCGAGTTCGCGCAGACAGTCGGCGCAGGTGGCGGTGTCGGGGGAGACCAGGGTGCGGGCGGCGCCCTCGCCGAGGGAGGCGAGGATGTGGAACCCGAGGGTGCCGGCGGTGGGGAGTTCGTCCTGGTGGACCGCCTCGACCAGGGCCAGCGGCGGAGCGTCGGAGGCGAGCCGGTCACAGAACTCCCGTACGGCCGCGGCCGGCCCCTCGACCTCCGCGATCACGCCCTCGGGGGTGTTGGTGACGTGCCCGGCCAGCCCCAGCGCGGTGGCCCGGGTGTACACGTACGGGCGGAAGCCCACGCCCTGGACGACACCGCGCACGGTGACCCGGCGACGCTGGAGCATGTCCATGGTGCTGCCGCTCCCGCCGGTCAGCGCTGCCCGACCGGGACCGTGGGCGTGCCGGGCCCGTGGCCATGAGCATGCGCATGCCCGTGGCCGTCGTCGTGCCCGTGCCCGTGCCCGTGGCCCGTGTACGAGTCGGGCCGTTGTGCCATGACCGGCGCGTGCGCCGCGCCTCCCGCGTGGACGGCCAGTGCCCGCTCCAGCACCAGCCCGAGGCCGGAGCCGCGCCTGGCCGAGGTCAGCACCACCTCCACCCCCGGGTTGACCCGCTGGACGTTCCCGCGGAAGGCGGCCTCGTCGAACTCGGCCGCCTCCGCGAGATCCGCCTTGGTGACCACCACCAGTTGGGCCAGCCCGAAGGCCGTCGGGTACTTCAATGGCTTGTCCTCGCCCTCGGTCACCGAGGCGAGCACCACGCGCAGGCTCTCCCCGAGGTCGTAGGACGCGGGACAGACCAGATTGCCCACGTTCTCCACGAACAGCAGCGGGGTTCCCTCGGGCAGCCAGCCGTCCAGGTGCCGGCCGAGCATGCCCGCCTCCAGGTGGCACAGCCCGTCGGTGAGGACCTGCTTGACGGGAACGCCGGAACGGGCCAGCCGCACCGCGTCGTTCTCGGTGGCCAGGTCCGCGGTGAGCGCGGCCGCCCCCACCCCCCGGTCCCGCGCCAGCTCCAGTTCCCTCTGCAGCAGTTCGGTCTTCCCGCTGCCGGGGCTGGAGAGCAGGTTGACGACGGTGGTGCCGGCCGCGGTGAGCCGGGCGCGCAGCGTCTGAGCGGTCTCGTCGTTCCGGGCGAGCACCGCCTGCTTCAGGTCGACCTCACGGCACATGGTTCAGCGCTCCTCGGGAATCGGTTCGCGGGTCCGGGCAGCGGCGCACGAAGGGCCGTCCTCCCAGGTCACACCGGCGATCTGCAGCTCACGGCCGGTCAGCAGCTCGGTGCCGGCCGCGCCGCCGCAGCCGGGACAGCACAGGTCCGGCGGCATGCCGACGGCCCACTCGGCCGTGCAGGAGGCGCAGCGCGCCCGGGCGGGCACCGTGGTGGTGACCAGTGCGGCGCCTTCCAGGACCGTGCCGGCACAGGCGAGTTCGAAGCAGAACGCCAGCGCGTCGGGCACCACGCCCGCCAGCTCGCCCACCTGGAGCCGTACCTCGCCGACGGCGGTCGCGCCGCCGGCCCGGGCCGCCTCTTCCACCTGGTTCACGACCGCCATGGCGATCGACATCTCGTGCACGGTCCTCATGCCTCCGTCCTGCCGCGGCTCATTACAGCGGCCGGAGCGGGCCGTGGCGGGCGGGCACGCCGTGGCGCCGCGCACCCGTAGGCCATTCGGGCGGGTGCGCGGCGCCACGGGGAGCGGAGCCGGACGGGCGGATCGGATCCGCGGATCGGATCCGCGGACCGGTGCGCGGTTCAGATCCTGCGGATGTGCAGGTACCGCCTGAGGTCGGGCAGCAGCCGGGCCATGACGGCGGCTGCGATGGCGGCGAGGAACGCGCCGCCGGCGGCTGACTTGTTCATGGGCATCTCCTCAGTTCAGCGGTTCCGAAAATCAGACGTTCTGGAGTTCAGCGGTTCTGGAGTTCAGCGGTTCCGATCAGGTCCAGGACCATCCGTACGGCCTCCGGCACGGCGGCGGCCACCGGGCCGCTGAGCCCGATGCCCTCCTCGACGCAGGCGGGTTCGCAGCCCAGGACGAGGACCCGCCGCGGCGGGGACCCGCCCGTCCCCGCGCACAGCGTGCCGAGCAGGGCGAGCACCGTATCGGGGGTCATGTGGTGGCCGTCGAGCACCGGGGCCCCGCCGGGGCCGGGGGACACCGGTCCGGCGGCCCCGTCCGGCTCGATCAGGTACAGGGTCCCGGGCGGGCCGCCGCGGGCGGTGGCGTCGACCAGGACCACGGTGTCGTACCCGTCGAGCATCTGGTACGCGAGGTGGACGCCGCGCACGCCGAAGTCCACCGCCTCGGTGCCGTCCGGCAGCGGGTGCCGGGCGGTCAGTTCGCGCACCGTCTCCACCCCGAACCCGTCGTCGCCGAGGAAGACGTTCCCGATGCCCGCGACCAGTGTTCCGCCCTTCACCGCTGCGTTCACCGCTGCGTTCACCCTTCCACTCCCCCTTCCGCTCGGCCTTCCCCTCGCCCTTCCACCAGGGGAGTGACCTCGTCCGGCTTGAAGTACAGGAAGCGGCCCTGCTCGCGGCGGATGTCGGCGCCCGGGTCGCCCTCCACCGTGACGGCGAGGTGCACCTCCCCGTCCACGTCGTGCAGCACCGCCTCCACCAGCGCGGGGCGGTCATGGAGGAACAGGTCCTGGGCGTCCGTGCGGCGGGCCCCGGGGCGCAGCAGCACCCGGCTGCCCGCGCCCACCGGCACACCGTCCACCCGGATGCGTTCCGGGGGCGGCGGGCCCGCGTCCGCCCCGGCGGGATCCCACCAGGGGGAGTCCGGCCGGAACAGGGCTTCCTCGTCGGGGAGTCGAGGTTCCGCGGGGCGCGGGAGCCGCCCTTCCGCGGCCGCCTCCCCGGTGATCTCGCGCAGGGAGCGCACCGCCCCGTGCAGCCGGTCCAGGACCTCCGCGGGCAGCGAATCGGCGAGGTCGATCACGGCGGCGGCCCGGTCGTCCGTGCCGCGCGCCTCGCGCTTCTCGTCCTCGGTCAGGGCGGCGGTGCGCAGGGCCAGGATCTCGTCGATCTCGGTGGCGTCGTACATGGCCCCGGCGCTCTCGGGTGCGATCGCCGGGTGGTCCTCCAGGATGATCGGGGAGGACAGGACCACGTCGGCCCGGCCGGGCCCGCCGGCGAGCACCGGCCAGGTGTGCCGGTTCTCGCACGCGGCCACCTCGGGCCGGGCCCACTCGGGGGGTTCCGTCATCGACAGGAAGGACCCGGCGTTCAGGCCGAGGAGCAGGTGGGCGCCGACCAGGGAGCGGGGCAGGGCCGCGTCCCGGTCGGCGGCCTCGATGCCGTCCTCCGGCTGCCAGCCGCTGGTGTTCTCCACCACGGCGGTGAGCCGGAACGCCCGGTAGGGGACGTCGAGTTCGGTGGCGTGCAGCCGGACCGTGCCGTGCACCGGGGCGCCCCGCCGGACCAGCCGGCCCACGGTGCGGCCGGTGTCGTCGAGGACCGGCTCGGTCTCCTCCCGGGCGGGCCGGGAGAAGGGGAAGACCAGCGCGTCGCCGGCGAGCCCGGCCACCGGCACCCGGAACTCCAGCCGCTCCTCGGTGGCCTCGTCCCAGGGGACCAGGACCCGGTCGGCCAGGTGCAGGGCATCGGTGTCGGTGAAGCCGCCGGGGCCGGCGCGCTGGACGGTACGCCGCAGGGCGTGCAGGAAGCGCAGCTCGACGGCGATCTCGGCGGCGCCCCGCGGCTCCATCAGCAGCTGGGTCTGCGCGGCCGAGTGCTCGCCGTGGGCGGGCCCCCAGGCCGGCGGGACGAGGACGCCGAACTGCCAGCGCAGCCGGTTCTTCGCGGCCGAGGCCCGGTAGGGGTAGAGCACGTAGCCCTCGAACAGGACGGCGTCGGCGACCTGCCGGGCGTGTGCGAACGGATCCCCGTCGGCCGTGCCGGAAAGGCCGGCCGGCGGGGCCTGGATGGCGGTCATCGCTGGGGCCTCTCACGGGAACGGGACAACAGGGCGACCGGCCGTACCGGAACGGAGCCGGGCGGCAGCGGGGGCGGCGGCGCAGGTGGCGCGGGCGGCGCGGGACGCGCGGAGGATCCGGGCGAGCCCGGAGGTCCGGGCGGTGGCGTGCTGCCCGGGCCCTCCCCGGCAGCCGCCAGCAGGGCGGCCACCGTCGCCTCCCAGGAGACGAGGGCGTGCCGGGAGCGGTAGGCGAGCAGTGCGTCCATCGTGTCGCGGGGCAGCCGCAGCCAGCCGCAGCCCGGGAAGTGCTGCTCCATCATCTCCCGCCACACGGCCACCGGAAGGCCTACGGCGGCCTCGCGGTCCCAGGGCACGGGAGCGACCCGGAAACCCCCGGCGCCGGTGAACGCCGTACCGGAGAAGAGCAGCAGCAGCGGCGCCTCGCCCTCGCGGAGCGCCGCGAAATAGCGGGTGGCCGCGATGTCCAGGTCGTACGTGCACGGCACCGGCATGTCGACCTCGGTCGAGCCGGTGAACGAGGGCACCATCAGCGACACCTGGGCGAACTGCAGCGGGTTCAGCGTGGAGTGCCAGCGGGAGCGCTCGCCGAACAGGTCGGTGAGCCCGGCCGCCTCCTTCGTCCCGTAGTCGCGCCGGGCGGGTTCGATGCGCAGCTGGCAGCGCAGCGCGAGGGCGTGCACGCGGGTGTCGGGGGCCGCGTCGATCCGCAGCCGGAACAGCAGGGTGGGGCCGGCCGCGTACGGGTCGGCGCGTACGCCCGTGCAGGAGAAGCGGAGCTCCGTCACGGCCGCACCGCCCCGCCGCCGCCGGGTGCCTGCGCGACCGTGCGGGCCTCGGCGCGACCCGCCCCGCCGTCGACGGGCCGGGCCCGCCGCTCGACCTCCGCGAAGAACTCCCGCAGCGCGGCCCGTGCCTCGGCCCCGCCGTCGAAGCCCTGCCAGAGCATCCGCATCCGGCCGACGAGCCGGTAGCAGACGTCGATCGGCACCAGGTGGCAGCTGGTCCGGCCGTCCTCCCGGTGCAGGAGCAGCGCCTCGACGTCCGGCCGCAGCGTTCCGGCGAGCGGTGTGGTCGCCAGCACCGACTGCCACAGCCCGGGGTCCAGTTCGCTCTCGGTGGCTCCCGCCGGGCTGGGGTAGAGGGCGACGAGCCGGTCGAGGGCGGCGTTGCGGAAGAAGAACGCCACCCCGACGGGGATCTGGAGCCGGTCCCAGGCGGCGTCGTCCAGCCGGTGCGCGGGATCGGACAGGTACCGGTCCGGCACGGCCCGGAACCTCCCGGTGGCGGCCTCGGGCCGGTCGAACAGCATCGTGCAGGCGGGGCAGGCGCACACCAGCGTCCGCCGCTCGACCTCCACCAGGTGGCGGTGCCCGTCCCCGGCCACCTCCGTCCCGCACAGCTCGCACCGTTCGGCCCGCGGCGGCCGCGGGCCGGTGAACCGGCGCAGCCCGCCCGGCCGCCGGGCCGGGGCGGCCGCCCCCGGAGCGGGGGCGCTCACCGGGCCCGGGCCGTGGCGGTCGCGGTGCTCGCTGCCGGGGGCCGGCCGATCTGGAGCAGCGGCGCGCTCGGGGCGGCCGGCTCCAGCTCCACCGACGCCACCTCCGGCGCCAGCGCCGCGAAGTCGTCCTCCAGCGCCCGTACGTCGGGCCCGCCGCAGCCACAGCCGCCGCCCGAGCCCGCGCCCTCGGCGGGGCGCAGCCTCAGGGCACCCGTGGCCGGGTCGAAGGCCACCAGCTCCACCGGCTGCGCCGAGGCCGCCAGCACCCGGCCGACACGCGTGCGCGCGTCCTCCGGGTGCAGGTCGTGCAGCGCCAGCAGGCTGCCCACCAGCGCGTCGTCGAGCAGCGGGGCGAGGCGGGCCGCGTCCAGGCCCGCCACCACCCGGGCCAGCCCGGCCCCGTAGAACTCCATCAGCACCCGGACGAGTTCCTCGGCGGCCGCACACGCCGCCCGGTCCCCGGTCGCGGCCAGCCCGTCGAGGATCTCCTCCACCCGCCGGCCCGCCTCGGCGGCGTCGGCGGGGCGGGAGCCACGTACTGCGGCCGCGGCCGGTACTCCGGCGGAGCCCCGTGCTCCGGCCGCGAGCGGTGCTCCGGCGGCGCCCGGTGCTCCGGCAGTGGTCGCGCTCATCCGCCCAGTCCGCTCAGCCCGGTGGGCACGTGCATCTGCTTGACGGTCTTCCCGCTGCCGACGTACATGTGCACCCCGCAGGGCAGACACGGGTCGAAGCTGCGCACGGTGCGCATGATGTCGATGCCCTTGAAGTTCTCCGGGGAGTTCTCCTCGAAGATGGGCGTGTTCTGGACGGCGTCCTCGTACGGCCCCGGGGTGCCGTAGGAATCGCGCACGCTGGCGTTCCACGGGGTCGGCGGGTACGGGTGGTAGTTGGCGATCTTGCCCTCGCGGATCACCATGTGGTGCGAGAGCACCCCGCGTACCGCCTCGGTGAACCCGCAGCCGATCGACTCGTCCGGCACCTCGAACTTCTCCCAGGTCTGGGTGCGTCCGGCGCGGACCTCGGCGAGCCCCTGCTCGGCGCAGTGCAGGGCGATGCCCGCCGCGTACGCCTGGAAGTACGTCCGGGCGCGGTTGCGCTCCAGGGCGTTGCTCCACTTGGGGATCCGCCACTCGAAGGTGGTCTCCGGCTTGGTCATGGTGCGCGGCAGGTTGATGACCACGCTGTGCCCGGTGGCCTTCACGTACCCGACGTCGACCAGACCGGACAGGGCCGTGGACCACAGGCGGGCGATGGGGCCACCGCCGGTGTCCAGGGCCAGGTGGTCCTTGCCGTCGAACCAGCGCGGGGACATCACCCAGCTGTACTTGTCGTCGAAGTTCCGCTTCTGCGGGGCCGGGATGGTGTGCTGGTTCCACGGGTGGCGCGGGTCCACCGGGTTGCCGAGCGGGTCGTGCGTGACGAACTGCTCCTGCCCGGCCCAGTCCTCGTAGTACGAGCTGCCCAGCAGGATCCGGATGCCGAGGTTGATCTCGGTGAGGTCGTTGGTGACGAGTTTCCCGTCCACGATCACGCCCGGGGTGACGAACATCTTCCGTCCCCAGTCGGTCATGTTGGCGTAGGTGAAGTCGCAGTACTCGGGGTCGTTGAGGGCGCCCCAGCAGCCGAGCAGCACGCGGCGGCGGCCGACCTCCTCGTACCCGGGCAGCGCCTCGTAGAAGAAGTCGAACAGGTCGTCGTGGAGCGGCACCACCCGCTTCATGAACTCCACGTACCGCATCAGCCGGCTCATGTAGTCGGTGAACAGCTGCACCGACGCGACGGTGCCCACACCGCCCGGGTAGAGCGTGGAGGGGTGCACGTGGCGGCCCTCCATCAGGCAGAACATCTCCCGCGTGTACCGGCTGACCTGGAGCGCCTCGCGGTAGAACTCGCCCTCGATGGGGTTGAGGGAGCGCATGATGTCGGCGATGGTGCGGTAGCCGTGCTCCGCGGCGTGCGGGGCCTCGGTGCGCTCGGCGAGCTCCAGCACCCCCGGGTTGGTCTCCCGGACCATCTTCTCGCAGTAGTCGACCCCGACCAGGTTCTCCTGGAAGATGTTGTGGTCGAACATGTACTCGGCCGACTCGCCGAGGTTGATGATCCACTCGCCGAGGTGCGGGGGCTTCACCCCGTAGGCCATGTTCTGCGCGTACACCGAGCAGGTCGAGTGGTTGTCCCCGCAGATGCCGCAGATCCGGCTGGTGATGAAGTGCGCGTCCCGCGGGTCCTTGCCCCGCATGAACACGCTGTAGCCGCGGAAGACCGACGAGGTGCTGTAGCACTCGGCGACCCGCTTCTGCTTGAAGTCGATCTTCGTGTGGATGCCGAGACTGCCCACGATCCGGGTGATCGGATCCCAGGACATCTCCACCAGGCCACTGCCGTCACCGGCCGCCTTCGTGTTCGCTGCCATCGTGTCTGCCGTGACCCTTCCTGGTTACCGGGAGGTGAGGGATGAGGGGGGTGAGAGGGGAGCTGTGCGTGCGGAACGGGCGGGAGGGGTCACCACGGCGGCCGGTAGCCGGTGGTGATCTTCGTGCCGGTCCGCCGCCACTTGGGCTCCTGGTCCACCGTGTGGGCGGTGACCGCCCGGAGCTTGCGGATCACCGCGCCGTACGCGCCGCTGGCCGTGGCGGACAGCTTCGCGCCGGGCGGCTCGTCCATGAACGGCATGAACTTGTCCGGGAAGCCCGGCATGGTGCACGCGATGCAGATGCCGCCCACGTTGGGGCAGCCGCCGACGCCGTTGATCCAGCCCCGCTTGGGTACGTTGCACTTCACGACCGGACCCCAGCAGCCCAGCTTCACCAGGCACTTGGGGGAGTCGTAGGTGTGCGCGAACTGGCCCTGCTCGTAGTAGCCGGCCCGGTCACAGCCCTCGTGCACGGTGTTGCCGAACAGCCACGTCGGACGCAGCTTGTCGTCGAGCGGGATCATCGGGGCCGAACCGGCCGCCTGGTAGAGCAGGTAGGTGAGCGTCTCGGCGAAGTTGTCGGGCTGGATGGGGCAGCCCGGCACGCACACGATCGGGATCCCGGCCTGCGACTTCCAGTTCCAGCCCAGGTAGTCCGGCACGCCCATGGCGCCGGTCGGATTGCCCTCCATGGCGTGGATGCCGCCGTACGTCGCACAGGTGCCGATGGCGACGACGGCCAGGGCCTTCGGCGCCAGCCGGTCGATCCACTCGCTGGTGGTGATGGGCTGGCCGGTCTCCGGGTCGTCGCCGAAACCGCACCAGTAGCCCTCGCGCTTGATCTGCTCGTTGGGGACGGAGCCCTCGACGACCAGCACGAACGGATCGATCTCGCCGCGCTCGCCCTTGAAGAACCACTCGATGAACGTGTCGGCGCCACCCACCGGCCCGCACTCGAAGTCGATCAGCGGCCAGTGCACCTGGATCTTCGGCAGACCGGGCAGGGCGCCCGTCACGATCTCCTCGATGCTCGGCTGCATGGCAGCGGTGAGGGCGACGGAGTCCCCGTCACAGCTCAGGCCGGCGTTGATCCAGAGGATGTGGATCGTGGGGTCGTCCGCCGCGGTGCGGTCGTCCGCCGCGACCTCGGTTGCTGCGTTCATGCGGATGCCTCCTCGGGGAGGTGGTCGGGGAGGGGCCGCTGCACGGCCCCACCCCTCTTGCTAGCAGGGGGTAGGGGTTCGTGCGCGGTCATGTACGGCCGGACCGGTGACCACGCACCGTGAGGTGCGGCGGGGCGCCGGTGAGGGGCTCCTTGCGGACGAAGGCCCGGCGCAGGGCGTGGAAGGGCGCGCCGGGGTCGTCGAACACGGCCCGCATCCGGGCGAGCTCGGCTTCCCGGTACGAGGCGAGCGGCCGCTCCGCCTCCTCGCGCTCGCGCCGCTCCTTCTTGGCGGCGATCCGGACGTGGACCCGGGGCAGCGCGGCCAGCCGGACGGCCAGCCGGGCCGTCTCCCCGGCGAACGCCTCCGGAGAGCAGGCGATCGTACGGTCGGCCAGACCGGCGCGGACCGCCGCGGCCGCGCCCATCGGCAGCGCGTCGCCCATCAGCCGTTCGGCCGCCGCCGCGCCGGCCCGGCGCGGCAGGGTGTACGTCCAGTACTCCGAGCCGTACAGGCCCATCAGCCGGTAGTGGGGGTTGAGGACCGTGCCGGCCCGGCACCAGACCTCGTCGGCGGCCAGTGCCAGCATCGCGCCGCCGGCCGCCGCGTTGCCGCCGAGGGCGGCGACGACCAGCCGGTCGGTGGTCGTCAGCACCGCCTCCACCAGGTCGTCCATCGCGTTGATGTTGGCCCAGGACTCGGCCGCCGGATCCGCGGCGGCCTCGATGACGCCGAGGTGGATGCCGTTGGAGAAGAAGTCGCGGCCGCCGCCGAGGACCAGTACGTCCGTGGGGCGGGCGCAGGCGGTCCGGTAGGCGTCCAGCAGCCGCCGGCAGCGGTCGGTGCTCATGGCGCCGCCGGGGAAGGAGAAGCTCAGGAAGCCGACCGCGCCCTCCTCGTGGTAGCCGATGTCCGACCAGGTGCGGTGCCCCACGGGTCCGGGCGGGGCCGGCACCTCGGGCAGGTCCGGCAGCCGGTCGCCGAGGGCCACGGTGGCCGGCAGCTTGACCGGGGCCGGTCCGCCGGCGGTGCGGCGGGCCCGCAGCTCCGGGATCCAGACGGCGCCGTCGACGGTGGCCCGGCAGACCGCGCCGGCCCGGGTGGCGAGCAGGGCACCGGGGGCGCCGCGCAGCCGGTCCTCCGGGTGGCCGCCGTGCAGGAACCACTCGGCGCCCAGCAGTTCGTCCCGTACGCCGGGCTGGGAGTCGGCGGCCCGCAGCCGGGCCAGCACCCGGGCGGTGGAGTCCCGCGCCCAGTCGATGCGGCGGTCCGCCTGCCGCACCGGCGGGCGGGCCGTCCCCGACGCCTGGGGGAGCGGCGCGTACGTCCCGGACGCGAAACGCTCCACGGCCAGCAGGACGGCCTCCAGGGCGGCGTCGGCGACCTCGCCCCGGTACAGCGCGCTCTTGCCGACCGGAGGCACCTCGCACGCCACGGTCGCCCACACGTCGCCCGCGTCCATCTCGGCGTTGGCCTGGAGCACGGTGACCCCCCAGCGGGCGGCACCCTCGTGCAGGGCGTGGTCCAGGGAGGACGGGCCCCGGTCGCCGGGCGGACCCGGGTGCACGATCAGGCAGGTCCGCCGCGACCAGACCTCTTCGGGCAGCGCGGTGCGCAGCATCGGCGCCACGACCAGGTCCGGGTCGTGCCGGTCGACGGCCGCCGCGAGGGACACCCCGGGCACGGCGAGCTCCACGGCCACCTGGTGGCCGTGGTCGCGGAGCTCGGTGTGGACGCGCTGGGTCAGGCTGTTGAAGGCACTGGCGACGAGCAGGATGCGCACGTGGTCTCCGGCGGTCGGGGTCGGTGGCCGGTGGAGCTCGGCCGGTGCTGCGGGGCGGGTCCGGCGGCGCCGGCGGGCGGAACGCGGCAGCCGCGCCCCACCCCGTGACCCGTGCATGACCGGCCGCCAGCGATGATCCGGGACGAGGTCCCGCCCGGCGGCGGCGCCGGGCAGCCGGGTCACTCGAAAGCGGTCCCGGCCAGGGCCGGTCGGCGGGCGCGCCCGACAGCTCGGCGCCGGGGGCGCGCCGGCTTCGGCGGCAGGCCTCGGGTGGCGTGCGCCTGCCCAGGAGAGGACGGTGGGTTACACGTGCTGATTGCCCGTTCCGTGGCTCTGGTCGGTACTGGCTGCTGCATTGCGGGGCCCTCGCCGCACTGCGCCTACAAGGGCCGGGCCAGTGGGTTACACGTGCAGAATCCGCGAACCTCACGCCGCTCACGGTCACCACCGGGCCCCTGCGTGGCAGGTGTGCCGGGTACCAGAGCGGGCAGGCGCCCGGCATGGCCTTCCAGCACCCCGCGAAACGGCGTGACGCCGGCCGGGGCGGCCGGTTCGAGCGGCTCGCCGAACTGGCCTCCAACTTCACCAGCTCCGCCCTGTTCTCCTGCTTCTGCGTCGCCCTGGTCGCCACCTTCGTGGCCGTGCACCTCGCCGGACTGCCCATCGAGTGGCAGCACCTCATCGGCGACGCGATGGGTGCGGTCTCGCTGCTCCTGCTGGCCCTGCTGAAGAACTCCGAACGCCGCGCCGAACACGCGATCCAGCGCAAGCTCGACGCGATCGCCACGGCACTGCTGGAGGAGGAACACCGGCCGGGCCGGGCGCGGAAGGGCCTGGAGGAGGCCATCGGCATGGACGAGGAGGTGTGAGGGAGCGCCAGGGCGCCGGGGGGGGCGGGAGCGGGCGCCGCGGAGGTGACGGGGGCCGCGCGGCCTGTGCCCCGCAATTCGATTGCCGCGCCTGGGGGATCGTCCCTAGGGTCGTCTCCATCGAACGGCGTGTAGCTCAGTCAGTCAGAGCACCGGGCTTCCGACCCGGGGGGCGCAGGGGCGGATCCTGCCACGCCGGCTTATGAACGAGAACGCTGACCAGCAGCATCCGACGACCCCCGGCCGTCCCGCCGGCTCGCCCACGACCGCGGCGACCGGCCTCGCCACCGCCTCGCCGGCCTACGCCGCGGGCCAGTTGGCACGTGCACTGCGCACCTCCGTGACGCACGCCGACCCGGCCGCCCGCGACCGCGCCGTCGGCCGGATGCAGAAGTGGCGTGCGGTGCTCGCGGGCATGGCGGACGGAAGCCTCACCATCGGTTCGCGCACCCCGGTCGCCGGACTGCCCGCCTGGGTCACCCCCGAGGTCGTCCGCGGCGGATTCGCCACCGGAACGCCCGCCGCGGCCGGGCCCCTCGCCCCGTACGAGGCGGATGCCGCCCGCCGGGCCGGCGTACCCGCCGACCGTGCGGCGCTCTTCGCGCACGCGCTGACCGAGCAGGGCCTCGCGGACCTGTGGCAGCTGCTGGACACCGGCCGTTACGAGGTGTCCCTGCCCGAGGAGGCGGCCCTGCTGACCGTCGCCTGGCTGGTCCGGGCCGACGACTTCGACACCGCCGCGGCCCTCGTGACGGAGCTTCAGCCCTTCGCCGACCGGCTGCGCTTCCTGCCCCGCCCGGCCGGACGGCCCGCCCCCGACGCGAGCGCGGTACACCGGCGGAGCGTCGGCGAGGTCTCGGACGCGCTGCGCGCCCGGGGGCCCAAGGCCGCGATCGAGACGCAGCGGGAAGCCCTGGGCGTCTGGCGGCCGTTCGACGACGAGCTCCTGGGCTACTGGCTGCGGTACGGCGAGCCGACCGCTCAGGGTGAGGCAGAAGCGGCAGGTCAGACCGGCGCACGTCCAGCCGGCGTACGTCCTGCCGACACACGACCTGCAGGTGGCCGTGCGGCCGGCCGGGGCCCGTCCGTCCCGCGCGTGCCCGGCGCCCGTCACAGCGACGAGGCACGCGGGCGGGCCGCCGCCCTGCTGGAGCACTACCGCGCCCTGGCCGCCGCCCACACGCGGTGCCGTAAGCACCGTGACCCGAAGTCCAACACCGGCATCATGCTGCGGGCCCTGGAGGAGGCCGCCGTCGGCCGCCCGCTCGCGCCCCGGCTCGCCGGACTGCTGCGCCACGCGGTGACCTCGGCGGTCGCCAAGCGCGGCCTGCCCGGTTCGGAGCGCCACTCCGGGCTGCGCGCCGTGCAGGCCCGCCAGGCGGCCCTGCCGGCCCACCACGAGATCGCAGCCGCCGTGGCGGACCGGCTCGCACCGCTGGACCAGCGGGCCGGCACGCCCGACGTGGACGGGCCGCTCGCCCCGGTCACCGAGGCGGAGGCCGCCGGGACGGGGCTGCCCGTCGGCACCGTCGTCCCGCCGCGCCTGCGGCAGGTGGTCCGCACCGCGCTCAGCGCACCGCCGGAGGAGCTCGTCGCGCGCGGCCTGGTCCCGTCCGCGGAGGTGCTGGCCGAGCTCGTCCCCCAGCTCGTGGCCAACGCCACGGCCCAGCGGTACGCGGACCCCGCCCTGCGCACCCTGGCGGCGGCCACCTACCGGGCGTTTCGGAACCGGCGTTCGCTGCTGCTGCTCAACCTGGCCCACCAGGTCCGGGTGGACGAGCTGCCGTGGGTCCGCGCCGTCGCCGGCCACGGCAGCGACGCGGACACGGAGGCTCGGGCACGGGCGGCGGCCGAGGCCGCGCTGCGCCGGCTCGGCGATCTGGCCGTCGGCGCGTTCCCGGGGACGCTGCTGCCGAACCCGCTGGTGCGCGAGATGTCCCACCTGGCCCGCCGGGCCGACCTTTCCGCGCCGTTCACCGAGGAGCTCGCGGCCGACATCTTCATGGGGACCTTCAGCCCGAAGTTCCTGACCGCCGCGCGCACCGCCGCCGACCTCCTGGAGGGCAGCCTCTACGCCCGGTACTACGGCATCGACTGCGCGGCGGTACGGAGCATGGCGGTGCTCCACGCCGCCGAAGGCCTCGGCCGGAAGGGTGCGGCCCGGACCGCCCCCGCGTTCGACCGGCTGTGCGGGGAGCGGGCCGGGACGGACGGGGCCCGCTCCTGGTCGCCGGCCGGCAACGGCACGGTCATCGAGCAGGCGCAGATCCTCACCACCCACAACCTGGCCGTCCTGGTGCGACACGCCGGCATCGCCCCCGAGGCGGGCTGGGAGGCCCTGGCCGAGGAGAGCTTCACGGCGGTGTGCCGGCTCGTGGCCCGCGTCCACGGCCACCCGCGCCCGCTCGGCACCATCAAGGACGCGGCGTACGCGTGGCGGCAGATGCTGTTCTTCCTGTCGCTGTGCCCGCCCGGCCGGCAGGCGGCGCTCGTCCAGCGGATGGCGGCGGAAGCCGCCGCGCAGCCGTGGCACACGGCCGCCCGCCTGGCCCCGGCGGTCGCCGGACTGCGCCTGGTCGCGGCCGGCGGCACCTTCGAGGCCGACGGCACCGCACTGGGCGGCCTGGCCCGCCGCTTCCAGGGCTGGACCACGACGGGCCACTGGATGCGTTCGGCCGACCGCTGAAGGGTCGGCCGTGCCGGCCCCAGCGGCGCCGTCGAGGTCCCTGAAGGGGGCTTCGCGCCGATGGGCCGGCCGAACTGCGGCCACCCGATGCGGGCAGGCCGTGAGGCGGCTGATGCGGAGGCTTCCCGCCCTTCGGTTCGGAAGTTACACGTGCAGATCCGAGCGTGACGGCCGTCCGGCTCGCTCGGCCGCGCACTGCGAACGTCCGTACCGGATCCGCCGGTCTGCGCCGCTGGGTGGGTTACACGTGCCGGGTCGTGGTGCCGAGGTGAAGGCGGGGCTCGCCGGCTTCCGGCAGAGCACATCTCCGTCGCCCGGATGCCATCGGTCGGCATGAGAGCCTCACACGGCTGCCCGGCCCCGACCTGTGGTGGTGGCGACACCCCCGCATCCTCACCGGGGACCTGGGGCGTTCGCTTGGTCCGGCGGGCGCCGTCGGCGGCACGCGCCGAGTTACCGGGCGGTCTGCCGCGGCTCGGTAACTCGTGTAACTGCATCGATCACCGCGGCCCGGTGCGCACCGCGCCGCTCCTCGCTCCAGTCGGATCCGGTGGCGGTGGTGAACCAGGCCTGGGCCAGCGCGAGCACCAGCGTCAGTACGTCGCCGGGGGCGTGGGCGGCGTCCACCCGGCCGTTCTCCTGCTCCGCGGCCAGCGCGGCGGTCTTGCGGACGTAGGCGGCGGCCTCCGGCTCCGTGGCCCCGGGCCGCTCCAGCCGCTTCCAGGTGACCAGCCGCATCAGCCGGGGGTCGGCGGTGAGGTGGTCGAAGATCGCCCCGGCGTAGCGCGGCAGGTCCTCGGCGTCGAAGGGGATCGACTCCGCGCCCGCGTCCAGCGCCTGCTGGATCACCTGGTCGAAGAGCTGCTCTTTGTTGCCGTAGTAGACGTAGATCATCCGCTTGTTCGCCCCGGCCGCCTCGGCGATCCGGTCGACCCGGGCTCCCGCGATGCCGTACTCGGCGAACTCGGCGAACGCCGCCTCGAGGATGCGCGCCTTGGTTGCCTGGGAGTCACGTGCCATGGGGCTCAGGCTAGCAAGTAACCAACCAGTTATTGACAAGCTCGACGCCCCTCACCATGATGGAACTAACCAGTTGGTTACTCATCGGGCCGCCGCCGGCGACCCGCTCGAAATCCGCCACGCCGATCCACCATGGACGTGGGCACGGACGTGGACGTGGACGTGGACTACGGAAGGAACCGTCATGGAACTGCGCGCACTGGGAAGCCAAGGCCTTCAGGTGGGAGCCCAGGGCCTCGGCTGCATGGGGATGTCCGCCTTCTACGGGGCCACCGACGAGGCCGAGTCGATCGCCACCATCCACCGGGCCCTGGAGCTCGGCGTCACCATGCTCGACACCGCCGAAGGCTACGGCCCCTTCCGCAACGAGCAGCTGATCGCCAAGGCGCTCGGCGGCCGGCCCCGCGAGCAGGTGGTGATCGCGACCAAGACCGGCATCGAGATCGACGACGACGGTAACCGCGTCGGCTTCAACGGCAGCCCCGAGTACATCCGGCGCGCGGCCGAGCGCTCGCTGCGCCATCTGGGCACCGACCACATCGATCTCTACTACATGCACCGCATCGACCCCGGCGTGCCCGTCGAGGAGAGCATCGGCGGCATGGCCGAGCTGGTGGCCGAGGGCAAGGTCCGCTACCTGGGCGTCAGCGAGGCCGCGGCGGCCACCATCCGCCGGGCGCACGCCGTCCACCCCCTCACCGCGGTGCAGACCGAGTACTCCCTCTTCGAGCGGGGCCTGGAGGCCAACGGGGTCCGGGACACCCTGGACGAGCTCGGCATCGGCCTCGTGGCCTACTCCCCGCTCGGCCGCGGCTTCCTCTCCGGCGCCGTCAAGAGCCCCGACGACTTCGCCGAGGACGACTTCCGCCGTACCGACCCCCGTTTCCAGGGCGAGAACTTCGCCGCGAACCTGGCCGTGGTCGGCGAGGTGCGCCGGCTGGCCGAGGAGAAGCGGGTCACCCCCTCCCAGCTCGCCCTGGCCTGGGTCCTGCGTCAGGGCGCGATCGCGATCCCGGGCACCAAGCGCCGCACGTACCTGGAGGAGAACGTGGCCGCGACGGAGGTGACCATCACGGCCGAGGACATCGCCGCGATCGAGGCGGTGGCCCCGCGCGGCGTCGTGGCGGGGGACCGGTACGCCCCCGAGCTCATGGGCTGGCTCGACGGCTGATCCCGGCCCTCCCGGCGGTCCCGCCCCTGGCCGGGTGCTCAGGGGCCCGCGTTGAGCTCCGCGACGATGGAGGCGGGGGAGTGCCCGCCGTTGTCCGACAGGCGGTGGAAGTCCACCGATACGTAGTTCGGGGTGCGGCCGCCGGACGCGGCGCGGCACTGGCCGGCGATGCGGTCGCGCAGCTTGCCGCCGTTGTCCAGGGCCGCCGTGAGAACGGTGGGCACGTTGCGGTGGTGGCTCATCGTGAACAGCCGCCGGAATCCGGGCTCCTGTCGGTCCAGCGGGATGCCCGGCCAGCGGCTGACGCAGGAGACGTCGTTGCCGAGGTCCCCCATGCTCCAGTAGTTGGCCACCGTCCAGGACTTGTCGTCCATGACGCCCAGGTGCTCGCGGTCGGACCGGTCCGAGAAGATCAGCAGGCGCTTGTTCGCGGTCACCAGGTCGGCCACCCTCGGCCAGCCGTGCTCCCGTACGCCCCACTGGTCGGGGCGGAAGAGGAGGTCGTTCAGGCCCCTGACCCTGGCCAGGGAGTTCCCCAGCTGACCGGCGCTGACGTAGTCCTCCAGGAAGACGGTCACCACCTCCTGCGGGTGGGCGGCGAGGAAGTCCACCACCGTCTGCATCGTGCCGTGGAAGGACTGCCGGGGCAGGGCGTACGTGGCGCCGGCGAAGGTCTTGCAGTCGCCGTGGCACAGGTACACGTCGCTGGGGTAGCAGTCGCTGCCGAAGCTGATGACGCACAGCCAGGTGCTGCGTTCGTACCAGTGCGTGTCCAGGCTCAGACCGCGGACGCCGTTCTCCAGCTGGTTCCGGACGGACTCGGCCTGGTTGACCGAGGTCCAGCGGGAGTCCTCGTAGTTGGTGAAGGAGTTGTGGGTGGTCAGGAAGGCGGTCTCGTCGAGCCGGCGGTCGCCCCAGAGGGCCGCCGCGGCGGCGGCCGTCGGGCGGGTGACCGCGACCGGGGCGGTGGTCACGGCCGGGGCTCCCGGCGGGGAGGCGGCCGGGGCCGAGGCGGCCGCGGTCGCCGCCGTGCCGAGGAGGACCAGCAGGAGGAGGAAGACGAAGGAGCGGCGGCCTGCTCTTCGTGGGAGCGCGGGCCGGGCGGTCCGCGTGCGGCCGGGCGGCGGGGTGCGGTCCCGTCCAGGTAGCGGCATGTCCATGTCAGTCATGGCGGGGAGGGTAGCGCGCGGGCCCGGCCGGTTCCAGGGTGAGGGCCGACGCCCCCGGATACGCAGAAGACACCGATCGTCACGCCAGGTGCACTAAACTGACGGGCTGTTTGGCGCTTTAGCGGAACAACCCGGAAGAAACCGGGCCACCCCGACACCCGGACGGGTTCCGGAGCGAGACGTGAGGGCCGATGGCAGCCACACCCGAGCACGGTGAACTCACTCTGACCGACGACGGCACGACGCCCGGGAGACCCGGGCAGGAGGAGACCGGCAAGTCCGCCCGGTTCACCACCGGGCCCGCAGCCCCGCCGCGCACCCTCGTCGACGTCTTCGACGCCACCGTACGGGCGCACCCCGAGGAGCCCGCCCTGGACGACGGCACCGCGCGGCTGACCTACCGGGCGCTGGCCGCCGAGGTCGAGCGGCGGCGGCGCGCCCTGGTGGCGGCCGGCATCGGCCTCGGCGACCGGGTGGGCGTCCGCGTGCCGTCCGGCACCAACGAGCTGTACGCCGCCGTCCTCGCGGTGCTCGCCGCCGGTGCCGCCTACGTACCGGTGGACGCCGAGGACCCCGACGAGCGCGCCGAACTGGTCTTCGCCGAGGCCGGGGTACGGGCCGTTCTGGGCGCCGGAGCGCGCATCGACCTCACGGGCGGTACCGCCGACACAGCAGGCACAGCAGGCACAGCAGGCGCGGCAGGCACAGCAGGCACAGCAGGCGCGGCAGGCACAGCAGGCACAGCAGGCGCGGCAGGCACAGCGGGCGCGGCAGGCGCGACCGGCGCGGCCGAAGCCGCGGCCCGGACCGACGCAGCCGCCGCGGCGGCCCGGACCGGCCCGGCGTCGCGCCGGCCCGGCCCGGAGCACGACGCCTGGATCATCTTCACCTCGGGATCCACCGGCAAACCCAAGGGCGTCGCCGTCAGCCACCGCAGCGCCGCCGCCTTCGTGGACGCCGAGGCCGCGCTGTTCCTTGCCGAGGAGCCCCTCGGACCCGGTGACCGGGTCATGGCCGGGCTGTCCGTCGCCTTCGACGCGTCCTGCGAGGAGATGTGGCTGGCCTGGCGCCACGGCGCCTGCCTGGTGCCCGTGCCCCGCTCGCGGGTGCGCAGCGGCGCCGACCTCGGCCCCTGGCTGGTGGAGCAGGAAATCACCGTGGTCTCCACCGTGCCGACCCTGGCCGCCCTCTGGGAGCCCGAGGCACTGAACGAGGTCCGGCTGCTGATCTTCGGGGGCGAGGCCTGCCCGCCCGAGCTGGGCCGGCGCCTGGTCACCGAGGGCCGCGAGGTCTGGAACACGTACGGCCCCACGGAGGCCACCGTCGTCGCCTGCGCCTCGCTGCTGACCGGGGAGGAACCCATCCGGATCGGCCTCCCGCTGGACGGCTGGGAACTGGCCGTGGTCGACGGGGCCGGCGAACCCGTTCCCATGGGCGGCAGCGGCGAGCTCGTCATCGGCGGCGTGGGCCTGGCCCGCTACCTCGACCAGGTGAAGGACGCCGAGAAGTACGCCCCGCTGGAGGCCCTCGGCTGGCCCCGCGCCTACCGAAGCGGCGACCTCGTCCGGGCCGAACCGGAAGGCCTGGTCTTCCTCGGCCGAGGCGACGAGCAGGTCAAACTCGGCGGCCGCCGGATCGAACTCGGCGAGGTGGACGCCGCCCTGCAGGCCCTGCCCGGAGTCTCCGCCGCTGCCGCCGCCGTACGCACCACGGGCGGCGGCACCCAGCTGCTCGTCGGCTACCTCGTCACCCAGCCGGGCTGGGACCGCGCGGCGGCCGTGGACCGGCTCCGGGCCGCACTGCCCGCGGCCCTCGTACCGCTGCTCGCACCGGTCGACGAGCTGCCGACCCGCACCTCCGGCAAGGTGGACCGGGACGCGCTGCCCTGGCCCCTGCCCGGAGCGGACCCCGCCGACGGCCCCGCCACACAGCTCCACGGCACCGAGGCCTGGCTCGCCGAACAGTGGCACGCGATCCTCGGCGTGTCCGTCACCGGACCCGACGCCGACTTCTTCGCGATCGGCGGCAGCAGCCTCGCGGCGGCCCGCCTCACCACCCGGCTCCGCACCCGCTTCCCGGCCGCCGCCGTCCTCGACCTGTACCAGCAGCCCACCCTGCGCAAGCTGGCCCGGCGCCTGGAGAAGGCCGCGCAGGAGGACACCGCGGCCCGGACGATCACCCCCGTGCCGCTCCGCACCCAGGTGGCACAGTGCCTCCTGATGCTGCCGCTGGCCACCCTGGTCGGTCTCCGCTGGACCGTGGCGGTGCTGGCCCTGGGCAACGTACTGCACCGCCACGGGGCCTACCCGTGGGCGCCGACCGCCTCGTGGTGGCTGGTCGCCGCCGGTGCCGCCGTGTTCTTCACCCCGCCCGGCCGGCTGGCGCTCGCGGCCGGCGGCGCACGCCTGTTGCTGCGCGGGGTGACGGCCGGACACCACCCGAGGGGCGGCAGCGTGCACCTCCGGCTGTGGACGGCCGAACGCCTCGCCGAATGCGCCGGCGCGCCCTCGCTCACCGGCTCCTGGCTGGAGCGCTACGCCCGCGCCCTCGGCGCCAAGGTCGGCCCCGAGGTGGACCTGCACTCCATGCCCCCGGTCACCGGCATGCTCAAGCTCGGCCGCGGCTGCGCCGTGGAGCCCGAGGTCGACCTCTGCGGGCACTGGCTGGACGGGGACCGCCTCGTCATCGGCCCGGTCAAGGTCGGCGCGGGTGCGGTGGTCGGGACCCGCAGCGTGCTGTTCCCCGGCGCGCGCGTCGGCAAGCGGGCCGAGGTGGCCCCCGGCTCCTCGGTGACCGGACAGATCCCGACCGGCCAGCGCTGGGCCGGGGCGCCCGCGGTCAAACTCGGCCGGGCCAAACACAACTGGCCCAGGGAACGCCCGCCCCGCTCGCTCCACTGGCGCGCCATGTACGGGGCGACCGGTTTCTGCTTCGTGGCCCTGCCGGTGTGCGCGGGCGTCCCCGCGCTGCTGGTGGCGGCCCCCTTCGTGCCCGCCGGCGCCGGTCCCGGCCGGGCCCTGGCCGGAGCCCTGCTCGCCGTCGTACCCGCTGCCCTCGCCTTCGGTCTCGCCTACGCCCTGCTGCTGTTGGGTGCGGTCCGGGCGCTCAGCATTGGGCTGCGCACCGGCAGCCACCCGACGCACAGCAGGGTCGCCTGGCAGGCGTGGACGGTCACCCAGCTGATGGACCTGTCCCGGCAGACGCTCTTCCCGCTGTACGCCGGCCTGATCACCCCGGTGTGGCTGCGGCTGCTGGGCATGCGGATCGGCCGGGGCGCGGAGGTGTCCACGGTGCTGGCGCTGCCGAGCCTCACCACCGTCGGAGACGGCGCCTTCCTCGCGGACGACACCCTGGCCGCGCCCTGCGAACTGGGCGGTGGCTGGGTGCGGATCGGGACCTCGGAGATCGGCCGCCGGGCCTTCCTCGGCAATTCCGGGATGACCGCACCGGGCCGCACCGTCCCCGACGGCGGGCTGGTCGGGGTGCTGTCCGCCACGCCGAAGAAGGCCAAGAAGGGCAGCTCCTACCTGGGTCTGCCGCCGGTCCGGCTGCCCCGCCCGGCCGCGGACACCGACCCGCTGCGGACCTACGACCCGCCCGCCCGGCTGCTGTGGGCGCGCGGCGCGGTGGAGCTGTGCCGGCTCCTCCCGGTGTTCTGTTCGGCGGCGCTGGCCGTTCTCGCCGTGGCGGCGCTCGCCGCGCTGCTCGCCGTGGCGGGCGGCCCGGGCGGCCCGGGCGGATGGCTCGCGGCGGCGCTCTCGGGCCTGGTCCTCCTCGCCGCGGGCACCGCCGCGTGCGCGGTCGCGGTGGCGGCGAAGTGGCTGCTGGTGGGCCGGCACCGGGCCGGGCAGCACCCGCTGTGGAGCGGCTTCGTGTGGCGCAACGAGCTGGCCGACACCTTCGTCGAGGTGCTGGCCGTGCCCTGGCTGGCCGGATCCCTGTCCGGTACGCCGCTGCTGGTGCTGTGGCTGCGCGCGCTGGGGGCCCGGATCGGCCGGGGCGTGTGGTGCGAGAGTTACTGGCTGCCCGAGACGGACCTGGTCGTCCTGGGTGACGCCGTCAGCGTGAACCGCGGCTGTGTGCTGCAGACACACCTCTTCCACGACCGGATCCTGCAGACGGATACTGTGGTCCTCCAGGAGGGCGCCACCCTCGGCCCGGGCGGGATCGTCCTGCCCGGGAGCACGGTGGGGGCCCGCAGCACACTGGGCCCCGCCTCCCTCGTGATGGCCGGCGAATCCGTCCCCGAGGACTCCCGCTGGCTGGGCAATCCGATCGAGGCGTGGCGGTCGTGACCGGTCGGCCCCCAGCACGAGGCCGCCCACGAGCACAGGGCAGGGAGCGGAAGCGGCAGTGAGCGGCCAGCAGACAGCGGGGTCCGACCCGTACTTCCCGGCCAACGGCGACGCCCGGTACCGCGTGCACCGGTACGAACTCGCCCTGGACTACCGGCCGGGCCCCAACCGGCTGGCCGGCACGGCCCGGCTCAGCGCGATCGCCGGGCGGTCGCCCCTCACCGAGTTCCACCTCAACCTGGCCGATTTCCGGATCGGGCGGGTGGCGGTGGACGGACGGGCCCCGCAGTACACCCACCGGGGCGGCAGGCTCCGGATCCGGCCGGCCAAGCCGCTGCCGGCCGGCGCCGCCTTCACCGTGGAGGTGCACTGGTCGGGCAACCCGAAGCCGGTCCGCAGCCCCTGGGGCGGTATCGGCTGGGAGGAGCTGGCCGACGGCGCGCTGGTGGCCAGCCAGCCGGTCGGCGCCCCGTCCTGGTACCCGTGCAACGACCGGCCCGCCGACAAGGCCGCGTACCAGATCTCGGTCAACACGCCGTCCGCCTACACGGTCGTGGCCGGCGGGCGGCTGCTCACCCGGACCGCCAGGGCCAGCACGACCACCTGGGTGTACGAGCAGCCCGCGCCGACCTCCAGCTACCTGGTCGGCCTGGCGGTGGGCACGTACCAGATGGTGCTGCTGGGCGACCCCGGGCTCGGCGGCGTCCCGCAGACCGCCCACGTGCCGCCGCACCTGCTGCCGCGCTTCTCCCGGGACTTCGCGCGCCAGCCCGTCATGATGCGGGTCTTCGAGGAGCTGTTCGGCCCGTACCCGTTCGGCGAGTACGCGGTGGTGATCGTCGACGAGGAACTGGACGTGCCGGTGGAGGCCCAGGGGCTCGCCCTGTTCGGCACCAACCACGTGGACGGTGCCCGCGGTTCGGAGCGCCTCATCGCCCACGAACTGGCCCACCAGTGGTTCGGGAACAGCGTCACCATCGCCGACTGGCGGCACATCTGGCTGAACGAGGGATTCGCGAAGTACGCCGAATGGCTCTGGTCGGAGCACTCCGGCGGCCGGCCCGCGCAGGAGCTGGCCGCGGTGGCCCACCGGCTGCTCGCCGCCAGGCCGCAGGACCTGCGGCTGGCCGATCCGGGCCGCAAGCTGATGTTCGACGACCGGCTGTACGAGCGCGGGGGCCTGGTCCTGCACGCGGTCCGCTGCGCCCTGGGAGACACCGCGTTCTTCGCCATGCTGCGGGCCTGGGCCGGGGCGAACCGCCACGGGGTGGTCACCACCGCCGCCTTCGCCGCCCATGTGGCGCAGTACGCGACCGAACCGGTGGACGGCCTGCTCCAGGCCTGGCTGTTCGAGCCGGGCCTGCCCGCGCTCCCGGGCCCGCCGGCCGCGGGGTGAGGCGCGGGACGGCGCGCGGGGCCGTGCTCAGTCCTCCGTGAGGGCCGGGCCGGTGCGGCGCGCCAGGGCGTTGTTGCCGATGGAGTTGTGCACGCTGAAGCTCACCGCGTCCGAGCGGTACCGGTCGTCGGACCATTCGACCGGGCGGCCCTCGCGGGTGGTGGTGATCCGGCGCACCCGCAGCAGCGGGCTGGTCCGGCGTACGTCCAGGAGTTCGGCGTCCTGGGCGCCGGCCGCGACCGCGTCGATCAGGTGCTCCCCGTAGGCGAACACCAGCCCCGTGTCGTCCAGCAGACGCTGCGTCACCGACGGGCAGTCCGGCTCGATGCGCTCGACGGCGGGTGCGATCCAGTCCGCGTACACGGTGCGTTCCAGCAGGACGGGTTCGCCGTCCAGGCCGCGGACCCGCAGGACGTGCAGCACGGGTGTGCCGGGCTTCACCTGGAGCCGCACCGCGTCGCGGTCGTCGGCGGGCCGGTACTCCGAGGACACCACCCGGCCGGTCGCGGTGCGGCCCATGGAGCCGGCCCACTGGGCGAAGCTGCGGAGTTCGGCGAAGCTCTGGCTGCGGCGGCTGGCCAGCACCACCCGGCGGGCGCCCTGCCGGGAGCCGATCAGGCCCTCGGTGGTGAGGGCGAGCACGGCCTGGCGGACGGTGCCCCGGGAGACGCCGAACCGGGCCGCCAGCTCCGTCTCGGCGGGCAGGAGCGCACCCACCGCGTACTCCTCGCGGTCGATCGCCCGGCGCAGTTCCTCGGCGATCTCTTCGTGCCGGGCCGTCATCGGTGTCAGTCCACCCTTCGTCGCCAACGCTGACTGTGCGCTATGCGGATGTCACATACAGCGTAAGCGGATATCCGGCGGAACCGGAACGTGGGGAGAGTGTCCAGGTCAACGGCCGAATATCGTCGCCTGCCGTTAACCGGAAGGTCATCGATGCCGGGCCTACTGGGGCCAACTTGTTCAGACAAGTTGCCATCCCCTCGATGCGCCCCCGCGCCGCCTCCCAGGAGAGACCGTGTCCCTGCCGAGACACCCGAGCAACACCGCCCTCGCCGGCTGCCTCGCCGTCGTCGCCGCCCTCACCCTCACCGCCTGCGGCGCCGCCCCCGAAAAGGCGTCGGCCAAGACCGCCACCGGCAAGGACGCGGCCACCGCGACCTCCGCCGCCGACTTCGGCGGCATGGACGCCCTCGTCGCGGCCGCCAAGAAGGAGGGCGTGCTGCACGCGATGGCCCTGCCCCGCGACTGGGCCAACTACGGAGCCCTCCTCGACGGCTTCACGCAGAAGTACGGCATCAAGGTCGAGGTGGAGAACCCCGACGGCAGCAGCCAGGACGAGATCAACGCCGTCACCAGCCGCAAGGGCCAGGACCGCGCCCCCGACGTCCTCGACCTCGGCACCTCCTTCGCCATCAGCGGCGCCCAGCAGGGACTCTTCGCCCCCTACAAGGTCGCCGCGTACGCCGACATCCCCGAGGGCCAGAAGGACGCCCAGGCCCGCTGGTACAACGACTACGGCGGCTACGTCTCCATCGGCTGCGACGCGGGGCGCGTCAAGAACTGCCCCACCACCTTCAAGGACCTCCTCAAGCCCGAGTACAAGGGCCAGGTGGCCCTGAACGGCAACCCGACCAAGTCCGGCTCCGCCTTCGGCGGCGTCTACGCGGCGGCGCTGGCCAACGGCGGCTCCCTCGACGACATCCAGCCGGGCATCGACTTCTTCGGACAGCTGAAGAAGAACGGCAACTTCACGCCGGTCGAGTCCACCCCGGCCACCGTCGAGAAGGGCGAGACGCCCATCAGCATCGACTGGGACTACCTCAACGCCGGCTACGCCGAGCAGTTCAAGGGCAAGGGCATCGACTGGAAGGTGTCCGTCCCCGAGGACGGCAAGTACGCCCAGTTCTACGCCCAGGCGATCAACAAGGACGCCCCGCACCCGGCCGCCGCCCGGCTGTGGCAGGAGTGGCTCTACAGCGCCGAGGGCCAGAACCTGTGGCTGAAGGGCTACGCCCGTCCGGTCCTCATGCCCGCCCTGGAGAAGGCGGGCACCCTCGACAAGGACGCCGCCGCCAAGCTCCCGGCGGTCTCCGGCACCCCGGCCTTCCCCACCGAGGCCCAGTCGACCAAGGCCAAGGGCGTCCTGGCCCAGGGCTGGGGCAAGGCCGTCTCCGGCTGACCCGCGTCCCCCTGCGCAGCGACACCCGCACCGACACCCGCACCTCCACACCCAGCCCACCGGCACTCCGACCCATCGACGTGATCACCGACATGAGCACACCTCCCGCCGCCGCCGCGCCCCCCGCGGCCGCGGCCGTGCCCGCCGCCCCCGCCGCCCGCACCGGGCGGCGGGCCCGCCGGGCCGGCGGAGCCCTCGCCACCGTCCCCCTGCTCCTCTTCACCGCGGTCGCCTTCGGCCTCCCCGCCGTCGCCATGCTCGACGGCGCCTTCACGGTCAAGGACCCGGCCACCGGCAGCACCGCCTACACCCTCGACAACCTGACCGCCTCCTGGCAGGGCGCGTACCTCACCGCACTGCTCGGCAGCGTGAAGCTGTCCGCCACCTCGGCCGTACTCGCCACGGTGCTCGGACTCCTGCTCGCCCAGGCCGTCGTCACCTCCCGGCACCGGGCCCTGCGCGAAGCCGTCCTCACCGCCTCCGGCGTCCTGGCCAACTTCGGTGGCGTCCCGCTCGCCTTCGCCTTCGTCGCCACCCTCGGCAACTCGGGCGTCCTGACCCGGAAGCTGGGCCTGGCCGACACCGGCTGGAACCTCTACAGCTTCTGGGGCCTGGTCCTCGTCTACCTCTACTTCCTCGTGCCCCTGATGGTCCTCACCATCACGCCCGCACTGGACGGCCTGCGCACCCAGTGGCGCGAGGCCGCACGCAACAACGGCGCCACCGGCCGCCAGTACTGGCAGCACGTGGCCCTGCCCGTCCTCGCCCCCTCACTGCTCGGCGGCTTCGTCCTGCTCTTCGGCAGCGCCTTCGCCGCGTACGCCACCGCCGCCGCGATGGTCGGCAGCTCGGTCCCCCTGGTCACGCTGCAGATCGCCGACGCGATCTCCGGCAACGTGCTCATCGGACAGGAGAACGTGGCCCTCGCCCTCAGCCTCGACATGGTCCTCGTCGCCGGCCTGGTGATGGCGGTCTACCTGCCCCTGCAACGACGGAGCGCCCGATGGCTCGCCTGACCACGACCACGGCGAACGCCGTGACCAAGACCCCCTGGCGGGCCCTCGTCCTGGCCGTGGCGGGACTGTACTTCCTGGTGCCGCTCGCCGCCTCCGTGATCTTCACCGTCGACGTCCCCGGCCAGGGCCTGAACCTCGACGCCTACGCCCGCATCCTCGACACCGAGGGCTTCCTGCCCAGCCTCCTGCTCTCGCTCGAACTCGCCGCCGCCACCATCGCGCTGGTCCTCCTCCTCATGGTCCCCGCGGCCGTCGCGCTGCGGCTGACCGCGAGCCCGCGACTGCGGGCCGTCGTCGAGGTGGTGTGCTCACTGCCGCTCGTCGTCCCGCCCATCGCCTTCGTCGCCGGCATCGGAACCGTCCTGAAGTGGGGCCCCGAACACCTCTCCCGCACCCCGCTCTTCCAGACCTTCGTCGCCGTCCAGAACCCGGACTTCCCCGTCGTCCTCGTCCTCGCCTACGTCGTGATGGCACTGCCCTTCGTGTACCGGGCCCTGGACGCGGGACTGCGCGCCATCGACGTGCGCACGCTCGTCGAAGCGGCCCGCAGCTGCGGCGCGAGCATGCCGCACGCCCTGGTCCGGGCCGTGCTGCCGAACCTCCGCGGCGCCCTGCTGAACGCCGCGTTCCTCACCCTCGCCCTGGTCCTGGGCGAGTTCACCATCGCCCAGCTGCTCGGCTTCCGGCCGTTCGCCGTCTGGATCGTGAGCACCAGCGGCTCGAACGCCCAGATGTCCGTGGCCGTTTCCGTGCTGAGCCTGCTGGTGACCTGGCTGCTGCTCCTGCTCCTCGCCGGCCTCGGCGGCCGCCGCTCCCCGTCCCCGACCACCGACCGGAAATGACACCCCTCATGAGCCTCACCGCCCCCTCGCAGGCCACGGCCGCCGTCCCGGCCGACGGGTCCGCCGCGGCCGCCACGGCCGGCGCGGCCACCGTGGAACTGCGCGGCCTGCGCCGGTCCTTCGGTGCCACCACCGCCCTCGACGGGCTCGACCTGACGGTGCGTCCCGGTGAACTGCTGGCGCTGCTCGGCCCCTCCGGCTGCGGCAAGACCACCGCCCTGCGCATGCTGGCGGGCTTCGAGACCCCGGACGCCGGCGAGATCCTCGTCGACGGCGAGGACATCACCAAGGTGCCGGCGCACCGCCGCGACGCGGGCATGGTCTTCCAGTCGTACAGCCTCTTCCCGCACCTGACCGCCCTCGACAACGTGGCCTTCGGCCTGCGCATGCGGGGGGTCCGCGCCGCCGAGCGGCGCGCCCGGGCCGCCGAACTGCTGGACCTGGTCGGCCTCGCCGACAAGGGCGACCGCTACCCCCACCAGCTGTCCGGCGGCCAACAGCAGCGCGTGGCCCTGGCCCGCGCCCTCGCCCTGCGCCCCCGCGTCCTGCTCCTGGACGAGCCGCTGTCCGCCCTCGACGCCAAGGTGCGGCTGACCCTGCGCGAGGAGATCCGCCGCCTCCAGCAGGAGCTGGGCATCACCACCCTGTTCATCACCCACGACCAGGAAGAGGCGCTGTCCATGGCCGACCGGGTCGCGGTCATGCGCGCCGGACGGCTGGAGCAGATCGCCGCGCCGGCGGAGCTGTACGCGCGACCGGCGACGGCCTTCGTCGCCGAGTTCGTGGGCACCATGAGCCGCCTCCCGGGCCGGCTGGGCCAGGACGGCGCGACCGTGGAGGCCCTGGGCCGCCGCCTCCCCGTCGACGGCACCCCGCCCGCCGTGGCGGACGGCGCCGAGGTCGACGTCCTCGTACGCCCGGAGTCCTTCCGGGTCGCCGCGGACGAGGCCGGGCCCGACCGGATCCTGGGCAGCTCCTTCCTGGGCGCCACCGTCCGGCTCACCGTGGCCCTCGCCGACGGGACCCTGGTCAAGGCCGACCTGCCCGCCCACGACGCCTCCCCGCTGACCGCGGGCACCGCGGTCCGCCTCTCGCTGCCGGACCGGCCGGTCCTGGTGGCCCCCCGGACCGCCTGAGCCCGGCCCAGCGGCGGCTGCACCCGGCACCCGCCTTCCGCCCACCCGCCTCCGGCCCCGGGCCGACGCCGCGCGGGACCCGTGCGCGCTCCGCGCCGGTTCTCGGTTCCCGCCTTCCGCGCCCGGCTCCGGAACCCGATACCCCCATGCCCGATACCCGTGCCCGGAGCGGTGGTTGGCGACCCCGCCCTGCTCCGGCCCACCGCCCCGCAGTACTGTCGATCAACACCCCGCTCCTGAAAGAGATCTTCGTGACGCCCCTCCAGACCCCCGCCGGGCCGGCGCTCCAGGCCGTCCTCTTCGACATGGACGGCACGCTCGTCGACACCGAGCAGCTCTGGTGGGACACCGTCGAGGAAGAAGCGGCGGGGCTGGGGTACGCCCTGGCCGAAACCGACCGGGCGGACGTACTGGGCCGTCCCGTGGAACACACCGCCGGCGTGCTGGCCGCGCGTACCGGAGGCTCCGCCGCCGCGATCGCCGCGGCGCTCCACCGCGCCTTCGCCGAGCGGGTCCGCGCCCGGGTCGTGCCCCGGCCGGGTGCGCTGGCCCTCCTCGGCGCCCTGCACGACGAGGGCGTCCCCACGGCCCTCGTCACGGCCTCCCCGCGGGAGGTCGCGGACACCGTGGTGGCCGCCCTCGCGGAGGCGGGCCACGGCGGGTTCACGGTCACCGTCACCGCCGACGACACCGCACTCACCAAGCCCAGCCCCGACCCCTACCTCGCGGCCTGCCGGGCCCTGCGCGTTCCGCCCGCGGCCTGCGTGGCCGTCGAGGACACCCCCACGGGCGTGGCCTCGGCCGAGGCGGCCGGCTGCCAGGTCCTGGCCGTGCCCTCCGTCACCCCGATCGCGTCGGCCCCCGGCCGCACCGTACTGGACTCCCTCGAACAGGCCACCCCGGAGGGGCTGCGCGCCCTGGTCGCCGGCGCGCCCGCGCCCCGCTTCCTCGTACCGGAGCTCACCACCCACCGCGCGCGGGCCGGCCGGCCGTTCACGGCCACCGTCGCGGGCCTGGTGCGCGGTGCCGCCCTCCCGGTGACCTTCGCCGCGGGCGCCGACCGCCCCGAGTGGCTCACGGTCCACGCCGACGGCACCCTGAGCGGCGTACCGGCACCCGCGAAGGCTCCGGCGGACCGTCCGGCCGCGGGCCCCGAGGCCGCCACCGCCACGGTCACCGCGGTGGACGCGCACGGTGCCACCGCCCACCTCACCGTCCGCATCCCGGTGGTGCGCCAGGACGCGCCCCCGCTCGACCGGATCCGGGTGATGAGCTGGAACCTGTGGGTCGGCGGCGGGTTCGTCGACGACCACCGCGACAAGCAGCTGGCGGTGCTGGCCGGCGCGAACGCCGACGTGGTCGGCCTCCAGGAGACGGCGGTGCACGCCGGGCCCGAACTGGCCGCCGCCCTCGGCTGGTTCCACCACTCCGCCGGAGAGAACCTCGCGATCCTGAGCCGGTACCCGGTCACAGCCGTCCTCGGCGACCCCGAGGTCGGCTTCTACGGCGCGGCCGGCGCCCGCATCCGCCTCGACGAGCACCCCGACGGCACCCCGCACGAGCTGGTCCTCTGGACGGCGCACCTCAACTACACCCCGTACGGCCCCTACGACGCCTGCTTCGACGGCCTCGCCGAACCCGAACTGATCGCCCGCGAGGTGGAGTCCGGCCGGGTCCGCGAGATCGAGGAGATCCTCGCGGCCATGGCACCGGAGCTGGGCGACGCCGACCGGACCCCGGTCGTCCTCACCGGCGACTTCAACACCCCCTCGCACCTGGACTGGACGGCGCACACCGCCGCCGCCGGACTGCACGGGGGGCACGGCCCGGTGTCCTGGCCCGTCTCCCGCGCCGTCGAACGCGCCGGCCTGCGCGACTCCTACCGCGAGGCCCACCCCGATCCGCTGACCGACCCCGGAACCACCTGGTCGCCCGTCCACCCGCGGCACGAGGACGGCAGCGGCCGCCCCGAGCCCCAGGACCGCATCGACTTCGTCCTCCACGCCGGCCCGCGCCTGACGGTGATCGACTCCACCGCCCTGGTACACGGCCGGATCAGCCCGTGGCCGGACGTCGCCGCCAACGACTGGCCCTCCGACCACGCGGCGGTGGTGACGACCTTCCGGTACGCGCGGTAGGCGGGCAGCGCGCGTGCAGATCGTCTCCCACCCCGAAGAGGCCGTTCCGGCCGCACTGCGCGTGCAGGTCACGGCCCTCCAGGACCAGGCCTGGCCGCCCCCGCCGGGCTCCGCCCGATCCCACGGGCCCTCGCACGACCCGGACCTGCACCCCCTGTCGATGCTCCTCCTGGACGGGGGAACGGTCCTGGCGGCACTGGACATCCTCTTCAAGGAGATCGTCCACGCGGGCGAGCGCTACGCCGCCGGCGGCCTGAGCACGGTGGTGACGGGACGCGAGGCCCGGAACCGGGGCCACGGCCGCCGCCTGGTCGCGGCGGCCCGGGAGACGATGCGCGAACGCGGCCTGGACCTGGGCCTGTTCACCTGCGACCGCCCGCTCCGGCCCTTCTACGAGAGCGCGGGCTGGCACCCGCTCCCGGGCACGGTACTGATCGGCGGCACACCGCAGACGCCCTTCCCCAGCGACCTGCCGGGCTTCGACAAGGTCACCATGGCCTGCTTCTTCTCCCCCAGGGCCCGCCGCGCCGAGCCGCTGTTCCACCACACCCGCATCGCACTCCACCCGGGGGAGACCGACAGGCTCTGGTGACGGCGCTGCCGCCGATACCGGTACGGGTGCGCGGAAATGGCGTGCGGGCACGAGGTACCGGATGGCACGCTCCGGCGGTGAACCGTGAACAGATCTCCAGGCTCGCCCATGCCCACCACCCGATCGCGGCCCCGCTCGACGACGACTCGGTGCGCCACCTGCTGGCCGGCGCTCTGCGGGCCGACGCCCGCCGTGTGCTCGACCTCGGCTGCGGCGGGGGAGAGTGGCTGCTGCGCGCCCTGACCGCTCATCCGCATCTACGGGCCGAGGGCGTCGACATCGCCGAGAGCGGCCTGGCGCACGCCCACCGGGCCGCGGCCCGGCTCGGGGTGGCGGACCGCCTGGTCCTCCACCCCGAGGACGCCGCGCACTTCACCTCCACCCACCCCTTCGACCTGGTCCTCTGCGTGGGCTCCACGCACGCCTTCGGCGGCCTGCTGCCCACCCTCGAAGCTGCCCGGGGTCACCTCGCCCCGGGCGGCCGGGTCCTCGTGGGCGACGGGTTCTGGGAGGGCGAACCGTCCCCCGGTGCCGCCGAACTCCTCGGCGACCTCGCCGACCTGCCGACCACGCTCGACCGGGTCACCGCGAACGGCTGGGTCCCGGTCCAGGGCCACATCAGCTCCCGCCGCGAACTCGACGCCTACGAATGGGCATGGACGGGTTCCCTGGCCGCCTGGGCCCTGGACCACCCCACCCACCCGGACAGCGCCCAGGCACTCGCGGCGGCCACGGCCCACCGCGACGCATGGCTGCGCACCTACCGCGACGCGTTCGGCTTCGTCACCCTCGTCCTCCGCCCGGCGCCCCACTGACCCTCGAGCCCTCCAGGACCTGCCTTCGCGGTGATCAGGTCCAGCCGAACTCGGTGTAGAGGCGGCCGGCCCGGATACCTTCGATGGCGGCCCGGGCGTAGGGGACGACCGGGTCCGGGAGGGCGGCGGCCGGCCACCAGCCCCAGGACACGCAGCGGTCGGGCTCCCGCACCTCCGGAGTGCCCGACCACCGGCGGGCACGGAACACCAACTGCATGCGGGGCTGCCCGCCGGGCCGGTCCACGACGTGCACGACGTGCGCCAGTTCCACATCGGCCGGCTCGATGCCGAGCCCGGGTCTCCTCGCCTTCGCGGTCCCCGCCGGGGATGCTCCACGTTCCCGGGTCGCAGATCCTTTTGTTCGCGTCCCGCAGGTGCAGGAGGTACCGGCCGTGCGAGTCCACCAGGAGCGCGGCGGTGCCTCGCGGTTCGGCGTCGGACGAGTCTGCCACTGGTGCCTCCGGAGGGGTGGTCGACGGGACCCGGTGCCGCCCGGGCGGGGGGTCAGCGGATGCCGTAGCGGGCCTCGATGCCTGCGATGAGCAGGTGGAGGCTTTCCTCGAAGCCCTGCTCGTAGTCCTGGAAGAGGTCGGCGCCGGCGGCGGCCGCGAGGGGGAAGTCCGCCATGCGCGCGGCGCGTTCGTCCACGTCGTAGCCCTCGCGGCGGTCGCCCGGGAGGGGTTCGACGCCCTGTTCCTCGGCGACGAACCCCAGGGTGAAGAAGTAGGCGGTGGTGAGGGCGCGTACGGCCTGGGGAAGGGTGAAGCCGGCGGCGGTGAGGGCGCGTAGGTTCTCCTCCAGCTGGACCGCGTGCTCGGTGCCGGTGAAGCGGGAGCCGCTGTAGACCTTCGCGCCGTCGCGGTAGCCGAGCAGGGCGGCCCGCAGGCCGGTGTTGGCGGTCGTGAGGCGTTCCTGCCAGGTGGCGTCGTCGGCGATCCGCTGTCCGGTGGTCATCCGCCGGTACATCTCCGTGGCCATCTCGTCCAGGAGTTCCTGCTTGTTCTTGAAGTGCCAGTAGAGGGCCGGCGCCTGGACGCCCAGCTCCTTCGCGATCGCGCGGAGGGTCAGTCCGTCGAGTCCGACCTCGTCGAGCAGCCGCAGTGCGGTGTCGACGGCCTGCTTCTTGTCCAGTTTCGGGGTTCTCCTGGTGACCACGCTTGACAGCTTAACACCGTTAAGCGCAAGCTGGGCGGGCCCTGCAACTTAACGGCGTTAAGGAGTTTGTCGTGGAGACGTACGCATCCGGATCCGCCCCGCACACCGGCGTGCTGATCGTCGGCGCGGGCCCCACCGGGCTCGCGCTGGCCGTCGACCTGGCCCGGCACGGAGTGGACGCCCTCGTCGTGGAACGGGCCGGCTCGCTCTTCCCCGGGTCGCGCGGCAAGGGCCTGCAGCCCCGCACCCTGGAGGTGCTCGACGACCTCGGCGTCCACGACGCCGTCCGCGCGGCCGGCGCCCCCTACCCGGTCGGGATGATCTGGCAGGACGGCACCCGCGCCGGCGAGCACCGCATGTTCGACGAGGCCGAGCCGAGCGAGGGCGCGCCGTACGCCGAGCCCTGGATGGTGCCCCAGTGGCGGACGCAGGAGATCCTCGCCGCGCGGCTCGCCGGGCTCGGCGGCCGCATCGCCTTCGGCCGGGAGCTGACCGGCATCGAGCAGGACGCGGACGGCGTGACAGCCACGTTCGCCTCCGGCGCACCCGTCCGCGCCCGCTACGCCGTGGCCGCGGACGGCGGCCGGTCCGCCGTGCGGCGCGCCCTGGGCATCGGCATGACCGGCGAGACGGTCGACCCGAACCCGATGCTGGTCGCGGACGTCCGCATCACCGGCCTCGACCGCGACCACTGGCACGTCTTCCCGCCGGCGGACGGCGAGGGCTTCCTCGCGATCTGCCCGCTCGCCGGTACCGCCGACTTCCAGGTGGTCGCCCAGTTCCCGGAGGGTACGGCCGCGGACCTCTCCCTCGACGGGATCCGCAAGGTGGTGGCCGCACGCTCGCACCTCGCCCCCGAGGACGTGACCGAAGTGCGCTGGGCCTCCGACTTCCGGCCGCGGGCCGCCATGGCCGATCGGTTCCGGGAGGGCCGCGTCTTCCTCGCCGGCGACAGTGCGCACGTGCACTCGCCCGCGGGCGGACAGGGCCTCAACACCAGCATCCAGGACGCGTACAACCTGGGCTGGAAGCTGGCCGCCGTACTGCGCGGGGAAGCGCGCGCGTCCCTGCTCGACTCCTACGAGGAGGAACGCCTGCCGGTCGCCGCCGAGATGCTCGGCCTGTCCACCCGCATCCACCGGGGGCAGGCCCGCCGGGGCGAGGCCACCCGGCAGCTCGGCATCGGCTACCGGGGCTCCGCCCTCGCGGTGGAGACCCGCACCGGCCTTGCCGAGGAGGCCCTGCGGGCGGGTGACCGCGCCCCGGACGGCACGCGCGCCGGCATCCGCCTCTTCGACGAGTTCCGCGGAACGCACTGGACCCTGCTGACCGTGGGCCCCGACCCCGCCCCCGCTCCCGTCCCGGTTTCCGCTCCCGTCCCGGCCCCCGCTCCGGACGCACCCCGGACCCTCCCCGGACTCCCGGAACTTCCCGCCCTTCCGGCCGTCCGCACGGTCCGCATCCCCTCCTACGAGGCGTACGGCGACGGCGTCTTCCTGATCCGCCCCGACGGTCACATCGCCTGGGCGGGTACCACCTCCGAAGGGCTGGCCTCCTACGTCGCCGCCCTCGCCGGCTGAAGGCCGCCGCTCCCGTACGGGGCGGAGCCGACCGGCGGAGGGCCCCGCTCGGGGATGCCTACGGAGCGCCCGGAAGCCGGGCCGTGACGAGGAGACCGCCGGCGGGGCGGGGGACGAGCTCCAGGGTCCCGCCGTGGGCGCGGACGATGCTGTGCACGATGGCGAGGCCCAGGCCGACGCCGGCGTGCTCGTCGGCGCGGACGCGGTCCGTGCCGCGCCGGAAGGGCTCGGTGAGGGTCGGGACCAGTTCCGGTGGCACGGGAGGGCCCGTGTTCTCGACCCGCAGCACGCTCGCATCCTGCCGCGCTTCGGTGTGGACCGTCACCGTGCCGCCGGCCGGAAGGTTGTGGACCACGGCGTTCTGGACGAGGTTCGTCACCATCCGCAGCAGGAGCTCCGCGGAGCCGCCGGTCCGGGTTGCCGCGCCGGTGACCTCCAGCGTGATCCCGCGCTGTTCGGCGAGGGGGAGGAGGGTTTCGGCGGCCTCTTCGGCGACGAGGGAGAGGTCGCAGCTCTCGCGGCCGACGTTCCCGCGGTCGCTGCGGCTGAGCAGCAGAAGGGCCTCGGTGAGGCCGATCGCACGCGTGTTGACGGTGTGCAGGCGCGCGAGGAGTTCGTCCCGGTCCCGTGTGGGGTCCCTGCGGGCGACGTCGAGCAGCGTCTTCGAGATGGCCAGCGGCGTGCGCAGTTCGTGGGAGGCGTTCGCGGCGAACCTCTGCTGCTCGGCGACGTGCGACTCGAGCTGTCCGAGCATGGTGTCGAACGCGTCGGCGAGTTCACGGAACTCGTCCCGGCGGCCTTCCATCCGGATCCGGTGGGACAGCGATCCGCTCCCGGCGGTCCGGGCCGCGGCCGTGATCCGGGTGAGCGGTGCGAGCATCCGGCCGGCCAGGAGCCATCCCCCGACGAGGCCGAACACGAGCAGGAAGCCCATCGCCGCAGCCGCGGCGGGGGCGAAGGTGTGCACCAGGAGGTAGCGGTTGGGCGAGATACCGAGGAGGCCCTGGGGGTTGTCGGGTACGTAGCGCAGCAGGAACCCCCACACCACGGCCAGCAGCAGGGCGCCGGCGAGGGCGAGGAACCCGGCGTAGCTGAGGGTGAGTTTCAGTCGGGCGCTGAGCCCTGCGCGTCTAGGCATCCGGGCTGTCCGGGCGGATGGCGTCGGGGGTGGTGCCGATGCGGTAGCCGACACCCGGCACCGTGGCGATGAGCCATGGTTCGCCGAGCCGTTTGCGCAGTGCGGAGACGGTGATGCGGACGGCATTGGTGAAGGGGTCGGCGTTCTCGTCCCAGGCCCGCTCCAGCAGCTCTTCGGTGCTGACGACACCGCCTTCGGCCGAGATGAGGACGTCGAGCACGGCGAACTGCTTGCGGGTGAGCGCAACGTACCGTCCGTCGCGGAAGACCTCGCGGCGGAACGGGTCGAGGCGCAGGCCCGCGATCTCGCGGACCGGCGGCCGGGCGTACGCGCGCCTGCGGTCGAGCGCCCGCAGGCGCAGGACGAGCTCCCGCAGCTCGAACGGCTTGGTGAGGTAGTCGTCGGCGCCGAGCCCGAACCCGGACGCCTTGTCGTCGATCCGGTCGGCGGCGGTGAGCATGAGGATCGGGATACCGCTGCCGGAGTCGACGATGCGCCGGGCGACCTCGTCGCCGGAGGGTCCGGGGACGTCGCGGTCGAGGACCGCGAGGTCGTAGGAGTTGACGCCGAGCAGCTCCAGGGCGGAGTCGCCGTCGCCGGCGATGTCGGCGGCGATCGCCTCCAGCCGGAGTCCATCACGGACGGCCTCGGCCAGGTAGGGCTCGTCCTCCACGATCAGTACGCGCATGTCCGAAGCCTAGGCAGCACGGCGTATCGCCGACGTATGCGAGGAGACCGGCTCAGGCGGCCAGGGTCGGCGGCGCGGGGCGGGGCCGGTCCGACGGCGCTTCCACCGGGCTGCGCCACCAGCGGCGCGACGCCAGCGCGGCCAGGGCGGCGCCGGTGGCGTTGACCAGTACGTCGTCCACGGAGGACACCCGGTCCAGGCTCAGGACGTACTGCGCGGTCTCGACGAGGACCGAGCAGCCCGCCCCGAGCGCCAGGATCCGCGGTACGGACGCCAGCGCCGCGAACCGCATCGGGGCGAAGAACCCCAGCGCAGCGAAGGCCAGTAGGTTGCCGCCGATCCCGATCGGCCCCATCGTGGCCAGGTCCTGCAGCGGTACCAGGCTCACCCGGCCGGGGACGATCCCGGCCCCGGCACCGGGCGTCATGATCATCCAGACGAACGGCACCGTCCCGTGGACCATGCCCACCTCCGCCAGCGACATCCGCCACGCCCAGGTGACGCCCGCGGCACGCCGACGGCGCGCCAGAGCCCACACCACGAGCAAGGCCAACGGCACCGCGACCAGCGTGACGAGCACCACGCCGTTGAACGTGCCGAAGCAGCCCTGCCACCGTCCGGCCAGGCACATCGGAGCGGACATCAGGAGCGGCCGCCGCACGATGAACAGGGCACCGGCCAGGCCGAGGACCGCCAGGGTGAGGGGCACGACCCCGCGCGTGCGGCGGGGTGGTACGGAGGGGGATGCGTCGTGGTTCATGCCCCTCATGGGAGACGGAGGGCCGTTGCGGTGGCGTATGCGGTTTTCGATACGCCGACGATAACGGTACACGTGTAACGCGATGGCTCGTGGGCAACGCCTTGTCGCAGAACGCCACTTCGGCGGTCAACACTTCGGCGGTCAACACGTTCAGCGGTCAACACGTCGGCGGTCGGTACGTCGGCCGTCAGTCGAGGATGGCGTCGATCTCCACCTCGACCAGCCAGTCGGGATCGATGAAGCGTGACACCTCGACGAAGGTGCACACCGGACGCACCGAAGCGAATCGCTCCCCGTGCGCCCGCGCGGCTTCCTTCCAGCGCGTCACGTCCGTGAGCATGACGCGCGTCCGCACGACGTCCTCCAGCGAGGCCCCGGCCTCCTTCAGCGCGGCTTCCGCGATGTCCAGGCACCGCACGGTCTGGGCGTGGACATCTCCCCTCCCCACGGTCGTGCCGTCGTCCCCGATCGGAGCCGTGCCGGCCACGGCGACGTGCTTCCCCTTGCGGACCGCCCGGGAAAAGCCGATCTCGGGTTCGAGCGGTGAGCCGGAACTGACCATCTGCCGAAGGTGATCCATGGCGCCATGCTCCCACGTCACCGGTCCGGCAGTTGTGACGCGCGGACGGGGCGGTGCGGGGCGGACGTTCCGGCGGTGCATGGGCGGGGGGTGACCGGGTAGGCGCACGGTGCGCAGCCGTGGCGCGCGTGCGTACGGAGGTCGGCATGACATCGCGATGGGCATCGGAGGCCGGGGTACCCGGCGGGGAACCGGAGGGATCCGGCGCCGAACGGTTCGCGGTGGAGGTGCGTCCCGTTCCGGGTGCGGTCGTCGTGACGCTCTCGGGGGAGCTCGACTACGACACCGCCGCCCCCTTGCGGTCGGCCCTGGAGGCCGCGCTGGCAGGCCCCGGGCCGTCCCGGCTGGTGGTGGACTGTGCCGGGCTGCGGTTCTGCGACTCGACGGGCCTGAACGTCCTCCTGCGTGCCCGCCTCGCCGCCCGTGCGGGAGGGGGCAGCGTGGAACTGGCCGAAGTACCCGATCAGGCGGCCCGGCTGTTCCGCATCACCGGCGCCGACCAGGTCCTCCCCGTACACCCCGACGTGGCCGCGGCACTGAACGGCAGCGGCAGTGCCGACGACAGCGGCAGCGCCGACGACAGCGGCAGCAGCAGTGGCAGCGACGGCGGCGGCCCCGGCGGGACCCGTTCCTGAGCGGCTACCGGGCAACTGCCCACAGCTCCCCGGCAGCCGCCTCAGGAGACCCGCACGACCACCAGGCTCGTGTCGTCGTCGGTGTCCCCGAGCACCGCCGCCATCAGCCGGTCCGCCCGTTCGTCCACCGGGCCGGGCCGCAGCTGCTCGGCCGCCCGGCGCAGCGTCTCCAGGCTCTCGTCCAGCCCGATGTGACGCCGTTCGACGAACCCGTCCGTGTAGAGGAGAAGGGTGTCCCCGGGCCGCAGACGGGTGGCCGACTCCTCGTACGCGGCCTCCGGGACCGCGCCGAGCAGGACGTTGTGCGGACCCTCCAGGAACCGGGCCCGCCTCCCGCGGAGCAGGAGCAGCGGAGGGTGGCCGGCGCCGGCCCAGCACAGCGACCGGTCGCCGGGGTCGAACAGGGCGCACACGACCGTCGCCGTGGGCTGCCCCGGCGCGTGCAGGGCGACCTCGTTGAGCCAGGTCAGCAGCCGGCCCGGGGTGCCGCCGGTGAAGGCCAGGCCGTGCAGCGCCCCGCGCAGGGCGATCATGGCGGTGGCCGACCCGATGCCGTGCCCCGCGATGTCACCGACCGTGACCAGCACCCGCCCGTCGGGCAGCGACTGCACGTCGTACCAGTCGCCGCCCACCCGGTACTCCGCGGCCGCGGGCCGGTAGCGGGCGGCCACCCGCAGCCCGGGCGGGGTCTCCAGGGCCGGGGCCTGCGGGACGATGGCCTGCTGGAGCCCCAGCACCAGGCGGTTGCGCAGTTCGGCCTCGGTGTGCGCGGCGGTGAGCTGGTCGAAGGTGGCGGTGAGCGCGAGTTCGGCGTGGTGCTCTGCCGACACGTCCTGGTAGACGCCGGTGATGCCGGTGAGGGTACTGCCGGTGAGCACCGGCTCGGCGGCGATCCTGACCCGGCGCACCCCGCCGTCGCCCCGGAACACCCGGACCAGGATCCGGCCGCCCTCGTGGCGGTCGGTGAGCCCGGCCAGCAGCCCGTCGAACCGTACGGTGTCCTCCGGGTGCAGGCGGCGCACCAACCCCCGCAGCGGCACGGGCGGGTCGGCGGGGTTCAGGCCGAACACCGCGTACGCCTGCTCGCCCCAGCGGGTACCGCCCCGCACCAGGTCGTCCTCGAAGACGGCCAGCCGGTCCAGGCGCGTCAGGGCCCGGATCACCGGCGGGCCGCGCAGGTCGTCGGTCCGCCACAGCACTGCGCTGTGCCCACGCCCCAGAGGAAGCACCCGTACCTCGGCCAGTACGGCCGCGGCGGGCGCCGGCGGGGCACGGCCGGCGTCCGCCGGCAGTGCGGGTGCGTACTGCGGCGCCCCGGTGGCGTCGGCCCGTGCGATCAGCCCGGCCAGTTCCTCGTACACGGCGGGGAGGACCTGGGCAGTGGTCCGCCCGGAAGGATCCTGCAGCGGGCCCAGGACCCGCAGGGCGGGCGGGTTGGCGTAGTCGACGACGTGCACGGGGGCGAACCCGCCCGGCGCTCTGTCCGCGGGCGGAACCACCACGCTGACCAGCATCGCCGGCAGGACGAGTTCGGCGAGCACGGAAGCGAGCCTCGGGGGCAGGGCAGGCCCGTCTTCCGTCCGGTCCAGCACGGGCTCGGCCGCCCGGCACAGGGAGGTGACGGCGGCCCGTACGCCGTCGTCGAGGGGCACCGGCCCGGGCCACACCACCAGCGCGAGCCCCGTGAGCCGTCCGGAGCGGCCGAGCGGGACCAGCCCACGGCCGGAGTCGGGACGCCGACCCGGCAGCCGCCCCTCCGCTCCCGGGCCGTCGGGGAACCAGGCGGGCACGCCCACGCTCAGGACGCGGTGCAGCGGGCCGTCGGCCTCGGGTGGGATCCACTGCCAGTGGCCGGCCTCCAGCGGGGTCGCCCCGGCCTGCCCGGCCAGTTCCAGGCAGTCCGTCTCGGTGCGCCGCCACAGGTAGACGGCTTCGGCGCCGAGCCGCCTCAAGCCGCCTGCCAGCAGGCTCTCGGCCGCGTCCCCGGCCGTTTCGGACACCAGGACCCGAGTGGTTCCCCGGCGGATCCGCCGGGCCTCGGCGGGCGGCAGCGAGGCGGGACCGAGGGTGCCGGGGTCGGTGTGGTCCCGATCCGGGCCGGCCGCAGCGTTGACGATGTCGGCGGCGAGGTCGACGGCACTCAGCCCGGTCGACCCGGCCAGCTCGAGCAGGTGGTCGTGGGCCTCGGCCGGAGACATGCCCCGCTGGGCCATGAGGACCCCGGCCGCGAGGTCCGTCAGGCTGCGCCGCGCGCGGTCGGCGCGCAGCGCCGCCACCTCGGCCGTGAGGTCCGTGACGGCCGAGGAGAGTTCGCTCTCGGACAGGGCCATCGGGGCTCCAGGTTCCGTCCGACCGGGCGCCGTTCCCGCGTGCTGCGCCCGTGTGCCGCTGCACCCCGATTCTAGATCCCCGGACCACGGGTGCGGCCCGGCCCCGGTGACGCCCCGGCACCGGTCCGGCACCGGCCCGGCACCGGTCCCGCACCGCGGGGCGTCACCGGGGCCGGAGCCGGGCTTGCAGCGTCATGAGCAGCTGCTCCGGGGCGACGGGTTTGACCACGTAGTCGGACGCGCCGGCGGCCAGCGCCTCGGTCCGGTCGCCGGGCATCGCCTTGGCGGTCACCACCACCACGGGTACGTCCCGCTGCCGCGGCATGGCGCGGATCGCCCGGGTGGTCGCGTAGCCGTCGAGGCCGGCCAACATCAGGTCCATCACCACCAGGTCGACTTCCGGGTGCGCGGCCAGCAGTTTGATCCCGGACTCGCCGTCGTCCGCGATCAGCACGTGCATGCCGGCCGACTTCAGGACCTCGGTGAGCGCGTGGACGTTGCGCGTGTCGTCGTCGATCACGAGGACCGTCCGGTCCCGCAGGTCCTCGTCGGCCTCGCCGCCCGCCGCCGCTGCGGCCACCGTGTCGGAGGCGTCGGACCTTCCGGTACGGGCGCGTTCCTGTGCGTCGTCGGCCGCGGCCCGGGCCCGCGCCTCCGGCTTGCCCCCGTGCTCCGGCAGGTAGAGGGTGAAGCGGCTGCCCCGGCCCTTGGTGCTCTCGACGGTGATGGTCCCGCCGAGCAGGCGTGCCACCTCGCGGCTGATCGACAGGCCGAGTCCGGTACCGCCGTACGCGCGGGCGGCGCCGCTCTCGCCCTGCTGGAAGGCGTCGAAGACCGATTCGAGCTGCTCGGTGGGGATGCCGATGCCGGTGTCGGCGACCGTGAACGCCAGCACCGGATCCGCCTCGCGCAAGGAGGCCGGCAGTTCCTCCCCGGACACCCGCTCGACGCGGAGCGAGACACTGCCCGCCTTGGTGAACTTCAGGGCGTTGGACACCAGGTTGCGCAGCACCTGCCGCAGCCGCCCCTCGTCGGTGACCAGCCCGGCACCCGCCTCCGGTCCCGCGCTCACGGTGAAATCCAGGCTCCGTTCCTCCGCGACGGGCCGGAAGGTGACGTCCACGTAGTCCAGGACCTGCTGCAGGGAGACCGGCTCCGGGTGCACGTCCATCCGGCCGGCCTCGACCTTCGACAGGTCGAGGATGTCGTTGATCAGCTGGAGCAGGTCGGATCCGGCGGAGTGGATGACGGTCGCGTAGTCCGCCTGCTTCTCCGTCAGGTTGCCCTCCGGATTCCGGGCGAGGAGCTGGGCGAGGATCAGCAGGCTGTTGAGCGGGGTGCGCAGCTCGTGGCTCATGTTGGCCAGGAACTCCGACTTGTAGAGCGATGCCCGGGCCAGCTGCCGGGCCCGCTCCTCCAGTTCCTGCCGGGCCTGCTCGATCTGACGGTTCTTCCGCTCGATGTCCCGGTTGCGTTCGGCCAGCAGGGCCGCCTTCTCCTGGAGTTCGGCGTTGCTGCGCTGGAGCTCGCGCTGCCGCGACTGGAGTTCCTGGCCCCGGGCGCTGAGCTCGGCGGTCAGCTGCTGGGTGCGTTCCAGGAGCTCGTCGGTGCGGGCGTTGGCGACCAGCGAGCTGACGTTGGCCCCCAGGAACTCGGTGAACCGTTCCAGGAAGTCACGGTGCACGGGCGCGAACGGGTGGACGGCGGCGAACTCCAGCGCGCCGAGCACCTGCCCCTCGACGACCACGGGAAGCACGATGAGGGTCGACGGGTCCGCGCCACCCGTGCCGGAGAGGATCCTCGCGTACCCGGGCGGCAGTTCGTCCACGACGAGGACGGCGTGGTCGGCGGCGGCCTGGCCCACGAGGGACTGGCCGAAACGGAACCGGCGGGGGCCGGCCGCGGGAGCGTCGGGGAGCCCGTACGAGGCGATCGCGACGAGCTCGGGGCCGTCCGGGCCGTCCGAGGCGAGGAAGAAGCTGCCGTACTGGGCGCGGACCAGCGGCGAGACCTCGCGCATGATCAGCTCGGCCACCATCGGCAGGGTCCGGGGCCCCTGGATGCCGGTGGAGATACGGGCGAGGTTGGTCTTGAGCCAGTCCTGTTCCTCGTTGGCCCGGGCCGTGGCGCGCAGCGATTCGACCATCGCGTTGATGTTGTCCTTGAGCTCCCCGACCTCCCCGGGGGCGTCCACGGTGACCGTACGGGTCAGGTCGCCGCGGGCCACCGCGCTGGTGACCTCGGCGATCGCCCGCACCTGGCGGGTGAGATTGCCCGCCAGCTCGTTGACGTTCTCGGTGAGCCGCTTCCAGGTGCCGGCCACGTCCGCGACCTCGGCCCGTCCGCCGAACCGTCCCTCGCTGCCGACCTCGCGGGCCACCCGGGTGACCTCGGCGGCGAACGAGCTCAGCTGGTCGACCATGGTGTTGATGGTCTCCTTGAGCTCCAGGATCTCGCCGCGCGCGTCCACCCTGATCTTCTGGGTGAGGTCGCCACGGGCCACCGCCGTGGCGACCTGGGAGATGTTGCGGACCTGCACGGTCAGGTTGTCCGCCATGCTGTTGACACCGTCGGTCAGCTCGCGCCACACCCCGCCCAGGGCCGGGACCCGGGCTTGCCCGCCCAGCCGTCCCTGCCCGCCGACCTCCTGGGCGACGCGCGTCACCTCGGTGGTGACCAGCGACAGCTGGGCGACCATCCCGTTGTAGACGACCGCGATCTTGCCGGGCAGTCCGTCGGCGTCCTCGGACAGCCGTGTGTCGAGATGGCCGTCTCGCACGGCGGTGAGGCCCGCGAGCAGCTGCTCCAGTATCCGCTCTGTCTCGTCCATCGACGGTCCCGGAATCCGCTGGGGAATTCCACTCTGGCACGAGATCGGCGCGGCGGCCCCGTACGGCCACCACCGCGCGGAATGACGCAGGTCAGCGGGGCGGGTGGAACACCTGGCCGGGCACCCGGCCGCTACACCGAGGCGGTGGCCAGCGCCAGCTCGTCGACCACCTCGGTGAGCCGGCCGTGCCGGCCGAGCACGGCCCGCTGCCGGGCGGCGCCGCTGCCCTCGGTCCGCAGCCGGCCCAGGAGGCCGTCGACCAGGCCGAGGTCCCCGGCCGCCGCCAGGCCCGGTGCCGCGCGTTCCACCAGCCGGTCCACCAGCAGCAGGGCGGGCAGCTCCTCGCCGCTGAAGGCGTCGAGGCCCGGCCCGTCGAGTCCGTGGACCGCCGCGAGCTCGTGCGCGGCCCGCAGCCGCTGCTCCGGCACCCGCGGCGGGGGCAGGCCGTCGGCCACCTCGGTCCGCAGGCTCTCGGCGAGGCCGCGCACCAGAGCCGCGACCAGGATCACCGTGTCCACGTCGGCGTTGGTGTCCGCGACCCGGATCTCCAGGGTGGGCACGTGCTCGGAGGGGCGGGCGTACCAGTAGACCATCCGGCGGTCCATCAGGATCCGGTGTTCGACCAGGGCGCCCACGTACGCCTCGTACTGTGCCTCCTGCAGCAGCGGGGCCGGGCCCACCGTGGGCCAGCGCCCGAACTCCATGTACCGCCAGCTGTCGAAACCGGTGTCCCGGCCGAGGGAGAACGGGGAGTTGCCGGTGAGCGACTGCAGGACCGGCAGCCAGGGACGCATATGGCCCGCCAGCGCCAGGGCCGTGCCCCGTTCCATGGCGCCGATGTGGACGTGGCAGCCGCAGACGAGGCCGTCGTAGTCGCCGACGATGGCGGCGAACTGCCGTGCCATGCGCCGGTAGCGGTCCGAGTCCGTGACCGTCAGCGGGCGTTCGGGCGGCACCACGGGAGTTCCCGTCGCCACCAGCCGGCAGCCGGACTCCTCGGCGGCGGCCGAGGCGATCCGCCGGAGCCGGGCCAGTTCGGCACGCAGCTCCCGCGTGCCGGCCACCGGCACCGTGCAGACCTCCACCTGGGAGGCGAAGAACTCCGTCTGCACCTGTTCCCCGAGCTCCCGCGCGGCCGAGGCGATCACCGCTGCGGCCCGCTCCGCGGGGCGCCTGCTGGCCTGGTCCACCAGCAGGAACTCCTCTTCCACCCCCATGGTCAGCACACTCATCACGGTCTCCTCGCCGCCCTGCGCCTACCCGCTCGGGCCGCACGCACGCACCCCGGCCCGCCGCACCGGTCGGGCGGGGGCCGCATGGCGGCGGGGGAGGTGGGCAGGCGCGCCGGGTACGGCCGGCGGGAGGGTCCCGCCGGGACGCCGACAGGGAAACGGAGCACCACCATGGGACACGGTGGAGACGTGATCCGAGAACTGACCGCCGACCACGACGAGGTCAAGGACTTCTTGCAGGAGCTGCGCGGCACCACCGCACCGGAGCAACGCCGCACCGTCGCGGACAAGCTGACGATCGAACTGGTACGCCACTCGGTGGCGGAGGAGCAGTACCTCTACCCGGCGGTGCGTGAACACATCGCCGGCGGCGACGCGATCGCCGACAGGGAGATCGCCGACCATGCCGCCGTGGAGGAGATGCTGAAGAAGCTCGAGGGCCTGGACCCGGCCGGGCAGGAGTTCACGCACTGCGTGGAGGAGCTGCGCACGGAGGTCCTGGCGCACGTCAAGGACGAGGAGGAGAACCTGTTCCCCTCGATGCGGCGCAGCTGCCCGCAGCAAGCCCTCGACGACCTCGGAGACAGCATCCGCATGGCGAAGAAGCTCGCCCCGACCCGCCCGCACCCCGGCAGTCCGCAGACGCCGCCGGCCAACAAGCTGCTGGCCCCCGGGCTGGGGCTGGTGGACCGGGCCCGTGACTTCGTCACCGGCCGGGGCAAGGACTGACAGGGTGAGGACTGGCAGGGTGAGGAGTGGCGGGCAAGGACTGACGGGCAAGGACTGACGGGCTGAAGGTGTGACGGGCCCCTGTCCCGGCCGGACCCCGGGCTCAGCCGCGTGTTTGGGCAGCCCGGCCAGGGGCAGGCGCCGGGCTCCAGAGGGACATCCCGTGCTCCCCGAGGCGGTGAACGCCGTGACCGACACCGACAGCGAGGCCCTTCCCCGGGACCACACGCAGGCGATCCTGGAGACGACCAAACGGGTCGCCGCTCTCCTCAAGGAATCCGGGGTCCCCTTCGCGCTCGCCGGAAGCGTCGCCGCGTTCGCCCACGGAGTGCCCGCCCGGTTCCGCCACGACACCGACTTCTGCCTGCGGCGCCAGGACGCCGACGCCGCCGTGAAGTCTCTCGCCGCCGGCGGGATCACGGTCCTCGACGCTCCGGAGGACTGGCTGGTCAAGGCGCGCGACGGAGCGGAGGTCGTCGACCTGATCCTCGACACGGCGGGCCGGCCCGTCGACGAGGAACTGCTCCAGCGCGCCGAAGTCCGCGCGGTGGACTCCGTACGCATGCCGGTACTCGCGCCCACGGACCTCATGGACAGCCGTATGAACGCCCTGTGCGAGCACTACTGCGACTTCGCCGACCTCCTGCCCATGGCCCGGATGCTCCGCGAGCGCATCGACTGGGCCCACCTCGACCGGCGCTACCGCAGCCGACCCCTGCCCGACTCCTTCCTCTACCTGCTCGAGCGCATGCAGGTGATCGAGCCCCGCGAGGAGGCCCGCCGTGACCCCGCACCGCACCACGACGACGCCTGAATACCAGGCCCAGCACCTGCGCGACCGGCTCGCGCACGACGAAATCGCCGAGCTGGGCGTCCGGGTCGAGGTCCGCGGCGACACCGTCGTCCTGTGGGGGGCGGTGTCCGACCGGGGGTGCCGCGAGACCGTCCTGCGCATCGCCGAGGACGTCCTCGCACCCCTGCCCTGGCGCCACGACCTGACCGTCGTCAGCGCCCGGCCGCCCGACCACGGGGAGGAGCTGCCGTGATCCGCGTAGCAGCCGTGGGGGACATCCACCTCGCACCCGGCAGCGAGGGAACCTTGCGTCCCGCCTTCGAGACCCTCGGTGAACACGCCGACCTGCTGCTCCTCGCCGGGGACCTCACCCGTCACGGCACCCCGGCCGAGGCGGCCGTCGTCGCCGGCGAGGTTGCCGGGCTGCCCGTGCCCGTCGTGGCCGTCCTGGGCAACCACGACCACCAGAGCGACCAGCCCCAGGCCGTCACCGACATCCTCGGCGAGGCCGGTGTGACCGTCCTCGAAGGCGCGGCGGCCGTCTTCCGGGTCGACGGCGCCGCGGTGGGGGTGGCGGGCGCCAAGGGATTCTGCGGCGGCTACGCCGGCCGCTGCGCCAGCGACTTCGGCGAACCCGAGATGAAGGCGTTCATCCTCCACACCCGCCGCTCCGCCGACACCCTGCGGGACGCCCTGCGCGGTCTGGCGGCGGCCGGGGCCGACCTGCGCATCGCGCTCACGCACTACTCGCCCGTGCCGGACACGCTGGCCGGCGAACCCCCCGAGATCCACCCCTTCCTCGGCAGTTACCTGCTGGCCGAGGCCATCGACGAGGCCGGAGCCGACCTGGCCGTCCATGGACACGCCCATCTGGGCACCGAGCACGGGATGACCGCGGGCGGCGTCCGGGTCCGGAACGTCGCCATGCCCGTCATCGACCGGGCCTACGCCGTCTACCACCTGACGCCGCGGGGCGCGGGGACGACGGCGGGGTGACCGGGGGGCACCGGGCCGCCGGGACGGCTGAAGCCGGCGGAGGGTGCGGAGGGTAGGGACGTACGGGTCTCAGGCGGCGATCCGGGCGAACGGCCCGGTGCGGAGGGTGTGCAGGAGCTCCGCCGGGTCCGCGTGGACGGTGTCGGCCCCCGCGGCTTCCAGGTCCACCGCCGGGATCCCGCCGCAGAGCAGTGCGACGCAGCAGCCCACCGATGCCCGGCGGCCGGCCCGCATGTCCCAGACGCTGTCCCCGACGAACACCGCCCGGCCCGGCTCGGCACCGGCCAGTTCCAGGGCCCGGTGCACGGGCTCCGGGTGCGGTTTGCCGTGCTCGACGTCGTCGGAGCTGGTGGCCGCGTGGATCGCGTCGTCGGCGCCGATGGCCCGGCGCAGCGCCGTCAGTTCCCTTCCGGAGGCCGAGGTGACCAGGACGACGCGCCAGCCGTCGTCGGCGAGCGCGTGCAGCAGGTCCCCGGCGCGCGAGGTGGCCGCGATCCGGTCGAAGTAGGTGGCGTAGAGCACGTCGTGGGCGGTGCTGATGCCGTCCTGCTCGTCCCGGCCGTGACCCGGGCCGAGGAGGTGCTCCACCAGGTCCGGGGCGGGCAGGCCGAGGGCGTGGTGCACGGCGTGCATGGGGATGCGGTGTCCGGCCTGCCGGAACGCCTCCCACCAGGACGTCACGTGCAAGGGGTTGGTGTCGGTGAGGGTTCCGTCGACGTCGAAGAGCGCGGCGCGGACGCCGTCGGCCGAACCGGCCCGGTGGATCGGCCCGGACGTCTCCGTCTCGTTCACCGCCATGCATCCGATGTGGGCCATACCCGGAGCCTACCCGTGTCGGCTCCTTCAAACTTCGCTCCCCGTTCGGGTGTACGGGCGGGTTCCCGGGGCAGGCGCGACAGCGGAGACGTCTGCGCGACGAGATGGTCTGAGAAGGGAGCACGCCATGGCCAAGAAGGCCAAGGGCAAGATGGAACAGCTCAAGGGCAAGGGCAAGGAAGCCGTCGGCAAGGCCACCGGAAGCGACCGGATGAAGACCGAGGGCAAGATGGACCAGGCCAAGGGCAAGGCCAAGGAGACGATGGGCAAGGCCGAGGGCCACGCCCGAGGCATCGACGAAGGTCTGCGCGGCAAGAAGTAGGTCCGCGCCGCGTCACGGCCACGGCCGACCTCGCTCCGGACAACCGGACGAACGAAGGGCCCTCCGCCACGGCGGAGGGCCCCGCGTTTGGCGCGCGACGGTCCGGGAAGGCGCGCGGCAACACACGCTCCTGGAGGACACGATGTCAACCGGAACATTGCTCGCGATCATCATCCCCGTCGTCCTCGTGTTGATCGCCATCGGAGTGGCACTGTGGATGCTGGCCCGCCGCCGTCGGCTGCAACGGGAGTTCGGCCCCGAGTACGGGCGGGCCGTGGAGGAAACGGGCGGGCCGCTGAAGGCCGACCGTGAACTGAGCAGCCGCGAGCAGCGGCACGACGCGCTGCAGCTGCGCGAGCTCCCGACCGAAGTCAGGCGCGAGTACGTCCAGTTGTGGAACCGGGAGCAGGAGCACTTCGTGGACCAGCCCGGCGACGCGGTCGCGCAGGCGGACCTGCTGGTCACCCGGCTGATGCGGGATCGCGGCTATCCGACCGAAGGCAGTTACGACCAGCGCCTGCAGGACCTGTCCGTGGAACACGGCCGGACCCTGGAGCACTACCGCAGCGCACACGAAGTGCAGGTACGCAGCGCGGACGGCGAGGCCACCACCGAGGAGCTGCGGGGTGCGATGGTGCACTACCGCGCGCTGTTCGACGAGCTTCTGACCCCCGCCGGCTCCGCACGAACGAATGAGTGAGACCCCATGCGACACGACACCCGTGAACAGACCGGCGAACTGACCACCGAGGACCTCGCCAACCCGTCCGCCGGCCGGACCGGAGAGGACACCGCCCCTCCGCCCCTGTACCCGGGCGAGGCCACGGAGGAAAGGAGCGGCCGGTACGAGAGCGAGCGGTCCGACAGGGACCGGGACGACGTCGCCGAGGAGGCGACCGGGGAACCGGCCGTGGCGGAGACCTCCTCCGGTACTCCGTCCGCCCCGCCCGACGCGGAGCCCCTGATGCGGGAGTCCGAGGCAGCGGACTTTCGCGACCAGTGGACCCGGATCCAGGGCGGATTCGTGGACGACCCCAGGGAATCCGTCCGCGAGGCGGACGCCTTGGTGGCCTCCGTGATGCAGCACCTGGCCGGCACCTTCGCCGAACACAAGGAATCACTGGAGCGGCAGTGGCAGAGCGGCGAGGAAGTGGCCACCGAGGACCTCCGCCTCGCCCTGCAACGCTACCGGTCTTTCTTCAACCGCCTGCTGAGCACCTGAACGGATCAGCGCGACAGGACGCGGGCCCGCATCGCGGGTCCGCGTCCTTCGTCCCTCGTGTCCGGGGGCGTCCCTCGTGTCCAGGGGCTCGTGGGTCACATGGCCACCAGGATCCCGTACACGAGGAAGAAGAGCGCCACGACCACCGCCAGGATGATGATGGCCACGAGCGGACCCGCGCCCCAGCCCTTCTTGAGGGGACGGTACGGGCCGGCGCCGGAGGAGGTGCTCGATTCGGCCGGCGGGGTTTCGCCGACCGGGACGGAGCCGCCCCCGTCCAGGCCGGTGCTGGTGCGAGGATCAGGGTCCGGGTTGTACGGGGTGTTGGCAGTCATGTCTCCTTCTCTCTCCACCCCCCGTCGCTTGATCAGGCCTGTCGGCCCGTGCCGTCGCCGCCGCCGGACCCGGCTCCCGCTCCGACGAGGGGCGGGGTGTCGAGTCCGGCGCCCTGGCGGAGACCTTCCAGGAAGGCGCCGACCGCTTCCGTGGCCGTACGGGCGGGCACCCAGCCGAGCTCCTCGCGGGCCCGGCCCGCGTCGAGGAGCGGCAGCCGCAGGACGGCGTCCAGCAGTCCGGGCGCGGCCGGGGCCAGGTGCATCCGCCAGGCCGCGGCCAGCGCGGCACGAGCCGCCCCCGCGGGGAGCGGCACGGTCCGGGCGTGCAGCAGCTCGGCCACGGCCGCGGTGTCCAGCACCGGGTCGGCCACCAGGTTGAACGGTCCGCGGACGGGCCGCACCACCGCCGCCCGGTACGCCTCGGCGGCGTCGTCGGTGTGCAGGGCCTGGAATCGGAGCCCCGTGACGGCGGGCAGCGCCGGCACGAGGCCGGGCCGGACCAGCCGCCAGGGGAGCAGCGGGCCCGCGAAGATCCGCCGCTGTTCGGACGCCGACGCCGTCTTGAACTGGAAGCCCGGCCGCATCCGTACCACCCGCATGTCCGGGTGGGCGAGCTGGTAGCCGTCGAGGTACCGCTCCAGGTACGCCTTCTCCCGGGTGTAGGCGGCACCGGGCCAGCCATGGGTCGGCCAGGACTCGTCGACCGGGCGGCCGTCGCCCGGTCCGGGTGAGTACGCGCCGACCGAAGAGGCGTACACCAGGGCGTGGACCCCGGCGCGGGCGCAGGCCTCGAAGACCCTTACGCCGCCCAGCACGTTGGTGCGCCAGGTCTCCACCGGGTCGTGGGTGGGCTGGAACTTCCACGCGAGGTGCACGACCGCGTCCGCGCCGGCGAACAGCTCGGCCAGGTCGGTCCGCCCGGGGTCGATGTCGGCCGTCGCCCAGCGAACCCCGGGCACGTCCAGGCCGGGCCGCCGGCGGGCGACGCCGAGTACGTCCGTGACCATGGGGTCCGCGGCCAGGGAGCGGACCACGCTCGTCCCCGCGTTGCCGGTGGCGCCGGTCACCACGACCCTCATGACGCCCACCCCGCCTTGCGGAACGGCACGTGCAACCGGCCGTGGCCGGCGGTCTGCCGGTGCAGGGGAGGCCGGGAGCCGGGCACGAAGGTGCGGTCGACCGCGGCCAGGCGCAGCCCTTCCAGCAGCTCGATCTGCCGTCGGGCGCGGGCTGCCAGCCGGTCGACGGATTCGGTGACGATCCGGTCGTCGGTGCGGGAGACGTTGTGGAGGGAACGCCAGAGGGCGAGCTTGCCCTCCACCCCCAGGCGGAGCGCCTCCAGTTCGAGCACGTCGCTCAGGGGCGAGCGGGAGACCAGCCGGCCATTGGGTTTGACCCGGGCCAGTTTCTCGGCGAACCGGACCGTCATGTTCCGAGCCCGTTTCACGGGCACGTCGAGGGCGGTCATGATCTTCATCAGGTGCTCGCGGTCCTCGGCGATCTCTTCCGCGAGTTCCGCCAGGCGCGGCCCCGCGGGGCCGCCGTGGTGGACCCGGGCCATCCGGCGGACGAGAGCGACCCCGCCTGCCGCCCCCGCGTAGTGGTCGTTGAGGTAGATACCGAGCAGGCGTTCCGGGTCGGGGGAGGAGGACCGGGAACGGCCGGGGGCGGAATGCATGTCACCAGCTCCGATCGAGGGGGGTGGCGGTGCGCGCCGCGCGAGGGCGGCAGTCGGCGCCCCGGGGAGAGGACGCCTTCCGTGCGGTTTCCGTCCTGTGGGACGTCCCGGAACCGCCCACGCGACCGCGTCCGTTTCCCCGGCGCCTTCCCCGCCCCGGGGGCCGGAAACGGACGTGCAGCCTGATCTCCCACGGCACCCGATCCGGATCTCCGGTACCGGGCTCGACCGGGGCCACCCGCACGTCAAACCCGGGCGGCGTGGCATGGCCTCCGCCTGCCGGGGCACGCGCAGTCACATGACCACCCTGTCCCTGTTGCCCGGCGTGTACCGGCCGAGGGCCGACACCCGGCTCCTGGCCGATGCGCTGGCCGAGGAAGCGATCACTCCCGGCACCGCCGTGCTGGAGATCGGCACCGGCAGCGGTGTACTGGCCCTGCTGGCGGCGCGCCGCGGCGCGGCGGTGACCGCCGTGGACATCTCCCGGCAGGCGGTGCTCACCGCGCGGATGAACGCCCGGCGCAGCCGCCTGCCGCTGTCCGTGGAACAGGCCGACGCCGCCACCTGCGCCCCGGGCCGCCACTTCGACCTGGTCATCAGCAACCCGCCCTACGTACCCGCCCCTCACCCCCGCGGCACTGGCGAGGCATTGGCCTGGGACGCCGGCCCCGACGGACGGGAGGTCATCGACGGCCTCTGCCGGCGTGCCGCCGGCTGGCTCGGGTCGGGCGGGGTCCTGCTGCTGGTGCACTCCGCTCTGTGCGGTGCCGCCACCACCGTGGCCCGCCTGCGCGAGCAGGGCCTGACCGCGCGCGTCGTGCGGCGGGCCGACATCCCCTGGGGCCCCGTCCTGTCGGCCAGGCGGTCCTGGCTGTACCGCCAGGGCCTGGCCCCCGCGTCCGCAACCAGGGAGAAACTGGTGGTGATCCGTGCCGAACGCCCCTGACCGCCAACCGGCCGAGCAGCCCCCGGCGGGCCCGCAGGCTCCCGCCCGGCGCGTCCTGATCGACCCCCAGGGTCCGGTCCTGGTAGAAGGACCCGTCGAAGTCGTCGCGCCTGACGGTACGACCGCGCGCAGCGACCGCTTCATGGTGGCGCTCTGCACCTGCCGCCGCAGCCGCACCTACCCGTGGTGCGACACAAGCCATCGGCGCAGGGAGCGATCGTGACGGCGACAGCGGCAACCACCGCCGGCACCGCCACGACCTCCCTGCCGCCGTGGCACGCCGAGTCCCGCGGCCCGTTGAGCTCCGCCCTCACCGCCGCCCTGCTCGCCGCCAGCGACGCACCGGACCGCGTACGCACCGCGGCCGCGGCGGACAGGGACCGCACCGACCCTTGGGGAGACGACCTCCACCTGGCCCTCTACCTCCTCTACGAACTGCACTACCAGGGCCTGCCCGAGGTACCCGACGCCCTCGAATGGGACCCGGACCTGCTGCGTTTCCGCGCCCGGCTGGAACAGGTCTTCCTCGCCGAGCTCCACCGCGCCCTGCCCGGTCCGCGCACCGTCGCGGAGGTCTTCGCCCCGCTGCTGCGCGAGCCCGCCGACCCGACCGGCAGCGTCAGCGCCTATCTCGCCGCTCACGGAAGCCTGGAGCAGGTCCGTGAGTACGCCGCACTGCGCTCGCTCTACCACCTCAAGGAAGCCGATCCGCACGCCTGGGCCATCCCCCGGCTGACCGGCCGGGCCAAGGCCGCGTTCGTGGCCGTCGAGTACGACGAGTTCGGTGCCGGCCACCCCGAGGCGATCCACGCCCGGCTGTTCGCCGACCTGATGGCCGACCTCGGACTGGACCCCGGCTACGGCTGCTACCTCGGCCACGCCCCCGGAGCCGCCCTGGCCACGGTCAACCTGATGTCCCTGTTCGGGCTGCACAGGGCCTGGCGCGGCGCCCTCGCCGGACACTTCGCCTGCGTCGAGACCACGTCACCGCCCGGCGCCAGACGCATGGTCAAGGCGCTCACGGCCCGCGGAGCCGGCCCGGCCGCCGTTCGCTTCTACGCCGAGCACGTCACCGCCGACGCCGTCCACGAGCAGATCGCCCGGCGCGAGATCATCGGCGGGCTTCTGGAGGAGGAGCCGCAGCTGGAGGCCCAGGTGGCCTTCGGCTGCGAGGCCATGCTCCTGCTGGAGGACCGCCTCTCCGACCACATCCTCACCGCCTGGCGGCAGGGGAGGAGCGCGCTGCGGCGACCGCTTCCGCGGACGCCGGCCGCATACCGCCCGGCCGGGGGCGCGCGCCACTGAGGCGCCGCGGGCCCGGCCGATGACCGCCGGCGCAGGACCCACCGGCGGACAACGCACCGGCAGGTGATCGGAGGCGCAAGCGGTCCGATCAGGGGAGGGGCAGTGCGTGGCGGCACGGACCCCGGCCGGGGGTCCCGCAGGATGGCCGCGGAAGGCGGTGTCGATGGGCGCGAGAGTGCCGGGCAGAGGAGCGCTGTGGCTGGTGCTGGCCGTGTGGCTGGTCGCCTGCGGTGCTCCGGCTTCCGTGCGGGACCAGGCCGCGCGGGCGGCGGCCGGGTTCAGCCGGGCCCTCGCCGCGGGTGACCATTCCGCGGCCTGCGCGCTGCTCGCCCCCGACACCCGCGAGGAACTGGAGCAGAACGCCCGGCAGGGCTGCCCGCGGGCCTTGGCGGAGGAGGGGCTGCAGCCGGCCGGCCCGGTGCGGGGCGCGGAGGTGTACGGGCGGCAGGCCCAGGTCCTGATGGCGCGGGACACCCTGTTCCTGTCCCGGTTCGACGGCGGGTGGAAGGTGGTCGCGGCGGGTTGCCGGCCCGACCCCGGCAACCCGTACCGGTGCACGCTGAAGGGGGCATGAGATGCGGGTGATGTTCGTCGGCTGTCTGACCGTGGTGCTCTGCGGGCTCGTGTTCTTCACCTGGGCCGGGCTGGCTCACCGGTGAGTGTCGGCGGCGGAGCCGGCGGGACGGAGCGCCCGGGGTTCCTGCGGGAGAACGGGCTCACCCTGGCCTTCGGCGCGGGCTTCGCGGTGGTCCTGGCGGCCCAGGCGGTGGCCGGGCACGCGGAGTTCAACGAGACGCTCGCCGTCGACGGGATGCAGCGGATCGGCCTGGGGGAGTATCTGTTGTCCTCGGACTTCGCCGTCGACGTGACCGAGAACTGGCAGTCCGAGTTCCTCCAGTTCTTCCTGTACGTCTTCGGGACGGTGTGGCTGCTCCAACGCGGCTCCCCGGAATCCAAGGTGATGCACAAGGCGGGACCGGAGTCGGACGAGGACCAGCGGGTGGGTGACCACGCGAGAGCCGACTCCCCCCGCTGGGCCGGCACCAAGGACTGGCGCCAGGCCGTGTACGGCCGCTCGCTCGGGATCGTGATGGCCGGCCTCTTCCTGCTGTCCTGGCTGGCCCAGTCGATCGCCGGCGTGGCCGCCTACGACGGGCAGCGGCTGAGGCAGCTCCAGGCGCCGGTCAGCTGGGCCTCGTACCTCTGCTCCGCCGACTTCTGGAACCGCTCCCTGCAGAACTGGCAGTCCGAGCTGCTCGCCGTGGCGGCCATGGCGATCCTGTCGGTCTACCTTCGGCAGCGCGGCTCCCCGGAGTCCAAGCCGGTCGGAGCCCCGCACCACACCACAGGAGTGGAGGGCTGACCGTCCGGCGCGTGCTCAGGACCCCAGCGCGCCCGCGGCCTTCCGTAGATCGGCTACGAGACCTTGGTAGGCGGACTCGCGGTCCGTCGAGCGCAGGACGGCCGACGGATGGATCGTGGCGAGGCCCAGTCCGTGCGCCGGCCCGCCGTCCCCCCGTGCGGGCAGCGGCACCACGAGGCCGCGCCGTTCGCCGACCCGGAAGGCCGGTCCCCACAGGGCCTTGCCCGCCGTCGCGCCGAGGGCCACCACCAGCTCCGGGTCCACCAGACGCAGCTCCGCTTCGAGCCAGGGGCGGCACGCGGACAGCTCGCGCAGGCTGGGCTGCTTGTGGATCCGCCGCTTCCCTTCCCCCGTCGCTCGTACGTACTTGAAGTGCTTGACCGCATTGGTCACATAAGCGGGCTCCTCCGCCAGCCCCGCGTCCGCCAGCGCCCGGTGTAGCAGCCGTCCGGCCGGGCCGACGAAGGGCGCGCCCTGTCGGTCCTCCTGGTCACCGGGCTGCTCGCCGACCAGCATCAGCCGGGCCGCGGCGTCCCCCGCCCCGAAGACCGTGCCCGTCGTACCCTCGTACAGCGGGCAGCCACGACATCCGGCAGCGGCCCGCCGGTGCGCCTCGAGTCCGCCACGGCGTGGCAGGAACGGGCCGGCGTCGTACGGGGTGGCCTCAGCCGCCCCGGTAGCGGTCTGTCCTTCACGGCCTTCCGCGCACATGCTCCGGCTCCTTGGGGTCGGATACCCCCATGGGCGTCTGCGCCGTCGACGCCGTTTCAAACGCCGTGCGCCGGCAACGGCCCCACGGTGACGGCTCCGCCGGGCGCGTGCGTGTCATGCGCGGCGTCATTCGGAGGCGCGGGGCGCCGATTCGAGATTGCGGGTTATGCGCTCCAGCACGAGGACCGCCGTGCGGTATTCCTCCGTGGTGATGCCGCTGGTGGACAGTGAGCGGAACGCTTCGACGCGTTCCTCGACCTTCGCCATGCGCCGGCGGCCGTCGGGCGTGAGGGCGAGCCCGTCCGGGCCGGGGCGGCTCGCCCAGCCGTCGGCGAGGAGGGTGTCGACGGCGGCGCGCAGGGTGGCGGGGGTGGCGTTGGCGGCGAGGGTGGACAGGACGTCCGCGTCCGTCGCCCCCTCCGTCCTCCGGATGACGTTGAGGGCCTGCCAGGCGACTCTGGTGAGTCCGAACTCGCCGAGCATGCCGTCCATGTAGCCCGTGAGGGCCTTGTCGGTGCGGTTGAGCCAGTAGCCGATGGGCTTCATGCCGGTACCCCCGATAGCGTTTCCCTGTGTTGCGCATTTGCTGCGTCACGCAGAAGAATACCCCAGGATTCCCTGCGTCACACAGGGAATTTCTCCAGGGATTTCCTCCGGCGGCCGGCCCGCGAGTCCACCGGGGGAGCGGGGCCGTACGATGTGCGCATGATCTCCGCCGCGCCGCCGTCGAGCCGCCGCAACGCCGGGTACGGCCTTGCGCTGCTCGTGCTGGCGGTGCTGGCCGGAGTCCTGGGCATGCACGGCCTCGCGCCGGGGGCGGCGTTCGCGGGCCCCCCGACGGCCTCCGGGGCCGTCGGTCACGGCACCGGAACGGCCGCCGGCCCCGGCAGCGGCGCCGGCGGTCACCATGCCGGTGGCCGACACGCGAACGGACACCACGCCGGCGGCCCGGCCGCGGCCGTGACCCGCGCGGCGGCCGGGGACTGCTCCCACATGGCTGGCGGTACGGGCCACGCGGGCGGCCACGCCGACGCGATGTGCACCGCCGCCGGTGTCGTCACCCCGTACGCGCCCCCGGCCCCGGCCCCGGCGCTCACCACCGGGCCCGCCCCCGCGCTGTTCCCCTCCGGAGCGGCCGGAGCCCCCGCGAGCGGACGCGCACCGCCCGACCTCGCCGAACTGCAGCTCCTGCGGATATAGGACCGCCCGCACGGCACCCCCCCGCCCCGGCATGGCCGGCGGCTGTGCCGGGGCAGGGGTGCCGCGCTCCGGCACGTCCTCGTTCGTACCGTTGCGTGCCCGTCCGGGCCGCGCACCAAGGAGTAGCACCGTCATGAGCAACCAGCGTTCTCTCGTCCGCCGCACCACCGCCGTCATCGCCGCGGCCGGGGCCGCCCTCGTCCTGGCCGCCTGCGGGTCGGAGGACGGCGGCCCGGCCGCACACGGCGGCCACGCCGCGCAGTCGCCCGCCGCGTCCGCCCCGGCGTCCCCGTCCGCCCCGGCTTCGGCCAAGCCCGCCCAGGGACAGCACAACGCCGCCGACGTGGCCTTCGCCCAGGGGATGATCCCCCACCACCGGCAGGCCGTGGAGATGGCCGACCTCGCCCCCACCCGGGCCCAGTCGGCCGAGGTGAAGAAGCTCGCCGAGGAGATCAAGAAGGCCCAGGACCCGGAGATCAAGACCCTCGGCGGCTGGCTGACCGCCTGGGGCGAGCAGGTGCCCGCCGCGGGCGCCGCGGACCACTCCGGACACGGCGGGACCGGTGCGGCGGGCGGCGGCGGAATGATGACCGCCCAGGAAATGGCCGCGCTGAAGGGTTCCACCGGCAAGGCGTTCGACACCGCCTTCATGGAGTTGATGATCAAGCACCACGAGGGTGCGGTCACGATGGCCAGGACGGAGAAGACCGACGGGTCCTACCCGGAGGCCAAGACCATGGCGGACGCCATCATCACCTCGCAGAGCGCCGAGATCACCCGGATGAACGCCCTGCTCGGCAAGGGCTGACCCGCCCGGGCGGGCGGGGAGCGGCGGACCACCCGCCGCATCCCGCCCGCCCATGGCTCCGACCCCACCGCCGACCCCACCGCCGACCCCACCGCCGGCCCGCGGCCGCCCGCTCCGCCCCCTTTCCGAACGGCCCAGCACCGCGCGCCACCGCACCGGGCGCTCCGTAGCGTGGCGCTGTGGAAACAGCCGAGGCACCCTCACCCGCCGCCTGGCGGAACCTGGTCGTGGCCACCACCGGATTCACGCTCACCTTCTGGGCCTGGAACCTGATCTCCCCGCTGGGCAGCGACTACCACGACCGGCTCGACCTGACCTCGGTCCAGCAGTCGCTGCTGGTCGCGGTCCCCGTCCTGGTCGGATCGCTCGGCCGGGTCCCGGTCGGCGCACTCACCGACCGGTACGGGGCCAGGCTGATGTTCCCCCTGGTGTCCGCGCTGACCGTGGTGCCGGTGGTGCTGCTGATCCCGGCCCGGAACTCGTACGCCGCGACCCTCGCGGTCGGGTTCCTGCTCGGCCTGGCCGGCACGACCTTCGCCATCGGCGTGCCGCTGGTCAACTCCTGGTTCCCGCCCGCCCGGCGCGGCTTCGCCCTCGGCGTGTTCGGCATGGGCATGGGCGGCGTGGCGCTGTCCGGCTACTTCACCCCGCGGATCGCGCGGCACGGCGAGGCCCTGCCGTACGTGGTGGTGGCGGTCGCGCTGGCCGCGTACGCCCTGCTCGCGGTGCTGCTGATCAGGGACCGGCCCGGCCGGCCGCTGCCGACCGCCTCGCTGGGGCAGCGGCTCGCGAGCGCCGGCCGGCTTCGGGTGACCTGGGAACTTTCCGCCCTCTACGCCATCGGCTTCGGCGGGATCGTCGCCTTCGGGGTGTACCTGCCGACGTACCTGAAGACCTGGTACGGGCTGTCGCCCACCGACGCGGGCACCAAGGCCGCCGGGTTCGCCGTGCTGACCGTGATCGCCCGGCCGTTCGGCGGCTGGCTGGCCGACCGGGTGCACCCGGCGGTGGTCACCTCCGGGGCGCTCGGTTTCGTGGCCCTCCTCGCCATCGTCCAGGCCTTCGACCCGGCGCTGGACCCGGTCGGCACGCTCTGCCTGCTGGGTGTCGCGGCCGGGCTCGGCACCGCCAGCGGCAGCGTGTTCGCCCTGGTGTCCCAGGTGACGCCGCAGCCGCAGGTCGGCAGCGTCACCGGCATCGTCGGCGCGGTCGGCGGCCTGGGCTGGTTCGTGCCGCCCCTGGTCATGGGCGCCGTGTACGCGTCCGAGGACTCGTACTCGATCGGCTTCATGCTGCTGTCGGACCTGGCCCTGGCCGGCTGCGTGTACGCGTACGGGCGGATGCGTACCGTACGGCCGAGCGGGACCGTGACAGCGGTGGACACGCCCCCGGACGGTACGGCCGGGGGCGTGCCCGCGGGCGGTGTCGCGGCGGTAGCCGCAACTCCCGGGCGCGCAGGGCGCACGTCCGACCCGGTACCCGAGCTGAGGAGCCCGGGGGAGCCGGGCCGCCGAGGCGGCAAGGAATGACCATGCGCACCTCTGACCGGGCCGGCACCCTCCGGCCGCTGGCCATCGTGACCGGAGCCTCCAGCGGGATCGGTCTGGAACTGGCCCGGGAGCTCGCCGTCCACGGCCACGACCTCGTCCTGGCGGCCGAGGACGACGCCCTCTACGAGGCCGCCGACCGGATCCGCCGTCACGGCACCCACATCCTCGCCGTCCGGGCCGACCTGGCCACGGAAGCCGGGGTCGAGGAGGTGTACGACGCCGCGTACGAGACCGTCCTGGTCCGCGACACCCCGGTCGCGGTGGCCGTGCTCAACGCCGGGATCGGGCACGCCGGAGCGTTCCTGGAGGCCGAACCGGCCGAGCACGCCCGCGTCATCGACCTCAATCTCTCCTCGACCGTGTACCTGGCCCGGCTGCTGCTGCCGGCCATGGTCGAGCGGGGCCGGGGCCGGATGCTGGTCACCAGCTCCGCCACCGCCGACCTGCCCGGCCCGTTCCACGCCGTGCACAACGCCTCCCAGGCCTTCCTGAAGTCCTTCGCGCTCGGCCTGGACCGCGAGCTCGAGGGCACCGGAGTCACCGTCACCGCGCTGCTGCCCGGGCTCACGGACACCCGCTTCTTCGTCCGGGCCGGCCTGCTGGACACCCGCCTCGGGCGGTCCCGCAAGACCGACCCGGCCCTCGTGGCCCGCCAGGCCTGTGCCGCCCTCCTCGCCGACCGCCCGCGGGCCCTGGTGGGACCGCGGCGCGCCCGGATCAAGGCCCGGGCCCTCGGCCTGCTTCCGGTACGCCTCCGGGCGGGGGTGCACCGGTGGTGGGCCGAGCCGGGAGGCGGTCAGCGGGGCCTGTGAGGGTGGCCGGGGGAACGCCCCGGAGGTGTGTCCCGTCCGGATTCCTCCGCAGCGAGGTGCGGTACCGGGCGGAGCGGGTCACGCTGATCAGTAAGAGGTGGCTCCACGGCCCGGCACCACAGCCCGGCACCACAGTCCGAACCGGAAGAACAGCAGCCACGCCGTTCCGATCCGCCCGGACCAGGCGTGAACCTCCGCTCCGAGATGAGCGGGAACCCGAAAGGAGGCAGCCCGATGAGCGAGGTCGAAGCCCAGGGCGACGACGTCTACCAGCCGCAGGCGGAGGCCGAACGGGCGGAGTCGCAGCCGGACATGGAGAACGCCCTCGGTGAGCCGGGCCTCGACGAGACCATGGACACCGGCTATTCGCCGCCCGACCGGCCGCTGGCCGTGGCCCGCTACGGCACCACGGCCGCGGAACAGCGGGCCGGGGAGACCCTCGAACAGCGGCTCGCCCAGGAGGAACCCGAACAGGACCCGCGTGACCCCTCCGAGCGCGGCAACACCGCGGCGCCCGAGGCCCCGGCGGACACCGACCTCGAAGCGGCGGACCTCTCGGACTCGGACCGCGAGCCGGGCGGCCGCCGGGACGGCGAGGAGGTCTCCGACGAGGACGTCACCCGCGACCCCTTCGGCGACAGCCCGACGGCGGGCCGCCTCCGGGCGGGCCGGCTGACCGCGGCCGACGAGTCGGACCCCTCCCGGCACATCTCCGTGCTGGCCCATGACACGGGGATCGACGGGGGCGCGGCATCGGCGGAGGAAGCGGCGGTCCACGTGATCGAGGACTGGCAGATCGGTCCCGCCGGAGCGTCCGAGGACTGACCGGGCAGCGAGGGCACAACACGAGTAACCGGCAGCAACTGCCGGAGCGCGCCCGGTGAACAGGGCCGGAGTCAACACGAGTAACAGGAGGTCGCCATGGAGGACCAGGGCGGTGCCGGCGGCGTGCCGCTGCACCACGGCGGAAGCGAAGAGGAACGGCGCCGACCGCACGTGACCGGGTCCGGCACGGGCCGGTCCCGGAGTGCACCGGACGGGAAGGAGCGGCTCACCCGGGCCGCGGACACGGACGAGGCGAGCCGCCTGGACCGTCCGGAGCGACGGGAGGACGAGCGCAGCGGCGAGACCCGGTGGCGGAGCCCCCAGGACGACTGACTGACCGGTCTGGGCGCTCTGGACGGGTCGGGAACGGTCGGTCCCGGCCAACCGGCAACCGGCTCCCGCGGGCAGGACGCGGCCGCGACGGCCCGCCCGTCAGGACCGGGCCGACCGCGGCGCCCGCGCCCGTACGGCCGCCACACCGAGCGGGAACGACAGATGGCCCGGCTCGCGCATCGCGGACAGGGCGCCGGAGACGTCCGTGTCCGTCAGGGCGCCGGTCTCCAGCAGGCGCGGCCCGAGGGCGGTCAGGGTGAGGGACCACCACGTGCCCATCGGCGATCCGGGGCGCACCGCGGGCAGTGTGACCTCAACGGATATGTCCTCGTAGCCCAGCCGGTGGAGCACCTCGGGAGCGCGCAGGCCCCACTCCGCTTCCATGCCGTACGACCCGGCGAGGAGCGCGCAGGACTCCTCCACGGACCGGCGGACCGGGTCGCCCTCGGGCAGCCGGGCGGCGGGGAAGTGGACGATCTCCTCCAGCAGGAGCGTCCCGCCGGGAGCCAGCCAGTCGCGCATCCGCTCCACCACGCGCTCCCGCTGCGGGAGGTGCATCAGCACGCAGCGGGCGTGGATCAGGTCGAAGGAACCGCCGGGGAAGTGGTCCTCGACCACGTCGTGGCGGAGCACGCGGACACCCGCCGGCAGGTCCGCCGACAGGTGGGCGGTGTCGAGGTCGGTGGCGGTGACCTGCCCCCGGGGACAGAGCGCGGCGAGCCGGCCCGCGATCGTACCGTTGCCGGCGCCGACCTCCAGGACCCGCGCGTCCGGGTCCGGGCCGACCGCCTCCAGTCGGCGGAGGGTGTCGGGGTCCAGGGCGGCGGCCAGTGCACCCAGCCGCGCCGCCTCGTCGGGGTTGGTGCGGCCGAGTTCGTCGGCGTAGTGGCTGTCGGCGGTCGGCACGTGGCAACTCCTGGTCCGGACGGGTGAGTAAGGCGCAATCCGACGTTACGCCCTGTCCCGCCCGGATCCTTTCAGCAAGGGCTCGACTCCGGTCTTCTTCCGAATCGTTCAAGCCAATTCGGTCCGGGGTCCGAGGCGTGACCGTGCTCCCCTTCTCCCTTCCCTTCCCTTCCTGCTCTTGTTCCCCCTCTCTCCCCTCTCTCCCCTCCCCTTCCTTCTCTCCCTCTCGCCCCCTCAGCCGCGGAAGGCGTCCCGCCGCCCCGGGGAGGCTGCGGCCAGTGCGCGGGTGACCTCGGTGATGCCGGCGCGCAGGCCGTAGACGGGGGTACCGGGCTGCTGCCGCCAGGACTCGTCCAGACCGCCCGCGTCGACGGTGTCGAAGCCGAGTTCGTCGATCAGAGCCCGCACCTTCTTCTTCGCCGCCGGGTCGTCGCCGGCCACCGGCAGGGCCATCCGGTCCGGGGCGCCCGGCGGGAGCGGCCGGTCCAGGAGGTCCTGGGCGAAGGTGCCGTTGAACGCCTTGACCACCGGATGGCCGACCTGCCGCTCCGTCCAGCGGCTCTCGGTCAGGCCCTCGTCCTCGATCCCCGGGATCCGGCCGTCCCTTTCCCGTGGGTAGTAGTTGCCGGTGTCGATGACGGCGAACCCGTCCGCGGCGCCGTCGAACAGCCCTTCCGGCAGGTACGGAACGCCCCGCAGCGGAACGGCCACCACGACCACCGACGCACCGTGCGCCGCCTCCGAGGCGGGCACGGCGGTGGCCCCGGTCTCCTCCGCGAGCGCCTTGAGCGTCTCCGGGCCACGGGAGTTGGCCACGGCCACCTCGTGGCCGAGGGCGCACAGCCGCCGGGTCAGATTGCCGCCGATGTTGCCCGCGCCGATGATGCCGATCTTCATGAAGTCCACAGCCTCTCCGTCAGCGTTCCGTCAGCGTTCCGTCAGCTCCGAGGGAGCTTCCTGGACGACCCACCCGTTGCCGTCGGGGTCCTCGAAGGTGAGGAACGAGTTCCACGTGCCGCCCTTCCCGTCCTCCCATCCCTTCTCACCGACGTGCCGGACGGGGGAGACGTCCACGCCCCGGCCGGTCAGTTCCGCGTGCGCCGCCTCGATGTCGGTGACACAGAGCTGCGGGCCGTGCAGCGTGCCCGGCGCCATCTGCCGCGTGCCCGGCGCCGGGGGCATCCCCTGGAGCAGGGCGACGGAGCAGCGTGAGCCGGGCGGCGTCAGCTGGATGATGCGCACTCCGGGGGCGACCTCGTCGTCGAGGTCGACGGTGAAGCCGACCTGGTCGGCGTAGAAGGACTTCGCCCGGTCCAGGTCGGAGACGGGGACCGGGATGACTTCAAGCGTCCAGTTCATACGGTCCACCGTCGCCCACCGCCCGCTCCGCGCGCAGGCGAATCGCCGCGATTCCCCACCGACGACGTATGTGTGGACGGCCTGGTCAGTGTGGACGGTGGTGACGGTGCGTACGGCAGGCCCCCCTCGTGGCCGGAACCGGCTCAACCATCCCGAGCACGCTCAACCCGCCGCCATCCCCCCGGGTCATCCCCCGCGAACCGGGCCGGCACCGGCCGCCCCGGCAGCACAGGAGGGGGATCCACCCATGACAGGTCGTACGGCACACACCCACACCCGCATCCGTACCCGTACCCGCACCCACACCCGTACCCGCACTGCCCTGGCACTCACCGCGGCAGCCGCGCTCGCGGCCACCGGGCTCACCGCACTCACCGGCACCGCGTACGCCGCCACCCCGGACGGCGGCGGCCACCGCGCCACCCAGCGCGCCCTGGAGGAGGAGGTCCGGTCCGGCGCCCCCGGCGCCCTCGCGGTGGCCCGGCGCGGAGACCGCACCTGGGCCGGCGCCGCCGGTCTGGGCGACCTCCGCACCGGGGAGAAGCGGACCCCCGAGGACCGCTTCCGGGCGGGTTCCATCACCAAGACCTTCGTCGCGACCGTCCTGCTCCAGCTGGAGGCGGAGGGCCGCCTCGACCTCGACGACCCGGTGGAGCGCTGGCTCCCGGGCCTCGTCCGCGGCCAGGGACACGACGGCCGTACGGTCACCCTCCGCCGGCTGCTCAACCACACCAGCGGGATCTTCAACTACACGGAGGACGAGGAGTTCGGCCGGCAGCTCCTCGGCCGCGGATTCCTCCGCCACCGCTATGACACCTGGCGGCCCGAGCAGCTCGTCGCCACGGCCATGAGGAACAAGCCGTACTTCACCCCCGGCACCGGCTGGCACTACTCGAACACCAACTACATCCTCGCCGGGCTCGTCATCGAGAAGGCCACCGGCCGCCCCTACGCCCGGGAGATCGAGCGGCGGATCCTCCGCCCGCTCCGTCTCGACGCCACCGAGTTCCCCGGAACGCGGACGGACATGCCCGAGCCCTCCGCCCGCGCCTACTCCAAACTGTCCGAGCCGGGCACGCCCCCCGACCCGGCCGCCCGCACCTACGACGTCACCCGCCTCAACCCCTCCTGGGGCGGAGCCGCCGGCGAGATCGTCACCGACGCCCGCGACCTGAACGACTTCTACCGGGCCCTGTTCTCCGGCCGCCTGCTCCCGCCCCGGCAGCTGCGGGCCATGACCGACACCGTCCCGGTCCCCGACATCCCCGGGGCCGGGTACGGGCTGGGCGTCATCCGCGCCAAGCTGTCCTGCGGCACGGAGGTGTGGGGCCACGACGGCGGGATCCACGGCTCCGGCTCCAGTGCCGTGACCACGCGCGACGGCCGCCGGCAGCTCGCCATGAACTTCAACGGGGACTGGTCCGGCGACCCGCGGAACGTGACCGAGGCCGAGTTCTGCGGCAGCCCGCGGAACCCCGGACGGTAGGCACCACCGCCGCCCGGACGCGGTGAGGATGCGCCCCCGGACGGGAAGGGCGCATCCTGGCTGTGTGACCGGGAGAGCGGCGTGACCGGGAGGCCGGATGACGGCGGACGGGTTCCGGACGAATTGGCCCTGGTGCTCGCCCAGGCCACGGTGGGCGCCATCGAAGCCGTCGGCGGCTACGCCGGCGGTGTGTACCTGCGCTCCGGCACCACCGGTCTGCTGCGGCTGGCCGTGATCGGCGGACTTCCCGGGCCGCTCTTCCGCCCCTGGTGGCGCATGCACGCGAACCGCCCGTACCCGGCCGCCGAGGCACACCGCACCGGCCACGCCGTCCTCCTCGCCAACGCCGAGGAGGCCACCCGGCGCTACCCCCAGCTCATGGCCGGGCTGCCCTTCCCGTTCGGCTCCCTCTACATGCCCGTCGTCGCCGGACCCGAGCGGTACGGCGTCATGATGGTGCTGCGCGCCGCCACCCCGGAAACCCTCGTCAGCGGCACCGACCGCCGCCGGATCCGGGACGCCGCGCGCGAGCTGGCAGCGCGGCTGTCCCGGCTCGCGGCGGCCGGCACGCCCGTGGTCTGGGAGGGCGAACCGGCCGGCGTCACCCTCCCCTCCCAGGCGACCAACCGGCTGCGCGCCGGCCGCTTCCACTGGGACCTCGACACCGGCATGGTCACCCCTGACGCCGCCCTCTGCGCCATCGCCGGACTCGATCCCGAGGACTTCCCGTCCGGCCTCGACGAGCTCACCCCCGGCTGGCGCCCGGAGGACCGCACCGGCCTGTCGGTGGTCGCCCGGGAGCTCGCCGACCCGCACGGACCGCCCGCCCGCCGCCTCGCCATGCACGCCCGGGACGGCCGACGGCTCGTCCTGGACCTCGAGGCCCTGCCCGCGCCCGGCGGCGCCACGGGCCGCCGGCCGCTGTCCGGCCTGGTCCTGGACCTCGGCCGGGGCCCGCTCACCGACCAGGCCGCCGACCGGCTGCCCCAGGCCCTGCTGTCCCTGGACCGGCTCGGCCGGGTCACCTACGCCAACGACGGGGTCCCCGCGCTGCTCGGGCACACCCGTGCCGAGCTGTCCGGCCGGGTGCTGTGGGAGGCCCTGCCCTGGCTCGGGCACCCCGCGTACGAGGACTACTTCCGCGCCGTCATGATGGGCACCGACTCCGTCCAGTTCATGGCCCGCCGCTCCCCGCACGAGTGGTTCTCGGTCTTCCTGTACTCCGGTCCCGGCGGCATCACCGTCACCGTCACCGCCGAGGAGCACCCGGCGTACGCCCCCGGTTCGCTGGTCCGCCCCGGTTCCGGGCCGGGCTCCCCGGCCGACGCCGCAGGCGCCCTCTACCGCCCCGTCGCCCTCGCCATCGCCCTCACCGAGGCGGTCACCGCACGCCAGGTGTCGGCCGTCGTGACGGAGGAGCTGCTGCCCGCCTTCGGCGGCCGTCAGCTCGCCATCTACCTGCTGAACGAACGGCACCTCTTCCTCGCCTGGGAGACCGGCTTCCCCCAGGGGTTCCTCGACCCCTTCGACGGGGTCTCCCTGGAGGTCAGGCTGCCCGGCGTGGAGACCCTCACCTCCGGCCGCCCCATCTTCTTCGAATCCATGGAGCACCTCGCCGCCGCCTACCCCGGCATCCCGCTGGACGCCAGTGTCGGCGCCCGTGCCTTCCTGCCGCTCATCGCCTCCGGGCGCCCGGTCGGCTCCTGCATCCTCGGCTTCGACCGGCCCCGCCTCTTCAGCCCCGAGGAGCGGACCGTGCTCACCGCGCTCGCCGGGCTCATCGCCCAGGCCCTCGAACGCGCCCAGCGCTACGAATCGGAGGCCGCGGTCGCCCGCGGACTGCAGGACGCCCTGCTCCCGCGCCACCTGCCGGTCGTCGACGAGGTGGAGACCCTCGGCCGCTACCTGCCCGGCACCGCAGGCATGGACATCGGCGGCGACTGGTACGACGTCATCGAAACCGTCCGGGGCGGACTCGCCGTGGTCATCGGGGACGTCCAGGGCCACGGTATCCCGGCCGCCTCCACCATGGGTCAACTACGCAGCGCGGTAAGGGCGTTCGCGCTCAGCGGCAATGACCCGGAGGAGGTGGTCGGCGGCACCAACCGCCTCCTCATCGACCTCGACCCGGGCCAGTTCGCCAGCTGCTGCTACATCCTCCTCGACCCGGCCAGCGGAGCCGCCCGGGCCGTCCGCGCCGGACACCCGCAACCGCTGCTCCGGCACCCCGACGGCCGGACCGAAGTCCTGGACCTGCCGGGCGGAGTCGTCCTCGGCGTCGACGCCGAGGCCACCTACCCCGTCACCGACCTGCACCTCGAACGGGGCGCCGTCCTCGCCCTCTACACCGACGGACTCGTGGAACAGCCGGGCACCGACATCGACGTGGGCGTCGAACGGCTGCGGTCCCTGCTCGCCGACTGCGGCGCGAGCAGCCTCGGCGAGACCGCCGACCGGCTCATCCGCGAGGCCGGCGAGGCCGCGGACCGGCCCGACGACGTCGCGCTGCTGCTGGCCGCGCGCCACGTTCCGGAATGGAGGCGGCCATCGTGAGCGGGGTCCACGGCTTCGGCGAACTCCACGGCCCCCTCGACGTGTCCCGGGCCGCCATGGCGGTCCTCGACGGCCAGGGCCGGGTGGTGGGCTGGAGCCCGGCCGCCGCGGAACTCCTGGGCCACCCGGCCGACGCCGTGCTCGGACGCCCCTTCACCGACCTGGCCGCCGCCCCGGCCGGGCGGGCCGGCGGCACCGGCGGCACGGCGGACACGGCCGGTACCGGCACCGGCGCCCTCTCCGGCACCGGCGACCTCGCCGCCATGGACGACCTCGCCGCCATGGACGACCTCGACGTGGGGGAACTGCGGCCGGGCCTGCGGCGCGCCCTGCGGCTCCGCCGCTGCGACGGCGGCACCCTGCGCACCGCCGTCGCCGTGCTCAGCCTGTCCCCCGCCCACGGCCACGAATACGCCGGCCCGCCCGCCGAGGACCTCTGGGGCGGCGCCGCGGCCCGCCCGGAGCGCCTCCTGGCCATGGCCGACGCCGCCGAGGCCGAGCAGTGGGACGCCCTGCAGTCGATGCTCCGCGGCCTGGCCACCCAGTCCCCGGTGGGCCTGGCCATCTACGACACCCGCATGCGCGTGGTGTGGACGAACATCGCCCTCGTCGACGAGATGGGCCCCTCCGAATACGTCGGCGTCGGCCCCGACGACATGGTCACCCACGGCACCGTCCTCTCCGTCGGGGCCCCCGGCACCCTCGAAGAGGTCATGGACGGGGTCCTGCGCACCGGTGAGCCCGTCATCGAACTCCACTACCGCGGCCGCCCGCCCTCGGACCCCCACCGCGACCACGTCTGGTCCTGCTCCTACTACCGGCTCCAGGACGCGGCCGGCACCCCGCTGGGCGTCTGCGAGGAGAGCGTCGACATCACCGACCGCTACCTCGCCCAGCAGCGCCTCGACCTGCTGGTCCGGGCCGGCAGCAGCGTGGGCACCACCCTCGACATGGCCCGCACCGCCCGGGAGTTCGCCGCCGTCACCACCCCGCACTTCGCCGACTCCGTCACCGTGGACCTGCTGGACACCGTGCTCGACGGCGACCGCCCCACCCCCGGCACCTCCCACGACGACCGCCTGGTCCGGGTCTGGCCCCCCGGCCGGCGCCCCGTGCTCCACGCCCCCTCGTCCGCGGAGGCCCGCGCCCTGGCCACCGTACGGCCCGTCCACGAAGGAGCCCGGCTGGCCGTGCCGCTGCGCGCCGAGGGCGTCGGCCTGGGCGTGGTGTCCTTCGCCTGGGAAGACCGCGGCACCCCCTTCGACCCCGGTGAACTGGCCGTGGCCGACGAACTCGCCGCCCGGCTCGCGGTGTGCATCGACAACGCCCGCCGCTACGCCCGCGAACACGCCGCCGCGCTCATGCTGCAGCGCAGCCTGCTGCCCCGGCTGCTGCCCCAGCTGTCCGCCGTCGAACTCGCCTACCGCTACCTGCCCGCCGACAGCAGTGCCGGTGTCGGCGGCGACTGGTTCGACGTCATCGCCCTCTCCGGGAGCCGGGTCGCCCTGGTCGTCGGCGACGTGGTCGGCCACGGCCTGGGCGCCGCCGCCACCATGGGCCGGCTGCGCACCAGCGTCCGCGTCCTGGCGCGGATGGACCTCGCCCCCGACGAACTCCTCTCCCGGCTCGACGACCTGGTCACCCAGGGCACCAACGAACGGGCCGCGCTCCGGATCGAGGGCGAGGAACACCCCGAGGACGAAGCCCTCGGTGTGACCTGCCTGTACGCCGTCTACGACCCGGTGTCCGGAACCTGCACGATGGCCCGGGCCGGGCACCCGCTGCCCGCCGTCGTCGATCCGGACGACGGCACGGTGACCTTCCCCGAACTGCCGCCCGGCCCGCCGCTGGGCCTCGGCGGTCTCCCCTTCGAGGCCGGCGAGCTCACCCTCCGGCCCGGCAGCCTGCTCGCCCTCTTCACCGACGGGCTGGTCCGGGCCCGCGACCGCGACCTGGACGAGCAGCTCGACTCGCTGAAGGCCGCACTCGCGCGTTCCGGCCGGCCCCTGGACGACCTGTGCGACGAGGCGGTGGAGGCGGTGCTGCCGTCCGGACCCACCGACGACGACGCGGCCCTGCTGCTGGTCCGGACCCGTGTCCTGGGCCGGCACCAGGTGGCCGAGTGGGAGCTGACCGAGGACCTCCAGGCCGTCGGCCGGGCCCGGGCCGCGGCCGCCGCCCAGGTTCGCGCCTGGGGGCTGGACGAACTCGTCTTCACCACCGAACTGGTGGTCAGCGAACTGGTCACCAATGCCATCCGGCACGCCGCGCCCGGACCAGTGCGCCTGCGCCTGATCCGCGACCAGACCCTGATCTGCGAGGTGTCCGACAGCGGTCTCACCTCACCGCACATGCGGACGGCGGCGGGCGACGACGAAGGTGGCCGCGGCCTGTTCCTGGTGGCGCAGACCACCCAGCAATGGGGCACCCGCTACACGGCCACCGGCAAGACCATCTGGGCCGAACAGGCCCTGCACCCGGCCAAACACCCGACGTCGGAAGTCCATCCGGAGTGACCGGCCCCGCCGCCGTGCGGCCCGGCGCGCCAGTCGCTACACCCCGCTCACGTCCCACCGGGTGACCGAGCCGCTCTCCAGGGCGACGTACAGCGTGCCGTCGGCCCCGAAGGCCAGGCCGTGCGGTTCGCAGCCGGGGTCCGGGAGGGGGACCTCGGTGATCCGCCCGTCCGGGGTGACGCGGCCGATCCGTGCGGCGGCCCACTCGGTGAACCAGCAGGAACCGTCCGGTGCCACGGCCACCGCGTGCGGCCGGCACCGCGCGTCCGGCAAGGCGTGCTCGGTGACCTCGCCGTCCGGCGCCATCCTCCCGATCAGCCCCGTGCCGATCCCGGCGAACCACAGGGATCCGTCCGGCGCCGCCGCGAGCCCCACCGGGGCCGTGCCGGGCGTGGGCAGCGGGTACAGCCGGACCTCGCCGGCCACCGTGATCCGCGCGAGGGCGTCCGCCTGGTTGAGCGTGCACCACAGGGCGCCGTCGGGGGCGGCCACGATGAAGGACGGGAAGGCGCCCCGGCACGGCAGCGGGTATTCGGTGACCTCCCCGTCCGGGGTGATCCGGCCGACGCGGTCGGTGTGCAGCGCGGTGAACCAGAGCGCGCCGTCCGGTCCGGCGGTGATCCCGTACGGGCCGGATCCGGCGCCGGGCAGGGCGTACGAACGCGACCGGCCGTCGGGGGTGATGCGGCCGATCCGGTGGTCCCGGTTCCGGGTGAACCAGAGCGCGCCGTCGGGTCCGGGGGTGATCAGGGACGGTCCGCAGTCGGGAGAGTCGAGCGCCCATTCGTCGAGCTGCCCGTCCGGGGTGAGGCGGGCGATGCCTCCGCCGTGCACGAGGGTGCACCAGAGGTTGCCGTCGGGCCCGGCGGCCAGGGCGTACGGGCCCGACCCGGGGGTGAGGACGGGGTACGTGCGGAGCAGGTGGGGGGAGGTGGTGTTCGTCAAGCGGAGTCCTTCGTGGAACGGTGGAGGGCGGGGGAAAGACAGCGGGGCTATGCGGCCGCGGCGGCCGGCTCCGGGGTGTGCAGGCCGAGCCGCTCGCCCTGCCAGCGGGCGCACAGCCGCCGGTCGTGGCTGACCACGACCACGGCACCCGCGAACGAGGCCAGCGCCGCCTCCAGCTCCTCGGCCAGCGCCGGGGAGAGGTGGTTGGTGGGCTCGTCCAGCAGCAGGACGTCGGCGGGTCCGCCCGGATCGGTGACCAGCCGGGCCAGGGCCAGCCGCTGCCGCTGGCCGGCCGACAGCGTGCCGACCGGAGCGGTGAGCCGGTCCGGGGCGAACAGGCCGAGCGAGCGCAGCCGTTCGGTGTGCTCCTCGGGCGTGCCCGGGCGGCCTTCGGAGAAGGCGGCGAGGAGGGTCCGGGCGGGTGCTCCCGGGTCGGTCCGCTGCGCCAGCAGGCCGGTCCGGCCCCGTCGTACGACCTCCCCCCGGTCAAAGGCGACCGTTCCGGCGAGCACGCCGAGCAGGGTGCTCTTGCCCGCGCCGTTCGGGCCGGTGACCAGCAGCCGGCCGCCGGCCGGCACGGTCAGGTCCAGCGGCGCGAGCCGTCCCGCCACCGCGACGCCGTCGGCCGCGAGCACCGCACCGTCCCGGCCCGGGGAGGCGTCGTGCGGCCGGTCCGTGTCGTGTCCGCCGGCGGTGCCCGGTACGGCGCCGAACCGCAGCGGCTCGGCCGGCGCGGGCACCGGCCTGGCCAGCAGGCGGGCCAGCCGCTCCTCGGCGTTGCGCACCCTGCTCGCCAGGGACTGCTGCACCCGGCCGGCGGCCCGGTCGTAGGCCATCTTGTTGCCGTCCTTGATCGCCCGGCCGGGAGCGACCCGGCGGGCGGTGACGGCGGCGGTCGCGCGCAGCCGGTCCGCCTCCGCGCACCAGGCGGCGTGGGCCTGGACGCGGCGCTGCCGGTCGGCGGCCCGCTCCGCGAGGTAGCCGGCGTAGCCGTTGCCGTAGCGCACCGCCTTGTGCAGGTCGCCGTCGACCTCCAGCAGGGAGGTGGCGACGCGTTCGAGGAACTCCCGGTCGTGGGAGACGGCGACGGTGATCCCGCGGCGGGCGCGCAGGTGGTCCTCGAGCCAGGTCAGGGCGTCCCCGTCGAGGTGGTTCGTGGGCTCGTCGAGCAGCAGTACCCCGGGGGAGGAGGCCAGCAGCGCGGCCAGCCGGAGCCGGACCTGCTCGCCGCCGGAGAGGGCGCCGACGGTGCGGTCGCGGGGCAGGCCGAGCAGTCCGAGGCCGTGCAGGGCGCGCTCGACGCGGGCGTCGGCCTCGTAGCCGCCGCGCAGTTCGAAGGCGGTGAGCAGGTCGGCGTAGGCGCCGAGGACCTCGTCGGTGGTGTCGCCCTCCGCCATCCGGGCCTCCAGCCGGCGCATCCGGCCTTCCATGGCGCGCAGTTCGGCGAGGGAGCGGTCGACGACCTGCTGCACCGTCATGCCGGCGGGGAGGGTCTCCTCCTGGGCGAGGTATCCGACGCCGCCGTCGGCGCGGACGGTGACCGTGCCCCGGTCGGGGCGCTCGGCGCCGGCCAGCAGCCGGAGCAGGGTGGACTTGCCGGATCCGTTCTCGCCGACGATGCCGAGGCGGGTGCCGTCGGTGACGGAGCAGTCGACGGAGTCGAGGACGAGGCGGCCGTTGTAGGACTTGGTCAGGTCAAGCGCGGTGAGCTGTGCGGTCACGGAGCGGCTCCAGGGGGCCGGGGGCGGGAGGAAGGGCGGGGGAGGCGGAGCGGGCGAGCACCACGGGAACCACGGAAACCATCGGAGAACTCCTTATCGCGACGACTGTTGCGTTAAGATCGTTGCATGGATGCCAGTGCGCGAGCAAGCGAAGATTCCGGCCACTCGGACCACTCCGAACCGGCCGCCCCGCGGCGCCGGACGGGCGGCCGCAGCGCCCGGGTCCGCACCCAGGTCCTGGAGGCCGTGGGGGAACTGCTGGTGGAGGGCGGGTACGACGGGCTGACCGTCGACGCGGTCGCCGAACGCGCCGGGGTGCACCGCACCACGGTCTACCGGCGGTGGCGTGACGTCGGGGGTCTGCTGGCGGACCTCCTCGACGCGGCGTCCGACGACACCTGGAGCCCGCCCGACACGGGGTCGCTGGAGGGTGACCTGACCGCCCTCAACCAGGAGGTGTACGAGGCCCTCGCCGGCGGCGGCCCGAACGTGACCACGGCCCTGATCGCCGCGGGCTTCCGGTCGGCCGAGGCGGCCGGCGCCCTGTCCCGCTTCTGGGAGGGGCGTTACGCGCGCTGCGCGGTGGTCGCCGTCCGTGCCGCCGGGCGGGGCGAACTGCCGGGCCCGGCCGACGCCCGTGCGCTCCTGGTCGCCGCGACCGCCCCGCTCTACCACGAGCTGCTGCTCCTGCGGGCCGCCCCGGACCCGGCCCTGCCCCGCCGGGCGGCGGCGGGTGCGGCGGCGGCGGGGCGTGCGGGCGCGTTCAGCGCGCCCGGCTTCAGCGCGCCCGGTGCTCCGACAGGCGCTCCTTCTCGGCCTTGAGCTTGCGCCACACCGTGCCGAGCGCCGCGAGGTCCGCGTCGTCGAGGAGGTCGGTGAACACCGGCGCCAGGACCTCGCGGCGGGTGGCGTCGGCCCGCTCGAAGGCCCGGCGGCCCGCCTCGGTCAGCGCGACCTCCACCGACCGGGCGTCGCGGGCGGAGGGGGTGCGGGTGACCAGGCCGCGGCCCTGGAGGGCGTCCACGACCCGGGAGACCTGGCTGCGGCTGAGCATGGTGCTGTTCCCCAGGACCGAGGCGGGCACCGGATCGGGACTGGAGGCCAGCCAGAGCATGACCTCGAACCAGGACACGGGGAGGTCGTGCTCCTTGGTGAGGGCGCGGTCGACCCGCTCGGTGAGGACCGTGCCGGCCCAGACCAGCCCGTAGAAGGCGTAATCGGCGTCAGGCATCTCGGCCTGGGTGAGCTTCTTCGGCATGGACCGAGTGTATGGGTTGCGTGTGCGCGCACATAAATTTATAGTGTGTGTGCACGCACATAAATGCGGAGAACCCGAACCCGAAGGGCACCACCATGTCTGCCACCCCCCACACCACCGGCACCAAGACCGTCCTGATCACCGGCACCTCCTCCGGCATCGGCCTCGCCGCCGCCGTCGCCGCGGCCGGGGCCGGCTGGCGTACGGTCGCCACCCTGCGCGACCCCGCCCGCGCCGACGCGCTCCGCAAGGCCGCGTCCGAGGCCGGCGTCGAGCTCGACGTCCGGCAGCTGGACGTGACCGACGAGGCCTCCGTCGCCGCCGCCGTGGACGGCGTGATCGCCGACTACGGCCGCCTGGACGCCGTGGTCAACAACGCGGGCGCCGGACACGTCGGCACCCTGGAGAACGAATCGGTCGCCGAGGTCCGCACGGTCATGGAGGTCAACTTCTTCGGCGTGCTGAACGTCTCCAAGGCGGCGATGCCGCACCTGCGCGCCACCGGGGGCCGCCTGATCACCGTCACCAGTGTCGGCGGCGTCATCGGCCAGCCGTTCAACGAGGCCTACTGCGCCGCGAAGTTCGCCGTCGAGGGCTACATGGAGAGCCTCGCTCCGGTCGCCCGCACGGTCGGCGTGAGCGTGTCCGTCGTCGAACCCGGCGCCGTGGCCACCGAGTTCGTCAACAACATCGGCCTCGACCTGGAGGCCGAGTTCGCCGCGGCCGGTGTCTACGCCGACGCGATGCGCCACTACGTCGAGCGCACCGTGGGCCGGTTCATGGACGGCGCCCAGACCCCGGCCGGTGCCGCCGAGTCGGTCATGGAGGCCCTCACCGCCGAGGACCCCGCGTTCCGCATCCAGACCTCCGACTGGGCCCGCGAGTTCACCGGCACCAAGCTGGCCGACCGGGACGGCTCGGCGGTCCAGGCCATGACCGCGGCATGGGTCTCCTGACCCGGGGCCCGTCCGGCCGCGCACGGATCAGCGGAAGGCGGCCGCGTTCTCCCCGGCCCACGCCCGGAACGGCCGGGCCGGGACACCGGTGACCCGGGCCACCGTGTCACGCACCAGCTGGATCTCCTCGTTCACGTCACCGCCCATGACGTCGAGGACGGCGTCCGCCGCCTCGGCCCCGAAGGCGGCGGTCATCGGGGCACACGCCTGCGCGCGGCTGATCTCCATGAAGGGGACCTCCCGGCCCAGGGCGGCCGCGATGTCCGCGGCCTGCTGCCGGGGGGTCACGGCCTCCGGCCCGGTCAGGGCGTAGGTGCGCCCCCGGTGGCCGGCCCGGGTCAGGGCCACCCGGGCCACCGAAGCGATGTCGGCCGGATGGATGGTCGGCAGAGCGGTGTCCGCGAACGGCGCGCGCACCGCCTGCCGTTCGCGGACGGCGGAGGCCCACATCAGGGTGTTCGAGGCGAACTGCGTCGGACGGAGGACCGTCCAGTCCATGCCGCCGTCCTTGACCAGCTGCTCCACGGCCAGGTTCCCGCGGGCCGGGCCGAGGTGCGGATGGGTCTGGACGGTGATCGACGACACCAGCACCACGTGCTCCACCCCGGCCCGGCGGGCGGCCTCGACCACAGCGGCGTCGGAGCCCAGCCCGGGTACGAGGAACAGCGAGCGCACGCCTTCCAGCACGGTGCGCAGCGACCCCGGCTCCGCCAGGTCGCCCTCCACGGCCTCGACCCCGGGGGGAACGGCGGCCCGCGAGGCGTCCCGGGTGAGGGCCCGGAGCGGCCCTTCGCCGGAGGCGCTGAGCTCCTCCACCAAGGCGCTGCCGATGTTCCCGGTGGCTCCGGTCACGAGGATCACGATCCCGTCCTTCCTTCCGTTCCGATGGCCCGTCCCGGCCACCCTGCGGGCTCGACCGCGGTCGAGGTCAAGACGGCGGTTCCCGGGGGCCGGTTGTCAGAGTGGTGTGCCAGGGTCGAGACATGCTCGAGATCGTGGTGATGACGGAGAAGCAGGAGCGGCACGTCCGCGTGTCCGCCGGGGAGCTGGCCGGGCTGGTGCGGCGGATCGGCGGTGCCGGGGACCGGTTCCTGGTGGTCCAGCGGGTGCCGGACCTGCCCGACGTCTTCATGCAGGTGTGGCACGAGACCGGTGGTGAATACACGCTGGAGCACCGGGACGGTGCCGCCGACCGGCAGTTCCGGTCCGTCCTCGGCACCCCCGAGGCGGTGAGCGCGGCGATCGGCGGCTGGGCCCGGCAGGAGGCCGGCTGGGACGCCGGTCCCGCCTGGTCGCCGCTGGACACGGGCCCGGTGCGCGAGGTGCCGCCGCTCGACCTGGAGGAGGACGAACTCGAGGAACTGGAGGAGCGCGTCCGCGAGGTGCTCGTCGGCGGCTACGCAGACCGCGGGGAACTGGCCGAGATCGCCGAGGACTACCTGGTCTCCGGGGACCACCGGCCCCTCACCCGCGAGCAGGCGCAGGCGCTGGCCGACCGGATGTGGCTGGAGCGCGTCGCCGAACAGGCCGGCTGGCAGGGCGAAACCGACCCCGAGCGGCTCACCCGCGCCTTCACCGCCCTGGACGCCGCCGGCATCACCGCCCGCGAGAACTTCACCTGCTGCCGGAGCTGCGGCAATTCCGAGATCGGCGGCGAGGCCGGGCCCGGAGCCCGCGGCTTCGTCTACTTCCACACCCAGGCCACGGACTCCGCGGCGGCCGGCCACGGGCTGATGCTCTACTACGGCGGCTTCGACGGCTCCTCCGAGACCACCCTGGCCGTCGGCCAGGAGGTGGTGGCCGCCCTCGAAACGGCCGGCCTCCGCACCGAATGGGCGGGCGACCCCGGCCGGGCCATCACCGTCACCCCGCTCGACTGGCGCCGCCGCCTGGTCGGCTAGGGCCCCGCCAGGAACCGGGGGCCGGGGGCCCCCGGGAAGTCGCGCCACCGCATGTCTCCGGATGTCCTCCGGGCGATCAAGTGGAGTGGCTTGCAAGGGAGTTCGGCGTACGACAGGCTCTTCCCCGGGGGGAATCACGTATCACGCGCCGCGGTCCGGCAGCGCCGTGCTGTCCGTACGCGGATCCCCCTGTTCACCCGGTCCGGCGCGCCCTCTCGCGCGCCCCGGACCGTCGACCCGTGTCGCAGGGGCGCGGGTCGTGAGTGGGGGGAGTAGGAACTGATGTTCCCCAGAATTCGGTTACGGCGTGGCACGGCCACGACCGTGGCACTGCTCGCGGCGGCGGCCACCGTGGCGGGCGGGCTCGCGTCGCCCGCCGCCGCAGCCGAACCGGAAGCCGCCGTCCTGTACGCCGGAGCGCCCAACGCGGTCGCCGGCAGCTACATCGTCATGCTCAAGGACACCGGCGCCCAGGCCTCCGCCCGGAAGGGCCCGGAGCTGGCCAAACGCTACGGCGGAAAGCTGGACCACACCTACGACGCGGCCTTCCAGGGCTTCTCCGTGGAGCTGTCGGCACGGCAGGCGCGGCAGCTGGCCGCGGACCCGGCCGTCGCCACCGTCGTGCAGAACCGCCGGGTGAAACTGGACGCGACCCAGCCCAACCCGGGCTCCTGGGGCCTGGACCGCATCGACCGCCGCCGACTGCCGCTCGACAAGCGCTACGACTACCCGGACTCGGCGGGTACGGGCGTCACCGTGTACGTGATCGACACGGGCGTGCGGATCTCGCACACCGACTTCGGCGGCAGGGCCCGCTACGGCTTCGACGCCATCGACGGAGGCGGCGCCGACGACGGCCACAGCCACGGCACACACGTGGCGGCGACCGTGGCCGGAAAGACCTACGGAGTCGCCAAGCAGGCGAAGATCGTGGCCGTGCGGGTGCTCAACGACCAGGGATCGGGCACCACGGCGCAGGTCGTCGCCGGCATCAACTGGGTCACCAAGAACGCCGTCAAACCGGCCGTGGCCAACATGAGCCTGGGCGGCGACGCGGACGTCGCCCTGGACACCGCCGTACGCAACTCGGTCAACTCCGGGATCACCTACACGGTCGCGGCGGGCAACGACAACGAGGACGCCAACGGCCACTCCCCGGCCCGGGAGCCCGCGGCGATCACCGTCGGCGCCACCAACGACATCGACAGCCGGGCCTCTTTCTCCAACTACGGGAAGCTGGTCGACATCTTCGCGCCCGGCGAGGACATCTACTCGGCGGGCAACTGGTCGGACTACGACGTCCAGGTCAAGTCGGGCACCTCGATGGCGGCCCCGCACGTGGCCGGCGCCGCCGCGCTCTACCTCTCCACCCACCGCACCTCCACCCCGGCGCAGGTGGCGACGTACCTGACCAACACCGCGGCCACCCGTTCGCTGCAGAACATCGGCTCCGGCTCGCCGAACAAGATGCTCTTCACCGGGACGCCGTGGACCCCGGGGCCGCGCTTCTGGAACGGCACCAACCAGACGATCGACGACAACACCATCTGGTCCGCCATCAAGGTCACCAACGTGCCCGGCAAGGCGCCCGCCGACCTCGACGTCGAGCTCAACATCAAGCACGAGTGGCCGGCCGACCTGAAGGTGGAGATCCGGGCCCCCGACGGCAGCTGGTACCGGCTCCGCCAGGAAGGCACGTACGACGGCCGGAGCGGTGCCATCATCGGGATCTTCCGCGTCAACGCCTCCTCCGAGATCGCCAACGGCACCTGGAACCTGAGGATCCAGGACAAGAGCGACTACTTCGGAGGCTACCTCGACAGCTGGGCCATCGGCTTCTAGCCGGTTCCCCGCGTGCGCCGGAGATCCGGTCACCGGTACGCCGGGCGGGGCGCGTCCCCGCCCGGCGCACCGCTACCGCCCCGCGCCCGCGCGTGCGCATAGAGTGAGCGAAGGTATGCGTACGGCGACCGAGGGGACGAGCGTGACGTCGAAGAAGATCATCACGGTGTTCGGTGCGACCGGCCGGCAGGGCGGCGGCATGGCGCGCGCCGTCCTGGCGGATCCGGACTCCGGATTCACCGTCCGCGCGGTCACCCGCCACCCCGACTCCGCCCCGGCCCGGGAACTCGCCCGGCTCGGGGCGGAGGTCGTCCAGGCCGACCTCGACGACGGGGCGAGCCTCGGCCCGGCCTTCGAGCACGCCTACGGCGCCTTCTTGGTGACCAACTTCTGGGAGCACATGTCCGCGGAACGGGAGAAGGCCCACGCCGACGCGCTCTCCCGGGCGGCCGCGCACGCCGGGATCCAGCACGCGATCTGGTCCACGCTGGAGGACACCCGCGAGTGCATCCCGCTCGACGACGACCGGATGCCCACGCTGCAGGGCTCGTACAAGGTGCCGCACTTCGACGCCAAGGCGGAGGCCGACCGCTACTTCACCGAGGAGGGGGTCCCGACCACCTTCCTCCGCACCACCTTCTACTGGGAGAACCTCTTCGGCGCCTTCGCGCCGCAGCGGGCGGACGACGGCGTCCTGGAGCTGGCGTTCCCGATGGGGGACAAGCGGCTGGCCGGCATCGCCGCCGACGACATCGGCCGGACCGCCCTGGAGATCTTCAAGCGGGACACCGACCTGATCGCCGCCACCGTCAGCATCGCGGGAGAGTTCCTCTCCCTCGCCGACATGGCCGCCGTACTCACCGAGGCCGTGGGCGAGACCGTCCGGTACCGCCCGCTGACCCCGGACGCCTTCCGGGCCCTGGGCTTCCCCGGCGCCGACGAGGCGGGCAACATGTTCCAGTACTACGCCGACTGCGAGGACCGCTTCACCCACGCCCGCGACCTCGACGCGGTCCGCGCCCTGAACCCCGCCCTCCAGGACTTCCGCACCTGGCTCGCCGGCCACGCCGAGGAACTCCGCCTCGCCTGGAAGTGACCGCCGGGCCGCCGCATACCCGGCCCCGCCCCGGGAACGCGCCCGGTGACAGGCTGGAGGTGGCAGCGATGGTGCGATCGGTCGGCATCGACCTGGGCACGACCAACTCCGTGGTGGCCGTGCTGGAGGGCGGGGAGCCCACCGTCATCCCGAACGCCGAAGGCGCCCGGACCACCCCGTCCGTGGTCGCCTTCGCCAAGGGCGGCGAGGTGCTCGTCGGCGAGCTCGCCAAACGTCAGGCGGTCACCAACGTGGACCGCACCGCCCGTTCGGTGAAGCGGCACATGGGCGACCCGCACTGGCGGTTCCCGCAGGACGGCGACATCGACGGCAAGCACTACACGGCGCAGGAGGTCTCGGCCAGGGTGCTGCAGAAGCTCAAACGGGACGCCGAGGCCTACCTGGGCGAGGAGGTCACCGACGCGGTGGTCACCGTTCCGGCGTACTTCAACGACTCCCAGCGCACCGCGACCAAGGAGGCCGGGGAGATCGCCGGGCTGAAGGTGCTCCGCATCGTCAACGAGCCCACCGCCGCCGCCCTCGCCTACGGCCTCGACAAGGAGAACGACCAGACCATCCTGGTCTTCGACCTCGGAGGCGGCACCTTCGACGTGTCCCTGCTGGACATCGGTGACGGGGTGGTGGAGGTCAAGGCCACCAACGGCGACACCGACCTCGGCGGCGACGACTGGGACCAGCGCCTCGTCGACCACCTGGTGAAGCAGTTCAAGAACGGCTACGGCATCGACCTGTCCAAGGACAAGATGGCGGTGCAGCGCCTGCGCGAGGCCGCGGAGAAGGCCAAGATCGAGCTTTCCTCCGCGACCGAGACCACCGTCAACCTGCCGTACATCACGGCCTCCGCCGAGGGCCCGCTGCACCTGGAGGAACGGCTGACCCGGGCCCAGTTCGAGCAGCTGACCGAAGACCTCCTGGAGCGCTGCCGCAAGCCCTTCCACCAGGCGGTCAAGGACGCGAAGATCGAGGTCTCCGACGTGGACCACGTGATCCTCGTCGGCGGGTCCACCCGGATGCCCGCGGTGACCGAGCTGGTCAGGTCCCTCACCGGCAAGGACCCGCACAAGGGTGTGAACCCGGACGAGGTCGTGGCGATCGGCGCCACCCTCCAGGCCGGTGTCCTCAAGGGCGAGGTCAAGGACGTCCTGCTCCTCGACGTCACCCCGCTGTCCCTCGGTATCGAGACCAAGGGCGGCATCATGACCAAGCTGATCGAGCGCAACACCACGATCCCGACCAAGCGCTCGGAGATCTTCACCACGGCCGAGGACAACCAGCCGTCCGTGCAGATCCAGGTCTACCAGGGCGAGCGCGAGATCGCGGCGTACAACAAGAAGCTCGGCATGTTCGAGCTGACCGGCCTGCCGCCGGCCCCGCGCGGTGTCCCGCAGATCGAGGTCTCCTTCGACATCGACGCCAACGGCATCATGCACGTCACGGCCAAGGACCTCGGCACGGGCAAGGAGCAGAAGATGACCGTCACCGGAGGCTCCTCGCTGCCGAAGGACGACATCGCGCGCATGGTGCACGAGGCCGAGCAGCACGCCGAGGAGGACCGCCGCCGCAAGGAGGCCGCGGAAACCCGCAACCAGGGCGAACAGCTCGTCTACCAGACCGAGAAGCTCATCCGGGACAACCGGGAGCAGATCCCCGCCGACATCACGGCCGAGGTGGAGACGGCCCTCGGAGACCTGAAGGAGAAGCTCAAGGGGGAGGACACCGGAGCCATCCGGACTGCCGTGGACCGGGCGAGCGCCGCCGCGCAGAAGATCGGCACCGCGATGTACGCCAGGGCGCAGCAGGAGCAGCAGGCGTCCGGCCGTCCCCGGGACGCCGGCACCGGCGGCGGGCCCGCCGCCGGCGACGCGGACGGGGGCGAGGACGTCGTCGACGCGGAGATCGTCGACGACGACACCCGCGAGGGCCCGAGGGGTCACGCGGCCTGAGGCCGGGCACAACCCGGGAGAACGGCGCGGCCGCGGGCCCGGGCACCGCCGGTCCGGACGGGCGCACCGGCGGGACCGCCGGTCCGGGCACGGCCCCGGCAGGTCCGGGCACTAGCCGGCCCGCGGCTGGGTAGGCGCATCCGGCAGAGAACCAGGCGGCACCGAGGACGAGGAGCCTGCCATGAGCGGCGACGGCCTCTCCGACCGAGAACGGTCGATCCTGACCGGGATCGAGCAGGACCTGCGCGGGGACGCGGTCCTGGACCGGCGGCTGCGGACCATGCGGCGCGGCGTACGGCCCTGGGGCCGGACCCGGCACGTCCGGCACCTGCGGCACTCCCTGCGCGCGCACCGGATGGCGCTGGCCGGGGGAGTCATGGGCGTGGTCTCGCTGGGCCTGTTCCTGGCCGCGGCATCCTCCGCGTCACCCCTGCTGGCCTGGGCGTTCGCCCTCGCCTGGACCGGCACCCTGGCGTGCGGGATCACGCTGGTGCTCCGCTGGTGCCGCCGGGTGACGGCCTCCCTGGAGGCCGGGCAGGCCGACCTGCGCACGCGGGCCGGAGAGGACCCGGACGGTCGCGGCGAGGGCGACGGCGGTGACGGTGCCGATGGGGGCCGCCGGGCACCCCCCGTTTGATCCCGTCTCCTCGGGGAAGGCGCGGGGGCGGAACCTCGCCATGCCGGTGACGGTCGTGCCCGCGCCGGGTCTCCCGGACCCGCCGCGTGCCCGGGTCCCTCCAGGGGGAGATCCACAGAAGAGGACGTGAGCGCGATGAGGGTGGCCTTTCTGATGGCGCCGCACGGCGTCGAGCAGGTCGAGCTGGTCCGCCCCTGGCAGGCCGTGCGCGACGAGGGCTGGGAGCCCCGCCTGGTGTCCACCGAACCCGGTAAGGTCCAGGCCTTCCACCACCTCGACAAGGCCGACACCTTCCCCGTGGACGACGTGGTCTCCCGGACCCCGGCGGAGGATTTCGACGCCCTGGTCCTGCCGGGCGGCCTCGCCAACCCCGACGCGCTGCGCCTGGACGAGAAGGCCGTCGCCTTCACCCGGCGCTTCTTCGGCCTGGGCCGGCCGGTCGCCTCCATCTGCCACGCCGCCTGGACCCTGGTCGAAGCCGACGTGGTGCGCGACCGCACCCTCACCTCGTGGCCCAGTCTGGCCACCGACATCCGCAACGCCGGGGGCACCTGGGTGGACGAGCGGGTGAGGGTCTGCCACGCCGCGCCCGGCACCCTGATCACGAGCCGCAAGCCGGGCGACCTGGACGCGTTCTGTGCCGCCTTCGTGCAGGAATTCCGGAGGTGAGCCGGCCATGATGACCGAGGACACGTTCGAGCTGGTCGATGTGGCCCTGCAGTCGGAGGAGCTGGGACGGCTGACCGTCCCGCTGGCCGCCCCGTCCCCGGGCCCCTTCGAGCTCCCCGAGGGGGCCGTGGTCAGCGTGGCGCTGACCTTCCACCTCCGGGAGGCGGTCGACGGGCTGGTCTTCGTCGACACCAGGCGGCGCGAGGGCCGGGTCGTCGCCCGGACCCGGACCGCGCTGGGCAGCTTCCGTCCGGGCGGCCCGTACGAGATCCGCCTGCCGGCCGAGCGGCTGCCCGTCGGCCGCGCGGAATGCGGGACGTACGAGGTCACCGGCACCTTCGTGGACGGCGAGGGCCGGGAGCTGTCCCAGGAGAGCCACCGCTTCCGGATCGTCCACCAGCCCCGGATCCTGCACCGGCGGCACCACCCGCGTCAGGAGCCGCCCTACGAGGAGCACCCGCACCACGAGCACGAGTCGCTGGAGCAACCCCTGGAGAAGCCCAATGCCTGAGCGGGACGCAGAAGGCGGCGCGGGGGACAGGGAGCGGGGGGAGAACGTCCTGGAGCAGGCCGACCGGCGCTGGAACGAGCTGCTGCAGGAGCTGCGCGTGGCCCAGACCGGGGTGCAGATCCTGTTCGGATTCCTGCTGGCGGTGGTCTTCCAGCCCCGGTTCGCCGGGATCGGGGACGTGGACCGGGCCATCTACGTGATCACCGTGGTGCTGGGCGCGGCCACCGTCGGCGCCCTCGTCGGCCCGGTTTCCTTCCACCGCCTGGTGGCCGGCCGCAGGCTGAAGCCGGAGACCGTGGTCTGGGCCGCCCGCCTGACCATCGTCGGTCTGGTGCTCCTCTACCTGACGATGGCCTCGACCTTCCTGCTGATCCTGCGCATGGTGCTGCCCAACGAGCTCGCGCTGTGGCTGGTGGTGCTGATGGCGCTGTGGTTCGCGCTGTGGTGGTTCGCCATCCCGCTGTGGGCGCGTCAGCGCGTGACCAGGGGCAACACCGAATCCCGGTAGAAGTCGAAGAACCCCTGCTGCTCGGACCCGATCTGCGACACGTGCACCCGGTCGAAACCGGCGTCCACGAACTCCTGGAGCCGCCGTGCGTGCTCCTCCGGGTCCGGCCCGCAGGGCAGGGCCTCGGCCACCATCTCCTCCGTCACCAACTCGGTCGCCTGTTCGAAGTGGGCGGGAGTGGGCAGCACCTGCTGCAGCTCGCCGGGCAGTCGCATGCTGGGCCACAGCCGGTGCGCCGTACGGACGGCCTCCGCCCGGTCCCGCGCCCAGCACACCTTGAGCCCGGCGTACACGGGCCTGCTGCCGTCGGCGCCACGGAAGCGCCGTACCGCGTCGGCGTCCGGCGCCATGGTGATCAGGCCGTCGCCGATGCGGGCGGCCAGGTCCGTGGCCTTCGGCCCGAACGCCGAGATGTCGATGGGCGGCGGGATCTCCGGGAGGGTGTAGAGGCGGGCGTTCTCCACCGTGTAGTGCCGGCCGCGGTGCGAGACCTCCTCGCCGGTCAGCAGCAGGCGGATGACCTCGACCGCTTCCTCCAGCATCTCCAGCCGTACGTCGGCGGCCGGCCAGGACCCGCCGAGGATGTGTTCGTTGAGGGCCTCGCCGCTGCCCAGGCCGAGCCGGAACCGCCCTTCGAGCAGGACCGCGGAGGTGGCCGCGGCCTGGGCGATCACCGCCGGGTGCACGCGGACGGTGGGGCAGGTCACGGCCGTCTCCACGGGCAGCCGGCTGGTCCGGGACAGGGCCCCGATCACGCCCCAGACGAAGGGACTGTTGCCCTGCCGGCCGATCCACGGGTGGAAGTGGTCGGAGATCCACAGCGACCGGAAGCCCGCCTGTTCGGCCTGTTCGGCCTGGCGGAGCAGCTGGGCCGGCCGGAAGTCCTCGCACGAGAGGAAGTACCCGAACTCGGTCATCGCCTGATCACCACCATGGGGGCGCCCTCCTGGGGGGACGTGCCGGACGGGACCGAAGGACCGACGGACCGCCGGACCGGACGGGGCGGGCAGGACCGGGTGGGGTGGGGAGGGGAGGGGCTCGGGTCCCGCTGCACGGGCGGCTGCCCGGCGGGGGCCCGATCATGCGCGGCGCGCGCCCGCGAAGCGAAACCGCGTGGCGCTGCGCTAGCCGTCGTTGCCGCAGGTGGCGGAGGCGAGGGCGTCCACCACGCTGCGGAGCCGGCCGCGGCGCTCGTGCACGGCCCGCTGCCGGGCCGCCCCGTCGCCCTCGGCGAACAGCCGCCGCAGTACCTGTTCCGCCAGGGGGAGGTCGCCATTGGCCTCCAGGCCGGGCGCGGCCTGCGCGAGCAGCAGCTGGACCAGCCGCTCGGTACTGATCTCCTCGCCGGTGACCGGGTGCAGCCCGGAACCGCGCAGCCCGTGGGCCGCGGCCCAGGCGTGCGCCAGGACCAGCTGCCGGTGCGGAACCGGGGGCGGCGGCGTTCCGTCGGCCACCGCGGGCAGCAGGGACTCCGCGAGCCCGCGGACCAGGCTGGCCAGCAGCACCACCGTGTCCAGGTCCGCGTTGACGTCCGCGACCCGCACCTCCAGGGTCGGCACGTGCTCGGACGGGCGGGCGTACCAGTAGATCATCTTGCGGTCGAGCAGCACCTGCCGGTCGACCAGGTCCTGCGCGTACGCCTCGTACTCGGCCTCCTCCGCCATGAGCGGTGCGGGGCCGGCGGTGGGCCAGCGGCCGAACCGTACCGATCGCCAGCTGGCCAGGCCGGTGTCCCGGCCGCCGGAGAAGGGGGAGTTCCCGGAGAGCGCCTGCAGGGCGGGCAGCCAGGGGCGTATGTGGCCGGTGAGCCCTACGGCCTGGGCGCGGTCCAGCGTGCCGATGTGCACGTGGCAGCCGCAGGCGAGCCCGTCCTGGGGGTCCACGAGGGAGGGGTAACGCCGGGCCATCCGCTCATAACGGTCCGAGGTCCCGCTCACGGCCAGGGGCCGGTCCGGAGGGCGTACGGGGGTGCCGGACGCGATGATCCGGCAGTCGGCGTCGGCCGCGGCCTCGGCGACGGTACGCCGCAGCCGGGCGAGCTCGGCGCGCAGCGCGCCGCAATCGGCGGTGGGCAGGCTGTTGACCTCGACCTGCGCGTTGAAGAACTCGGCGTGGATTTGCTCGCCGAGCGATTCGGCCGCGGAGGAGACGACCACGGACCCGCGGTCCGCAGGCGCCCCACTGGTCCGGTCGACCAGCAGGAACTCCTCTTCGACGCCCATCGTGAGCAGACTCATGGCAGAACTCCTCGCGACGCCTGGCCGTGCGGTGCCCCATAGGAATACCCCGAAATGTCCACCCCACACCCCCCTCACGCCTCACACATCCCACACCCCACCTCGGCCCCAGCGGAGCCCCGACCGGGGTTCGGGGGCGGAGCCCCGAGGGGTCCGGGGCGGAGCTCCGGTTCCGGGACGGGTTCCCCCGGACGGAGTCCGCGGGAGGGCGGGGCGGGAAAAGCAGTGCACGGAGCAGCCACGGCAGCCGGCGGCCGGTCTTCCCAACCTGCTTACAGGACAGCGACCTTGACCGTACGATCTCCCCGTGGGGGGACAGGGGAGACACATACGACGCCGTGCGTTGCGCACCCGCGGCCGCGCCGTCGGCGCCACCATCGCCGCTCTGCTCGCACTCGCCGGCTGCTCGGCCGACGGCCCTGACTCCGCCGAGGGGCCGACCGGCGGCACGGGCCCGACCGGCGGCACGCAGGGCGCGTCCGGCACGCCCGCGAGCCCGGCGACGCCGAGCACCGGCCCCACCGCCACCAGCGCCCTCATCCCGCCCGTGGACGAGGCGAAGCAGCCCAAGACCGCCGCCGAGGCCCGCGCCCTCCTCGACCGGATCCTCCTCGGCGAGAAGGACCTCGGGCAGCAGGTCGCCCGCAGCAGCCCCTTCGAGAGCGACCCGGCCCGCTGGGCGGTGCTCGACCAGGACTGCGTATGGCAGACCGGCACCCTCCCCGAGGACGTCCTCGCCACCCGCACCCGGTACTTCCACATCCCCGCCGCGGACGGCCGCGGCCTGGTCCGGATCAACGCCACGGTCACCGTGCACCGCACCCGCACGGAGTCGGGCTGGGAGACCGCCCGAGCCATGGAGGAGGTCCTCCGCTGCCCCACCCAGAAGCTGCGCGACGGCGAACACCTCCAGCACCTCCTGGGCAACTCCCTCTACTACGGCGATCAGGCGAACGCCTGGACCGAGGACGCCTTCTCCGAGATGGGCGAGTACGTCAACACCGCCGAGGGCGGCAAGCCGTACGACTACACCTGGTCCCAGGCCCAGTACGGCCCGGTCACCCTGGCCGTCGCCGTCAAGGGCGCCCAGGGCTACACGCAGCAGCAGCTGACCACCTTCGTCGTCCAGGGCACCAGCCACATGTCGCTGCGGGCCGGGCAGGCTCTCGGAAAGGCGGCGGGCTGATGCCACTGGACCGGCTGCACCCCTCGGACCCCTCCCGGATCGCCGGATACCGCCTGCTCGCGCGGCTCGGCGCCGGCGGTATGGGCGCCGTGTACCTCGGCCGTACGGATGACGGCGCGCTCGCCGCGGTCAAGGTGATCCGCTCCGAATACGCCGACGAGGCCGACTTCCGGGCCCGCTTCCGCCGCGAGGCGGACATCGCCGCCCGGGTCGACAGCCCCTGGGCGGTCCGCGTCCTCGGCTCCGCCCCCGACGCCGCCGAACCATGGCTGGCCACCTCCTTCGTCCCCGGCCCGTCCCTCGCCGAGGCCGTCGCCGCCCACGGTCCGCTCCCGCTGCCCGCCGTACGGATCCTCGGCCGGGCCCTGGCGGGGGCGCTGGAGGTGATGCACGAGCAGGGCCTCGTACACCGGGACGTGAAACCGGGCAACGTCCTGCTCGGCATGGACGGGCCCCGCCTGATCGACTTCGGGATCGCCCGAGGCGGCGACCACACCGTGCTCACCTCCACCGACGTGGTCATCGGCACCCCCGGCTTCCTCCCGCCCGAGCAGGCCGGCGGCAGTCCCGCCGAACCGGCCGGTGACGTCTTCTCGCTCGGCTGCCTGCTCGCGTACGCCGCCACCGGCGTGCTGCCCTTCGGCGGCGGCGCCGTGGACGCCGTCCTCTACCGCACCGTGCACGACGAGCCGGAGTTCGGCCCGCAGGTGCTCGCCGACCCCGAGCTCACCGCCCTCCTGCGCACCTGCCTCGCCAAGCACCCCGACATCCGCCCGGGCGCGGCCGAGATCGCCGCGGCCCTGACCGAGGACGCGCCGGGCCGGGGCACCGACTGGCTGCCCGACCCGGTCGTCGCCACCATCGGCGACCGGGCCGCCGAACTGCTCTCCCTCCCCGGCATCGACGAGACCGTCGCCGACCCGGAAGCGGCCCCCGCTCCGGAACAGGCACCGGCACCCGGGGCGGACACCGGCCGGCCGTCCCGCCGCCGGTTCCTCGCCCTGGTCTCCGGAGCCGCGGTGCTGGCCGCGGGCGGCGGCGTGGCCGGCTGGCTGGCCCTGCGTGACGAAGGGCGGCCGAAGGGCACGGGGCCGGGTGGCGGAACCGCCGGTCGCCCTTGGGCGATCGGTGTGCACGCCGACCTGTCGGGCCCGGGCAGGACCGCCGGCCAGGCCCAGGACCGCGGGGTCCGGCTGGCCGTCGACGCGTTCAACTCCCGCAAGGACAAGCCGTTCACGCTGTCCGTGGTCACCGTGGACGACGGTGGACGGGCGGACCGCGCGGTGGCGGCCGCGAACGAACTCATCCGCAACCAGGACGTGTTCGCGGTGATCGGCCCGACCGTCAATGCCTCGGTTGGTCCCTGCCTGGAGCTGTACGGAGAGGCCGCACTGCCGCTGCTCAGCGTGTCCTCACTGGCGACCGGCTACGGCACCGCCGACCGCCGCAGCTTCTTCCAGCTCTGCCCCCTCACCCCGTCCCAGGCGCTGGCGGTCAACATCAGCCTGGCCGGGACGCAGAAGGTGCGCCGGCTGGGGCTGCTCTGCGACCGGGACGGCGACGCGGACGGCTGGCAGACGGTCCAGCTGATCACCCGCACGCTCGGAGCCTTCACGCCGGACGCGACGTACTACAGCCGCGTCGTCCCGCGCGGCACCACTGACCTGGCGCCGGTGGTCAAGGACCTGCTCGCGCACGACATCGACGGGTTCTTCTACGCGGGGGTCCCGGCGAACGCGGGGAAGGTGGCCGCGCTGCTGGCCGCCGGCGGCTTCAAGGGCCCCCGGGCGGTCGACTACACCATCGCGGGCCCCGAGTTCCTCGCCGCGGCGGGAGCGGCGGCCGAGGGCTGGCAGGCCTTCGCCCCGTACATCGAGCCGGGGGCGCCCGCCGTCGCGGAGATGGCGAAGGCGCACCGGGCGAGGTACGGCTCGCCGCCCGCGATCTGGACGGCAGAGGCCTACGACGGGGCCCGGCTGGTCATCGACCGGCTGGTGACGGCCGCTGCGGGCGCGACGGACGCCACGCCGAGCAGCGCCGCGAGCGCCACGGCGGGCGCCGGGGCGGCCTCGGCGAGTGCCGTGCCGGGCGGCGCCGCGAGCACCACGCCCAGTGCCGGTGCCGGCGGCGGATCCGCCCCCGGCGGCGGACGCCCGACCCGCGCGCACCTCCTGGAGGCACTCGGCCAGGGCACCTTCAAGGGGATCACCAAGGACTTCACCTTCGACGTGCAGCCTCCGCCACTGCACCGCAGTATCAAGGGACACCTGTTCTTCGAGTACCGGGTGGAGGGCGGGCGCATCCGCTCCCTGGGCCCGGTCACCCAACCGGCGGCGGGATAACGCCCGATGCGCCCGCTCACCTCGGCCGATCCCGCCGCGATCGGCGGCCACCGGCTGCTGGGGCGCCTCGGCTCGGGCGGCATGGGCACGGTGTACCTGGGCCGGTCCCCGGCGGGCAACCTGGTCGCCGTGAAGGTGATCCGCGCCGACCACGCGGCGGACCCGGCCTTCCGTGCCCGGTTCCGCCGTGAGGCGACCGCCGCCGGGCGGCTGGCCGGACGCTGGGTGGTGCCGGTGGTCGCCGCCGACCCCGAAGCCCGCGAACCGTGGCTGGCCACCCCGTTCGTACCGGGCCCCTCACTGGCGGAGGCGGTCGCCGCGTACGGTCCGCTGCCGGCCCCGACCGTACGGACGCTGGGCGTGCGCCTCGCCGAGGCGCTGGAGCAGGTCCACTCGGCCGGGCTGGTCCACCGGGACGTCAAGCCGGGGAACATCCTGCTCGCCCTGGACGGTCCGCGCCTGATCGACTTCGGCATCGCCCGGGAGACCGGGGCGACCGCGCTGACGGCCGCGGACGCCGTGGTCGGCACGCCGGGCTATCTGGCGCCGGAGCTGGCCCGCGCGGGCGCCCAGGCCCCGGAGCCGGCGAGCGACGTGTTCTCGCTGGGCTGCGTCCTGGCGTACGCGGCCACGGGCCACGCCCCGTTCGGTGGCGGCCACCCCGCGGCGGTGGTCTACCGCAGCATCCACGACGATGCCGAACTGGACGCCGTGCCACCCGACTTGCGCCCGGCGATCGCCGCCTGCATGGCCAAGACCCCGCCGGCCCGCCCCACCCCGAGCGAACTCCGCGCCCTGCTGGGCTTCCCGGTTCCGGCCGCACCGGCCGACGCGGTCCCGGCCGGCGACGCGGCTCTGACCGCCGACATTCCGTCCGACGCGCCCCCGTCCGACGCGCCCCCGTCCGGAGGGGCCGGCTCCGACGTCGGCCCGGCGGACGGGCCCGTGGCCGGTGCCGCCCAGGAGGCGGTGGCCGAGCGGGGGCACACCCGAGGGGCCCGTGCGGGGGCGGGGTCCGAGCCGGGGCAGACGCAGGACTCCCGGTGGGAGTCGGGAGCTGTGGACCCGGCAGGTCATGCCGCGCCCACGGCGAGCCGTCCGGCGGCGGCGCACCTCGCTCCTGCCGACGCACCTGCCCGCCCCGCCGCGCCTTCCGCAGCTCCCGCAGCTCCCGCAGCTCCCGCAGCTCCCCCTGCGGCGGACGCTCCCACGGTCACTCGGATTGCCCGGCAGATCCCCGTACCGGCCGGCCCCTGGACCCCCGGGTCGCAGGTGCCCGCTCGTCCCCCCTCCGAACCGGACACTCCCGCCGTCCCGGCCGCCCCGGACTCTGCCGACGCCGCGGCCGACGCCCGAGCATCGACCGTCCTCGACGCCGGGGCAGCGGGTCAGGACCGGACCGCCGACGGGCGGGGTGCGGGCCGCGCGGCCTCCCACGTCGCCCCGTACGCAGCGCAGGCGAGCACCGCGCAGACGGCCGAGGCGGCACAGACTGCCGAGGCGGTACAGGCCGTCGAGGACTGGCTGCCGCCGGGGTTGCGGAGGCTGATCGCCGAGCGGTCCGCGCGTGCGCTCGACCTGCCCGCGCCGGAGGTCACCCAGGCGGAAGGCGGTGGGCCGGCCGGCGCGGGCTCGGTGACGCCGGCCGAGGAGGGACCCGCGCGAACCGGGCTGAGCCGCAGGCGGTTGTTCGCCTTCGGCGGGGCCGCGCTGGCGGCGGCGGCCGTGCCGGTCGTCCTGCTCCGCGGCGGTGACGAGGCCGGGGCCGGCACGGGAACGCCGCCCGCCCGGAACCTGCCCACCCTCACCCTCGCCCTGCAGGCCGACCTGACCGGCCCCGGCAAGGCCACCGGCCAGGCGCACGAGCGCGGCGCGCGGTTGGCCGTGGAACGCCACAACGCCCGCCCCGACGCCCTGTTCCGGCTGGCGCTGAAGGTCGCCGACGACGCCGGAGACGCCGCCCGCGCCGAGCGGGTGGCGCGGGAACTGGCCGCCGACCCGGCCGTCACCGCGCTTCTCGGCCCGACCTGGGACGCCGCCTTGACCACCGTCGCGAACGCCTGCCTCGCCGCCGACCTCACCCAGCTGGCGGTTTCCGTCGACAGCCCCGAGAACGCCCCGGTCACCTGGCGGACCCTCTGCCTGACCCGCCCCGCCGACGTCCAGATCAGCTTCCCCGTCATCCACTACCTCTCACAGGTCCGGCCCTCGCCCCGTACGGCCGTGGTCGAGGACGAGGCCGGCGGCGCGACGGCCTGGCGGATCAGCCAGTCCCTGCAGCAGAGCCCGCCCGCCCAGGGCACCGTGACGGTCCACCGGGTCCCGGCGGCCGGCAGCGGCTCCGACATCGGTGCTGCGGCGGCAGCCCTGACCGCGGCCGGGGCCGATGCCGTCGTCCTCACCGCGACCTCGCCCGAGCGTGCCGCCCGGTTCGCCCGTGCGCTCGCCGAGGCCGGGTTCCGCGGGCCCCGGGTCGGAATCCAGCACGTCATGGAACCCGGCTTCCTGACCGCTGCCGGTGCGGTGGCCGAAGGCTGGGTGTTCGGCGCCCTGTTCACCGACCCGCTCGCCGTTCCGGCCGCCGCCGAGTTCACCGCGGCCCACCGGAAGGCGTACGGGGGACCGCCCGCCCGCTGGGCCACCGAGGCCTACGACGCGGTCGGCCTCGTCGCCACCGCTCTCGCGGCGCTGGCGGAGGAGGGGCGCGACCGGGCGGGCCTGTCCCGCCGGATCTTCCGCACCCCCTACCGCGGCCTGGCCAAGCCCATCGAGCACAACCCCGACTCCCGTTCGCTGATCCACGGCCGGCTGGGGCACCTCTACCGGGTCGAGTCGGGTGCGTACCGCTACCTCGGGATCTACGCCGACGTCCGCGCCGGCGCCTGAGCACCTTCCCCCGCGGGGAACCGCAGCACGGGCGTCGTGCGGGGCCTGCCCGAAGTCGCCCGGGCGTCCGTACGGTCCGCCGCGGCGGTTCCGGCGCCGGCACCGCTCAGCCCCGGGCCCCTGACCCCGTCCAGGCCAGCAGCCGTTCCAGCGGCCAGGTGTTGACCACCCGGTCCGCCGGCACCCCGCATTCCTCCGCCCGGGCGCACCCGTGGATCTGCCAGCTCAGCTGGCCCGGCGCGTGCGCGTCCGTGTCCACGGAGAACAGCACGCCCGCGTCCACCGCCTGACGGAGCAGCCTGCGCGGCGGATCCAGCCGCTCCGGGCGACTGTTGACCTCCACCGCCGTGCCCGCCTCCGCGCACGCCGCGAACACCGCCTCCGCGTCGAACTCCGATTCCGGCCGCCCCCGCCCGGTGACCAGCCGGCCCGTGCAGTGCCCCAGGACGTCCGCGTGCGGATTGCGCACGGCGGCCACCATCCGGCGGGTCATCGCCCGCTTCTCCATGCGCAGTTTGGAATGGACCGACACCACCACCAGGTCCAGCCGGTCCAGCAGTTCCGGCTCCTGGTCCAGGCCGCCGTCGTCGAGGATGTCGCACTCGATGCCCGTGAGCAGCCGGAACGGCGCCCAGCCGGCGTTCAGTTCCGCCACCACGTCCAGCTGTTCGCGCAGCCGTTCCGGGGACAGCCCGCGCGCCACCGTCAGCCGCGGGGAGTGGTCGGTGAGCACCGCGTAGGCGTGGCCCAGTTCGATCGCCGTCCGCCCCATGTCCTCGATGGTGCTGCCGCCGTCCGACCAGTCCGAGTGCAGATGGCAGTCCCCGCGCAGCGCCGCCCGCAGCGTCTCGCCCCGCCCGTCCGTGGTGAGCGGCCGGGCCGCCTCCTCCTCCAGCCGCTGGAGGTAGTCGGGGATCCGCCCGGCCAGCGCCTCCGCGATGACCCCGGCGGTCTTCGGGCCGATCCCCTTGACCGCCTCCAGGGTTCCGGCGTCCGCCCGGGCGGCGGCCTGGCCCTCCGGCATCTCCGCGACCCGCGCCGCGGCCGTACGGAAGGCCTGGACGCGGTACGTGGGTGCCTGGGCGCGCTCCAGCAGGAAGGCGATCCGCCGCAGCGCGGCCACCGGATCCATCGGCGCCTCCTGCTTCCGTCCCGTACGCCGCCGGGCACCTCCGTGTCCGCAGTCCAGGATCCCACCGGCGGGCCGCTGGTGCATGATTGCGATCATGCGCGCTCCGATCGGACCCTTCGACCACGCCCGCCCCGCCCCCGACTGCCTGGACGAACTGACCCGCCCGGTGGCCGAGGCGGTCCGCTCCTGGCACGGCACCGTTCCCGGCGAACAGATCCTCTACGTCGACACCGACCCCGCCATCGCCGACACGGCCGCCTTCGTGGCGCACTTCGGCCAGGACCTGCTCGACGTCTCGGCGAACTGCGTGATCGTCGCCGCCCGGCGCGGCGGCGAGACCTCGTACGCCGCCTGCCTGATCCCCTCCGGCGCCCGCGCCGACGTCAACGGCGCCGTACGCCGCCGGCTCGGCGCGCGGAAGGTGTCCTTCGCGCCGATGGACACCGCCGTGGAACGGACGGGCATGGAGTACGGCGGGATCACCCCGATCGGGCTCCCGGCCGACTGGCCGCTGCTGGTGGACCCGGCCGTGGCCGACCTGCCGTACGTCCTGGTGGGCAGCGGCCGCCGGCGCGGCAAGCTGATCGCCCCGGGCAAGCTGTTCGCCGAGCTCCCGGGGGCGGAGATCGTCGAGGACCTCTCCCTCCGGCCGGCGGGTTGACCACGGGGCCGCCCGGGATGCGGGCCGGGGGCGCCCGCAGCAAGGTGGTGCCATGGGAATCGAGGATTTCGGCGGAGGACCGTCGACGGCGTCCGGGGTCCTGGTGGTGACCACGAACGACGTGCCGGGATACCGCGTCCAGCAGGTCATCGGCGAGGTCTTCGGCCTCACCGTCCGGTCCCGGCACCTCGGCAGCCAGATCGGCGCGGGTCTGAAGTCGATGATCGGCGGTGAGCTCAAGGGACTCACCAAGACCCTGGTCGAGACCCGCAACCAGGCCATGGACCGGCTCATCGAGCAGGCGCGGTCCCGGGGTGCCAACGCCGTGCTGATGATGCGCTTCGACGTGACCGAAGCCGCCGACGTCGGTACCGAGGTCTGCGCCTACGGCACGGCCGTGGTCATCACCGCCGCTGCCTGAGCATCCGGCCCGCGGGATTCGCCGCCCTCACCCTTCTCGGCGCCCTCGCGGTCCTCGCCGTCCTCGCCGTCGAATCCGTAGTCGAGGACGTACGCGACGGACTGCGCGCCGTGCGGGGTGGTGAAGCCGCCCCTGCCGCGCAGTCCGGTCAGCTCACCGGTGCCGGAACCCGGCACCACCTCGAAGGTGCAGCGCGTGCCGGCCGCATCGAAGGTGCCGGTCTCGGCCAGCACGAAGCTGCCCTCGCGGCCGCCGACGCTGCCGGTGAGCAGCTCCATGCCGGCGAACGAGCCCGCCGTCTCACCGAGGTAGGCGATGGTGTAGCGGCAGAGGGTGCCGGCCGCCTCGATGCCGCCGGAGAAGCTGTTCCTCACCGAGGCCTCGGCCAGCCGCGGTACGGCGTCCGCCGCGCCGGCCGGCTGCTCGGTCCAGTCGGCGAACACGAAATGTCCGGCGGCCTGCGTGGTGCTCATGGGTGTCCTCCCGGGGGATGTGATCGGAGCGGGTCGCTCGGGCACCATCGTTCAGGCCGTACCTGACACCTTCTGTCATATACATGGACCATGCGCGCGGACCGTCTCCTCACCCTCCTCCTGCTCCTGCAGAACCGCGGCCGGCTGACGGCCCGTGAACTCGCCGCGGAACTGGAGGTGTCGGTCCGTACCGTGCACCGGGACGTCGAAGCGCTGGGCGCGGCGGGGATTCCCGTGTGCGCGGACCGGGGGCCGGCCGGTGGGTACCGGCTGCTGGACGGCTACCGGACCCGGCTCACCGGTCTGACCGGCACGGAGGCGGACTCGCTGCTGTTCGCGGGGGCGCCGGGCCCGGCGTCCGACCTGGGCCTCGGCGCGGACCTGGCCACGGCGCGGCTCAAACTGGAGGCCGCGCTGCCGGCGGCGCTGGCGGGCCGGGTCCGGCGGGTCCAGGACCGCTTCCACCTCGACGCCCCGGCCTGGTTCCGGGACGCCGACCCCGTCCCGCACCTGGCCCGGATCGCGCAGGCGGTGTGGGACCAGCGGGTGATCCGGGCGGACTACCGGCGGTGGCGCGGCGAGGTCAGGCGCGCGTTGCGCCCGCTGGGACTCGTCCTCAAGGGCGGCATCTGGTACCTGGTGGCGCAGCCGGACGACGCCCCGGCCCCGGTCCCGGAGCAGGCCCCGGCCCCGGCCCCGGAGCAGGCCCCGGCCCCGGTCCCGGAGCAGGCCCCGGCCCCGGCCCCGGAGCCCCGCACCTACCGGGTGTCCCGCTTCCGCACGGTGGAGGTGGGATCGGAGCCCTTCGACCGCCCGCCGGAGTTCGACCTGGCCGCGTACTGGCAGGAGTCCATCCGCCGGATGGAGGCCGCGTGCCGCCACCAGACGGCACGGCTACGGCTGTCCCCGCAGGCGGTACGGCTGCTGCCCATGCAGTTCGGCTCGGCGGGCGCCCGGGCGCTGGCCGGGGCGGGGGAGCCGGACGCGGACGGCTGGGTGGAGGTGGAGATGACCGTGGAACACGACCAGGTCGCGGTGAGCGACCTGCTGCGCCTCGGCCCGCACGCGGAAGTCCTCTCCCCGCCGCACCTCCGGGCCGCCCTCGGGGAGGCCGTCGCGGCCCTGTCGGCCCTGTACGCGCACCCTGGCCGCCCCTGATCCGTCCCGTTTGATCCCGCTTCCTCCGGCCCGGCCGGGGAAGCGGGAAACTCCGGCGGAAAAACTTCGGCGACCACGGCAACCTCCCGGGGGGTCGCACGTCGTGGGGGGTGAAGGGCGCGATCCGGCGCCCTCGTCCCCCGACCCGGGAGCAATACGTGCACAACCTGAAGCGCGCAGTCCTCACCGCCGCCGTCACCGCGGCACTGGCGGCCGTGGCCGTACCGGCGTCCGCGGCGTCCGGGCCGAGCGCCACCCCCTCGGCGGCGCCGTCGGCGGTGCCTAGCGCCCCGCCCACCGCGACCCGGTCCGCCGCGCCGTCGGCGGTCCCCAGCGTCCCGGCGAGCCCCCGGCCCACGGCGAGCGCGAGCAGCCCGGCCGGTGCCAAGCCGACGCCGAGGCCCAGCATGCCGCCGTCCGCCACCCCGTCGGCAGCCCCCTCGGGCGTCCCCACGGCCGCGCCCTCCGCCGTTCCCTCGGCCGTCCCCTCCGGCACGCCCGAGCTCGCGCATACTGGTGGATCCGGTGCGACCAATGCCGCCATAGGCGCCGGAGCCGTCGGCCTCCTCGGGGCCGGGGCCGGGACCCTGTTCCTCGTCCGGCGGCGTGCCCTGCGCTGACGTGCTCGACCCGAGGAACCCCGTGCTGCACCACGCCCTGCCGTTCCGCTCCGCCGCGCCCGGATTCCCCCGGGCCCGGTGGGGCGGCCGGCGGGGCGTGCGCGCCGTCCTGCGTGGAGCACGGCTGCTGATCCTGGGCGGCCGCGAGCCCGCCGCCCCGCCCGCACGGCAGGCGCTCCCGCACGCGCCCGCGTACGGGCCCTCGTACGGGGCTTCGTACGCGGACCCGTTCGCGCACCCCTCCGGGTACGGGGAGGACGACCCGCGCCCGCCCACCGTGACCGGGCTCTACCACGCGCACCGGCTCGCCATGGTCCGCCTCGCGGTACTCCTCGTCGACGACCTGGCCACCGCCGAGGACGTGGTCCAGGACGCCTTCACCGCCCTCTACCGGCGCCACGGCGAGCACATCGCCGAGGTCGACAACGCGCTCGGCTACCTGCGGACGGCCGTGGTCAACACCTCCCGCTCGGTGCTCCGGCGCCGCCGGACCGCCCGGGCCTGGACCCCGCCCCCGCCGACCGACGTGCCCTCCGCCGAGGACCACGTGGTGCTCGACGAGGCGCACCGCGAGGTGCTCGCCGCGCTCGGCCGGCTCACCCCGCGCCGCCGCCAGGTGCTGGTCCTGCGCTACTGGGCCGACCTCAGCGAGGCGGAGATCGCCGAGACCCTGGGCATCAGCAGGGGAGCGGTCAAGTCGAACGCCAGCCGCGCCCTGGACGCGCTGGAACGGATCCTGGAGGGACGGATATGACGGCCGACGATGTGACGGCCGGGCGGGGCGAGCGGGGCGAACGGCCCGTGGAGCGCCGGCTCCGGCAGGCCCTCGAGGCCCGTGCGGAGTCGGTGACCGTACGGGACCTGCGCCCGGCGGCGCCCCCGCGCACGGTCCGGCAGCGACTGTGGTGGCGGAGCCCGTTCGTCCGGGCCGGGCTGGCCGGCCTCGCGGCGGCCGCCGTGGCCGGTGCCGTCTACCTGGGGGTCGCGCCCGAGCCGCCGGGCCGGCGCCCGGCCCCGCCGGCCGCCCCGCCCAGCCTGGAGCCGACCCGCTCGGAGCCGGACCGGTCCAGCGCCACCCCGGGGCCCCCGGCGCCGTCCGGGTCCCCGTCGAGGGCGCCGTCAGCGGTGCCTTCGGCTCCGCCGGGCGTGACTCCCGGGGCGCCTCCGGCGTCGTCCCCGGGGGCGACGCCGAGCAGGTCCCGGGGCGGCAGCCCGACCCCGAGCCGGAGCGCGCCCCGCAGCCCCACGCCCGGCGGTACGGCCGGCCCCACCGGCGGATCCGGCGCAGCCGCCCCGCCCAGCGCCACGCCCAGCCGACTGCCCACCGGCTGAGGGGAGCCGCCCGGCCGCGGGGCTGCCCCCGCCACCGCGCGGCTGTCACCGGTACCGCCGGGCTGTCACTCGTACCGGTGCTCCAGGGATTCCCGTTCGTCCCGTCGGATCTGCTCCAGCGTCAGGCCGGGCAGGTCCAGGTGCGCGAGGGTGATCTCGGCGGAGCTCGGCACGGCGTCCTCCGGCAGCCAGTTCCCGGGCTTCCAGGCGTTGCCGCGCAGGAGTGCCTTCGGACAGTGCTGGTAGACGTCCTCCGCCTCGACCACGATCGCGCTGCGCGGCGGCTTGCCGACCGCCGTCAGCTGCTCCAGCAGGCGCGGGTCGGTGGTGACGCAGGCCCGGCCGTTCACCCGCAGCGTGGTCGGCCGCCCGGGGACGAGGAAGATCAGGCCGGCCTGGCCGGTCTCGACGATGTTGTGCATGCTGTCCAGCCGCCGGTTGCCGGTGGCGTCGGGGATGGCGAGGGTGAACTCGTCCAGCACGGAGACGAACCCGGCCGGGCCGCCCCGCGGGGTCACGTCGCAGCGCCCGTCGGCGCCGGTGCTGGCCAGGAACACGAGGGAGGAGTGGGCGATGAAGGCGCGGGCGAGGTCGTGGATCCGGTCCACGGACTTGCGCAGGGCGTTCTCGCCGGGCAGTTCGTAGATGTCGCGGAGCCGGGCCGTGTCGTGCACGGCTCCGGCCTCCAGGGCCTCGAATATGCGGCCGGCCGGCCGCGGCGTGGTCGTCACGTACCGGCAACCTATCCGATTGCCGATCTTGAGGGAACGCTCAGCGGGCGCCGGGTTCGCGGTCAGCGCCCCGGGGTCTCCGCCGCCAGCTGTTCCACGGCCCTGACCAGTGGAGCCAGTTCGGGGTTGAGCGCGGCCGCGTCGAGCGCCTCACGGAGCGCGGCGGCGTTCGTCGGGCGGGCGTCCTCCAGCAGGGCCAGGCCGGCCCCGCTGACGTTGGTGTAGATGCCGCGGCGGTCCGTGGGGCAGAGGTAGCGGGCCAGCAGACCTCGCTCCTCCAGCCGGGTCACCAGCCGGGTCGTCGCGCTCTGGCTCAGCACCACGGCGTCGGCGACCTGCTTCATCTGCAGGTGGCCGCCCGGTCCGTCGTGCTGCCGGCTGAGGACGTCCAGCAGCGAGTACTCCCGCACGCTCAGCCCGTGAGCCGCCTGCAGGGCCCGCTCGATGTGGGACTCGATCCGCCCGTGCAGCAGGGAGAGGGCGCACCAGCCCTGGGCGGGCCCGGTCAGGGCGCTGTCGGTCGCGGTCATGGCTCCAGGATAGGCCAAGAGCGCAATAGCCCGCGCTTGCAAATATCCCGCGCGTGCAATTAATGTGGACGCAGGCAAACGGCGAACGCATGCGATCCGTGCGGCCGCCGGCCGCCCCGGCGCGCACCCGCCGTGCCCCACCTCCGAGCCCCGCGTGCGCGGCGCCCCGCACCCCACGCCACCCCGCCAAGGAACCCCTCCATGCCCCTCGCACTCCTCGCCCTGGCCATCGGCGCCTTCGGCATCGGCACCACCGAGTTCGTCATCATGGGCCTCCTCCCCGAGGTCGCCGCCGACTACGGGGTCTCCATCCCCACCGCCGGCCTCCTGGTCACCGGCTACGCCCTCGGCGTGGTCCTCGGTGCCCCGCTGATGACCGCGCTCGGCACCCGCGTCCCGCGCAAGCGCATGCTGATGGTGCTCATGGGCCTGTTCGTCGCGGGCAACCTGCTCTCCGCGCTCGCGCCCTCCCTCGGCGTGATGCTGGCCGGCCGGGTGGTCGCCTCCCTCGCCCACGGCGCCTTCTTCGGCATCGGCGCGGTGGTCGCCGCCGGACTGGTGGCCCCCGAGAAGAAGGCGGGCGCCATCGCCGCCATGTTCACCGGCCTGACCGTCGCCAACGTGGTCGGCGTGCCGCTGGGCACCCTGGTCGGCCAGACCCTCGGCTGGCGGGTCACCTTCCTGGCCGTCGCCGCCCTCGGTGTCCTCGGTCTGCTCGGCATCGCCCGCCTGGTGCCCGAACTGCCCCGCCCCGAGGGCGTCCGGATCCGCCACGAGCTGGCCGCCTTCCGCAACGTGCAGGTCCTGCTCGCCATGGCGATGACGGTCCTCGGCTTCGGCGGGGTCTTCGCCGCCATCACCTACCTCGCCCCGATGATGACCGAAGTGGCCGGCTTCGCGGACACCTCCGTGACCTGGCTGCTCGTGCTCCTCGGCCTCGGCATGGTGGCCGGCAACCTGATCGGCGGCCGGTTCGCCGACCGCGCCCTGATGCCCATGCTCTACGTGTCCCTCGGCGCCCTCGCCCTGGTCCTCGCGCTGTTCACGCTCACGGCGCACGACCGGACCGCCGCCGCGGCCACCCTCTTCCTGATCGGCGCCCTCGGCTTCGCCACCGTGCCGCCACTGCAGAAGCGGGTACTCGACCAGGCCGCCGCAGCCCCCACGCTGGCCTCCGCCATGAACATCGCCGCCTTCAACCTGGGCAACGCCCTCGCCGCCTGGCTCGGCGGCCTGGTGATCGCCGCCGGTCTCGGCTGGACCGCCCCCGACTGGGTCGGTGCCGCCCTCGCCGCCGCCGCGCTGGCCCTGGCCGTGCTCTCCGGCGCACTGGAGCGCCGTACGGCCGCCCGCTCCGGCCGGATCGTCGCGGCCGGGAGCCCGGTCCGGGCCGCCCCGGCCACCGCCGCCACGGCCCGGGTGCCGTCCACCGCCACCGCCACCGCCACCGCGTCGGCCGCCGAGACGCACTGAACTCGCGCCGCCCCGCCCCCCGTGCGACGTTGGTACGTACGGGGGACGCGGCCGTTCCGGACCCGTACGGCCTGCGGGAACCCCGTCCGGGTCCGACGACTCGTCGGGTCCCAGACGTCTGTCGAGGAGCACTCGGTCGAAGCATGCGGAAGCTCGGGAAGCGGCACCGGAAGGGCCACACGACCGCGACGGCCACCGCCGCCGCGGTGCTCCTCCTCGCCCTCCCCGGCTGTTCGGAGGCCGGCTCCGAACAGGTCGGCTCCCCGGCTGTCCCGGGCCCGGCCACCAGCCCTCCGGCCGCCCCCGACAGCAGGGCCGCGCCCACCACGGCCCCCGAGCCGTCACCGACCCCGACGTACCCGCTGTCGACCGCCCCGCAGACCGTCCCCGCCGTACGCGAGCACGTACCGGCCCGCGGCCCCGGCTGGCGGCCCGCCGCCGGAGCCCGGGTCGTGGTCGCCGCCGACAGCCCCGGCCTCACCGACGAGGGCAGGCTGACGGCCACCGAGCTCGGGCTCGCCTACGGCGGCACCGCCGCCCCGAAGCGCGGCGACGTACAGCTCGACCTCCAGGCCACAACGCCCGGTGCCACGGCCCCGGAGTCGTACGCCCTCACCGTCCGCGACGGCCAGGTCAGGATCACCGGCCCCGACGAGGCGGGCGTCTTCTACGGCACCCGCACCCTCAAACAGGCCGTCAAGGCCGCCGGATCGATCGGCGAGGGCACCGTCCGCGACCGGCCGGCCAAGCCCCAGCGCGGCCTCAACCTCGACATCGCCCGGAAGCACTTCACCCCCGAGTGGATCGAGGACCGGCTGCGCACCATGGCCGACCTCAAACTCAACCAGCTCGGCCTGCACTTCTCCGACGACCAGGCCTTCCGGATCGAGTCCACCAGCCACCCGGAGATCGTCTCCACCCCGCACCTGACCAAGGCCGAGGTGCGGCGGATCGTCGCCCTCGCCCGGAGCCTGCACATCGACGTGGTCCCGGAGATCGACTCGCCGGGCCACCTCGGCGCCGTCCTCCGCGCCCACCCCGAGCTCCAGCTGCGCAACGTCAACGGCAAGGCCGTCCAGGGCGCCGTGGACATATCCAACCCGGCCTCGGCCGAGCTCGTCGACGAGCTGCTCCGCGAATACCAGCCGCTGTTCCCCGGCCGTGCCTGGCACCTGGGCGCCGACGAGTACCAGGCCCTGGTGGTCCGCGACCCCGAGGCGTCCTTCCCCCAGCTCGCCCAGGCCGCCCGGCAGCGCTACGGCGCCGGGGCGCGGGTGCAGGACCTGGCCACCGGCTGGCTCAACGACCGCGCCGCCGTGATCCGCCCGTCCGGCAAACAGCTCAAGGCGTGGAACGACGGCTTCTTCCCCGGCGGCGTCACCGCCCCGGCCCGCGACATCCAGGCCGAGTACTGGACCGGCAAGGAGATCGGCGCCCGCCCGCCCACGGCCTACCTGGCCGAGGGCCGCAAGGTGGTCAACCTCAACGACGAGTACCTCTACTACGTGCTCGGTGAACCGAACCAGTTCACCTATCCCACCGGCCGCAGGATCTACGAGCAGTGGACCCCGCTGGTGCTGCGCGGCACCACCCCGGTGCCCGCCCGCTACCAGCCGCAGATACTCGGCGCCCGGCTCGCCGTGTGGGCCGACCGGTCCACGGCGCAGACCCAGGCCCAGGTGGCCGCCGGCATCCGGCTGCCGCTGGCCGCCCTGGCCCAGAAGGTGTGGGACGAGCGGACGCCGCGGCCGACCTGGAACGAGTTCACCGCCCAGGTCGGCCGGGCCCTCGGCGGGACGCCCTGACCGGCCGGGTCAGCGGCCCTCGGTGATCTGCGGGGCGGGCTCGTTCTTGAAGTTCACCGCACCGAAATTGCTCTGGACGGCCTTCTCCCAGGACCCGTCCTGGACCATCTTGCGCAGCGCCGCGTTGATCTTCGTCTGGAGCTCGGTGTCGCCCTTCTTCAGGCCGATGCCGTAGTGCTCGTTGCTCAGCTTCAGCCCGGCGAGCTTGAACTTGCCCTGGTTGATGTCCTGCGCCGCGTACCCGGCGAGGATCGCGTTGTCCGTGGTCATCGCGTCCAGGACGGCCTCCTTGAGCGCGACCACGCACTCCGAGTACCCGCCGACCTCGGTGATGCCCGCCTTCGGGGCCAGCTTGGTCCGGATGTTCTCGGCGGAGGTGGAACCCGTGACGGAGCACAGGTTCTTGTTGTTGAGGTCCTCCGCCTTCTTGATGCCCGACTCGGAGGAACGGATCAGCAGGTCCTGGTGGGCCACGAAGTAAGGGCCGGCGAAGTCCACCTTGGCCTTGCGCTTCTCGTTGATCGAGTAACTGGCGACGATGAAGTCGACCTCGTTCTGCTCGAGCATGAGCTCCCGGTCGGAGCTGTAGACCTGCTTGAACTCGATGCGGTCGGGCGTGTAGCCGAGCTCCTTGGCGACGTACCGGGCCACGTCCACGTCGAATCCGGAGAACTTGTCGCCGGGCTCACGCATGCCGAGTCCCGGCTGGTCGAACTTGATGCCGATGGAGATCTTCGGCTTGTCTTCGTCGCCCTGGAGGACTCCGCACCCGGTGGCGGTCAGAACGAGGGCGGTCACTGCGGCAACCGCACCGGCCTTGGGAACCTTCATCATCGACTCTCTGTCTTACGGAACGTGGCTCTGAGGAAGCTAGAAAGGCCACGAAGGAAGCGTCACTAGTTCTGAGGAAAACTTGAGGATAACGATCCGGTGTGGCCGAAGGATCTTCGGCCGCGGCGGCTCGTGGACGGAGGGGACACCGTGGCGGGATCCGTGCGGATCGAAGGCAATGCACTGCTGCTCGGGGACGGGGCACAAGTCCGTTTCATCCGGACATTGCGGCTTCCGGAGGTGGGGACGCACCCGCTTCCACCCGGATTGGGGGAGTTTCCGCTGCGCCGGATCGAGGACTGCCCCGGCCCGGTACCCGAGGAATGGCGGGCACGCGGTGGCGTGATCCTGCCCGTGTACCTGCGCGAGGCGATGTGGATGGCCTTCGGCGGCAGCCGGGAGCCCACCGCCCTGCAGATCGGCGTGGGCAAGGTGTGCGCGGTGTCGGGGGAGCGGTGGACCGGCCGGCCGGCCCGCCGCCCGCAGAACTACGTGGTGCTGCCCCGCCAGCCCTGGCTGGACGGCATCAACTCCGGCAAGGGCACCGTCCGCCAGTTCGTCGCCGTACCCCTCGGCCTGGGCGCGACGGTGGAGGGGCAGGTCACCGGCGAGGAGACCACCGGGGGCGTACAGCTCCAGGCCTTCCCGCTGAACGACGCCCGGCTCGCGGAATGGCGCGAGGAGCAGCGCCGTACGGCGGCGGAGGAGGTGCGCGGCGCCGGCACGGCCGGTGGCCCGCCCGGCGGCTACGGAGGCTACGGCGCCACCGTGCCGATGTCCGCGCCGCCCGCACCCGGAGCCGTACCGGCACCCGCGGGCGCCCCCGCGCCCCGGCCCGGGGCCGGGCCCCGGCCCGCTGCCGCGCCCGCGCCCGCCGCGATGGGACTGGGCGTCGGCGGGTCCATGCGGCAGGAGGTCTACCGGGACGAACGGCCGCTGTCGGACTGGTCGCAGGACCCGGCGGGCCGGGTGTTCGTCCACCTGGTGACCCCGCCCGAGTGGGCGCGGATCACCGGCGAGCCGGCCCCTCCGTCGCCGGTCGACCGGGCCGCCTACACCAGGGCCGGGCTGCCCTGGTTCGACTACTACGACGAGGACGCCACCGACCTCGCCCCGGCCGACACCCTCGGAGCGGTCAAGCCGGTGGGCGAATGGCTCGGCGACGACCACACCCCGTGGGTTCCGCCGGTCCCCGGGCAGGTCCACCCGCTGGGCGACGCCCCCGGCAAGCCGGTGACCGACGGCGACTGGTGACCGGCCGCCACGGCCGACCGGCCTCCGGCCCCGCCGGGGTGATCGTTAGGATCATCCCCGCGGGGTCGTAGCGCAGAGGTCGTCGCGCCAACGCTGCGAGCTGGAGGACGCCGGTTCGAATCCGGTCGGCCCCGCACCCGACGCGCAGTGCCAGGAGGGGACACGATGAGCAGACGACCCCCGCCCGGCGGGATGTACCGCGGGGACCTGGTCGGCTGGCAGACCGTCCGCCGGTACGCGGTGCCGCGCCGCATGATCGAGGACGCCACCGCCCGCCGCCTGGCCGGCGACTGGCGCGGCGCCTGCGCGGCCGCCGCCGTGGATTTCCTCTTCGACCCCGCTGCCGTGGCGGACCGGTACGGCGCGGACCTCGCCGCCCGGCTGGCGGAGGACCTCCGCCACCTCGCCCCCGACCTGATGCGCTGGCACGCACCGCGGATCTGGGGACAGACCCCGCTGGAGCCTGGCCGACTGCTGCTCCTCGCCCGCTACGGACCGGCCGGGCCCATGGCGGACCCCGCCGGCCCGTACCTGTACGCGCGGACCCCGAAGACCGCCTTCGGACCCCAGCGGCTCCGCCTGGGCTTCGGCACCCTCGGGGCCGACACCTGGCGGCGCGCCCCCTACTGGGCTCCCGTCGAGGACTGGACGGCGGCCCGCTACCTGTGGGACGCCCGGCACTCGGCCGGTCTCCGGGAGTCCGCCGCTGCGGGCGGCCGCGGCCACCGGCTGCCGTTCTTCGCGCCCGACGGCAGGCCGCTGCACACGGACGAACTGCCCGCGGCGGACCCCGGACCGGCCGCCGACCCGGTGGCACGTGCCGAATGGAGCGCGGTGCTGGCGGCCCGGCGCGAGCTCGGGGCTGCCTGGGCGGCGGCCGGCATCGACGACCACTACGTCCGCAAGAGCGGCGAGATCCACGTCAAACCGAGCACGGTCCTCAACTACCTGGTGGCCGACGTGACCCGGCTGGCCCCGGAGACCGCCCGGCTCGCCGCGGCCGGCGTCGGCGCCCGCTTCGCCCTGCACGCCTTCCCCGCGTACGTCCTGTTCGAACCCGTCGACGGCGGCCGGGTCCGGATGACCCGGCTGGAGGGAGACCTCCCCGACGACGTGACCGCACTGCCCGGATACGCCTGGCGGCGCCTGCCCGACCCGGTACTGGTCCGGGAAGGCATGCTCACCCCCCGCGAACTCCACCCGCTGGTCGCGGCGGCACTCTTCCCGGAGGCCGGACCGGCGTCCGGCCCGCCCGACCCGCCGGCCCCCGCACCCGTCCGCGTCCGCTGCGGCCGGGAATGGCACGAGGTCGACCACCGGGACGGCGCCCTGCACCTCCCGCACGAGGGCGGGCCGTCCGCCGGGACCGAGGGCGACGGGTCCCGGGGCTCCGAGCCCGAAACCGGCTGCCACGCCGTACGGCGCGTCTGGACCTCGGACCGGGGACGGCTCCCGCGGGCCCTGCAGGCGCAGCGCCAGGACCTGTACCTCCGTGCCCAGCACGGCGACACGCACGGCGTGCTCGCCCTGCTCGACTCCGGGTTCGACCCCCGTGCCCACGGCAGCGGCGGCCGCAGCCTCCTCCACGTCCTCCACCTGGTCGATCACGGGGCACTGCTGCCGCGCCTGCTGTCGGCCGGGCTGGACCTGGAGGCCCGCGACAAACTCGGCCGCACCCCGCTGCTCGCAGCCGTCCACGGAGGCGGTTCGGCGGCCCTGGTCCGCGACCTCCTCGCGGCCGGGTGCAGGATCGACGTCACCGACGACAGCGGGATGTCCCTGGCCCAGATGATCAGCCGCTACGGCCGCACCGACCTGGACTTCCTCGCCGCCCGCCTGGACACGGAATGCCCCGGCATCGGCTCCCGGGCCTGGGACTGGGCCAACGAACGCCTCGCCGCCCGCGGCCGGGGAGGGCGTCCGGGCTGACTCCGTGTCTCAGCCGACCGGGGCCGTCGACCTCGCCGCCGAGGGCTTCGAGGTGGGGTTCGACGAGGGGCTGGTCGACGGCTTCGGGGCCGTGGTGGGCGTGGCGGACGGCTTCGGGGCGGCGGTGGGACTGGCGGACGGCCTCGGGGCCGTGGTGGGTGCCTTCGTCGTGGGCGAGGGCTGCGGAGTGGCGGTCGGGCAGCAGCAGCTCGTCGGGGCCGGAGCCGGGGCCGGTGTGCTCGCGGTGGCGTTGGTGACGAAGGACAGGGTCGCCATGGCCAGGGCGGCTATGGACGTGCCGAAGGCGGCCTTGGCGTAGAAGTTCTTCATGTCGCTCCTTCGATCGGGTCGGCTTGATCCGTGCAAGCAGGAGCCCCGCCCTCGGGACTGGGGAGCGGGGCTGCGCAAGTGGTGCGGGTGGTGCCGGTGGTGCTGTGGGTTAGACGCACCGAACGCCCGGACCGTTGTACGCGTTTTCGTGACATGTCTGGGCCGGTGCGGCCACGCCCCGACCGCCGTGGGACAGCCGGACACCGGCCGCGCCGCGGCACCGGCGCCCGTGGAACCATGGGGCCGACCGGCCGTGACCGGTCCGGGCGCCGCCGTCGTCGCCCGGTCCCGATCGGCCCCGAGGTCCCCGGCCCGCCAGGACCGGGGACCCGAGGAACGGAGATTCCGCATGTCCATCACCCCCGTCCCCACCGCCGACGCCTACGACGAGTACGGCGAGCGGCTGGCGATCTGTGAGCTGCAGTTCCGGCAGATCGGCGGCCGCCGCGTCTTCGCCGGTCCGGTGCGGACGGTCGTCTGCCGCGAGGACAACGCGCTGCTGCGCGAGCTGGTGCACACGCCCGGCGAGGATGCGGTGCTGGTGGTGGACGGCGGCGGTTCGCTGCGCACCGCGCTGGTCGGGGACCTCATCGCGGGCGCGGCCGAGAGCAACGGCTGGGCCGGACTGATCATCCACGGCGCGGTCCGCGACAGCGTGGCGCTCGGCGGCTTGGACCTGGGCGTCAAGGCGCTGGGCACGGTCCCGCGCAAGAGCGGCAAGACCGGCGCGGGCACGGTGGACGAGCCGGTCTCCTTCGGCGGGATCACCTTCCACCCCGGGGACACCCTCTACGCCGACGACGACGGCATCGCCGTCCTTCCGGCCAAGGGGTAGCCGGGGCGCGCCGCGGCCCGGGGGTAGGGTGGAACGCCCGGTCGAGGAGGGGAAGTTCGATGAGCGCACTGCGCAAGGGACTGGCCAAGGTCGAGGTGGCGCTGAAGTGGGACCCGAGTCCCGCCGGAGCGCCGCCGCACGACCTCGACATCGTCGCGGCGGTGTACGAGGCGGGCGACCGGCAGGGCGCCTCCGGCGCTTCCGGCGGCCCGGCGGCCCCGGCCGGGGCCGCCTACCTGGTGCACTTCGGTACCCGGTCGCCTGACGGCACCATCACCCTCAACCGGGACAGCCGCACCGGCCAGGGCTTCGGCTTCGACGAGGTGATGACCCTCGAACTGGACCGCATGTCCGACCGGCTGCGCCGGGTGGTGGTCGGCGTGGTCGTCCAGGACACCGGATCGACTCGGACATTCGGTGATGTTCCCGGCACCGCGGTGCGGATCCGGGAGGGTTGGACCGACCTGTTTCAGGACGATTTCTCCGCCGTCGCGGAGGCCTCGGCGGCGACCGTCGCCGAGTTCGTGCGCGGGGACGACGGGAGCTGGTCGATCCGGGCGGCCGTGCACGGGTTCACCGGCGGCGGCCCTGAGCAGTTCGCCCGGATCGTGGGCGCCGTCTGACGGCCGGGGCCCCGGTCCCGTCCGAGCGGCGGGGCCGGGGCCTTCGTCGGCGTCGGCTCAGTAGGCGCCGTTGACGTTGTCGATCGAGCCGTAGCGGGCGGCGGCGTAGTTGGCCGCGGCCGTGATGTTCGCGACCGGGTCGTACGGGTCGAAGGGCGTGCCCGCGACGTGGTAGGCCTTGAAGGTCGGATCGATGACCTGGAGCAGGCCCTTGCTGGGGATGCCGTTCCGGGCGTTGATGTCCCAGTTGTTGATCGCCCGCGGGTTGCCGCTGGACTCCCGCATGATGTTCTTGTGCAGCCCCTGGTAACTGCCCGGAATGCCCTTTTCCTTCATGATGGCGAGGGACTGCTTGATCCAGCCGTCGAGGTTGTTCGCGTAGAGCGGGGTGCGCGTCGACCGGTCCGCGCGGGCGGCCGGGGCCGCGGCCCTGCCGTCGCCGTCCAGCTTGAGCTTGGTGCCCGGGCGGATCAGCGACGGGTTGCTGCCGATCGCCGCCTTGTTGTCCGCGTACAGCTTCTTCCAGCCGCCCTTGAGGGAGTACGTCTGGGCGATCTTCGACAGGGTCTCGCCCGGCGCCACGGAGTGGACGGTGGGCGCGGCCTTCGTCGCCGCCGTGGCCGCGGTCGCGGCGGTCGCCGTCGCGGGGGCGGCCTGTGCGCCGGTCGCGCCGATCAGCGGCATCACCAGGGCGGCGCCACCCGTGCCGGCGAAGGCGAATCCGCGGGTGAGCCGGTTGTTCTTGGGGCGGCGGTGCTTACCTTTTCCGGGCATGGCGCAATTCCTCTGGCATTTGGGTGAACCCATCGGGATTGCGGAGAACCTAAGCGAGTCTGACCTGCCGGAACAAGGCTCCAATTCCCTAATATGACCGGTCTCACTGATCAATTCCCATACGTTATTAATGTGTCGCAGCAGGCAAAACGGACATGTGAATTCCTCCCAATTGATCGCGTGCGGCCGGGTTCGGTCGATCGTCGGGAACCGTGGCGCACGCGCTCGTGCATCGGCCGCGCATCCGCCCCGCATTCGCTGTACGTCCGTCGTGCATTCGCCGCGTACCCGCCCGGCCGGTAATTCCCCGACGGCGGCCCGCAATTGTCCGCCCTAACCGCCGAACAGCGTTTTCCGGACGGCCCGTTCCGCCTCCGGCAGCCGCTCCAGCAGGATGCCGACGGCCCGGTCCCGGTCGAGCGCGTACGCGCGCAGCGACCGGGTGACGGCCTCCGGCCGCTCCAGCGGTTCCGTCAGCGGGTACACCGCCCCGGCCAGTACGCACAGGGCCGTGCGCGGTACGGCGGCCAGCTCGCCGGGCGGGAACCCCGGCCGGGCCTCCCGATAGGCCGCGACCAGCCGCGCCAGCCCCGACGGCCAGTCCGCCCGCAGCACCACCGTGCGCGGATCGCACCCGATGCGGGCGATCTCCCAGACCACCGGCCGGGGTGACGGCGGGCGGAAGTCGATGACGGCGGCGACCCGTTCGGCGCGCAGCAGCAGATTGGGCGAGGCGAGGTCGCCGTGCACGGTCTGGACGGTGAGCCGGTCCGGCAGCCCGGCGGCCAGCTCCTCGACGCGGGGGAGCAGGGCGAGCCGCTCCCGGGTCGCCGCCAGGGCCCATGCCTCGAAGCCCTCGCGCGGCCGTGCCTCGTACCGGGCGACCAGCCGGCGCAACCGGGTCCGCCGGTGCTCCGGATCGAAGACGACGGAGGGCGGGGCCGCGTGGGGCGGCGCGCCGCGCGGATGTCCGGCGAGGGCGGTGTGCAGCCGGGCGAGGGTCCGGCCGACCGCCTCCCAGCGACCGCCGTACAGACCGCCCTCCGCGGTCTCGGCATCCTCGACGTAGGCGGACACGGAGACGGCACCGGATTCGGGGGCGTGGCGGCCGGGGGCGCCGCGGTGGCCCGGGGTACCGCGGACGGGGATGCCCGCGATCAGCCGCCCGTCGGCCGTCGGCCGCACCTCCGGCACGGGCACTCCCGCCCGCCGGGCGAACCGGCCGAGTTCCAGGGCCCGTTGTTCGGCGTCCAGATCCGTGCCGGGCGGGTAGGACTTCACGAACCAGCGCCGCCCGCCCCGGTCGGTGACGATCCGGTTGACGGTGGCCGTGCCCGCGGGACCTGGTTCCACCGCTCGCGCCACCAGCCCGTACGCCTCGGCGAGCAGCGGCAGCGGGTCGCGGGGTTCGTCGCCGGGCTCGTCGCAGGGCTCGTGGTGGGGCTCGTGGTGGGGCTCGTCCGCGCGAGCCGGGTCCGTACTCACGACGACCGCGCCTCCCGCTGCCCGGCCCAGGGCCGGCCCGCGTGCAGTTCCAGCGGTCCCGTCCCCTCGCGCAGCGCGTCCAGGCACGCCACGATGCGCCGCCGCAGCTTCGCCTTCACCAGGCCCGCGAGTTCCTCCCGCCCCGCCAGCCGCCATTCCCGCAGCTCGTCCGGGGGCAGCCGGATGCGGCCCAGGTCGGCCTCGCTCAGCACCCCGCCGTCGAAGGTGAACGACACCCGGGCCGGATACGGGGCATGGCTCGTCCAGTTCACCGCCAGCAGCCGGCCCGGCTCCACGTCCAGCGCGAGCTCCTCCAGGACCTCCCGCCGCGCACCCTCCCGCGGGCTTTCCCCGAGGTCGCTGTCCACCCCGCCGCCCGGCAGGTTCCACCGCCCGTCCTTCCGGTACGCCGGCCGGACCAGCAGCACCCGGCCCGCGGCGTCGGTGAACAGCATGTGCGCCGCGGTGAACGCCTTGGGCCGACTGGCCCGGTGGCTGGCCGCGTCCAGCGCGTGCGCGTGCTCCAGTTCCGCCCGCCGCGCCGGATCCAGCGCGGCCGGGGAACCGGGCTGGGGCACCCCGTTGACCAGGTGCGCGATCGACCCCGCGTACAGCGCGGCCAGCGCCGCCCGCAGCCGGGGCGCGACCCGCTCGGGCAGTAGCCGTACCGCCTCCTCCGGGGTGTGCCAGTGCGCTTCCGCCACCTCCCCGTCGGCGTAGGACAGCCCGCCGGCCTGCTCGTCGGTCAGCGGACCGACCAGGTGGACGTGGGCCACCAGCGAGCGGCCCAGCTCCCCGGGCGCGCGTGCGTCCACGGCGAGCAGCCGGCCCACCGGAACGTCCAGCCCCAGCTCCTCCTTGAGCTCCCGCGCCAGCCCCTCCTCGGGGATCTCGGCGTCCTCGACCGTGCCGCCCGGCAGCTCCAGCCCCTCCTTGTACGAAGGGGTCAGCAGCAGCACCCGGCCCGCGCCGTCCAGGACGACTCCGGTCGCCGCGACCAGCGGGGCGGGCTGTGCCGCGTAGTACGCCCGGACCTCCTCGGGCGTCGGCCGGGATGCGGGCGGCGGGGGCACGGGAACGGGCACGGTGGTTCCTCCGGAATGCGGGGTGACGCAGGTCCAACGCCCGAGCCACCCGTCGTGACACGGTCTCGGGCGGTACGGATGCGGGCCGGGTGCCCGCAGGCACACCCGCCGGCACGCGCCGGTCCGCCCGCCGGCGCGGTCCCTGCCCGCCGGTCGCCGGCCGGCAGGGGACTCTCAGAGCGAATGGGCCCGTTCGTGCCGAGGCTCGTACAGTCGCAGCACGCCCCCGCCCGGCAACCGCAGCGCGGTCAGCAGCCCCCAGCTCAGCTCGGTGACCGGCTCGGTGAACTCCACGCCCCGCGCCGTCAGTTCCGCGACCGTCGCGGCCACGTCCTCGCACATCAGGAACAGCTCGTGCGCGCCCGCACCCTCGCCCGGATGCACCGCGAGCTCGGCCGGCGGCAGCTTGAAGACCAGCCAACCGCCTCCCGCGTCCACGTGCGGATACCCCAGGACGTCACGGAAGAACGCCCGGTCCGCCACCGCGTCCCGGCTGTGGATGACGACATGTGCCCCGTTGATCATCTGCGTGCCCTCACTCGGCTCGTCCATGCCCGCCGGTCACACCGTACTGATCACCGACCCCAGTTCCCGGGTCCGGCGCAGCGCAGTCGCCACGATGCCGGCGCCCGCGGGCAGCAGAGGCAGCCGTACGTCCGGGGTGGGGATCCGGCCCTGCGCGTGCAGCACGCCCTTGAGCACCGTCGGGTTGGGCGCGGCGAACACGGCCGCCGACAGGCGGGCCAGCGCGTGGCCGAGCTGCCGGGCCGACGTCACCTCGCCCGCCCGCCAGGCGGCTTCGAGCCCCACGAACCGGTCCGTCGCCAGGTGGGCCGAGGCGAGGATCGCGCCCGGCGCGCCCATCGCCAGCATCGGCGACACGTACGCGTCGTCGCCCGCGAGCACCGCGAAGCCCTCGGGCGGGTCCCCGAGCAGCGCGACCGCCTCCTCGCCGAGGCCACCGCCCGCGTACTTCACCCCGGCGACCCCCGGCAGCCCGCCCAGCGCCCGCAGCGTCTCCGCGTCCAGCGGCTGACCCGTCCGGTACGGGACGTGATAGACGATCAGCGGCACCGGAGAGGGCGCCGCCAGTCGCTCGAAGTGCGCCAGTACCCCCGCCGGCGAGGGCCGCACGAAGGACGGCACGCTCACCAGCGCCGCCGTCACCTCCGCCCAGCGGCCCAGCCGGGCCAGTGCCTGCGCGCTCGCCCGGGTGTCGCTGCTCCCGGCCCCGACGGTCAGCGGTACGCCGTGCTCCCCGCACACCCGGGCGCACACCCCGGTCACCAGGTCCCGCTCGGCGTCGTCCAGCGCGGCCGCCTCCGCGGTGGTGCCGAGTGCGACGATCCCGGCGGCGCCGGCGTCCAGCACCTCGTGCGCGAGCCGTTCCAGCGCCTCCGCGGAGACCGCTCCTGCGGAGTCGAAAGGAGTGACGAGCGGTACGTGGATGCCGCGGATGTCGTGGATGTCGTGGATGTCGTGGATCGGGTGCGGGGTCCGCGTACCACGGGTGGTTCGGGCTGCGCCGGTGAAGTGATCGATGTCCTGTGCCATGGCCACGAGCCTGAAGGCACCCGACCGTCAAATCCAGTTCACATTCCTTACTCCACGCATAAGCTGAACCGATGCTCGATGTACGCCGTCTGCGCCTGCTGCGCGAACTCGCCCGCCGCGGCACCATCGCGGCCGTCGCCGAGGCCCTCTCCTTCAGTCCTTCGGCGGTGTCCCAGCAGCTCTCCGTCCTCGAACGGGAGGCCGGCCTGCCGCTGCTGGAGCGCACCGGCCGACGCGTCCGGCTCACGCCGGCGGGGGAGAACCTGGTCCGGCACGCCGAAGCCGTCCTGGAACGGCTGGAACGGGCCGAGGCCGACCTCGCCGAGGCCCGCAGCGGCCTGGCGGGTGTCCTGCGGGTCGGCGCCTTCGCCACCGCCACCCGGGCCATCGTCCCCGCCGCACTGGTTTCCCTGGCCCGTCGGCACCCGGGGCTGGAGCCGATGGTCTCCGAGACCGACCCGGCCGCGGTCGGCCACGCCCTGCGGGCCGGCGACCTGGACGTGGCCCTGGTCCACGTCTACGACTTCGTCCCGGCTCCCGCGGAGCCGGGCCTGGCCACCGAGCCGCTCTGCGCCGAGGCGATGTACCTGGCCACACCATCGGCGGCCGACCCGGCCGGCCCGGCGACACACGGCCCCTCGCCGGCATCCGCAACGGATACGGATACGGAAACGGGCACGGGCACGGCCGCGGGCACGGACACAGTCACGGCCACGGACATCCAGACGGCGGTGCTGCGCGCCGCCCGGCACGAACCCTGGATCACCGCCACCAGCGGCACCATGTGCCACGCCATGACCGTGCGGGCCTGCCAGGCGGCCGGGTTCACCCCGCGGATCCGCCATCAGGTCGACGACTTCGCCACCGCCCTCGCGCTGGTCGCGGCCGGCCAGGGCGTCTCCGTGGTCCCGCAGCTCGGCGTCCCCGGCGAGGCGGGCCCCGCCGTCCGCCTCACCCGGCTGCGCATGCAGCGCCGTACCCGCATCGCCTTCCGCCGCGGCGCCGCCGCGCACCCGGCAGTGGCGGCGTTCGCCGCCGCGCTGCGCGATGCCGTACCGCGGGAACTCCGCCCGGAGTAACGTGCGTAGGTCCGGCACGGTCCACGGCAGACGAAGAGCGGGGTACGACGTGACGCAGCAGGTACGAGGAGTCATCGCGCGGGGCAAGGGCGCACCGGTGGAGATCGCCACGGTCCTGGTGCCCGACCCCGGGCCGGGCGAGGCGCTCGTGAAGGTCCAGGCGTGCGGCGTCTGCCACACCGACCTCCACTACCGGGAGGGCGGGATCAACGACGAGTTCCCGTTCCTGCTCGGCCACGAGGCCGCCGGGGTGGTCGAGGCGGTCGGCCCCGACGTCACCTCGGTCGCCCCCGGTGACTTCGTCGTCCTCAACTGGCGTGCCGTGTGCGGCAGCTGCCGGGCCTGTCGGCGCGGGCGGCCCTGGTACTGCTTCGCCACGCACAACGCCTCCCAGCCGATGACGCTGGAGGACGGCACCCGGCTCTCGCCGGCCCTGGGCATCGGAGCCTTCGCCGAGAAGACCCTCGTCGCGGCCGGCCAGTGCACCAAGGTCGACCCGGCCGCCTCGCCGGCCGCGGCCGGTCTGCTGGGCTGCGGTGTGATGGCGGGCCTCGGCGCGGCGATCAACACCGGGAACGTCGGCCGGGGCGACTCGGTGGCCGTCATCGGCTGCGGCGGAGTGGGCAACGCGGCGGTGGCCGGGGCCAGGCTGGCGGGGGCCGCGCGGATCATCGCGGTCGACCTCGACGACCGCAAGCTGGAGTGGGCGAAGGGCCTGGGCGCCACGCACACGGTCAACGGGGCGAAGGAGGACGTGGTCAAGGCCATCCAGTCCCTGACCGGCGGCAACGGCGCGGACGTGGTCATCGAGGCGGTGGGCCGCCCGGAGACGTACGAGCAGGCCTTCTACGCCCGCGACCTGGCCGGCACGGTCGTGCTCGTCGGCGTCCCCACCCCGGACATGCGCCTGAACCTCCCCCTGCTCGACGTCTTCGGGCGCGGCGGCGCGCTGAAGTCCTCCTGGTACGGGGACTGCCTCCCGGAACGCGACTTCCCCCTGCTGATCGACCTCTACCTGCAGGGCCGGCTCGACCTGGACGCGTTCGTCTCCGAGACGATCCCCCTGGACGGCGTCGAAGCGGCTTTCGCCCGGATGGAACGCGGCGAAGTGCTCCGCTCGGTCGTCACCTTCTGACACGAACGGACGTGACGCGGGCGTCCGTACCCGCCGAGGCGGGCCCGACACGGATGCGGACGCCCATGGCCGTGCCCCCGGGCCGGCCCCGAACAGCCCTAACGAACGACCCGGGTGGTCCGGGTGTCGGTGTAGGGAACGGCCTGGTTCGCGGCGGTGACGGTCGCCGTCGTGGTGATCAGACTCGGCCGGTCCGGGGCGGTGACCCGCACCCTGATCGTCCGGCTGTCGTTGGGCGGGAACGTCGCGAACCGGGTCATGGCACCGGCCTCCGCCTCCACCTGTTCCAGCGGCACCGCGGGCGGCCGCGGTCGGCCCTGAACGACGCGCATGACGGTCCGGCCGATGGTGATGCGGACGTCACGGGCCGTGGCAAGCCCGGTGTTGGGGATGAACACCTGGTACTCGTACGTCTGGCCGGGCGCCACGGTCTCCGGAACGATGACGAACGCGGCGAGCTCGACCTCGTCCTCGAAGGCGAAACCCGAGAGGCTGACGGCCTGCGAGCCTTGCCCGTCGTGGGGCAGGGTGAGCGTCCCCGAGTGACTCCCGGCCGATGAGGGGCGGAAGACGACGTTGACGACGCAGCTGTCGCCGGGATCGACGGTCGAGTTCGAACAGGAGTCCTCGGGTACCTCGAATGCGTCGGGCAGCGTGATCTGGCCGACGTGCAGCGGCATGTCGCCGGTGTTGCCGAGCTGAACGGCGCGCGGCGAGCTCCGCGCGCCGACCACCACGTCCTCGAATCCGATGGAAGCCGGAAAGATCTGGGCGACCCCCTGCGCGGCAGCAGGGGTTGACGTCCCCGCCAGCGGCAGAGCGATCGCACACACGGCGACCACGGATACGAGCCGTCTGCGCAGCGACCCACGAACGACCTTCAGGGAAAGTGCCATACGGCCAGCACAACACCGTGCCGGTCAGCGGGGCCGCCACGGCCCTCCGGCACCGCTACGGAGAGCACCCGTTCGGCGGGTGCAGGGGGGCGATCGCGCCATCGGCGGCGCCGGGCTCCGGACGGACGACGCAGCGGGTCGGCCGGGTAGCCGACGAGGAGGTCCGGGCGGCCGGCCTCCGGGAAAAGCGCCCGGACCAGGGCCGGAGCCCAGGCGAGGGCGTGGTTAGACTCGGCCGGGCCACGGGGCGCCGCAATGCTCCGGCCGGACCGCACCCCGGCGGGCAGCCGCAGCCGGACCGCGCCACCGCGCGCCCGGACCGATCTCAGGGAACCGCGTGACCACCACCTACCGCCAGCCGGGCGTCGTCCTCACCGACCACCACTTCACGGTCCCCCTGGACCACGACGACCCGGCCGGCGAACAAATCGAGCTGTACGCCCGCGAGGCCGTCGCCACCGGCAAGGACCCGGCGGACCTCCCCTGGCTGATCTACCTCGAAGGCGGCCCCGGCTTCGGCGCCCGCCGGTTCACGGGCCGCCAGGCCTGGCTGGAGCGCGCCCTGCGCGACTACCGGGTGCTCCTGCTCGACCAGCGCGGCACCGGCCGCTCCACCCCCGCCAACCGCCAGACCCTGCCGCTCCGCGGCACCGCCGACCGTCAGGCGGAGTACCTCGCCCGTTTCCGCGCCGACTCCATCGTCCGCGACTGCGAGGCGATCCGCCCCGCCCTCACCGGCGGCGCCCCCTGGACCGTGCTCGGCCAGAGCTTCGGCGGCTTCTGCACCACCCACTACCTGTCCACCGCTCCCGAGGGCCTGAGCGGCGCACTGATCACCGGCGGCCTGCCCTCCCTCACCGCCTCCGCCGACGAGGTGTACGCGGCCGCGTACCCGCGCATGGAGCGCAAGAACCTCGCCCACTACGACCGCTACCCGATGGACGTCGAGCGCGTCCGCCGGATCGCCGCCCACCTCGCCGAGCAGCCCGCCACCCTGCCCGGCGGCCACCGGCTCACCGTCGAGGCGTTCCAGTCCCTCGGCATCCTCCTCGGCAGCGGCGACGGCAGCCACCAGCTGCACTACCTGCTGGAGAACGCCTTCGTCCGCACCCCCGCCGGCACCGCCCTCTCCGACGCCTTCCTGGAGGGCGTCCGCGAGCGCCTCTCCTTCGCCGGGCACCCGCTCTACGCCCTCGTCCACGAGGCCATCTACGCCCAGGACCCGGCCGCGCCCACCGGCTGGGCCGCCGAACGGGTCCGCGTCGGGTACCCGCGCTTCGACGCCGCCAAGGCGCTCGCCGGGGACGAGCCGGTCCTGTTCACCGGCGAGACCGTCCACCCCTGGCACTTCACCACCGACCCGGCGCTCGAACCGCTCCGCGAGACCGCCGAGATCCTCGCCGCCCGCACCGGCTGGACCCCGCTGTACGACCCGGCCCGGCTGGCCGCCAACGAGGTCCCGGTGGCCGCGGCCGTCTACCACGACGACCTGTACGTCGACACGGCCCACTCCCTGGAGACCGCCCGGGCCGTTCGCGGCCTGCGCACCTGGATCACGGACGAGTTCGAGCACGACGGCGTCCGTGCGGGCGGCACCCGCGTCCTGGACCGCCTCCTGGCCCTCCTCCACGGCGAAGTCTGACCGCGTACGGAGAACGGTCACCCCCGGGGAAGGCGTCCCGGGGGCTCTTGAGGAAGAACCCGGTCGAGTCCGGCAGCGCCGTGACACATCCGCGTCTCTCCACCGCCCCACCCTCGCACGGGTGGCCTATGGTGCGGATCATGACCGAGCAAACTGATCAGAACGGGCCCGCCGGACAGGACGGACAGGACGGACGGGGCGGACGGCCCGCCCAGTTGGAGCCGATGCCCACCGACTGGCAGCGCGCGCTGGCCGTGGTCGCCCACCCCGACGACCTCGAATACGGCTGCGCGGCGGCCATCGCGGACTGGACCGACGGCGGCCGCGAGGTGGTCTACGTCCTCGCCACCCGTGGCGAGGCCGGCATCGACACCATCGCCCCGGAGCAGTGCGGGCCGCTGCGCGAGGCGGAGCAGCGGGCGAGCGCCGCCGTGGTCGGCGTGTCCGAGGTGGAGTTCCTGGACCACCGGGACGGTGTCGTCGAGTACGGCCTCGGCCTGCGCCGGGACATCGCGGCGGCCATCCGCCGGCACCGCCCCGAACTGGTGATCACCCTGAACCACGGGGACGTCTGGGGCCCCGGCCCCGGCGGGTACTGGAACACCCCCGACCACAAGGCCGTCGGCCGGGCCGTCCTCGACGCGGCCGGCGACGCCGGAAACCGCTGGATCTTCCCCGAACTCATCTCCGAGCAGGGCCTGGAGCCGTGGAACGGGGTGCGGTGGGTGGCGGTCGCCGGCTCCAGCACGCCCACCCACGCCGCCGACGCCGGACCCGGCCTGGAGCGGTCGGTCAAGTCCCTGATGGAGCACAAGGCCTATATCGAGGTGCTGACGGACCAGGACCCCGAGGAGTACTGCCGGACGTTCCTCACGGGCAACGCCCAGCAGGCGGCGGCCCGCTTCGGCGGCCGTCCCGCGGTGACGTTCGAGGTCTTCCCGCGCTGATCCGTGCCCCGTAACCTGACCCCGACGATCCGATCTGATGGACCGTCAGTTGTGCTGTGGGGTCAGGCTGCGGGAGGGACGACCCGGTGATCGACACCCTGTCCACGGAGATCGCCGAGGGTGAGGAGCGGATCCGCCTCGACGTCGGCGACGGCCTCGCCGTCCTCACCCTCTGCCGCCCGGACAAGCTCAACGGCTGGAGCTGGGAGTCCACCAGGCAACTGGGCCTGCTGGCCGATCGCATCCGGTTCGACGACACCGTCCGGGCGGTCCTGCTCCGCGCGGAGGGCCGCGCCTTCTGCGCGGGCATCGATGTCACCGCCCCCGGCGGCGGCATCACCGGCGACTCGCCCGCCGCCCGCACCCGCGCCTATTACGAGGGCATCCGCTGGGTGCACGAACGCTTCACCGTCCTCAGCCGGCTCCCACAGCCCGTCGTCGCCGCAGTCCAGGGCTATTGCCTCGGCTTCGGCTTCGAACTCGCGCTGATGGCCGACATCCGGGTGGCCGCCGAGGACGCCGTGTTCGCCCTGCCCGAGGCGGGGCTCGGCGTCGCGGTCGACGCCGGCGGTGACCTGCGCATCGCCCGCGAGGCCGGCGCCGGCTGGGCGAAGTACCTCGCCCTGACCGGCCGCCGGATCGACGCCCGTACGGCGGAGCGGCTCAACCTCGTACAGCAGGTGGTGGACCGGGCGGCCCTCGACGCCACCGCCCGCGAGCTCGCGGCCGGGATCGCGGCGAACGCCCCGCTCGCCGTCCAGGGCATCAAACGCTCGGTGGACTCCTTCGCGGACGCCGCCCTGCCCGCCGCCCTGGACCGGGTGGCGATGACCGCGGCGCTCACCCTCACCTCGGAGGACTGCCGCGAGGGCTACACGGCGAAAGCCGCCCGCCGCCCACCCCGCTTCGAGGGCCGCTAGAACCGTGCCACCCGGCCCTGACCGCGGCCTCCCGGACGGCCGATCGCGGGCCGCCCGGGTGCGCCCCGCCGATCCCCGGTCCGGCCCGGCCGCCTCCCGGAGGACGGCCCGTACGGCGGGTACCTTGGTCCGGTGACCGAACACCATGTCGTGACCTGGGACGTGACGGCGAGCGGCGGGCTGGAGACCGCCTGGGTCGAGCTCGGCGGGGCGCCGCCCGCGCCCGCCGGCCTGCGGGCCCGCGGCCGGGCCGTGGGCACCGAGCCGCAGCCGTACTGGCTGTCGTACGCGCTGGAGACCGACGAGGAGCTGCACACCCGGCACCTCACCGTGCGCGTCGAGGACGCCTACCGGGTCCGGGAGCTGGACCTGCGCCGCTCGACGGCCGGGCACTGGACCGCGGACGGCCGCCCGCGCCCCGACCTGGAGGGCGCCCTCGACTGCGACCTCGGCCTGTGCCCGCTCACCAACACCATGCCCGTGCTCCGGCACGGCCTGCTCCGGGCGCCCGGCGAGCACACGTTCCTGATGGCCTGGGTGTCCGTGCCCGACCTGGCCGTCCGGTCGTCCCGGCAGGCGTACACCCACCTCCGTGCCACCGGGGGCGGCGGTGCCCTCGTCCGCTACGCCTCAGGGGACTTCTCCGCGGACGTCGAGTTCGACGCGGACGGCTTGGTGGTCGACTACCCGCAGCTGGCCCGCCGCCGGGTCAGCGCCTGAACGGCTCCCGCCCCAGCTGGGTGCGGACCGGCACCACCTGCGGGTTCACCACGGCCCGGCGCTGCCAGTTCGCGCCGTCCACCACCAGGGTGTGGCCGGTGATGAAACGGGCGTACGGGGAGGCCAGGAAGGTGGCCGCCCAGCCGAGTTCACGCGGCAGACCCGCCCGCAGCGCGGGCTGCCGGCGGTCCGCCGCCGCTGCCTGCCCGGCCCGCTCCAGCCCGTCCCGGATCGCCTCCGTCATGTCCTCGTGCGGGAAGAGGCCCGGTACCAGCCCGTTGATCCTGATGCCGTACGGGCCCCACTCCACGGCGAGGGTCTCCACCAGGTTCTTCACCCCCGCCTTGGCCGCCGCGGACGCGGCGAAGCCGGGACCGCCGGTCCACGCGTAGGAGGCGCCGACACTGACGATCGAGCCGGGGGTTCCCGCGGCCAGGTGGCGCCGGCCGAACTCCCGGGTCATGAACCAGGTGCCGGTGAGCGTGATGTCGACGACCGCGCGCCAGCCGTTGGGGGAGAGGTCCTCCGCCGGGCAGGGGAAGTTGGCCGCCGCGTTGTTCACCAGCACGTCGGGCAGCCGCCCGGCCGCCGCCTCGGCCTCGTCGAACACCTCCGCCACCCGCTCCGGGTCCCGGATGTCGCACACCGCGACCGTCACCCGGCCCGCGCCCGGTACGGCGGCCAGCTCCTCCCGGGCGGCGAGGAGGTGCTTCTCGTTGCGGCTGGCGATCAGCAGGTCCGCGCCCAGGCGGGCGAACTCGGCGGCCACGGCCAGGCCGAGCCCCGTGCCGCCGCCGGTCACCAGCACCAGCTGCCCGGCGTAGGTGCCGGCCGGGAGAGCGGCGGTCCCCGGCGGGGGAGGGGCGGGCAGGCCCGGCAGCCCGTCGCCCCTGGTGTTTCCGTCGCTTCCGTCGTTCGGATGTGCCGTGTCGGTCATGCGGGCATCGATAGCGCGCACGGGCGCGGATGGCCATGGGCGTGGCCGTGCGCCCTGCTCGTGCACGGTTGTTCAGCGGCCGGTGGTGGGGCTTTTCAGGGCCTTGGGAGGGCAGTTGGGGATGTCGGAGCCGTCCGCTGCCTCGGCCTCTTCGTCGCCGTTGAGGTAATAGGCGGACACCCATGCCCGACTGCTGTTCGGGCCCATGTCCGTCAGCAGCCACCAGGAGTTCCAGATGCTTCCCAGGCCGTTGATGTTTTCGCCCCGGACGCGGCAGTAGACGTGCCCACGGCCGGCCTCGAAGGTGCCGATGGGGTTGTGTGCCTTGGACGGATCGTCGCGGACGTAACCCCCCAGGACGAAGGTCACCGGCACCTTGGGCAGGTCGCCCCCGGATGGCGGCGAGGGCGTCGGGCTCGACGTCGTGCCGGGCGTGCCGGTCGCGGACGGTTGGACCGTCCCCCCGCCTGCCGTGGACCCGGTGCCCCGGTCCTCCTTCTGGGAGTCGACGTAGAGCACGGCCGAGACGGTGAGGGCCGCGGTGGACAGCACGGCGCTGACCGCGATCGCGGCCCGGCGCGGCCAGGCCGACCCGGCGGAGCCGGGACCGGCCGTCATCCGGTCGCCCGTACTGCCGTCCCGGACGGCTTGCTCACGGGCGTCCCGGCCGGCCATCGCACGGTCGTTCGGGATGCCTCCCGTACCGGCTCCCGTACCGGCTCCCGCACCGCCACCGGCTCCGGGCGGGGCTTCGGAACGGTGGTCCGGCTCCCGTACCGGCACGGGTGCCTGAGACGGGTCCACGAACGTGGACTCCGGGCCCACCGGCGCGGTCGTGCCCCGTACGGCGCGGGCGACCGGAGCCGGCAGCCACTGTTCGGGGACCGAGAGCTGGGCGGGGCGGTCGCCGCGCGCCGCGGTCAGCAGCTCCAGCAGTTCCGTCACGCCGGGCCGCCGTTCCGGCTCCTTGGCCAGGCAGCGCCGCACCACGTCGCGCAGCCCGGAGGGCAGGCGTGCGAGGTCGGGTTCGTCGTGCACGGCACGGTAGGCCACCGCGAAGGCCGGGCCCGACCCGAAGGGGCCTTCGCCGGTCGCCGTCCAGGCCAGGATCACGCCCAGCGAGAAGACGTCGGCGGCCGGCCCGACCGGGCCTCCGGTCGCCTGCTCGGGAGCCATGAACCCCAGGGTCCCGATGATGGCCCCGGTCGTGGTCAGCTTGCCGGCATCGGTTGCGGTGACGTCGGTGGCGGTGGCCACCGAGATCCCGAAGTCGATCACGCGCGGCCCGTCCGCCGACAGCATGACGTTCGACGGCTTCAGGTCCCGGTGCACCACGCCGACCCGGTGGATCGCCTCCAGCGCCTCGGCCAGCCCCGCCCCCAGTGCGAGCACCGAGTCCGCTGCCCAGGGCCCGTGCGCGGTCACGGCATCGTCCAGGGACATGCCGGGGACGTACGCGGTGGCCAGCCAGGGCGGGTTCCCGTCCGGATCGGCGTCCACCACGGCGGCGGTGAAGACGCCGTTCACCTTCCGGGCGGCGCCCACCTCCCGTGCGAACCGGCGCCGGAAGCCGTCCTCATCCGCCAGATCCGGCCGTACGACCTTCACCGCCAGGGCCCGCCCGCCCGGGGACCGGCCGAGGTACACCCGGCCCATGCCACCCGCACCGAGACGGGAGACGATCTGATATCGCCCCACCCGCCGCGGGTCCCCTGCCTGCAGGGCAGCGCCCATCGTCATTCCCCATCCCCCGTACGACCCGACCCATCGGGCCGGGAGACTATCCAGCCCACCGCCCGGCCGCCAGCCCGGGCGGCGCGGAAGCCCAGGTCCGGACCGCCGCCCGACCGCCCGGCCCGTCAACCCCCGTCCCCCGCCTCAGCCTTGTGGCGCGGTGGGCCCGGAACCGCACAGACCGTCAGAGACGGCCGGAACTGCCCCGGTGCGTCCGTACGGTTCCCACGGGTGCAAGCGACCGCTTAGTATGCCGCCAAGCACGGTCGACCGCGGCTGGAGGCCCCGGATGCAGGCATGGCGAGTACACACCCACGGCGAGCCCCGCGAGGTCATGCGGCTCGACGAGGTCCCGGAGCCGGAACCCCGCGACGGCGAGGTGAGACTCCGGGTCCGCGCGGCCAACGTCAACTTCCCCGACGCGCTGCTCTGCCGCGGCCAGTACCAGATCCGCCCGCCGCTGCCCTTCACCCCCGGGGTCGAGATCTGCGGCGAGACCGAGGACGGCCGCCGGGTCATCGCCAACCCCTCCCTGCCGTACGGCGGTTTCGCGGAGTACGTCACCGCGCCGGCGGCCGCGCTGCTCCCCGCCCCGGAGGCGCTCGACGACGGCCAGGCCGCCGCCCTGCACATCGGCTACCAGACCGGCTGGTTCGGCCTGCACCGGCGGGCCCGCCTCCAGCCGGGCGAGACCCTCCTGGTGCACGCCGCCGCCGGCGGGGTCGGCAGCGCCGCCGTCCAGCTCGGCAAGGCCGCCGGAGCCACCGTCATCGGCGTGGTCGGGGGCAAGGGCAAGGCCGTCATCGCCGAGGCACTCGGCTGCGACCTCGTGATCGACCGCACGACCGAGGACGTGGCGGCGCGGGTGAAGGAGTTCACCGGCGGGCGCGGCGCCGACGTGGTCTACGACCCGGTGGGCGGGGACGCCTACACCGCCTCCGCCAAGTGCGTGGCCTTCGAGGGCCGGATCCTGGTCGTCGGGTTCGCGAGCGGCGGCATTCCCACCCCCGCCCTCAACCACGCTCTGATCAAGAACTACTCGATCGTCGGCCTGCACTGGGGCCTGTACGCCGCCAAGGACCCGGCCGCGATCCTCGCCTGCCACACCGAACTCACCCGGCTCGCCGCCGAAGGCGCCGTCGCCCCCCTGGTCAGCGAGCGCGTCCCGCTCACCGGTGCCGCCGACGCCGTGCAGCGGGTGGCGGACGGCACCACCACCGGCCGCCTGGTCGTCGTACCGGACGGGGGAGACTCCTGATGGCACAGCCCCTCACCGCGGCCGGACTGGCCGCCCGCACCCGCGAGTTCCTCGCCGCCCACCCGCCCGCCGACACCGGCCGGGAGGAGTTCCTGCGGGCCCGCTTCGACGCCGGACTGGCCTGGGTCCACTACCCCGTGGGACTCGGCGGCCTGGCCGCCCCCCGCGCCCTCCAGGCCGTCGTCGACGCCGCACTCGAAGCCGCGGGAGCCCCCGACAACGACCCGCGCCGCATCGGCATCGGCCTCGGCATGGCCGCGCCGACCCTCCTCGCCTACGGCACGGAGGAGCAGAAGCGCCGGTTCCTGCGCCCGCTGTGGCTGGGGGAGGAGGTCTGGTGCCAGCTGTTCAGCGAGCCGGGCGCCGGATCGGACCTCGCCGCCCTCGGCACCCGCGCCGTCCGTGACGGTGACGGTTGGGTGGTCGACGGCCAGAAGGTGTGGACCTCCAGCGCGCACACCGCCCGCTGGGCCATCCTGATCGCCCGCACCGACCCCGACGCGCCCAAGCACCGGGGCATCACCTACTTCCTGTGCGATATGACCGCCCCCGGGGTCGAGGTCCGGCCGCTCCGCCAGATCACCGGCGAGGCCGAGTTCAACGAGGTGTTCCTCACCGGTGTCCGCATCCCCGACGCCCACCGGCTCGGCGCCGTCGGCCAGGGCTGGGAGGTCGCCCGGACCACCCTGATGAACGAACGCGTCTCCATCGGCGGCATGCGGCTGCCCCGCGAGGGCGGCATGATCTCCCGGGTCGCCGAGGTCTGGCGCGACCGCCCGGAACTCCGCACCCACGCCCTGCACGACCGGCTGCTCACCCTGTGGGTGGAGGCCGAGGTGGCCCGCCTGACCGCCGAACGCCTCCGCCAGCAGCTGGCCGCCGGAGCGCCCGGCCCCGAGGGCTCCGGCATGAAGCTCGCCTTCGCCCGGCTCAACCAGGAGATCAGCGGCCTGGAGGTCGAACTCCTCGCCGAGGACGGGCTGCTGTACGAGGACTGGACCATGCGGCGGCCCGAACTGGTCGACTTCACCGGCCGCGACGCCGGATACCGCTACCTGCGGGCCAAGGGCAACTCGATCGAAGGGGGCACCAGCGAGGTCCTCCTCAACATCGTCGCCGAACGCGTCCTCGGCCTGCCCGCCGAACCCCGCGACGACAAGGACCTCCCCTGGAAGGACCTGGCCCGATGACCGATCTGCTCTACACGGACGCCGAGGAAGAACTCCGTTCGGCGGTACGGTCGCTGCTCGCCGACCGCGGCGGCCCGGCGGCCGTCGTGGCCCGGCTGGAGAACCCGCGCCCGTACGACGACGGGCTCTGGCAGACCCTCGCCGCCGACATCGGCGCCGCCGGACTGCTCGTCCCGGAGAAGCTCGGCGGACAGGGCGCCGGCCACCGCGAGGCGGCCGTGGTCCTGGAGGAACTCGGCCGGGCCGCCACCCCCGCCCCCTACCTGACCAGCGCCGTCGTGGCCACCGAGATGCTACTGGCCTGCGCGCCGGAATCGGCGGAGGCGGCGGGCCTGCTCGCCCGGCTGGCCGAGGGGAGCGGCGTGTGCGTGGCGGCACTGCCGCTCACCCTGGGCCCGGGCGGTCCCGACGGGATCCCACCCGCCGGCGGCACCGTCGCGGCGGTCGCGGACGCGGTCGCCGCCGACACCTTCCTGGTCCGCTCCGGCACCGGCCTCTACGCGGTGCCCGCCGAGGCCGTCACCCTCTCCCCACGGGTGCCACTGGACCTGACCCGCCCGCTCGCCACCGTCACCCCGCAGGAGGGTGCCGGCATCCGGCTGGCCGGCCCGGACACCGCCCGCGCGGCGGTCGAGCGGGGCCTGCTCGCCGGGGCGGGCCTGCTGGCCTCCGAACAGCTCGGGCTCGCCGACTGGTGCCTGACCGAGACCGTGGCGTACCTCCGCACCCGGCACCAGTTCAACCGCCCGGTCGGCTCCTTCCAGGCGCTCAAGCACCGGCTGGCCGCGCTCTGGCTGGAGACCGCCTCGGCCCGCGCGGCGGCCCGTGCCGCGGCGGACGCCCTCGCCACGGACGCCCCGGACGCGCCGCTGCTCGTCTCGGTGGCCCAGGCTTACTGCTCGGGCGTCGCCGTGCGCGCGGCGGAGGAATGCGTCCAGCTGCACGGCGGCATCGGCATGACCTGGGAACACCCGGCGCACGTCTACCTCAAGCGGGCCAAGGCGAACGCCTCGGCCTTCGGGTCGGCCGCCCACCACCGCACCCGGGTCGCCGCCCTCACCCGCCTCCCGCCGCCCCGACCCGCTGACCCGCTGACCGCTGACCGCTGACCGCTGACCGCTGGCCCGGCCCGCCGGCCGGGCCGCGCCCCGTCCCGTCTCGCAAACCCGCGCCGCCGGCCCAGCACCGGTCGCGGACGAGTTCCTCGAACTCGTCCCGGCTCATGCCCCGGCCCAGGAGGGCGCCGGTGAACGGCCCGGCGCCACCGGGGCGGTGGTGCGGGCGGCGGGGCAGGGGAGCGCACCGCTAGCGGTGCCAGCGGAACTTGCCCCCGCCCACCCAGCGGACGGCTTCCGGATCGTCCAGGTCGTGGATCGTCACGCCGGCATCCGCGGCGATCATGATCACGTCCGTCATGGACTTGGCGAACCCGACGACCTCCCCGTCGACCTCGACGATGCGGAAGGGCGGGTCGCCGTCCTGCAGCCCCAGCACGGTGACCCGCGCGGAGGGGATGTACGGCATCGTGCCTTCGGTCATGCTGGAACGGTTCCACGCCACGGGCGCTCCCGCAATCGCACGGCGCACGGCCGCCGCAGCCGGGCGCCGGTCATCCGGACGCGGGCCGTCCCACCCCGCCCGTCCGTCCGCCCCGGGTGATCCCTACCCTGGCCGGATGACGACGGTCACGATCACCCCGCTGGACGCAGCCGGACTGCGTGCCCACCGCGCCGAACTCGCCGAGCTGCTCCTCGCCGTGGTCGGCGGCGGCGCCTCCCTCGGCTTCCTCACCGGCCTCGACCACGCGGGCGCCGCCGACTGGTGGGAGTCGCTGGAGCCCGCCCTCGCGGACGGGGCGCTCGCACTCTGGGTGTCCCGTACCGAGGGCGCCGGCGGCCCCGGCCCCATCGACGGCACCGTCAGCTGGTACCGCGAGACCAAGCCCAACGGCCGGCACCGCGCCGAACTGCGCAAACTGATGGTCCACCCCGCGGCCCGCGGCCGCGGCACCGCGCGGGCCCTGCTCGCCGTGGCCGAGGCGGCCGCCGCCCGGGCCGGCGTCGTCCTGCTCTTCCTCGACACCGAGACCGGCAGCGGCGCCGAAGCGGTCTACCGCAAGGCCGGCTGGACCGAGGCCGGCACCATTCCCGACTACGCCACCGACCCGGACGGGAACCTCCGCCCCACCACCCTCTTCTTCAAGCACCCGAGATGAACCGGCCCGGGTGACCTAGGCCGCCGCACCGCGTTAACTCCGGTATGAGAGCCAGCCTGTTCACCCGCCGCGCGGTGCTGCGCACCGCGTTCACCGCGACCGTCCTCGCCGGCACCGGAGCGGCCCTCTCCCCGCTGCTCCGGGCCCGCCGGCCCCGCCCCGTCACCGCCCCCGCCGAGGGCGTCGTCCCGGTCACCGAGGAGACGTACCGGGGCCGGCACATCGCCGTCGACCACGCCGGCGTCCGGATCGACGGCCGCACCCTGCACGTGATGCGCCGCGCGGACGGCAGCTACCTGAGCGCGGTCAACCACTTCGAGTCCTTCGCCACGCCCCTGGAGCTCGCCCGGGCCGCCGTCGACGAACTCGGCACCGGCCGGCTCTCGGCCGTGCCCGCCCTGCACCACGCCTGAACGGAGGGACCCGCTTGTACACCCGGCAGAACCAGAGGAACCTCACCTCCGCGCAGAAGAAGCGGTTCGTGGCGGCCCTCCTGGAACTCAAGCGCAACGGCACGTACGACGCATTCGTCCGGACCCACGACCGCTACTTCGTGCCCGACCGGGACAGCAAGCTCCGGGTCGGCCACATGTCCCCGTCGTTCTTCCCCTGGCACCGCCGGTACCTGCTCGACTTCGAGGCCAAACTGCGCGAGCTCGACCCCGGCATCGCCATCCCGTACTGGGACTGGACCACCGACCGCAGCCCGGTCGGCGGCCTGTGGGCCGAGGACTTCATGGGCGGCACCGGCCGGGAGTCCGACCGGAAGGTGATGACCGGCCCCTTCGCCCACGACCGGGGGAACTGGAACATCACCGTCGGGGTCACCGAGGGCCGCTTCCTCACCCGCAACCTCGGCCGGCCCGGCAACCCGATCACCCTGCCCACGGCCGAGGAACTCCAGTGGGCGCTCGACGACCCGGTCTACGACACCGACCCGTGGAACTCCACCGCCCGCGACGGCGGCTTCCGCAACAAGCTGGAGGGCTGGGCGGCGCCCCGCAGCGAGAAGTGGCGCAACCACAACAAGGTCCACCAGTGGATCGGCGGGCACATGACCGGCGGGGCCGCTCCCAACGACCCGGTGTTCTGGCTGCACCACTCCTTCGTGGACCTGCTCTGGGACCGCTGGCAGCGCGCGCACCCCCGCTCCGGCTACCTGCCGGCCCGCCCCCTGGAGCTCACCGACCTCCAGCACGGCCGGGTCATCGCCCTGGACGAGCCCATGCCGCCGTGGAACATCACGCCGAGGGACATGCTCAGCCACCAGGGCCTCTACCGCTACGAGGGTTAGAGCGAGGAGCGTGGACGCAACGAGGCCGGGGAACACCGGGACACAGGGGAGGGGCCCCCGCCGACGGCGGGGGCCCCTCCGGAAGGTCGCTCAGTGGCCGTAGCCGGCGGTGTGCCCGCCGTTGCCGCCGGAAGCGTTCACGCAGGTGTTGCCGAAGGCCGGGTTCAGCAGGGCGATCACGTTGACGGTGTTGCCGCTGGCGCAGATCGGGACGTGCACCGGGACCTGGACCAGGTTGCCCGACAGGACGCCGGGGGACTCGGCGGCCACACCGTTCGCTCCGGCATCGGCGACGGCCATACCGGCACCGGCGGCCAGCACGGAGCCGGTGAAAGCGGTGAGGGCGGCTGCCTTCGCGATACGCGACATCAAAATCTCCTCGACACATGTGGGGTGCCGCAGCACTGCGGCGATTGACATGGCGTACAACGCGGGCGGCGCCGAGTGGTCACGGTCCGTCCACCTACCCGGTGAAGCCGCCCACGTGAGGGAGGATGGATCTCCCCGTGACCGACCGGCGGGGCAGGCTGGAGGACCACCATGGCGAACGGGCGCGAAACCGGGCACAGCAGCGGCCATGGCAACGGCCATGGCCACGTGCACGGCAAGGGGACGGTGCACGTGAAGACCCGGTACGGCACGGTCGCCGGCCGCTTCGAGCCCGAGGCCCGCTCCGGGCGGCCGGTCGCCGCCTTCCGCGGCATCCCGTACGCCGCCCCGCCCGTCGGCCCGCTCGCGTTCGCCGCCCCCGTACCCCCCGCGCCCTGGGACGGCGTTCGCGAGGCCACCGCCTACGGGCCGACCGCGCCCAAGGTGCCGTACCCGGAGCCGTTCGCCGACCTGCTGCCCGATCCGGACGTGCCCGGCGAGGACTGCCTCAACCTCAACGTGTGGACCCCCGACCCGGCGCCGGCGGCCCTGCTGCCCGTCATGGTGTGGATCCACGGCGGGGCCCTCACCCGGGGCTCGGCCGCCTGCCCCGTCTACGACGGCGCCGCCTTCGCCCGCGACGGGGTGGTCCTGGTCTCGGTCAACTACCGGCTCGGGGTCCTCGGCTACGGCCTGTTCCCCGACGCCCCGCCCAACCGGGGACTGCTCGACCAGATCGCCGCCCTGGAATGGGTCCGGGACAACATCGCGGCCTTCGGCGGCGACCCCGCCCGGGTCACCGTCTTCGGCGAGTCGGCCGGAGCCATCAGCATCGGCTCGCTGCTGGCCGCGCCGCGCGCCGCCGGACTGTTCGCACAGGCGGTGCTGCAGAGCGGCGCGCCGGAGGTACTGCCCCGGGACCGGGTGCGGACCATGGTCCGCCGGATGGCCGCACGGCTGAAGGTGCCCGCCACCGCCGCCGCGTTCGCCCACGTGGACCCCGCCGCCCTGCTGGCCGCGCAGGGCGCCGAACTCAAGCGTTCCAACGCGCTGCTCGGCGGCCCCGCCTTCGGCCTGGTGACCGACCCGGACACGATCCCCGACCACCCCCTCGACGCGCTGGCCGGGGGCGGCGCCTCCGCCGGCGTACCGCTGCTGCTGGGCTGGACCGCCGAGGAGTACCGGCTGTGGCTCGCCCCGACCGGGACGCTGCGGCTGCTGGACCGGCTCGGGCCGCTCGCCGTGGTCCTGGGCCGGACCATGGCCGGGAAGGACCGGACGGCGGTACGTGCCCTGCGCACCGCCCTTCCCGGCGCGGGCCCCGCGGACGTCTTCGGCCAGCTGCTCACCGACCGGCTGCTGCGCGACCCGCTGCGCAGGCTCGCCGCCACCCGGCCGGCCGGCACCCCCGCCCACGTCTACGAGTTCGCCTGGCCGTCCGGGCTGCCCGGCATGGGTGCCTGCCACGCCCTGGAGCTCGGCTTCGTGTTCGACACCCTCGGCGTGCCGGAGTCCTCCTGGCTGGCCGGCCGGGACACCCCGCAGTCCCTCGCCGACGAGATGCACTCCGCCTGGGTGTCCTTCGCCGCCACCGGCAGCCCCGGCTGGCCGGCCTGGGACGGGTCGGGCCCGCCCAGACGTTTCGGTGAGCCCGAGGACGCGGCGGAGGGCACCGGGGAGACCGGTGGCGCCGGTGGCGCCGAAGGCGACGGCGGGGCTACGGCGCCGGCACCGGTCCTTCCATGACCTTGCTGATGAACTCGATCGCCTGCTGCCCCATCGCCGGGACGTAGGTCTTCGCGTTGTGCTTGCCGCCCTGGATGACGTTCAGGTCCGTGTGGACGGGCCCCTTGCCGTAGGTGGCGATGAACTTCTTCACGTCCGGCAGGGTCTTCTTGTTGCTCTCGTCGGTGCCCACCTGGAAGGCGAGGTAGACGTCCGGGCCCTTGCTCTGGATCAGCCGCTGCGCCAGCAGTTCCGGGCTGTTCTCCGCCCTCTCCTTGTCGTGGCCCTTCCACAGCGGGGAGTCGGGGACGATGTCCGGGCCGGAGGCGATCACCGCCTTGAACTTGTCGGGGTGCTTCAGCACCGCCTTCAGCCCCGCGAAGCCGCCGGTGGAGGAGCCCATGAAGGCCCAGCCGTCGCGGGACTTGACCGTCCGGAAGTTCGCCCGCATCAGGTCCGGGACGTCCTCGGTCAGCCAGGTGCCCATCTTCGGCTGGCCGGGTATGTCGGAGCCGTCCCAGTAGATGCCCTTGTCGTCCGGGGCCGGGTTCAGCACCGGCATGGCCAGCAGGAACGGCTTGCCCTTGCCCTCCTGGTACCACTGGCCGATGCTCTTCTGCAGGCCCAGGTCGGTGCCCATCCAGTAGTTCTTCGGGTACCCGGCCCCGCCCGGCAGGGCGATCATCACCGGGAAGCCGCTGTGGGCGAACTTCGGGTCCCCGTACTCCTTGGGCGCCCACACCCACACCTTCCCCTTGAAGCCGGACTTCTTCCCGTCCAGCTCGGTGACGGCCACGTGCGTGCCGTCCGGGAGGGTCATCGTGTTCTTGAAGGAGGCGGCCGGGCCGGTCGGCATCAGCATCTTGGAGTCCGTCGGCTGCTCCCTGCCCCCGCTGCCGCCCCCGGGCTGCCCGAAGGACACCGGGTCGCCCTTGTCCGTGAACGGAGGGATCTCGTAGTGGGTCATCACGGAGGCGGCGGCCAGGCCCAGCGCGGCGACCGACACACCCGCGATCACCCACCCGCGGACTCGGTTCCTGCGGCGCGGCGGCTGGTGCTGCTCGGGCGAGTGCGGCGGGTACGACATGTGCGGTGATCTCTCCTGGTGCCGGTGATGCCCGTGGGGCGTTTCCGGATGGAGGATGCGGACAGCGCCGCACGGGTTCCGTACTTTTCCTTCTCTTGATCAGCCGCAGGGCTTACCTTGCCCGCCATGACGACTCGCCGCCGGTTGCTCGTCCTGTTCGCCGCCGTCTCGCTGCTCGCCGTACTGGCCGGGGCCGCGGTGCTGCGTGCGGCGGACCGGACCGCGGAGAAGGACCGCGTCCAGGCCGGCGCGCCGAGCGTCACCCGTGGCCGGGTCACGCTCGCCGCGGGCGGTGAGCGGCGCATCGCCTTCCGGAACATGGCCTGGGGGCCGCACCGGGACGAGCTCACCACCGTCCCCGCGGACCGGCCGGACGGCCCGCGTACCGCCTCCGGGATCAACTGCCTGCGCTTCCACGCGGCCGCCGGGACCGGCATCTGCCTCCAGTCCGGCGCCCGGGCCGTGGTGCTCGACGCCTCGCTGAAGGAGGTCTCGGCCCACCCGCTGGCCGGCCCGCCCACCCGCGCCCGGGTGTCGCCCGGCGGGCACCTGGCCGCCTGGACGGTGTTCGTCGGCGGGGACTCGTACGCCGGTACGGACTTCTCCACCCGCACCTCGGTGCTCGACCTGCGCACCGGACGGCTCGACGCCTCGCTGGAGGACTTCACCGTCCTCAAGGACGGCCGGGAGTACCGGGCCGCCGACGTGAATTTCTGGGGGGTCACCTTCACCCCCGACGAGCGGGGCTTCTACGCCACCCTGGCCACCGGGGGACGCACCCATCTGGTCCGCGGCGACCTCGCGGCCCGGACGGTCACCGTCCTCCGCGAGAACGTGGAATGCCCCTCCCTGTCACCCGACGGCACCCGCCTGGTGTTCAAGAAGCGCGTGCCCGGCCTGCCCGCCGAGGCGCCCTGGCGGCTGTACGCGCTGGACCTGGCCTCCGGCCGGGAGACCCCCCTCGCCGAGACCCGGAGCGTGGACGACCAGGTGGTGTGGACGGAGGCGGGCGCGGGCGCGGGCACGGGTGCGGACAGCGTCTCCTACGCCCTGCCCGGAGACTTCGGCGCCGACCTGTACGCCGTGCCGGCCGACGGGAGCGGTGCCCCGCGCCGGCTGATGTCCTCCGCGCTCGCCCCGGCCTTCCTGGGACCGCGCTGAGGCGGGGGAAGGCCGGGACGGGAGCCCGGGACGTAAGCCCGGGAGGGGCGGGAGGGGGTCGCCGGGGCGGGGTGCAGGACCGTTACGCCGGAACCAGCGTCTTGCGGCGGCGCCGGCGGGCTGGGGCCCGGGCGGCGAGCCGCAGCTCGATGATCGACCGTACGGCCGGCCACTCCTCGTCGAGGATCGAGTAGAAGGCCGTACTGCGCACGACACCGTCGAGCCCCCGCGAATGGGCCCGTCGGACCCCTTCGGAGGTGAAGCCGAGCCGTTCCATGGCGGCCCGGGACCGGGTGTTCCGGGCGTCCGCGCGGAGCGAGATCCGCCGGACGCCCCAGGTTTCGAAGGCATGGCGGAGCATGAGCAGCTTCGCCTCGGTGTTGATGCCCGTTCCCTGGGCACCCGGCGCCAGCCAGGTATTGCCGATCTCGGCGGCGTCGGGCACCGCCGTCATCGGATCCCCGTAGGGGACTCCGGGCACGGAAGGCCACACCAGCGGCCCCTGCCAGTAGTCGAGTTCCAGGAAGCGGGTCGAACCGACCACCACGCCGTCAGTGGCTCTGACGACGGCGAACGGAAGCGATCGGCCCGCGGCCTGATCGGAGAGGGCACGATTGATGTACGAATGGGCCGCCTCCAGACCGTGGGGTACCGGAGTGAAGGCGTAAGTCGTACGATCCTCGGCCCCGGCGAGGGCCAGGGCCTCAGCGTGGTGGGGGGCGAGGGGCTCGAGCCGCGTGGTGCGGCCGGCGAGGAGTACGGGTACGGGCACGGAGCCTTCGGTCCTTCGAATGAATGGGTGGTGGAACATCTTGCGCTCCTGACAGCACTCCCCGAGGAAAACGGGGATGAAAGGGAATCGGCGGTCAGGTGAACGCGCGAGTGGCTCAATGTATCCGTTTACCTTGATCCCATGAACCCCCTTGCTGCGAACGGCACAACACTCTTTTTCGAGGAGCACGGCCCGGAGGCCGGACCGCCCGTACTGATGGTTCACGGACACCCCTTCGACCGCACCCTGTGGCGCCCCCAGACGGCCGCACTGGCGGCCGCCGGATACCGGGTGATCGCCCCTGACCTGCGGGGATACGGGCAGAGCGGGGTCGTGCCCGGGGTCACCCCGTTCGAGGTGTTCGCGGACGACCTGATCGCCGTCCTCGACCGCCTCGACATCGGGTGCGCGGTCGTCTGCGGCGTGTCGATGGGCGGGCAGATCGCCATGGAGGTGCTGCGGAGCCACCCGGCCCGGGTGCGCGCCCTGGTGCTCTCCGACACCTCGCCCGTCCCGGAGACCGAGGAGGGCAGGAAGTTCCGCCGCGAGACCGCCGAACGCCTGATCGCCGAGGGCATGGGCCCGTACGCCGACGAGGTGATCGACAAGATGCTCGCGCCCTATAACGTCACGGCGAAACCGGAGGCGGCCGCCCTGGTGGACGGCCTGATGCGCGGCACCGATCCGCAGGGGGCGGCCGCCGCGCTGCGCGGGCGCGCACTGCGGCCCGACTACCGGCCGGCGCTCGCCGCCTGCCGGGTGCCCTGCCTGGTGGTGGTCGGCGCCGACGACGTGTACACGCCGGTCGCGGAGGCGGAGGCGCTGCACGCCCTGGTCCCCGGCTCCCGCCTGACGGTGATCGAGCGGGCCGGCCACCTGCCCGGGGTGGAGCAGCCGGAAGCCTTCAACCGGGCCCTGCTGGACTTCCTGCGGGGCCTCTGACCCGAACCCGGCCCCTCGACCCCCGGCCCCGGGCCCGGGCCGGGGGAGGGGGCCGTGATTGGCCCATGGAGGTGGCGCTGGATTGGACCTCCTGAACGGGCCACTCCGCTGATGGGATGGGGGCATGACAACGCGACTCCTGCCCCCGCCCGGAGCGCCGCGCCGCCTGGCAGCCGCGCAAGCGGTCAATTCCGTCGGTGACGGTGCGTACTACGTGTGTTCGGTGCTGTATTTCACCCGGGTGGTCGGTCTCTCGCCCGCCGAGATCGGGCTGGGGCTCACCGTCGCCTGGGCCGTCGGCTCGGTGGCGGGCGTCCCGCTGGGCGCGCTGGCCGACCGCAGGGGCCCGCGCGGCACCTCCGTGCTGCTGGCCCTCGCCACCGCCGCGGCCGTCGCCTCCTTCCTGGTGATCGACTCCTTCTGGCCCTTCCTCCTGGCCGCCTGCGGCTACGCGACCGCCCAGTGCGGGCTCACCGCGGCCCGGCAGGCCCTGTTGGCCGGGCTGGTCGGCCCGCAGGAGCGCACCCGGGTACTGGCGTTCCTGCAGTCCGTGCTCAACGCCGGGCTGGCGCTCGGGGCGGCCGTCGGCGGACTGGCCATCGCCGCCGGCACCGGCACCGCCTACCGGGTGGTGTTCGCCGTGGACGTGCTGGGCTTCCTGGCCTGCGCCGCGGTACTGCTGCGCCTTCCGCGGGTCGCCCCGGCTCCCGCGGCGGCCGCGGGGGAGCCCCGGCTGGCCGTGCTGCGCGACCGGCCGTACGCGCTGGTGACCTTCCTCAACGCGGTGCTGCTGCTCCGGATGCCGCTGCTCAGCCTGGCCCTGCCGCTGTGGATCACGGAACGTACGCACGCCCCGGGCTGGCTGGTGTCGGCGCTGTTCGTGCTCAACACCGGGGCGGTGATGCTCTTCCAGGTCCGGACGGCCCGGCCGGTGACCGGCCTGGACAGCGCGGGCAGGGCGGTGCGTTCCTCCGGGTGCGTCATGCTCGCCTGCTGCGCCGTCTTCGCGCTGTCCGCACTGCCCGGCTCCCCGTGGGCCGCCGGAGCGCTGCTGGTGGTGGGCGCCGTACTCCTGGTGGCCGGGGAGATGCGTCAGTCGGCGGGCGCCTGGCAGATCGGCTTCGCGCTGGCGCCGGCCGACCGGATCGGCCAGTACCAGGGCTTCTTCGGCACGGGCGTGCCGACGGCCCGCTCCCTGGGCCCGCTGCTGCTGACCTCGCTGCTGCTGCTCTGGGGCATCCCCGGGTGGCTGCTCCTGGGCGCGGTGTTCGCAGCCGCCTCGTACGCCATGGGTCCCGCGGTCCGGTGGGCCGTGCGCCGAACGGCTGCCGCGCCCGCCGAGTCCGCCGAGCCCGCTGTACTGTCGGGATGATCGGGAGCCCGGGCGGAAGCCCGGGGACGAACGACGGCGAGGAGGCCGCGGATGCTGCGCGGAGTCGCGACGATCGGCTTCTGGGCGGAGGACCTGGCGGCCGCCACCCGCTGGTACACCGAACTGCTCGGCTTCGGCCCCTACTTCGAACGGCCCGGCTACGCCGAGTTCCGGATCGGCGACCACCAGCAGGAACTCGGCATCATCGACGCGAAGTACGCACCGCAGGGTGCGGCCGCAGGCCCGGGGGGCGCCGTCCTGTACTGGCACGTGGACGACCTGGAGGCCACCCGCCGCCGGCTGCTGGACCTGGGGGCCGCCGAGTACCAGCCGGTGGTCGACCGCGGCTCCGGCTTCGTGACCGCGGCGGTGACCGATCCCTTCGGCAACGTCCTCGGCATCATGAGCAACCCGCACTACCTCGACATGCTGGGCCCGGACCTCCCGGACGAGCCGGCCTAGCGCGGGCACCCGGCCACCGGCCTCCGGCGGCCTGACATCATGCGTGCATGACCCTGACCCCGCCGACGCACGACATGGAGCAGGCGCTCCTCCGGCTCGCCGACGTGGGCGGGTTCTTCACCGTCCGGTGCGGCGCGGAACCGGCCGGCGGCGGCTTCCGCACGTTGGCCGAGCTGTACGCGGGCGGATCCGCCCTGGAGGCGTACGTCGCCGAGGTCGGGCGGCGGATGGGCGGGGCGGACGACCGGGTCGCCGCGTCCACGCTGCAGTTCGGCCTGGCCGCGCGGATGTGGTCGATCGGGCTGGGCGCGTACGTGCTGACCGGTGAGGTGCCCGAGCTGGACCCCGGCCGGGTGTGGTGGCGGCTGCCCGAGGGGCAGTCCGTGGAGCTGTGGCTGCCCGAGCCCGGCACACGGCCCGGCGCCGGTCTCGGCGAGACCGTGCTCGCCCACCTGGCGGGCCTTCAGGACAGCGTCCGCCACCGGTACGGCGTCTCGCCGCAGACCCTGCGCGGCAACTCCGCCTCCGGTCTGGTCGGGGCCCTGCGCGAACTGCTCAAGGGGGTCCCGGAAGCGGGCCCCGTGGCCGCGCCCGTGGTCACGGCCCTGCTGGACGAGGCCGGCCCGCTCGCCGGGACCGGAACGTTCGTCTACGAGGAGGGCCTCGGCGCGGCCTTCGTACGCCGCAACTGCTGCCTCTACTACCGGGCCCCGGGCGGCGGCCTCTGCGGCGACTGCGTGCTGCGCACCCGCTGATCCGGCTCAGTCCTCCCAGTCCTCGGCGTCGCCGCCGCGCATGGTGCGCCATCCCCGGAGGTCCTCCAGCGCCTGCCGCGCCAACTGGGCGTACTGCACCGGGCACTCCCACAGCTCGCGGGCCGAGCACTCGGCGGGCACGGGGGTGTCGGGGTGGTCTTCCGGCGCGTACAGGTGGACCACCGCGCGGTACCGGGACCGCGTGCTGGAATCGGCGGTGGACCAGGGGTGCCGCGGATGTTCGCAGGACACGTCCAGGTCCACGGTGGCGAGCGCCGCGGCCAGGTCGCGCGCGTACGAGGGCGGCAGACCCCCGTACGACTGGGCGATGCCCATCCACAGGCTCAGGAACACGCCGATCCGCTCCTCGTCCCGCACCTGCCCGGTGAGCCAACGGCGGGCGGACCACAGGGCGACCGGGCCGGTGTTGTCCTCCCAGCTGCGGTTGATCGCCTCCTGCATGGCGACGATGTCGAGGCTGCCGTCGTCCCGGACGAACCGCGCGTCCAGATGGGAGACGTCGATGCCGCCGAAGAGTTCCCGGTGCGCCTCGTGCAAGCAGCCCAAGGCCTCGTCGGTGAGGTCCGCGAGGAATCCCTCGCAGTCGAACGCCGCCGACTCCTCCTCGTCGAAACCGTAGTCCTCGGCGAACGCGGCCCGTCCGGCCTCGGTCAGCATGCTCACCCCGGCCTCGACCTGGTACTCCGAGTCCAGCTCCGTGGGGTGGGCGCCGGCCGGGCAGGTGCAGGAGGCCCGGTCCAGCTGCGCACGGAACCCGTCCAGGGCCCGTGTGTACGACGCGAACAGGGACTTGTTGAAGATCCGTGTGGAGAGGTACCAGCAGGTGGCGTTCAGGAGGAGCGTGTACCCGGTGCGTTCCCGGCGGCCCTCCGGGGTGCCCTCGCGGTCGAGCGCCTCCGCCGCGTCGGCGGCGAGGACGGCGAGGGTCGATTCGGGATCGGCGGAGGGGTAGTCGCTGACGATCCCGGACAGGTCGGAGATCAGTTCGCGGTGGTCGGCAGGCAGCGTGGGCGTCACTTCGGTCACGTCCGTAACCGACGGTGGCGCAGGCCGAACGGTTCCCCGGCGCCCGGGGCCGGTCGTCCGGTCGGTCTCCGGGCCGGACGCTCCCGGTGGCCTGTCAGTGGGCGGCGGTAGCGTGACCCCATCAACCACCACCCGATTGCTGCCGGGCCGGTGGCTACTCGAAATCCGCCCCGACGGACCCCATCCGGGGACAGCGCCCGTCGGGGCGGAGGAGAACCTCTAGAAGGTGAGGTTCCAGGCGTCGATCTTGCCGGTGTCGGCGTTGGCGTTGTCGTTCACGCGGAGCTTCCAGGTGCCGTTCGCGACCTCCGAGGAGGCGTTGACGGTGTAGGTCTGGAGGATGTTGTCCGTGCCGCCGCCGCTGCGGTTGTGCAGGGTGTAGACGGAGCCGTCGGGGGCCACCAGGTCCACCTTCAGGTCACCGATGTAGGTGTGCTTGATGTCCACGCCCACCTTGAGGGTGGCCGGGGCGTTGCCGGTGACACCGCTGACCGCGAGGGTGCTTTCGACGGTGGTGTTGTCCGCGATGGCGACGTCGGCCGTGTTCTCGAAGTACTTGCCGGGCGGCGGGGTGCTGCCGACCGCCTTCAGTGCGTCCACACGGCCCTCGCCGAAGAAGCTGTTCTTCGCCGTGGTGCCGGTGCAGCGGCTGTCCGACGGGCAGGCGAGGTCGGTGGCCTGCTCGCCGAGCTTCGCCCGGATGTCCGCCGGGGTGTAGCCCGGGTTGGCGCTGGCCAGCAGCGCGGCCACGCCCGCGACGTGCGGGGAGGCCATGGAGGTGCCGCTCAGCGAGGAGTACTTGCCGCCGGGGACGGTGCTGTACACGGACTCGCCGGGCGCCGAGACCTCGATGACGTCACGGCCGAAGTTGGAGAAGGAGGCCTTGGACGAGCCGTTGGTGCCGTTCGCCGCGACCGTGACCACGCCCGGCAGCTCGGCCGGGATGTCGAGGCAGTCGTTGGTGATGTTCCGGGTCACCGGCGTCGAGTCGTTGGGGCTCTCGGTGTCGGTGGTCTTGTTGGCCAGGTCGTAGTTGGCGTTGCCGGCCGCCGCGACCTGGAGCGAACCCTTGCCCTCGGCGTAGGCCTGGGCACGGCCCACGCCCTCCAGGATGGCGGCCTGGTCGAGGTTGTTCGGGCAGTTGAACTGCCACGGGTCCGTGTAGTAGCTGTTGTTGGTGACCTTGAAGCCGTGGTCACCGGCCCAGACCAGGCCACAGATGGTGTTCTCCGCGAAGAACAGGGTGCTGCCGGGCTCGGCGATGCGCACCGAGGAGATCTTCACGCCCGGCGCGACGCCGATGGCGCCCTTGCCGTTCTTGGCGGCGGCGACCGTACCGGCCACGTGGGTGCCGTGCTGGTCGACATCGCGCCAGGCACCGGCCCGGGTGTCCGTCTTGCCGTACGCGCAGGAGACCGAGTCGGCGGCGTTGAAGTTCGGCGCCAGGTCCTGGTGCTGGTCGTCCACACCGGTGTCCAGGATGCCGACCTTGACCGAAGCGGAGCCCGGGTTGACGGCCCAGGCCTGGTCGGCCTTGATCTGCGTCATGTCCGAACGCACCGGCTCGGTGGACGGGGCGGCGGACTGGGCCGGGTTGGCCGGGAGCGCCGGGTTGTAGGCGTCGGCCGGGACGTCGGAGGTCCGGGTCGCGCCGACCTTCTGCACTCCGCTGACCCCGCGCATCGCCCCGGCGAAGGTGCCGGAGGTCGAATGGGCGACGACCACGCCGATGGCGTCGAAGTAGGAGAAGACCGTGCCGCCGTTGGAGGCGACCGCGGAGCGTACCGCGGAGGTGTCCCCGGGGGCCGTGATCACGAGGTAGGAACGGGTGCCGGCGGCCCAGGTCGCACTCCTGGCCTTCGGCGAGGCGTTGTTCAGGGCGGCCCGGTTCTGCTGCTGAGCAGCGGCGGGCGCGCCGGACGGGGAGACGGGCGCCGTGTCGGCGAACGCGGCCGGAGCCGCGAACGTCATGGCGGCGCCGACCGCGGCCAGGGCCGCGAGGGTACGTCGGGGGCGACTGGATATGTGGGGTATCAATGCGTCCTCCGCTGACCCGGTGGTGCTGGTGGCACGTACCGGGTCGTACGAAACGAGTGGTGGACGCAAGATTGCAGAGAGAGGCCCCGCGAGGGAAGTACCTTTCACCGCAGTCGGTTTCGCGCGGAGATGGCCGAAAACCATCTGTTGCTCAGCGTTTGACGCGTCCCCGTACGGCGAGCAGGGCGAGGCCGAGCAGCAGGGGCTGGGTCAGCCGCGCGGCCATCTCGGTGTACGTGCCCACGGTGGTCAGGGCCTGGCCGGAAGAGCGGAACACCACGGAGTTGACGACCGTCCGCACCGACTTCTCCCCACGGGCCGCGGTGAGACGTCCGGTCAGCGGCCCGTCCGGATCGACGGGATCCGGAGTCCGGGTGGTCAGCGTCACGGAAGTGGTGGCCTGGCCGGAGGCCGTTCCGGCCGTGCCGGTGGTGACCGGTTCCGGGGCGGCCTCGGGCAGTCCCCACAGCATCATGGCCAGCACGGTGGCCGTTGCCGCGAGGAGGAACCAGGAGAGGGCCCGCGAGGCGCGCAGACCGTAGCCCGACACGCCCCAGTACAGCGTCAGCAACACCCGTTCACCGATGGGGCGGGCGGGGTCGATGCGGCGCATCTCCATCTCGCCGTAGTAGAAGTCCGCGGCGTCGGGCTCGTTCTTGGCGTCCTCCAGCGACTTCCGCAGCTGGCGGTAGGCCGGGGCCAGGGAGGCCGGTCCGGGCAGGGTGGTCCCGGCGGGCGCTGCCGACCATCCGGAGGCGCCGTGCGAGGCCCGCCAGTGCTGTTCCTCGGCCAGGGTGCGGCGGGCGGTCCACCGTACGGGTAATCGGCCGCGGCTCTGCAGGCCGGCCGGGGTCCGGGCGAGCCGGCAGTCGCCTTCCAGCCGGATCTGATCGAGGTGCGTGGCCTCGGAGAACCGGCAGGCGGTGAGGTCGACGTCGGTCAGGACGAGGTGGGCGGCGTCCACTCCGCCGATCGACTCCACCCGCACCCCGGGCGTGCGGCCGGCCAGGACCGTCTCCGGCACCAGGACCGCTCCGGGGACGGGGGAGAGGGCGGAGTGCGGTACGGGGAGGCCGGATTGCGGGCCTGCCGTGGTGAACGGACGGGGTCGGAAGGAGACCCGCAGGGGAGCCTCGCAGACGGCATCGCTGAGGTCGACCGCCGCGTACCGCAGCCGCAGGGAGGTGCGGGCCGGCCACCGGGTGCCCACGCACCGGAGCCGCGCCGTCGCCGCTTCGATGCCGACGGGCCCGCCGAACACGGCGCCGGACAGGTCGATCCCCTCCGCACCGACCATGGGCCCCAGCGAGGTCGCGGCAGGGAAGGCGGCCCGGGTGAAGAGGGCCCCGCGGTGGAACACGGCCGCCCCGAACCACGCTTCCGCCGCGAACGAGGCGCCCTGGAAGGAGGCCCCGCCCGAGAACAGGGTCCTCCGGAAGGAGACGTCGGCGTGGAACCGGGAACCCGTGAAGGAGGAGCCGGCGCGGAAGGCGGCGTCGTCGAACCACGTGTCCCGGTGGAAGGCGGCGCCGCCGAACCAGCAGTCCCCGGTGAACTCCGCCCGCCGGAACCAGGCGTCCGCCGTGAACGAGACCCCGTCGAAGAAGGCGTTGCCGCCGAACCGGCCGTCCTCGAAGGAGCAGTTGCCCAGGAACGACGCCTCGTCGAAGGTCACGGCACCGAGGAACCTCGTCTCGTCGAACGTGGCGTCGGATGCGAACCGGGCCCCGCTGAACCAGCATCCGCCGTCGAACCGGGCTCCGGTGAACCAGGCCTCGGCCTGGAAGGAGACCCAGGTGAAGCGGGCCGCCCCGCGGAAGCGGGCCCTGGTGAAGGCGACCGTCCCGAACACCGGCCGTCCGCTTTCCGGTTCGCGCAGCGCGGTCAGCAACCGGGCCAGCAGGTCCTCGGAGAACTCGGTGCCGCGGAAGTCGACGTCGTCGCCGGGGGCGAGCGAGGCCAGGAAGTCGTCGAGGTCCGGGGCGGTCAGATGGGCGAGGCAGGCGCCGTACGGCACGAGCCTGCGTCCGGGGCATCCGGCCGGGACGGCCGGAGAACGGTCGAGGCCACACTGCGGCCAGTCGGCTTGCGTCGGGGCAGCAGACGTCATGCCAAGGGGACGTACGGTTCGGCGCCGAGGGTTCCCGCAGGACGATGCCGGCCGGGCGGGGCACCATGGGGGCGAGCCCTGCCCGGCCGGACGGGTGGGTGCGCCGCCCCGGTGGGGAAGGGGGTGGCGCACCGGCCTCCGCGGGACCGTGATTCGGGTCGGCCGGCCGACCGCGGAGGAGTCGGAGGAGTCGGAGCAGTCGGAGGGATAGGAGGGATAGGAGGGATCGGAGGGGGAGGAGCGGGGGGGAGTCGGCGTCAGGCCGGAACCGGATCCTTCCCGTCCTCGGCGCTCTGGGCCGGGACCGCCGCCGGAGCCTCCCCGCCGTGGCCGTCGTCGAGCAGCGTGGTCTCGTCGAACGGCAGCCGCCCCGCCAGGACTTCGTCCGCCCGCGCCCGGTCGAACTCCTTCGTCCAGGTCCCGATCAGCACCGTCGCCACCGCATTGCCGGCGAAGTTCGTCAGGGCCCGCGCCTCGCTCATGAACCGGTCGATGCCCACGATCAGGCCGACCCCGTCGACGAGTTCGGGCCGGTGCGACTGGAGACCGCCCGCCAGCGTCGCCAGCCCCGCCCCGGTGACCCCCGCCGCGCCCTTCGAGGCGATCACCATGAACACCAGCAGCGAGACCTGCTCGCCGATCGACAGCGGGCTCCCCATCGCCTCGGCGATGAAGAGGGAGGCCATCGTCAGGTAGATCGCGGTCCCGTCCAGGTTGAAGGAGTAGCCCGTCGGCACCGTGATGCCGGTGACCGGCTTGGACACCCCCAGGTGCTCCATCTTCGCGATCAGCCGCGGCAGCGCCGACTCCGACGAGGAGGTGGAGAGGATGAGCAGGAACTCCCGGCCCAGGTACCGCAGCAGCCGGAAGATGCTCACCCGCGCGCACACCCGGAGCAGGGTGCCCAGCACCAGGAAGACGAACACCACGCAGGTGGTGTAGAAGCCCAGCATGATCACCGCGAGGGACTTCAGCGCGGCCGTGCCGGTGGAGCCCACCACCGCCGCGATCGCCCCGAACGCACCCACCGGCGCCGCCCACATGATCATCGCCAGCACCCGGAAGACCAGCTTCTGTACGTGCCCGATCCCGCGCAGCACCGGCTCGCCCGCCGCGCCCATCGCCTGCAGCGCGAACCCGCACAGCAGGGCCACCAGCAGCGTCTGCAGCACCTCGCCCTCGGTGAAGGCCGACACCAGCGTCTTGGGGACGATCCCGAGCAGGAAGTCCGTGGTCGACTCGGCGCCTCCGGCCTTCGCCTGCGCTTCACCCGCGCTGCGCACCGCGTCCGTCAGGTGCAGTCCGCTGCCCGGCTCCAGCAGGTTGCCCACCAGCAGGCCGATGGCCAGCGCCACCGTGGACATGACCATGAAATAGCCCAGGGCCAGCCCGCCCACCGCGCCGACCTTGGCCGCCTTGCGGACCGACCCGACGCCCAGCACGATCGTGCAGAAGATCACGGGCGAGATCATCATCTTGATCAGGTTCACGAAGCCGGTGCCCAGCGGCTTCAGCTCGACGGCCACGCCCGGGGCGGCGAACCCCGTCACGATGCCGAGCACCACCGCGGCGATCACCGCGATGTAGAGGTAGTGCGTTCTGTCCCGTCCGGCGGCCACGGTGCCTCCTGGTGTTGCGTGGTCGTGCCCCGCGCCGCTCCTGTTCGGCGGACGCGTTCGGGGAGACCATGTCGCAGTCTGTGACCCCGGTCACCCTTGCGTTCATTGAGTTCACGGCACGGTGCACACTGAGCGCCATGTTCCGGATCCCCCGCCCGCGCAGCCTGGCCGGCCAGCTGTTCGCCATGCAGGTGGTGCTGGTCGCGGTGGTCGTCGCGGGCTGTGCCGTGTTCGCCTATGCCGGGGCCCGCCGGCAGGCCGAGGAGGCCGCCGAGCGCCAGGCGGGCGCCGTCGCCCGCGCCGTCGCCGACTCCCCGTCCGTACGGGAGGCGGTACGCGGACCCGACCCGTCCGCCGCGCTGCAGCCGTACGCCGAACGGGTCCGCGCCGACTCCGGCGTGGACTTCGTCACGATCATGGCGCCGGACGGGCGGCGCTGGACCCACCCCGACCCGCGCCGGATCGGCGAGCGCTTCCTCGGCAACACCGGCCCGGCCCTGCGCGGCGAGACCTTCCACGAGACCTACACCGGCACCCTCGGGCCGTCCATCCGCGTGGTCACCCCGCTGCGCGACGGCGACCGGATCAGCGGCCTGGTCAGCGCGGGGATCACGGTCCGTGCGATCAGCGACCGGCTCGGCGGCCAGCTCACCGCGCTCGGCTGGGTCGCGGGCGGGGCCCTCGCCCTCGGCGGCGCCGGCACGTACGTGGTCAACGCCCGGCTGCGCCGCCACACCCACGGGCTGAACGCCCAGGGGCTGAGCCGGATGTACGACTACCACCAGGCCGCGCTGCACGCCGTCCGCGAGGGGCTGCTGATGCTCGACGGGCAGCGCCGGATCTCGCTGGTCAACGACGCGGGCCGGGAACTGCTGGGCCTGCGCGGGGACCTGGTCGGCGTGAACGTCGCCGACCTCGGGCTGCCCGCCCCGCTGACCGGCGCCCTGCTCGCCGACCGGGTACGGGTGGACGAGGTCCACCTCACCGCCGACCGCGTCCTGGTCGTCAACAGCTCCCCGGTGGCCGGCGGCGGCCGGCGCGGCACCGTGGTGACCCTGCGCGACCACACCGAACTCCAGGCGCTCACCGGCGAACTGGACCACGAGCGGGGCTTCACCCGGGCCCTGCGCTCCCAGGCGCACGAGGCGGCCAACCGGCTGCACACCGTGGTCTCGCTCATCGAACTCGGCCGTACCGAGGAGGCGGTGGAGTTCGCCACCGCCGAGCTGGAACTCGCCCAGGCCCTCACCGACCAGGTGCTCACCGCCGTCGGCGAACCGGTGCTGGCGGCCCTGCTGCTCGGCAAGGCCGCGCAGGCGCACGAACGGGGCGTGGAGCTGGTGGTCACCCCGGACAGCCGCAGCCTGCCGGCCGGGCCCGGCGGGCCCCCCGCCCGGGACCTGGTCACCGTGCTGGGCAACCTCATCGACAACGCCGTCGACGCACTGACCGGAACCCCGGGCGGGCGGATCTCGGTGACCGCCCGCCGGGACGGCGACGGTCTGCTGCTCAAGGTCGCCGACAACGGCCCCGGACTGCCGGCCGGGGTGGACGTGTTCCGGCGCGGCTGGTCGGGCAAGGGGGAGGGGCGCGGGCTGGGCCTGGCCCTGGTCCGGCAGACCGCCCAGCGGCACGGCGGCTCGGTGTCGGTGGCCGAAGTGCCGGACGGTGGCGCGGAGTTCAGCGTACGGATACCCCTGCGCGGGGCGGCGGAGCCGGCGCCGGACCGGGCCGACGGGGCGGATCCCGCCGGTGCCGGCGCGGGGGCCGGTGCCGGCACGGGTGCGGCCGCGGGAGGTGCGGAATGACCGGAACCGACTCCGGGGCACAGGCGGTGCGGGTGCTGGTCGTCGAGGACGACCCGGTCGCGGCCGACGCGCACGCGCTCTACGTCGGCCGGGTGCCCGGTTTCACCGTGGTCGGCACCGTGCACTCGCTCGCCGAGGCCACCCGGGTGCTGGACCGCACCCCGGTGGACCTGCTGCTGCTCGACCTGACCCTGCCCGACGGCCACGGGCTCCGTTTCGCCCGCACACTGCGCGCCTCCGGCCACCCCGCCGACGTGATCGCCGTGACCTCCGCACGGGACCTCGCGGTGGTCCGGGCGAGCGTCTCGCTCGGCGTGGTCCAGTACGTGCTCAAGCCCTTCGCCTTCCCCACCCTGCGCGAACGGCTGCTCCGCTACGCCGAGTTCCGCGCGGTGGCGGCGGCCGGCGAGGCGGCCGGGCAGGACGACGTGGACCGGGCCCTGGCGGCCCTGCGCGCCCCCCGTCCGGCCGCACTCCCCAAGGGGCTGAGCGCCCCCACCCTGGACCGGGTGTGCGCCCTGCTGCGCGCCGCCCCCGACGGGCTGACCGCGGCGGGGGCGGCGGAGGAGGCCGGCATCTCGCGGATCACCGCCCGCCGCTACCTGGAGCACCTGGTCGACACCGGCCGGGCGGCCCGCGCACCCCGTTACGGCCAGGTGGGCCGCCCGGAACTGACCTACCGCTGGCTGGCGGAGGCCGGCTCGGTGTCGAACGTGTAGAACTTCCGGTGGTCCAGCATGTCCGCCGGGGTCACGTCGTTCCACGGGCGCATCATGTCGTTCAGGTCGACCACGTTCGGCGTGCCGCCCGCGGGCAGGTACCGGGAGTCCGGGTGCCGCGCCTGCCATTCGGCCCACAGCTTGTCCACGTAGGCGTGGTGCATCCAGAACACCGGGTCGTTGGGGGAGACACCGGTGCCCATCTGCCCGCCGACCCACACGTGCACCCGGTTGTGCAGGTTGGCGCCGCGCCAGCCCTCCAGGTGGTTACGGAAGCCGTCGGAAGCGCTGTTCCAGGGTGCCTTGTCGTACTCGGCCATGCCGAGCACGTTCTCCACCTCGGCCCGGGTCGGCAGCTGTGCCACGCCGGCGCCGAGCGCGCGCCGCAGATAGGGCCGTCCGTCGACGCGGACCGATATCTCCCACTTGCCGCCCGAGTACGCGAACGGCCCGTCCAGGACCTGGCCGTCGCGGGCCCGGCCGGTGCCGCCGAGGAAGTCGGCGGCCCACAGGGAGGAACGGGAGGTCCGGTCGGCGGTCCAGTCCCAGTAGGGCAGGGCGACGGAGCCGTCCACCTTCTGGAGCTCCTGCTCGAACTCCAGCAGGAAGCGGCGGTGCCAGGGCAGGAAGGAGGGGGAGCGGTGGCCGACCCGGTCGCCCGAGTCGGTGTCGCCCATGATGAAGCCGTTGTGGGTGGTGACGAAGCGGTCGTAGACGCCGGTGCGCTTGAGCTCCAGCAGGGCCCCCACGAAGGCCTTCTTCTCGGCGGCGGTCAGGCTCGCCTGGTTCTTGCGGACGGTCATGCCGCACCGCCGAACGGGACGAGCGCGGCGCCCTGGAGCTCGCGGACCGCGGCCCGGGCCAGCGAGCGGACGTCGGCGTACGTCTCGTAGTGGTTGACGACGCTGATCCAGCTGCCGTCGGCGTTGCGCATCACGTGCAGTTCGCGCCCGTCGATCCGGACGGCCGGGGCGCCGGGCGACGCGTGGCCGCCGTGGTGTCCGCCGTGTCCGCCGTGGCCCCCGCCGTCCGCGGGGGTGATCTGTATCCGCCGGCCGAGGTAGACCTCGTCGACGGTGCCCGGCGCGGCGGCCGGGGCGGCGGAGGGGGACGGGGTGGTGCCCGCGGTGGTGACCGCGTGGGCCGTGGTCGCGAGTCCGAGGGCCGTGAGGGTGGCGGCCGAGGTACTCAGCGCACGACGCCTGGTGATCTTGTTCATGACCGCAAGGAGTACCAGCGCCGGTACGGGGAGTGGCCAAGATTCGGACATCACCGGATAAGTTGTGTTTTGAACACAATTGATGATCTTCCCGTTCGAGCCGGCTCCAGTGGCCCGAACGGGAAGATCTTGCTTCGAAAGCTTACTCGACGGGAGATTCTCCCGTTCGGCCGGGTGGTGATGAGCAGGCTCACACCGTCGACTCGTCCTGAACGTTCCAGTGCCAAATCTCCCATATAGTCCCGATATGGCACTTCATGAGATGAAGGACCCCCGTGATCTGGGCGCCGAGACCGACGTCTTCAGCTCCGCCCTGAGCGACCAGGTGCTGCCGAAGTACCGGATGCCCGACGGCCCCTCGGTCCCCCGCGTCGTCCACCAGCTGCTCCGCACCGAACTGCTCCTCGACGGCAACGCGGCGCAGAACCTCGCCACCTTCTGCACCACCTGGTCGGACGACGAGGTCCATACGCTGATGAACGAATGCCTCGACAAGAACATGATCGACAAGGACGAGTACCCGCAGACCGCCGAGATCGAAGAGCGCTGCGTGAACATCCTGGCCGATCTGTGGAACGCCCCGGCCGGGGCCAGCGCCACCGGCTGCTCCACCACCGGCTCCAGCGAGGCCGCCATGCTCGGCGGGCTCGCCCTCAAGTGGCGCTGGCGGGCCCGGCAGCAGGCCGCCGGCCGCCCGGCCGACCGCCCCAACCTGGTCTGCGGCCCCGTGCAGATCTGCTGGGAGAAGTTCGCCCGGTACTTCGACGTGGAACTCCGGCAGGTTCCGGTGGAGCCGGGCGCCACCGGCCTCCAGCCCCACCAGCTCGCCGAGTACGTCGACGAGAACACCATCGGCGTGGTGGCCATCCTCGGTGTCACGTACACCTGCGACTACGAGCCCGTCGCCGAGATCGCCGCCGAACTCGACCGGATCCAGGCCGAGCACGGCTGGGACGTCCCCGTGCACGTCGACGCCGCCAGCGGCGGCTTCGTCGCACCCTTCCTCCACCCCGACGTCGTGTGGGACTTCCGCCTGCCGCGCGTCGCCTCGGTCAACACCTCCGGCCACAAGTACGGGCTCGCCCCGCTGGGCGTCGGCTGGATCGTCTGGCGCACCGCCGACCTGCTGCCCGAGGAACTCGTCTTCCGGGTCGACTACCTCGGCGGCAACATGCCGACCTTCGCGCTGAACTTCTCCCGCCCCGGCGGCGAGGTCATCGCCCAGTACTACCTGTTCCTGCGGCTGGGCCGGGAGGGCTACCGCCGGGTCCAGCAGACCTGCGCCGACACCGCCGGGTTCCTCGCCGGGAAGATCGCCGAGATGGGGCCGTTCACGCTGCTCTACGACGGCACGGGCGGACTCCCGGCGGTCTCCTACACGCTCACCGACCCCGACGGCACCCCCTTCACCCTGTACGACCTCTCCGACCGGCTCCGGATGCGCGGCTGGCAGGTCCCCACGTACCCGCTGCCGGAGGGCCGCCAGGACACCGTCATCCAGCGCGTGCTGATCCGCCACGGCGTGACCCTCGACCAGATCGCCCTGCTGGCCGAGGACATGCGCCGCGCCATCGACCACCTCACCGAGGCGCCCCCACCCCCGGTCGCCCACCCGAAGTCCGGATTCCACCACTAGCCCACCGGCCGTTCACCGCCGTTCCCTAGCGTCCGGCCGTGACCACGTCGAACCAACACTCGCCCGCTTCCGGCCGGGCCCCGGCGCCCTCGGGCCTGGCCGGAGTCGTGGGCGCCGCCCTGCTCCTCGCCATCGGGGCGGTGCCGCTGCTGATGCTGCCGGAATCGGACCGGGTGGCCGCTGTGTCCACCGGCGAGGCCCTGGCGTTGTGGGCCTGCGCGCCGGTGGCGGCCTGGATCGGGCTGGCCCTCGTGGCGATGGGCTGCGTCGGGGCCCGGGAATGGTGGGTCCTGCGCACCCGGGGTGTCATGGCGGAGGGCAGCCGGCGGCCCGGCATCCCGGACGGCGGGGGCTCCGCGCGGACCGTCTACGCGTTCACCGCCGCGGACGGCACGCCCCACCGGCTGGAGGCCGCCGCGCCCGGTCCGGACACGGCCGAGATCACCTATGATCCGCGCGATCCGGAAGTGCACGCACAGTCGGACGACCTCCCCTCGTACATCGTCCTGGCGAGCCTGCTGGCCGTGTCCGGGCTCGGGGCGGGCGCGCTGAGCGCGTTCTTCTGGATCCGGTCCGGCGGTGAGCTGATCGCCCGCGCGTTCTGATTCCGACGGGTGGTCGGCGGCGGTCCCGGGGCGACGCGGTCGCCCACCCCCGCGCCGACCGGCCTGTTCGGCGGGCGGTGCCACGCTCCGGTGCCCGGATGCCGCCAGGACGCCCGGAGCGCCACGGGTCCGCACACCCCGTGCGGACGGCCCCCTACCGCTTGGCGCCGAAGTTCTGCGTCCACCAGGGGCCGCCGGAGCCCTTGTGGATGCCCACGCCGATGTCCTTGAAGGAGCAGTTGAGGATGTTGGCGCGGTGCCCGGAGCTGTTCATCCAGGAGTTCATCACCGACTCGGGGGTCTGCTGTCCGCGCGCGATGTTCTCGCCGTAGGTCGACCACCGGTAGCCGGACTGGGTGGTCCGGTCGCCGGGGTCCTCGCCGTCGGGGTTGGTGTGGTCGAAGAAGTCCCGGGCCGACATGTCGTCGGAGTGCCCCTGGGCGGCGTTCCGCAGCTGGGCGTCCTCCTTGAGCGGACCGCAGCCCGCCGCTGCCCGCTCCTTGTTGACCAGGGCCACCACCTGCGCCGCGAGGCCGGACGGGGTGGCGCCGCCGTTCGGCTTCACGGTGGACGGGCGGGGGCTCGGCTTGGCCGCACTCTTCGTCGGCGAGGGGGTCCCGGCCGGAGAGGCGCTCTTGGACGCACCGGCGGAGGGCGAGGCCGACGCGGAAGCGGAGGTGGATGCGGAAGCCGAGGCCGAAGCCGAAGCGGATGCGGACGTGGACGCGGAGGGCGACGGCGGGGCGGCGGGGTCCGAGGCCGCCGGAACGCCCAGCGGGGACGCCGGAGCGCCCTGCACGATCCGGTCCCCGGCCTCTTCGCCGTCCGGGGACCCCAGGTACCAGAAGGCCCCGCCGGCCACACAGGCCGCGGCCACGGCCCCGCCGACGGCCCGGCGCCTGCGCGCACCCGCGCGGGCCTTGCGCGCACCGGTGCGGAAGCCCTCGCCGTGGTGCCCCACGGTCGTGGCGGGGTCCGCGTCCCCGGCCCCGCCGCCGGCTCCGTTCCCGGCCCCGTCCCCGGCGTACGCGGCACCGGTGGTGGTGCCGTGCGCGCCCGTCGCGTCGTACGCACCCCGCGCGCCCTGCGGGCCGGCCGGTCCGCCCCACGCCGCCGGGGAGGTGCCCATGGCCGCCGTGGAGGAGGCCGCCACGGCGGACCGTACGCCGGCCAGCAGCGCCGCCGACACCGGTATCAGGGCCAGCCCGGCCAGCAGTCCCTCCGCCGGGACCAGGCCCGCCCACAGGCCCGAGCAGCGCATGCACTCCCGGGCGTGCCGGGCTATTCGCTTGCGCCACAGGGCCGAGGGCCGGCCGTCCCAGCCGGCCAGCACCGCCCGCAGCTCCTCGCAGGGCGGAACCGCGTCGAGTGCCCGGACCACCACCCGGGCCGCCTCCAGCTGCGCCTTCATCCGCTGTACGCGGACCGCCGTGTGCTGCGGGGTCAGTTCGAGGGCGGCGGCCACCTCGGCCCGGGTCAGCTCGCCGGCGCACTCCAGCCACCACAGCGACAACAGCCCGCGGTCGTCCGGTTCCAGCCAGCGGGTGGCGCGGGCCGTCTCCTGGCGCTGTCCGGCCAGCTGCAGCCGGACCACGGTGAGGTCGACGAAGTCGGCCCCCGGATCGGCGAGTTCCTCGGCGGCGTCCAGACCGTAGGGGCCGGTCTGCCGGTCCTGCCAGTGCGCCCGCACCCGGTTCATGGCGATGGCCACCAGCCAGGACCGGAAGCTCTCCGGGGAGCGGAGCCCGCCCAGTCCGTCCAGCGCGCGGAGCATGGTGTCCTGGACCACGTCGTCGACGTCCACGGAACCGCCCAGCGCCCGCCCGACAACGTTGTAGACGAGCGGGAGGTGCGCGCTGACGAGGTCGTCCTGCGCCCTGGGGTCGCCTTCACGGGCCGCCACGACGAGTGCTGCGAACTCCGCCGACCCCGCGGAACCTGCCGTGTGCTGTGTGCTCATGTCCAACTTCCCTGTCTTGCCGCCGGCCGATGATGCCCAATGCCCAGGAGACCGCCCAGAGGGAACTGGATAACACTTATCCGATAGTCGGATCGGAACGATAGGGCGAGCGGACGTGCGCGTGTCGCTGAACGGGCCCCCTCGGACCGGACATCCGGGACTCGATGGCCGGAAACCGGCGCCCGCCACGGCCTGCGCGGGCCGGCCGGGACGGGCCGGAGCGGCCGGGAAGGCCCGCGGCCGGGGCGGGCATTCGGGTGAACCCGCCTCAGAGCAGCGGGGCCAGGGCCTCCGCCGCCGCGCGTACGGCGGGGGCGTACGACTCCAGCTCCTCGCGGCCGGTCAGGAAGGTGACAGTGGTCACACTGACCCCGCCGACGGGCCGGCCCGCCGGACCGGGGACCGCGGCGCCGACGCACCGGATGGTCGGCTCGTTCTCCTCGTCGTCCACGGCGAAGCCCCGGGCCCGGACCCGTTCGAGTTCCGCCTCCAGGGCCGGCGCCGTGGTCAGGGTGTTCGGCGTGCGCCCGGCCAGCCCGGCGGCGCCGGTCAGCGCGCGCACCTCGGCGGCCGGGAGTCCGGCGAGTACGGCCTTGCCGATGGCCGTGGAGTGCAGCGGCATCCGCATGCCCACCCGTGAGGCGGTCCGGAACGGCCGGTCGCTCTCCAGCTTCCGGATGTAGGTGATGGTGTGTCCGCTGTGCAGGGCCAGGTGGACGGTCTGCCCGGTGGCCTCCCGCAGCCCGGCCAGGATCCGCCCGACGCTCTCCGGCTCGCCCCCGGTCACCAGCGCGGACAGGCCGCGCAGCCGAGGGCCCACCCCGTACCGGCTCTCGGCCTCCGCCCGTACGTAGCCCTGTTCGGCGAGCGAGGCCAGGATGCGGTGGGTGCTCGACTTCGGTACGCCGGCCGCGGCCGCGAGGGCGGTCAGCCGGTGGGGTCCGCCCGGCGCGGCGACCGCCTCCAGGATCCGCATCGACTTCTCCAGGGCCGTGCCGGCCGCGGAGGCCCGGCCGCCGCGCGCCGCGGCCGATGGCACTCGGTGCGTGCTGTCCGGGCCGTGCGGGCCGTCCGTGTCGTCGGTGTCGTGCGTTGCGTGCGTGCCGTCCGTGCCGAGCGTGGCGTGCGTGCCGTCCGTTCCGTCCATGGGCTTCGGATCCCCCTGAGTGGGTAGGTTCGGTGTGCGAAGTTCCGCTACACGATACTCAGTTCCATTGCGTGGAACGATTGGGGAGGGGATCCGTGGACCAGGTGACAGCCGTGGGCAGTCGGGCGGGGTTCGCCCCCGGCCACCCGTTCGCCGTCCTCGCCACCCAGCGGCTGCTGCCCGTACTCCGGTCCGCCGACGCGGACCTGGCCGTCAGGCGGACCGCCGCCCTGCTGGCCGCGGGCTGCCGGGCGGTGGAGCTGACCACCTCCACACCCGGCTGGGCCGATGCCCTCGCCCGTACGGCGGTGCTCACCGGAGCCGACGGCCGTCCCGCCCTCGTCGGCCTCGGAACGGTCACCACCGCCGCCCAGGCCGAGACCGCGCTGGACGCCGGAGCCGCCTTCCTGGTCTCGCCCTACCCGGCACCGGAGGTGCGCGCGGTCGCCGTCCGGCGTGACGCCGCCTTCCTCGAGGGCGGGTTCACGCCCGCCGAGATCGCCGCGGCCGTCCGCGCGGGCGGCGCCGCCAAGCTCTTCCCCGCGCACGTCCTCGGACCTGGCTTCCTGTGCTCCCTGGCGGCCGTCCTCCCCGGTGCGCTGCTCGTCCCGACGGGTGGCATCCGGCCCGCCGAGGTGCCCGACTGGCTCGAAGCGGGTGCCGCCGCCGTCGGCCTCGGCAGCGGACTGCCGGACGACCCGGCCGAACTCGCCTCGCTGTTCGCCGGCCCGCCCGACCGCGAGGACCGCCCGTGACCGGCCGTCCCGAGACTCCCGCCCGGGGCGGCTACGAGGTCCTGGTCCTCGGCGAGGTCCTGGTCGAGGTGCACTCCGGCCGTCCGTTGCGGGACGCAGTTCCCGGCACCCCGGCCCGGATCTCCTACTCCGGCGACGCCCTCAACACGGCCGCGGCGGCGGCCGCCGCCGGAGCGCGCACGGCTCTGCTGGCCGTCGTGGGCGAGGACGAGCTGAGCGTCCCGCTGCTGGAGCGGGCCGCCGGCCTCGGCATCGACGTCCGCCACGTCCGCCGTTCGCCCCGCCCCAACGGCGCCTACCTCCTGGCCGCGGACACCGAGGGCGACCGCGGGTTCGTGTACTGGCGTGCCGGGAGCGCCGGGTCCACCCTCTCCGCCGGGCACGTCGAGTCCTGGCTGCCGCTGCTCACCTCCGGAGCGGCCCTGATCACCAGCGGGATCACCGGCGCGCTCTCGGCGACCAGCCGCGACGCGGTGATCGCCGCCGCCGGGGCCGTGCACGCGGCCGGCGGGCACCTCTCGTACGACCCGAACTTCCGCGCCCGGCTGACCTCCCCGCGCGAGGCCCGTGAGCTGCTGGCCTCGATCGCCCCGCTGGCCGGGCTGCTGAAGACCTCCTGCCCGTCCGACGCCCGTGCCCTGGTCGGCACCGCCGACCCGGGGACGGCCGCCGCGCGGTACCGGGAGCTGGGCGCGCGGGCCGTCGCGGTCACGGCGGGCGCCGGACGGCTGCTGCTGCACGAGGGCGCGGGCCCGGGCCGCTTCCTCCCGGTCCCGGTGAACCCGGCCCCGGTCGACGCCACCGGTGCCGGGGACTGCTTCACCGGAACGGTCACGGCCCGGCTGGCCCTGGGCGACCCCTTGCCGACGGCCGTCAGGTACGGGGCGGCCGCCGCCTCCCTGTCGGTCTCGGGGCGCGGTGGCACGGGCCGCGTCCCGTCCTTCGCGGAGACGGCCGCCCTGGCGGCAGGCCAGTCCGCTCCCTGATCCGGGGGAGCCCGCAGTGCGTCACCCCTGCCCGAGGTGGCCGACCCCGGTGCGGGCGAGCCCGCGCACGCGCCGCGCAACCGGCCGACCTCGACGGCCACGGTGTTCACCGAGCCCGAGTGCGAGGGGGACTGCTTCACGCTCCGGCCGCTCGGGGGCCGGGGCTCCGAGCGGCTGAAGCTGCGCTCCGTCGTGTTCGGCTGACCCGCCCTGCCGGCGCGCTGCTCGCCGGGGCCGGTACCCGGACGGCTCTACGCCGCCGGGGCCGGGTCCTCGTCGTCCAGGTCCTGGTCGTCTCAGTCCTGGCCGTCCCGGTCCTCGACCTCCCAGGCCGCCGCTTCCTCCCGTTCCTTCTCTTCCTGGGACTTTTCCGGCTCCGGGGTGTGGGGGAGCGGTTCGCCCACCCAGCCCGCGGCCAGCACGAGCCGGGAGGACCGCTGTACCGCGAGGAAGCCGAAGGGCCGGTCGAACCGGAGGTCGACGGCCCGGACGCGGTACCGCGGGCGCGGCGGGATGCCGGCCCCCGCCGCGGCGAAGGCGGTGACGGCCGCGGCCTCGAACCCCTCGGCGTGGAAACGCGCCATCGCCGCCTGGCTGCCCGACCCGATGAGGAGCGGATCGCTGCTGATCCCCGGAAAGTGGCCGGCGGCGATGCGCGTGGCGGCAGTCTCCAGGCCGAACAGCCCGGCGTGGTCCAGGAGGTCGTGTTCGGCCTCCACGGAGAAGGCCACCGTGTCGATGTCGAGCCGGGGTTCCGGCCGGTAGGCCGCTTCCCGGCGGACATGCAGGCCCGGTCCGGCCGCGCCCCAGGGCAAGGAGAAGCCGTCGACCGAGGGTACGGCGCGGGTCACGGCGTCGATGCCGCCGGTCAGCACCTGCCCCGCGGCGGCCTCCGGCGCGCCGAGCACGAGGTGGACGTCCACTCCGCCGTCACCGACCACCTCCAGCACGGTGACCGGCCCGGTGGGCGCCTCGGCGACCCGGACGCGGTGCAGCAGCGAGGTGCTGCGGTGCAGCCCCACGACCTTCCGGCCGGCCCACGGACCCTCGTCCATCACTGCGGGCCAGTCGTGGAAGGGCCGGATCCACCGGAGCCGCAGGGCCAGGGCGGACGCGAGCACCAGCCTGGTGTCCTGGTTCAGTGCCACGGGCATCCGCTCGATGAGGCCGCCCGTCCGCTCGGCGGCCCAGCCGTCCAGCGCCTCGCCGTCCACGGCCGCGTCGCCGGTCAGGGTGCCGCGCGCGCCCTCGGGCAGTCGCGCCGCCCAGTCCGGTTCCAGCGGCAGTTCGCCGTCGGACCAGAGCCCGACGGCGGCCTGGAGACCGGGTACGCGCCCCAGCGCGGTGAGCAGTTCCCGCGACGCGGCGGCAGCCCGGTCGGCGGGTATGCCGAGCGCTTCGGCCAGCTCCCGCCTGGCCGGGCCGTCCGCGCCGTCCGCCAGCAGGGCGAGCAGCGGCCATACCCCGGCCGCGGTCAGCACCGTGCCGGTGCGGCCGTCGGGGGCGACCACGGCCCCCGCCCACCGGCCGGTCAGCCGGTTGACCGCGCGGACCGTCGAATTCCTCATGTTCATGGCGGGAGGGTACGTGGTGGGCGCCGCCGGGCCGGACCGGTTTTCCGCGGCCCGGCGGCGCCGGTCAGGGGCGGCCGGGCCGCCGGTCCCGTCAGCGGCCGCGCAGGCCCCGGTCGACGGCCCTGATCAGCTCGCCGTCCGCGGTGTCCGCGTCCAGCGACCAGAACATGGCCCCGCCCAGGCCGCGTTCGCGGACGTACGCCGACTTCGTCCGCAGCACCTGCGGGTCGTCGTAGGTCCACAGCGTGTTCCCGTCGAACAGCCAGGCGTGCCCGCCGCGCAGGTCCCGGTGCAGGGTGTACGTCCCGCTGCGAGCGAGCTTCTCGAGGGCCTCGTAGTCCTCGTAGCCGGGGGCCCAGGTGGCCGGTGCCGGGCCGGTGGCCGGCTGTCCCATACCGTCCCCGCCGCCGCTCACCCCGGTCCAGCCCTGCCCGTAGAACGGCATCCCGACCACCAGCTTGTGCGCGGGTGCGCCGCGCCGCAGCCAGGCGTCGACCGTGCCGTCCACGCTGAAGTCCCGGCGCGCGTACAGCGCGGACTGCTGGGCGGTCGTCCGCTCGCCCGACACGTGGAAGTCGTAACCCTGGAGGGTGACGAAGTCCAGGTCCCGCATGATGCGGCGGACGTCGAAGCCCGCGTCGATCTTGGCCGGGGCGGCCGGCACGAACGCGGTGAGCTCGTACTTCTTCCGCTGGGTGCGTCCGTACGCGTCCATCTGGGTACGGAACTCACGCACCAGCTCGGTGAAGTTGCGCCGGTCCTCGGGGCGGTACCTGGTGTCGGTGTCGCCCGCCGAGCCAGGCCACTCCCAGTCGAGGTCGATGCCGTCGAAGATGCCGGCGGCCGAGCCGGCGCCGCCCCGGGTGCCGTCCTGGGGGAGATCGCCCTTCAGGTACAGGTCGACGCAGGACTTGACGAAGGCGCGGCGCGACTCGGGGGTGAGCGCGGCGTCCGAGAAGTGGGTGGACCAGCTCCAGCCGCCGAGCGAGATCAGCACCTTCAGGTGCGGGTGCCTGGCCTTGAGTTCGCGCAGCTGGTTGAAGTTCCCGGCGACCGGCTGCTGCCAGTCGTCGGCGACCCCGTCGACGGAGTTCCCGGCGTCCAGCGGGCGGACGTAGTCGGCCCAGGCGTCCGCCTCGCCGGGGACGTTGCCGGTGAAGCACTTTCCGTCCGGGCCGACGTTCCCGAAGGCGTAGTTGACGTGGGTGAGTCTGGCCGCGGCGCCGCTCGTGTCGAGGTCCTGGACCTGGAAGTCCCGTCCGTAGACGCCCCACTGGGTGAAGTAGCCGACGCGCTTGAAGGGGCGGGCGCTGCGGCCGTCCTCGCCGGGGGCCGCGGAGGCGGCCGGGGCGGGGGCGCCGGCGGTTTCGGGGCGGGCACTGGCGGCGGGCGCGAACGCGGCCAGCAGGGAGAGGGAGCAGGCGGCGACGGCGAGCCTGCCGGACATGCTGCGGCGCATGGGTGTCCTTTGCGTCGGGGCGTGAAAGGTCCTGTGCGGTGCATGCCGGAAACTATTGGTCTGGACCAGGCGGGTCAAGGGTGAGTACCGGCCAGGCGGCGGAGGGGGCCCTTCCGGGAGTTAGGGTGCCGCTCATGGCCAGGGACACGAAAAGCGCGCCCGGCGGCGGAGCCGGCCCCACCCGCACGCTCGCGGACCGGAGCGGGCCGGTTTCCGAGACCGTGCCCCTCCGCCTCACCGTGCTCGGCAGCGCCACCCCGTACCCCGCCGTGGACAACCCCTGCTCCGGCTACCTCCTGGAGCACGCGGGCACCCGGCTGTGGATCGACGCCGGCACCGGCACCCTGGCCGCCCTCCAGCGGCACGCCCGGCTCGACCGGATCGACGCCCTCTGGATCTCCCACCTGCACGCCGACCACTGCGCCGACCTGCTCACCGCCTACTACGCCCTGCTGTACGCCGACCTCGAACCGGCCGCGCCGCTCCCGCTGTTCGGGCCGCCCGGGATCGCCGACCGGCTCGCCGGCTTCCTCACCAACGGCCCGCGCCGCAGCCCCGTCGAGTCCGCCTTCGCCGTTCAGGAGCTCTACGACGGCCACACCGTGCGCATCGGGCGGCTCCGCCTCACCAGCCGGTCCGTGGCCCACGGACTGCCCGCCTTCGCCCTGCGCGTCGACGCGCCCGGTACCTCACTGGCCTACTCCGGGGACTGCGAACCCTGCCCGGCCCTGACCGAACTCGCCGCCGGATGCGAGGTCCTGCTGTGCGAGGCAGACGGCACCTCCGAAGGCCACCACACCCCGGAACAGGCCGGCGAGACCGCCCGCGAGGCCGGCGCCGCCCGCCTGATCGTCACGCACGTCGGCCGCGGCATCCCGCCCGAAGAGGCCGTGACCCGCGCCGCCGGACGCTTCACCGGCACGGTCCACCACGCCGATCCGAACCGTACGTTCACCTTGGGCGCGGGCGCGGGCGCGGGGCCGGGCACCGGCACGGGCAACTGCTGACCCGCGACCGGTGCCTCCGGCCGGCCCGCCGCCACCCGTACACCGCCGCGGCGTTGTCCCGGGCCGGGCGGGCCCGCCCGGCGGGGCCCGTGGCCGCCGTCGCCATCGCGAGGAACCGCCGCCGGCCCGCCCCGGCCCCGGCGCGGGGGAGGTACGAGGCGTGCGGTGTACGGCGTACGGCACGCCGGACCGGCGAGCGGGGGACCGGCCCTCCGGCCCGCTCGGATGAGACGATGGCGCGGAACGCGAGGAGGCGCGGCACCGGGCGGTGAGCCTCGCCGAGGCCGCGGGACGTCCTCCCGGGGCCCGGCGGTGGCCCGGGCCACCCGCTTCGCGTCGCCTGAGCGGTTCGACCGGCCGCCCGCCCCCGCGAGGAAGCGACCATGACGTCATGAAGTACGCCTTCTCCACCCTCGGCCTTCCCGGCAGCACCGTCGCCGAGGCCGCCGCCCTCGCCGCCGAGCACGGCTTCGACGGAGTGGAACTCCGCGCCCACGCCGAGGAACCCCTCCATCCCGGCACCCCGAACGCCGACCGGGCCGCCGCGGTCCGTACCTTCGCCGCCGCCGGGGTCACCGTGCTCGCCGTCGCCGGCTACGCCAAGGTGGCCGCCGCCGGGGAGGACGATCCGATCGTCGCCGAGCTGCTCTCGCTGATCGTCCTCGCCGCCGACCTCGGTGCACCCTTCATCCGGGTGTTCCCCGGCGGCGGGCGCCTCCCCGAGCCCGAGGCCGACTCCCACGCGGTGCGCCGGCTCACCGCCGCGGCCCCGTTCGCCGAGCGCCACGGCGTACGGATCCTGCTGGAGACCCACGACTCGCACCGCACCGGAGCCGCCGCCGGACGGGTGCTGGACCGGGTCGCCCATCCGGCGGTCGGCGCCCTATGGGACGTGCTGCACACCTGGCTCGCCGGGGAGCAGCCGGACGAGTCGCGGCGGGCCCTCGCCGGACACCTGGGGTACGTGCAGGTCAAGGACGTGGCCTCGACGACCGAGCCGACCCCGCTCGGTCTGGGCGAGGGAGTGGTACCGCTCGCCGAGGCCGTGGCCTGCGCACCGGCCGACGGCTGGCTCTGCTGGGAGTACGAGAAGCGCTGGCACCCCGACGCCGCCGACCTGCCCGGCCGCCTCGGCCGCGGCCGGGAACACCTGGCCCGCCTCGCGGCCGGCGCGGCCACATGAGGCACCCGCGGAACCACGCGGCGACCGGCGCGCCGAGCGTCCGAGCCCGTCCGAGCCCGTCCGAGCCCGTCCGGGCCCACCGCCCGCACCGCCATGCGGATGCCCGTGCCCGGGCGTCGCGGGCAGGCTCCGGTGATGCCGACCGACATCAGCGGAATGATCGAATGCCGGCCGGGGGCCGGGCGTGGAGTCCGGACGACGAGGGCTCCGCCCGGGAAGCCGCCATCGACCTCCTCCTGCTCAACGAGGGCAACGCCTACGACGGCCCGGCCTGTCTCTTCGGAATCCGCAACCACTCCGACTTCCGCCCCCTGGCCGAAGGCCGTGTCGTCATCTGGTTCCACTAGTCGGCAGCCCGGCCATCGTCCGGCCGATGCCAGCCGGCCGGACGGCCGGGACCGGAATCCCCGGTCCCGGCGCGGCGCATGCTCACCCGCGGCCGGGACGGAGGCGAGGTGACGGACCGGCGGAGCCGTCCTGACGCGCCGCGAACCGAGCGGATAGCGTGTCGATCACCCACACACGAGGAGCGGAACGTACCCATGCGCTATCTCCCGCTTGGCAGTTCGGGCCTGCTGGTATCCGCGGTCGGCCTCGGCTGCAACAACTTCGGCGCCCGGCTGGACGCCGCGGCCACCCACGCCGTCGTCGATGCCGCGCTCGACGCCGGGATCACCCTGCTCGACACCGCCGACATCTACGGCAGCCCCCGCGGCTCCTCCGAGGAGCACCTCGGCCGCGCCCTCAAGGGCCGCCGCGACGAGGTCGTCCTCGCCACCAAGTTCGGCTACGACGCGGCCGACATGGGCTACGGCCCGGCCGCCGGGTCCAAGGGCGGCCGCGGCTATATCCGGCGCGCCGTGGAAGCGTCCCTGCGCCGCCTGGACACCGACCGCATCGACCTCCTCCAGTTGCACAGCCCGGATCCGGCCACCCCCATCGCCGAGACCCTGGCCGCGCTCACCGAACTCGTCGCCGAGGGCAAGGTCCGCTATCTCGGCCACTCCAACCTCAGCGGCTGGCAGCTCGCCGAAGCCGCGCACGTCGCCCGTGAGACCGGCGCCGTGCCGTTCGTGTCCGCGCAGAACGAGTGGTCGCTGCTGGAGCGCACCGTGGAGCGCGAGCTCGTCCCCGCCGCCCTGCACTACGGCGTCGGCGTCCTGCCGTTCTTCCCGCTCGCCAACGGTCTCCTCACCGGCAAGATCAGGCGCGGCGCCCCCGTCCCGGCGGGCTCCCGGCTGGAGGGCCGCGACTCCTACGTCACCGAGGAGCGGCTGGACGTCATCGAGGCGCTCGCCGCCATCGCCGACAAGTCCGGCCGTACGGTGCTGGAGCTCGCCATCGGCTGGCTCGCCGCCCAGCCCGCCTGCGCCTCCGTCATCGCGGGAGCCACCTCCGCCGAGCAGGTCCGCGCCAACGCGGCCGTCGCCGACCGGCCGCTGGAGCCCGAACTGCTCGCCGCGATCGAGGAGATCCCGGGCGTGGGGGTCCCCGCGTGAGCGCCGGCCGGGAAGGCGGACCGCTGCGCTGCGCCGTCCTCGACGACTTCCAGCAGGCGGCCACCGCCCTCGCCGACTGGTCGGCGGTCGCGGACCGGGTGGAGGTGGTCACCTTCGCCGACCACCTCTCCGACGAGGACGAACTCGCCCAGCGCCTGGCCGGGTTCGACATCGTGGTCACCCTGCGCGAACGGGTCCCCTTCCCGGCCGCCCTGCTCGACCGGCTGCCGCGGCTGCGGCTCCTCGTCGCGAGCGGCATGCGGAACTCGGTCATCGACTACGAGGCGGCCCACCGCAACGGGGTGACCGTGTGCGGCACCGCCAGCGCGTCCACCCCGCCCGTGGAACTCACCTGGGCCCTGCTGCTCGGCCTCGCCCGGGGCCTGGTCGCGGAAGCGGACGCGCTACGGTCCGGCGGGCCCTGGCAGAGCACCGTCGGAGCCGACCTGTACGGCCGGCGGCTCGGCCTCCTCGGCCTCGGCAAGACCGGCAGCCGGGTCGCGCAGGTCGGCCTCGCCTTCGGCATGGAGGTGTGGGCCTGGAGCCCCAACCTCACCCGGGAGCGCACCGACGCGGCCGGGGTCGGGCTGGCCGCCTCCAAGGAGGAGCTGCTGGCGGGCAGCGACTTCGTCTCCGTCCACCTCGCCCTGGGCGAACGCAGCCGCGGCCTGATCGGCGCGGCCGAGCTCGCCCTGATGAAGCCGGACGCCTACCTCGTCAACACCTCGCGCGCGGCCATCGTCGACCAGGAGGCCCTGCTCGACGCCCTGCGCGCGGGCCGGATCGCGGGCGCGGGCCTGGACGTCTTCGACGTCGAACCCCTCCCGCCGGACCACCCCGTCCGCACGGCGCCCCGGCTCCTCGCCACCCCGCACCTCGGTTACGTCACGCGCGCGAACTACGCGACGTACTACGGCCAGGCGGTGGAGGCCATAGCCGCTTTCCTGTCCGGCACCCCGGTCCGCCGCATCGGCCCGTACGCCGGCCACGACGAGGACCACGACGGGAAGAAGGGGGCGGGAAGCCGGTGAACCGCAGACGGCAGAAGAAGCTGACGGGGGCGCTGGTCTTCGCCGCGGGCATCGGGAACACCGCGCGGGTCCGGGCGCTGCTGCGGGCCGGCGCCCACCCGGGGACCGCCGACGCCTCCGGCACCACCCCGCTGTACGCGGCCGCCGTCCACGGCGCCGCCGACGCCGTACGCCTCCTGCTCGCGGCGGGAGCCGCGCCGGACACGGAGAGCGGCGGGCCCGGCTCGGAGGGCCTCCCGCTGTGCGCGGCGGCCTGCTGGGGCCACATCGACGCCGTCCGCGAACTCCTCGCCGGTGGCGCGGACCCCACCCTCCGCGAGGACGCCGGCACGGGCCTGACCCCGCTGGACTGGGCCCTCCGCGGCCCCCACCCCGAGACGGTGGAGCTCCTCCGAGCCACCAACGTCCCGGGACAACACACCTAGACCGAGCCGCCGTGCCCCTGCCCGGACCCGGGCAGGGGCACGGCCCCCCGCTCGTATCAGACGGCGGACCCGCTAGGACACGATGTCCTTGCGGGCGAAGCCGCGGAACGCGAGGGCCACGAGCACCGTCGCGTACGCCACCGACACCGCCGCCCCCTTCGTCATCCCGCCCCACTCCACGTGCGGCTGCAGCGCGTCCAGCCACGAGAACTGCCAGTGCGAGGGCAGGAACTCCCGCCAGTCGCCCAGCGCGGTCACCGCGTCCAGCACGTTGCCGACGATCGTCAGGCCCACCGCCCCGCCGACCGCGCCCAGCGGCGCGTCCGTACGGGTCGACAGCCAGAACGCCAGCCCGGCCGTCACCAGCTGGGACACGAAGACGAACGCCACCGCCAGCGCCAGCCGGGACAGCGCGTCCCCGGCCGGCAGCGTGCCGCCCGCCGGCAGCTCCAGCGGACCCCAGCCGTACGCCACCGTCCCCGCCGCCAGCGCCACGGCCGGCAGCAGCACGATCGCCGCCAGCGAGAACCCCAGCGCCACCACCAGCTTGCTCCACAGCAGCCGGGCCCGTGGCACCGGCGACGCCAGCAGGTAGCGCAACGAGGACCAGCTCGCCTCCGAGGCCACCGTGTCCCCGCAGAACAGCGCCACCGGCACCACGAGCAGGAAGCCCGCGGACACGAACAGGCAGGTCACCGTGAAGTTCGCCGCCGAGGCGGTGGCCGTGTCGATCAGGCTGATCCGGTCGCCGTTCCCGTCGGGCCCCGGTTCGCCGCCCACCGCGAACGCGATGATCATGACGAAGGGGAGGGCGGCCAGCACTCCGCCCATCACCAGCGTCCGGCGCCGCCGCCACTGGCGCAGCGCCTCCACCCGCAGCGGCAGGGTCCGCCGCGCCCGGTACCCCGGTGCCGCCTCGGCCGCCGCCGTCACCGCCGCCTCCGTCGCCCGCACGGTCTTCGCCGTCTTCGCCGCGTTCACGCCGCACCTCCGATCAGGGTGAGGAACGCGTCCTCCAGTCTCCGGTGCGGACCCACCCCGGTCACCGGCACCTCCAACCGGACCAGCTCGGCGATCAGTTCGCCCGCGCCCGCGCCGTCCAGCCGCACCAGCAGGCCCAGCCCGTCCTCGGATCCGACCACCGAACCCACTCCCTCCAGTGCCGCCACCTTCTCGACGGTCGGCCCCGTCACCGGTTCCGAGAGCGTCACCAGCAGGGTGTCGCCGCCGCCGGTGATCTCGGCCACCGGCCCCGCCTGCACCAGCCGGCCCCGGTCCATGACCACCAGATGCGTACAGGACTGCTCCACCTCCGACAGCAGGTGGCTGGAGACGATCACGGTCCGGCCGCCGGCCGCGTACCGGATCATCACGTCCCGCATCTCCCGGATCTGCGGCGGGTCCAGACCGTTCGTCGGCTCGTCGAGGATCAGCAGGTCCGGCATCCCCAGCATCGCCTGGGCGATCGCCAGCCGCTGCCGCATGCCCTGCGAGTACGTCCGTACCGCCCGCTCCAGCGCGTCACCCAGCCCGGCGATCTCCAGCGCCTCCGCCATCTGCGAGTCCCCGGCCGGCCTGCCGGTCGCCCGCCAGTACAGCTCCAGGTTCGCCCGTCCCGACAGGTGCGGCAGGAACCCGGCGCCCTCCACGAACGCGCCGACCCGCGAGAGCACCGGCGACCCCGGGCGCACCGCCTGCCCGAACACCCGGATCTCCCCGGCGTCCGGCGTGATCAGCCCCATCAGCATGCGCAGCGTGGTCGTCTTGCCGGCCCCGTTGGGCCCGAGCAGCCCCAGCACCTGGCCCTTCTCCACCCGGAACGACAGGTCCCGCACCGCGTACCGGTCCTTGGCCTTCGCGTACCGCTTGGTCAGGCCGGTGATCTCCAGCGGTACGCCGGCCAGGGCCGGTTCCGGGCGGGCCGCCGCCTGGGTTCCGCCGGGCGTCCGCCGCCGGCGCACGGTCAGCAGGAGGGCGGCGAGGACGGCCGCGCCGGCCGGCAGCCCCCAGGTCCAGCCGGGCAGCGGCGCGGCGGCCGTCCGCACGCCGTCCGCGACCGGCACCGACAGCGGGCCCCGCGCCGCGACGGTGTACGTCGCCGGGGCCGCCGGGGTGGCGTAGCCGAGGTCGGTGGCGGACAGTACCAGCCGCAGCCGGTGGCCGGCCTCCAGCCCGTGGTCGATGGCGGGGAGCACCAGGTCGACGTCCGTGCCGGCGCCCGCGTTCTCCACCCGGACCGGCGCCACGAGCTGACTGGGCAGCACCTGCTGCCGTCCGTCCGGCCCCACGTCGTACACCTTGCCGAACAGCACGGCCGCCCCGTCCGCCGCCGTCGACCTCACGTGGAGCCGCACGGTCGGGGTCCCGGTGATCCGCAGCGCGCGGTCCAGCGGTGCCGAGTCGAACCGGGCGTACTGGCCCGGGAAGTCGAGGGAGAGCCCGGTGCCGAGGGCGGCGAGCTGTCCGCCGATGCCGGGCAGCGCGGAGAGCGCGGGCGGGGCGCCGCCGGCCGGGTTCGCGAAGCTCTGCTCGCGGCCCTCCAGGGTGAACGCGCGCGGCGCGGACCGCAGTCCGGGGTAGCGGTCGGCGGTGGCCTGGCGCACCTGTACGGCGCCGTTGGTGGTGTCGATGCCGCCGGTACGGGTGACCTGGAAGGCCGGGCCGGTCGCGGCGGAGGCGTCGCCCTTGAGATGGCGGTCGAACCAGGCGGCGGTCCGCGCCTCCACCCGGGAGGCGTCCCGCACGCCCCCGTCGTGGCCGCCGGACGCCCAGTCGACCGCGACCGGGGCCCCGCCCGCGGTGATGGCCCGCGCCATCGCGTCGGACTGGTCCAGCGGGAACAGCGAATCGGTCTGGCCCTGCACGATCAGGGTGGGCACCTTGATCCGGGCGCCGGCCGCCGACGGGCTGCGGGCCTCCAGCAGCGCCCGGGCCTCCGGGTCGGGCCGGCCGGCCACCGCCACCCGCTCGTACATGGCGCACAGGACCGGCTGGAACCGGCCGCAGCCGGCAGCGGGGCCGCCCGGCCCGGCACCGGGTGGGGTCGGAGCCGCCGTACCCGGGGCCGGCTCACCCGCCGCGGCCTGCAGTCCGCCGGCCGTTCCGGTGGTGAAGAACACCCCGGCCCACAGCTTCTTGAAGACCCCGTTCGGGAACAGCGCGTCCGCGAGGTTCCAATAGGTGATCTGCGGGGCGATCGCGTCCACCCGCGGATCGTGCCCCGCGGCGAGGAGCGAGACCGCGCCGCCGTACGAGGCCCCGGCGATGCCGACGCGGGGATCGCCCGCCGCGTCGAGGGCGACCTCGGGGCGCGCCGCCAGCCAGTCGATCAGCCGGGAGACGTCCTTCACCTCGAACTCGGGGTCGTTCAGGCCGATCTGCCCGCCCGAGCGCCCGAACCCGCGCGCCGACCAGGTCAGTACGGCGTAGCCGTCGCGCGCGAGCCGCTCCGCCTGGGCGCGCAGATCGTCCTTGGAGCCGCCGAAACCGTGGGCGAGGAGCACCGCGGGGCGTTTCTCCGGACCGTCGGCGCCCTGCGCGCCGTCCGCGCCCTCCGCCGTGAAGTACGAGGTGTCGATGCGCGCACCGGGCATGTCCAGGACCTGGTCCTGCCGGTGCACGGCGGGCGGGTCCTCGGCCGCGGCCGTCGCCGACCAGGTGCCGGCGCCCGCGAGGACGGCAAGCGCGGCGGCACCGGCGAGCAGGCGGTCGCGGCGGCGCCGGGGCAGTCGGAGCTTCATACGGGAACCCTACGGCGACGGACCCGGGACCCCCAGCAACCGCAGACGGAACTCCCGCACCTCCTCCAGGCGTACACCGGCCCGCCCCGCGTACCGCAGCTGCGGTACGCGCCCGGTCACGCCGTTCGCGGCCCGCACCGCGGGAGGCGCCCGGTCCCGCCGCGCGCCTCCGGTCGGCCGCGGGCGCCCGTTCTGCGTCCGCGGCGTCATGGCGGGACGATGGCGGCATGCTGCTGGCCGAGGTCGCCCGCGTGTCCCGGGCGGTCGCCGAAACCCCCGCCCGGTCGCGCAAGGTCGCCCTCCTCGCGCAGCTGTTCGCGGCCGCCCCCGCCGAGGAGGCCGCCCTGGTGGTCTCCTACCTCGCCGGCCGGCTCCCGCAGGGCCGGCCCGGCATCGGCTGGCGGGCCCTGGCCGGGGACGTGCCGCCGGCCGGCGGGCCGGCCCTGACCGTGTCCGAGGTCGACGCGGCCGTCACCGCCCTCACCGGGGTGGCCGGGCCGGGCGCGCAGGCCGAACGGCAGCGGATCGTGGACGCCCTGCTCGGCGCGGCCACCGCCGAGGAGCAGCGGTTCCTGCGCGGCCTGCTCTCCGGGGAGGTCAGGCAGGGCGCCCTGGACGCCGTCGCCCTCGAAGGCGCGGCCCGGGCGGCCGGGGTGCCGGCTGCCGACCTGCGGCGGGCGGTGATGCTGGAGGGCTCGCTGCCCCGGGTGGCCGCGGCCGTGCTGGCCGACGGCGCACGGGCCCTCACCCGGATCGGCCTCCACGTGGGCCGCCCGGTGCAGCCGATGCTGGCGAGCACCGCCGGGTCCGTGGCGGAGGCCGTCGCCGCGCTGGGGCCGTGCAGCGTGGAGGAGAAGCTCGACGGGATCCGGGTCCAGGTCCACCGCGACGGTGACACGGTCCGGGTGTACACGCGGTCCCTGGACGAGATCACCGACCGGCTGCCGGAGGTGACCGACCTGGCCCGGGAGTTCCCGGGGGCGTGCTTCGTCCTCGACGGGGAGGTGATCGCGCTCGGCGCGGACGGCCGCCCGGTGCCCTTCCAGGCGGTGGCGAGCCGGGTCGGCTCGCGCGTGGACGTGCCGGCCGCGCGGGCCGCGCTGCCCGTGCGGCCGTTCTTCTTCGACGTCCTGGCCACCGAGGACCGGGTGCTGCTGGACCTGCCGGTGCGGGAGCGGTACGCGGCCCTGGTCCGCCTGGTGCCGCCGGGGGCGCTGGTCCGCCGCCTGGTCGTCGAGGACCCGGTGGCCGGGCTGGCGAAGGCGGAGGCGTTCTGGGCCGAGACGCTGCGCCGGGGCCACGAGGGGGTGATGGTCAAGTCGCTGGACTCGGTGTACGCGGCGGGCCGGCGCGGCAGGCTCTGGCTCAAGGTGAAGCCGGTGCACACCCTGGACCTGGTGGTGCTGGCCGCCGAATGGGGACACGGGCGGCGCACCGGACTGCTGTCCAACCTGCACCTGGGCGCGCGGGCGGCGGACGGGACCTTCGTGATGCTCGGCAAGACCTTCAAGGGCCTGACCGACGCCATGCTGCGCTGGCAGACCGACCGGCTGCGCGAACTGGCCACCGGGGACGACGGGTTCACCGTGCGGGTGCGGCCCGAGCTGGTCGTGGAGATCGCCTACGACGGCCTGCAGCGCTCCCCGCGCTACCCGGCCGGGGTCGCGCTGCGGTTCGCCCGGGTGCTCCGGCACCGCCCGGACAAGCGGGCCGCCGAGGCGGACACCGTCGACACGGTGCTCGGCACGGGCCAGGCCTGACCCCGGGAGGCGCTCACCCCGAGCCGTTTTGCCTCAGAGGCAAAGTGAATTGCCTCAGGGGTAATTCTCTGGCTCAATCGGGTCATGAGCACCGCCCCCGGAGCCGACCGGCTGCCCGACGCGGCCCCGCTGCCCGACGTCGCCCCGCACCTGCGCGACCTGCGCCGCCGCGCCGGTCTGACCCTGGAGGCCGCGGCCTCCCGGGCCGGGCTCTCCCCGGCCCACCTGTCCCGCCTGGAGACCGGTCGGCGGCAGCCGTCGCTGCCGCTGCTGCTGGCACTCGCCCGCACCTACGGCACCACCGTGTCGGAGCTGCTGGGCGAGACCACCGCGGTCGCCGATCCCATCGTACGGGCCGGCGGTCCGGGCGCCCGGGAGGCCGACGGCTGGACGTACTGGCAGGCCGGCGGATCGGGCCGGGGCATGCAGGCGCTGCGGGTGCACGTCCCGCACACCCGCGGCCAGGGCGAGCTGGTCCGCGTACATCCGGGGGAGGAGTGGCTCCACGTGCTCAAGGGGCGGCTGCGGCTGCACCTGGGGGAGGCGGAGTACCTGCTGGAGCCGGGGGACAGCGCGCACTTCGACTCGCTCACCCCGCACCGGATCGCGGCCGCCACGGGCGGCGGCGCCGACCTGCTGTTCGTCCACACCTTGCTGCAGAGCAGCCTCGCCGGGCTCTGCCTCGGCGGCACCGGCGGCCACACCCGGTCCTGACACCCGTTCCCGTGAAGGAGTTCCTTTTGTCCGAGCACAGCGAGTCGAAGTTCCCGCGCGGTCTGGTGATCCGGCTGATCGCCTACCTGTTCGCCGGCCACCTCTTCGCGTTCTTCGTCTACCTGCTCTTCGTCCTCGGCGGCCAGAACCAGTAGGCCGTCAGTCGATCGGCTCCACGAGCGCCGCCCGCGAAGGCTCCGGCGGGAACGGCTGCCCGTAGTACCGGGTGTCCCGCACGATCCGCCCCTCCTGGTCGAGCTCCAGGACGACGGCCGCGTGCCAGATCTCGCCCGCGTAGTCGTTGACGGTCTCCAGCACCCACACCCGGCCGGAGCCCGTCAGCCGGCGGACGGTGACCGAGGGCGGTACCGGATAGGCCTCCTGCATGCGCCGCATCGCCTCGCGCCCGCGGATCCGCTCGTTCGACTGCGGCATCTCCATCACGTAGTCCGGGTGGCGGAGCTCGTACTCCGCCTCCGCCGAAAGCCCCTCCGGCGCGTGCCCGTAGAGCCGGTCCACGGCCTCCCGCATGGCGGCCGTGTCATTGCGGGTCACCGCCCGGCGCATCAGTTCACGGACCTCGACGGTCCCCCGGTCGGTCATGGCCACCTCCGCGGACAGCGCCTCCGTAGGGCCCCTTCCCACCGTACGGGCATGATCAGCGTTCCGCCTGCGGCGGCTCCAGGGAGGGCGCGCCCACCCCGCACTGGGTGTGGCACTGGGGATGGACCGCCCCCGGATCGGGCCGCCGTACGGTCGTCCAGGCCAGCACCGCACCCAGCACCATCAGCCCGGCGCACCAGACCATGGCCCGCGCGAAGGCGGCGTTGAACTCGACGGGGGAGAGGTACGCCTCCGGGCCCATCCCGGACAGCAGGGGCAGCGCCGCGACCGCCAGCAGGCCGGCGGCCCGGGCGGCCGCGTTGTTGATGCCGCTGGCCAGCCCGGCCCGCCCGGGGTCCACCGAGGCCAGCACGGCGGAGGTCAGCGGAGCCACCAGGGCCGCCAGGCCCAGGCCCAGCACCGTCATCGCCGGCAGTACGTCGGAGACGTACGAGGCCTCCGGCCCGGCGCGGATCATCAGCAGGACGCCCACGGCGCACAGCAGCGGCCCCACGGTGAGCGGGATCCGCGGACCGATCCGCTCCCCGAGCTCGCCGGACCGGGCCGACAGCAGCAGCATGATCACGGTGACCGGCAGCAGGGCCGCCCCGGAGGCCAGCGCCGAGTACCCGGAGACCACCTGCAGCTGGAGCACCGACAGGAAGAAGAACCCGCCCAGGGCCGCGTAGACGGCCAGCGTGACCAGGTTCACGGCGGTGAACTGCCGGGAACGGAAGACCGCCGGCGGGAGCATGGGCTCCGCCCGCCGCCGCTCGACGACCACGAACAGCACGCCGAGCAGCACCCCGGCCACCGCCGCGGCGATCACCGGGGCGGACGCCGCGTTCGCCTCGATCAGCGCGTACGTCACCAGACCGAGGGAGGCCGCCCCGAGCACCGCCCCGGTCACGTCGAACCGCCCGGTGGCCCGCGGATCGCGGGTCTCCGGCACGGACCGCAACGCGACCGGCACGCACACCGCGGCCAGCGGCACGTTCAGCAGGAACACCCAGCGCCAGCCCGGACCGTCCACCAGCCACCCGCCCAGGAACGGGCCCACGGCCGCGCCCACCCCGCCGAGACCGGACCACAGGCCCACCGCGCGGGCCCGGTCGTCCGGGTGCAACGAGGCCTGGATGATCGCCAGTGAGCCCGGGGTCAGCAGCGCCCCGCCGATGCCCTGCAGTGCCCGGGCGGCGATCAGCACGCCGGTGTTCGGGGCGAGTCCGCACAGCAGGGATCCGGCCGCGAACCACACCACCCCGAGCACGAAGATCCGTCGCCGCCCGTACCGGTCGCCCAGCGCCCCGCCGACGAGGATCAGTGCGGCCAGGGTGAGCAGGTAGGCGTTGACGGTCCACTGCAGGGCGGCCATGTCCGCGCCCAGGTCCTCGCCGATGCGGGGCAGAGCCACGTTGACCACGGTCGAGTCGAGCAGGGCCATGGTCGAGCCGAGCACGGTGGTGAGCAGGATCCACCGCCCGCGCGCGGTGGCCAGCCGGACACCGGGCCCGGGCAGACCCGCCGCGTGGGCGGCGTCTCCCGGGTCCGCCGGCGGCGGCGGGGGCCGGTCCGGGGTGCCGGGAGCAGCCGGGGTACCGGGAGGTTCCGGGGCGCCTGGAGGGTCCGGGGTGCCCGGAGCGGATGGGGCCATGCCTCCAGGCTCCCCGTCCCGCCCCGGGCGGGCCACCCGGTGGCCGGAAAGCGGCTGTGTCCGGCCGTTCGCACCGGGGGCGGTCTTGTCCCGGCCTCGGCCCATGGCTGAGCATGGCGCGCACACGTCACCCACGTGTCATGCACATGCCGCTCACATCCCGGCACAGCCGCCCCTGTGCCCGCGACCGCACCCGCCCCCGAGCTCTCGACTTCGCTCGAGCAGGGGGGACCCCCATCCGCCACCCGGCTCCGCACCTCCCAGAGGAGACCACGTGACCCAACGGAACGGACCGTTACGCACGGCGCTCACCCTCATCGCCTCCCTGCTGCTGATCCCCGCGGGCACGGTCGCGGCCACCGCCGCACCGCCGCCCGATCCCGCCGCGGCCGCCGAACGCAAGATCGAACCGGAACTCCGGGAGCAACTCGACGACTCCGGCAAGGCCGTGTTCTGGGTCTACCTCGACAGCGCCGCCGACCTCGGCGCCGCCGCCCGCCAGACCACCCGGGCCGCCAAGGCCGAGACCGTGTACAAGGCGAAGAAGGCCCACGCCGACCGCACCCAGGCCGGACTGGTCAAGGCCCTGGACGGAGCCCGCGCCGAGTACACCTCGTACTGGATCGTCAACGCCGTCCGGGTGGTCGGCGACCGCAAGCTCGCCGGAAGCCTGGCCGAGCGGCCCGAGGTGGCCCGCATCGACGCCGACGACAAGGTCAGCCTGCCCAAGCCCGTGGAGGGGAAGCGGGAACCGGCCGCCGACGCGGTGGAATGGAACATCGACCGGATCAACGCCCCCAAGGTGTGGGAGGAGCTCGGCGTCCGCGGCGAGGGCATCGTCGTCGCCAACATCGACAGCGGCGTCGACTACCAGCACCCGGCGGTGGCCGGTTCGTACCGGGGCCGGGCCGCCGACGGCTCGGTGAACCACGCCTACAACTGGTTCGACCCGGCCGGCATCTGCGCCGGCGGCGCCCCCTGCGACAACAACGACCACGGCACCCACACCATGGGCACCATGGTCGGCGACGACGGCGGAGCCAACAAGATCGGCGTGGCCCCCGGAGCCAAGTGGATCGCCGCCAAGGGCTGCGAGACCAACTCCTGCTCCGAGGCCTCCCTGCTCGCCTCCGGCCAGTGGATCGTCGCCCCGACCGACGCAGCCGGCCAGAACCCGCGGCCCGACCTCGCCCCGCACATCGTCAACAACTCCTGGGGCGGACCCGGCGGCGACAGCTGGTACCAGCAGGTCGTCGACACCTGGCGGGCGGCCGGCATCTTCCCGGCCTTCTCCAACGGCAACTCCGGCCCCGGCTGCGCCACCAGCGGCTCGCCCGGCGACTACGCCTCCTCCTACAGCTCCGGCGCCTTCGACATCAACAACGCCATCGCCCCGTTCTCCTCGCGCGGCGCACCCCAGGGCGGCGGCGTCAAACCGAACATCGCCGCCCCCGGCGTCAACGTGCGCTCCTCCGTGCCCGGCGGCTACGAGGCCTTCTCCGGCACCTCCATGGCCTCCCCGCACACCGCCGCCACCGTGGCCCTGATCTGGTCCGCCGCGCCCGCCCTCGAAGGCGACGTCGCGCAGACCGAGGCGCTGCTCGACGGCACCGCGGTGGACACCGACAACACCAGCTGCGGAGGCACCGCCGCCGACAACAACGTCTTCGGCGAAGGCCGCCTCGACGCCCTCGCGGCCGTCCGCGCCGCCCCGCGCGGCGCCATCGGCTCCCTCGCCGGCACCGTCCGCTCCGGCGGCGAGCCGGTGGCCGGCGCCAAGGTCACCGCCGACGGGCCCATCGACCGTACGACGACCACCGCGGCCGACGGCAGCTACCGCTTCCCGTCCCTGTCGACCGGGGAGTACGCCCTGACCGCCGGCAAGTTCGGCTACGCCCAGCAGGGTGCCACCGCCACCGTCACCGAGGGAGCCACCGCCACCACGGACTTCACCCTCACCCAGGCGCCCTCCGGGAAGCTCACCGGCACCGTCACCTCGGCCGCCGGCCCCGCCCCCGGAGCCACCGTCACCATCGCCGACACCCCGGTCACCGCCACCGCGGACGCACAGGGCCGCTTCGAGGTCACCCTCCCGCACGGCACCTACGAGGTACGGGCCGGCCACACCTCCCGCTGTCTGACCGGCGGCAGCAGCCGGGTCACCGTGGCCGGGGACACCGCCGTCGAGGTCACCCTCCCCGAGCGCACCGACGGCTACGGCCACGCCTGCGCCACCGCGGGCGACCGCCCGTACCAGGCCGGCGACCGCAGGCTCGCCCTCACCGGCGACAACAACACCGAACGCGTCGACCTGCCCTTCCCGCTGCCGCTGTACGGCAAGACGTACGGCCAGGCGTGGATCAGCACCAACGGCACCGTCAGCTTCGGCGGCGCCCACGGCGGCGACTTCAACGGCGCCATCCCCAGCACGGCCACGCCCAACGCGGCCCTGTACCCGTTCTGGGACGACCTCGTCGTCGGCACCGCCGACAGCGGCTCGGGCGTCTTCACCTCCGTCACCGGAACCGCCCCGCACCGCGCGTACGTCGTCGAATGGCGGAACGTCGCCCACTACTCCGCGCAGGCCGACCTGTTCTCCTTCTCCGCCGTGATCGGCGAGGACGGCCGGGTCACGTACCACTACCGCGGCACCACCGGCAGCGGCACCAAGGGCGGCTCCACGGCCACCGTCGGCGTGGAGAACCAGACCGGCACCGATGCCTTCGCGTACTCCTACAACGCCCCGGCGATCACCGACGGCCTGTCCGTCGCCTTCCGCACCACCCGCAGCGGTGTGGTCTCCGGCCGGGTCCTGGACGCCAACGACGGCGGCGGCATCGCCGGCGCCACCGTCACCCTCGGCAGTGGCGACTCCGCCGTCTCCGCCACCACCGCGGCCGACGGCGGCTACGTGGTCCAGGCGCCCTCCGGCGCCGTGACCGCCTCCGTCACCGCGCCCTCCTACGAAACCGCCCAGCTGCCCGTCGAGGTCAAGGCGGCCGACGTCACCACGCTCAGCCGGTCGCTGCGCACCGCCAAGGTGACCGCCTCCAGGACGTCGGTCGAACTGGTCGTCACCCCGGACCAGAAGCGCACCCGCACCCTCGACCTCACCAACCCGGGCCTCGGCACCGCCTTCACGGTCTCCGAGGACGCGCCCTGGCTGACCGCCACCCCGGCCTCCGGCGACCTGCCGACGAACGGGAAGGCCACCGTCGGCCTCGCCGTGGACACCGCGGGCGTGGCCCCCGGCACCGTCCTGACCGCCGACCTGAAGATCACCTCGGCGAGCGGACGGACCCCCGTCCTCACCGTTCCCGTCAAGGTCGTCGTCCCCCGCTACCAGGCCGCCCTGGACGCGGGCGCCGACCACAGCGGCACCGACGCCCTCGGTGACACCTGGAACCCGGACCGCAAGTACACCCCCGGCTCCTACGGCTACCAGGGCAGCTCCACCGTGAAGTCCACCGGGCGCACCATCGCCGGCACGGACGACCAGCGGCTGTTCCGCACCGCCCGCGAGGGCATGTACGAGTACCGCTTCGACAACGTGCCGAACGGCACCTACACGGTGGAACTCGGCTTCGCCGAACTCTCCTCCACCCGGCCGAACAAGCGGGTGTTCGACGTCCTCGCCGAGGGCACCCAGGTGCTCCCGTCGCTGGACATCGCGCTGGAGGCCGGCAGCTACACGGCCCTCACCCGCGGCTACACGGTCACCGTGACGGACGGGACGCTCAACCTCCGCTTCGTCACCCACACCGGTTTCGGCAAGCCGCTGCTCAACACGCTGCGGGTCACCGAACGCCCCGACCGGGGCTGACGGAGCCGGCCCGCACGGCGGGCGGTGCGGGACGGGCCCGCGCCGGTGGCCGCTCGGACATCCGGGTGGTCACCGGCCCCGCCCCCGGGCGGTGCGCGCGCGGACCCGGTGCCGCCGTGCTGAGCTGGTGGCGATGACCAGTGACGCAGTGACGACCCCTCGGACCCCGCTGCCGCCCGGCGCGGCCTGGGCCACCGGCGACGCCGACGGACTCCGCGCGAGCGGGACCCACGACGGCGGGGCCGCGGCCCCGGCCGCCGCCGGGCTCGGCGGGGCCCTCGCGCTCTGGCCCGTCCTCGGCACCCTCGTCGAGGAGGGCGCCCTGCGGCTGCACACCCCGATCGCCGCCTACGGACTCCCCGGCCGGGCCACCGCCCACCAGCTGCTGACCTCGGGGCGCGGCCCGGACCGCACGCCGGACGGACCGCCCGGTGGCCCGCGCGGTGGCGCGTCCGCCGGATCGTTCGGCGGACCGTCCGGCCGGGACGAGATGCTCACCCGGCTCGCCGAGGAGGTCACCGGCACCCCGCTGGAGGAACTCGCCGCCACCCGGATCTGGGCACCCCTCGGCATGGCGCGCACGACGCTCGCACCCGAGCTGCGGACCACCCTCGACGACGCCGCGGTCTTCCTCCGGAACGTGCTGGCACCCGGTCAGGGCCCGCTCACCGCGGCCTGGATCGCGGACTCGCTCCGCATCCGCACCGGTGAGCTCTTCCCGGCCCGCGGCCTGATGTGGCGCCCCGCCCCGGGCAGCCACCCCCGCCAGGACCTGTGGGTCCACCACGCCGAACGGGGCCCGTCCGCGCTCTGGGCCTCCCCGCGGCACCGCCGCTGGGCGGTCCTGCTGGCCCCACCGACGGCGCCGCAGGCGCTCCGGGACGACGTACGGGACCTGGTGCTGGCCTGATCCCCCTCCGGGGCGGGCCGGGCTACGACCCGCGGCGGACCCGGGCCGCGCGGCGGGCCTCCGCCACCTTCCGGGCCTCGGACGTACGGCGGTTCTCCTTCGGCGCCGGACGGGTGCCCCGGCCGCGGAAGCCCAGCTCCGACTGGCCCTTGGCGCCGCCTCCGCTGCCGCCCTTGCCACCCGCGGCGGTGGCCGGGGCCGGCCGGGCGCCGGTCAGCCGCGCCAGCTCCGGGTCCCCCGGCGCGACCTGGGCCGTCCGGGCCCGGATCCCGGCCTCGGACAGCATCCTGGACAGGTCGCGGCGCTGCTTGGGGGCGGCCAGGGTGACCACCGTGCCCGAGCCGCCGGCGCGGGCGGTCCGCCCGGCCCGGTGCACATAGTCCTTGGCGTCCGCCGGGGGGTCCAGGTTGACGACCAGGTCCAGGTCCTCGATGTGGATGCCCCGGGCGGCCACGTCGGTGGCCACCAGCGCCGTGACCTCGCCGTTCCTGAACTGCTCCAGGGTGTGGGTGCGCTGCGGCTGCGATTTGCCGCCGTGCAGGGCGGCGGCCCGGATCCCGCTGTCCTTCAGGTGCCGGGTGAACCGGTCCACCGACACCTTGGTGTCGAGGAACAGCAGCACCCGCCCGTCCCGTGCGGCGATCTCCGTCGCCGTCGCGAACCGGTCGGCCGGCTGCACGTGGAGCACCAGGTGCTCCATCGTGGTGACCGCGCCCGCCGACTCGTCGACCCGGTGCACGGCCGGGTCGTCGAGGAACCGGTGCACCAGCCCGTCGACGTCGCCGTCCAGGGTCGCGGAGAACAGCAGCCGCTGGCCGTCCGGCCGCACCCGCTCCAGCGCGTCGGTGACCTGCGGGAGGAACCCCAGGTCGCACATCCGGTCGGCCTCGTCCAGCACGGTGACGGCCACCCGGTCCAGCCGGCAGTACTTCCGCTCCAGCAGGTCCGTCAGCCGGCCCGGCGTCGCCACCAGCACCTCGGCGCCCGCCTTCAGCGCGGCCGCCTGCTGGTTGATCGCCAGCCCGCCGACCGCCGTGGCGATCCGCAGCCCCACCGCGCGGGCCAGCGGCTCGAGCGCGTCGGTGACCTGCTGCGCCAGCTCGCGGGTCGGGACCAGCACCAGGGCCAGTGGCTGCTTGGGCTCGGACCGCCGGCCCGCCGTACGGGCCAGCAGGGCCAGACCGAAGGCGAGCGTCTTGCCGGACCCGGTGCGGGCCCGGGCCAGGACGTCGCGTCCGGCGAGGGCGTTGGGCAGGGTGGCCGCCTGCACCGGGAACGGATCGGTCACGCCCAGCGCCGCCAGGGTCCGCCGCAGCGGTTCCGGCAGGTCCAGCCCGTCGAAGGAGGACACCGCCGGGAGGACCGGGGCCACCGGTTCCGGCAGGTCGGAGGCGTTCGCAGGGGAATCGTCGGGGGACTGGGTCACGCGGACAGCCTACCCGCCGTGCGGTCCGCACCGGCCGGGGCCACCATGCACCTATGGCCGGTGACGTGGCGGATCGGAACCCAGCGGCCCCCGAGCTGAAGCATGACGCGATCGGGTTCCTCGACGCGCTCGTGATCGGGCTGAACTCCACCTCGCCCGCGTACTCGCTCGCCGCGGCCATCGGCCCGATCGTCGCCCTCGCCGGGATCTACGCGCCGGGCATCATGCTGGCCTCGTTCGTGCCGATGCTGCTCATCGCGACCGCCTTCTACTACCTGAACCGGGTGGACCAGGACTGCGGCACCACCTTCTCCTGGGTCACCCGGGCCATGGGCCCCTGGGCGGGCTGGCTCGGCGGCTGGGCCATCTTCATGACCGGCGTCCTGGTCATCGGATCGCTCGCGGACGTCGCCGTACGCTTCGGATTCCTCACCGTCGGGCTGGACGGCTGGGCCAACAGCGAACCGATCCGTCAGACCTTCACCGTGCTGGTGATCCTGGTGATGACGGCCATCTGCGTGCTCGGCACCGAGATGTCCGCGCACCTCCAGAACGTGCTGATCCTCGCCCAGGTGTTCTTCCTGCTGCTGTTCGCCGGGGTGGCCCTCTACCGCATCTACACCGGCACCAGCTCGCTGAACGAGATCGAACCCCAGTTGGCCTGGCTCAACCCCTTCGGTGCGGGCGGCGCCGCGCTCACCGGCGGCCTGCTGCTCGGCGTGTTCATCTACTGGGGCTGGGAGTCCGCGGTGAACCTCACCGAGGAGGTCAAGGACTCCGCGTCGGCCCCCGGCAAGGCCGGACTCTGGTCCACCGTCATCCTGCTCGTCACCTACCTGTCGGTGGGCATCGCGGTCGTCGGCTACGCGGGCACCCAGTTCCTGGCCGACAACGCGGACGAGGAGGAGGCGGTGTTCGCCACCCTCGCCCACGAGGTGATGGGCGGCTGGGACTGGGTGGTGCTGCTCGCGGTGTCGACCTCCGCCCTCGCCTCCACCCAGACCACCATCATCCCGGCCTCCCGGACCGCCCTGTCGATGGGCCGCCGGCACGCCTTCCCGGAGCGGCTGGCCCATATCCACCCGCGGTTCCTCACCCCGGACGTCAGCACCTGGCTGGTCGCGGCCATCGCCATCGCCTGGTACCTGGTGGTCAACTGGATCAGCGAGAACGCGCTGTTCGACTCGATCACCGCGCTCTCCCTGCTGATCGCGTTCTACTACGCGCTGACCGGCCTGGCCTGCGCGGTCTACTACCGCCGCCACCTGCTGGAGAGCGTGCACAACTTCCTGTTCATCGGGCTGGGCCCGGTGGTCGGGGCGGTCCTGCTGATCTGGCTGCTCGCGGAGTCCATCGTGGACATGTCCGACCCGGCGAACTCCTACAGCGGCGTCTCCTGGTTCGGCATCGGACCGCCGCTGGTGATCGGCATCGGCATCGCCCTGCTCGGCGTGATCGTGATGGTCTTCTGGCGGATCCGGCACGGCCTCTTCTGGCAGGAGCGCCGCGGCGTCGCCGACCCCACCCTGGTGCACGGGAAGCCGAGGAAGTCCGGCCGGAGCCCGGAGAGCGGGGAGTCCTGAGATGTCGGTGGTCCTCGGCTACGACGAATCACCCGGCGCGGAACGGGCCCTGCGGGTCGCGCTCGAGGTCGCGGCGGCCTTCGGGGAGCCGCTGGTCGTGGTGTTCGGGGCGGCCGCGCCCGGCACGGTCGGTGAGGAGTACCGCGCCCACCAGGAGGCGATCCGCCAGGCCGGGCGCACCGCCCTGGCCCACGCGGTCCGGGCGGCGGACGAGGCCGGCGTCCCCTCCGCCGTCGAGATCGTCGACGAGAAACCGGCCCAGGCCCTGCTGGACGCCGCGGAACGGCACAACGGGCGGGTGATCGTGGTCGGCAGCTGGGGAGAGAGCCCCATGCGCGGCGCCCTGCTGGGCTCCACCCCGCACAAACTGCTGCACCTCTCGCGCCTCCCGGTGCTCTGCGTCCCGACCGACTAGGTGTAATAACCACCAGTATTGTCGAACAGGGCGGGACGGTACGCCGGACTCCGCGGCGCGGGCGGGGCGGTCACCAGTGGGTGACGGTCTTCGCCGCCGGGTCGTAGGTGAGCAAGGCGGGCAACTCGTGGTGTCCGGTGACGGTTTCGGCGGTGAGTACGGCGGCGCGGCCGCACGCGGTGCCCAGTTCGGTCAGGAAGCGCACCACGTCGTCGACGTCCGAACCGTCGGTGATGTCGTCGGGCCAGAGCGAGAACTCGATGCCGTCCACGGGCAGGTGGGCCGTGAACCACGTCCGGCCGCACCGGACGGAGAAGCTCGCGGTATGACGGCCGTCCGACAGCCCGGCGAACAGGGACTCGGCATCGCGTCCGGCGGTTGCCCCGCCCGCGGTGCCGTGGTGCCAGACGAGTTCGTCCGCCGCCCCGTCCAGGTGACGGTAGGCCCGTGGCCAGTCCACTTCCTCGCTGCCGAAGACGGTGATGTCACGGAGGCTGCCGTCCACGAGGAACGCCGCGCACATCCACGTCTCGGGAAAGCGGCACGTTCCCGCACGGCACGCGCACGCGTGCCCGTCCTCCCCGTCCACCCGCCCCGCCTCCACGGCCCTGTCCGCTCGTTCCTCCGGTCCCCGCCGGATTCGGTCCAGGAATATCACGTACGGGTTCCCGGCTCGCGGGCGCGCTCGGGTCGGCGGTCGCCCGCCGGGCGGACACGGCCGCCGCCCCGGGGCCTCCGGCGGCCGGACGCGCCGGCGGGATCGGATCAGAAGCCGATCGGATGAAATCACCGCAGCTGTGGACAGTCGAAGTCCCCGGGAACCGGCGATCGCGCACAGTGATCGCACGGTGACACCCGAGGAGGAGAACGGTCCATGCGTACACACCGGAAGATCACGGCGGCGGCCTGCGCCCAGGCCCTGGCCGCCGCGGCCCTGCTGGGGCTCGGCGCGACCGCAGCCGCCGCCCAGGTCCCGACCTGCTTCGGCTCGCCGGCCACGACCACGACGACCACCGGCACGCCGGGCAACGACGTCATCATCGGGACGGCGGGCCGCGACGTCATCGACGGCGGTGGCGGCGACGACATGATCTGCGGTCTCGGCGGGGCCGACGTCATCACCGGCGGGGCCGGGAACGACCGGCTCGCCGGGGGCGCCGGAGACGACCGGGTCGACGGCGGCGCCGGTCACGACGGCCTCGTCGGGGACGACTTCGCGTTCACGGGGGACGCCACCGGGCCGGTCGGAGTGGACCGGCTCTCCGGCGGGGCGGGGTTCGACGCGCTGGTCGGCGACCACTACGCGGTCCAGGGCGTGGCCACCGGCGGGGCGACCGACGTGCTGTCCGGCGGGGACGACGACGACCACCTGACCGGGGACAGCCGGGGCGACCGGGCCACCGGAGGCGCCGTCGACCAGCTGGACGGCGGGAACGGCAGCGACGGCCTCATCGGGGACTCGCTCGGCTTCTACGAGGCCACCGGCGCGGGCGACGACGTGCTGCTGGAGGGCCCCGGGGACAACGGCGACGTGGTCGGCGACAGCGTCTCGGTCCTGGGCGACGCCTCCGGCGCCGGCGGGGACGACGTCATCGACCTGGGACCGGACGGTGGTTACGGCGCCTGGGGAGACCACCTGGCCTCGGGCGGGCGGGCGACCGGCTCCGGCAACGACACCATCACCGGCGGCAGCACCGGCGAGCTCGTCCTCGCCGGGGACAGCGGGGTGGCCGACCCGCAGGGCCTGACCGCGGGACGGGACGTGATCGACGGCCGCGGCGGAGCCGACCGCGTCTTCGGCGACAACGTCGGCCCGCTGGACGCCACGGTCGGCACCGCGGGCGGCCGGGACCTCCTCACCGGCGGGGCCGGCGCCGACTTCCTGCGCGGCGGCCCCGCGGACGACTACCTCAACGGCAGCAGCGGCACGGACGACTGCGACGGGGAAGGGGGGAACGACACCGAGGTCAGCTGCGAGGCGTGACCCGGACCGTCTCGACCCACGCGGGCGGTCCGGGGGCGTCCTCGCCGATCAGGGCGGCGATCAGCCGGCAGGAGGGCACCTCGGCCGGCCACGGGGTGTGCCCGTCGGTGAGCACGATGACGATGCCCGGCCGGTCCGGCACGGCCAGCGCGGCGGCGATGCCCACCCGCATGTCCGTGCCGCCGCCCCCGGCGAGGGTCACCTGCTCCGCGCCGGTCACCCGGGACACGGCGTGCACCTCGGCGTCGCAGGCGAGGACGGCGACCCGGTTGCCCTGGATGCCCACCTGCCGGAGCACGCCGGTGACTTCGGCCAGCGCGGCGGCCAGGTCGTCCTCGCCCATCGACCCCGAGGTGTCGATGACCACCGCCACCCGCGGCAGCGGCCTGCGCAGGCTCGGCAGGACCACACCGCGCAGCGCGGGTGTGCGGCGCGAGGGCCGGCGGTAGGTGTAGTCGACCGCGCCGGCGGCCCAGGCGGCGGCCTCCCGGACCGCGCCGGAGAGGGCCTGACGCCAGTCGACGGTGGGTTCGAGGAGCTCCTTCGCCCAGCGCTGCCAGCCGGCCGGCAGGCGCCCGCGGCTGCGCTGGTGGGCGCGCATGGCCTGGGCGGTCGTACGGCGCAGTGCGTCCGCCTCGACCGGTCCCAGCCGGGCCGGCCCCGAGTCCTCGGGCAGCTCCCACGGCATGGGCGCGCCGTGGGCGCCGGAGCCGCAGTCCAGGGGGCAGCCGGCCGGGGTGGGCGGGATCGAGGGCAGATAGCCCTCGAACAGCCCGCCCGTGGGCAGGCCGTACGTCTTCGGCTCGACCCGTCCGGCCGGCAGCGCGATCCCGTCCGCGAGCAGGTCGTCGTTGATCTCGCAGTCCTGGGCGATGTTGACCCGGACGGCGTCCCGCTGGTCGGCGGCCGGGAGCCGGTCGGCGCGGCCGTGATGGTCGCGGAGCAGGTGCGCCACCTCGTGCACCCATACGCCCGCCAGTTCCGCCACCGGGGTGGCGTCCACGAAACGGGGGGAGACGTAGCAGCGCCAGTGCCGGTCGACGCCCATGGTCGGGACCCGGGTCGAGGGCACCACGGTCAGGGCGTACAGGGCGGAGGCGAGGTACGGCCGGTCCTCGGCCGCCCGGTACCGGGCGGCCAGCAGCTTCGCGGTGTCAAGGAGCCGCGCGGCCTCCTCGGCCTGCCCCGCACCCGGCGACGGTGTCCCGTCGGGTACAGCGGTGTCCACGGCCGGTTCAGCCGCGGCCCGGCAGGGAGCCGGCCAGCTGGAGCAGTTCCACGAAGGCGTCGATCCCCTCCGGCACGGGCCAGTTCAGGTCCCGCATGGCGGCGAGGTCGGCCGCCGCCCGCGCGGCCACGTCGGGGACCCCGGCGTCCACGGCCTTGGCCAGTACCGCCCAGGCCGCTTCCCAGCGCTCCCGGGTCAGTTCGGCCTGCACCGCCGCCACCACGGCGATCAGGAAGGCGAGTTGCCGGTCCCCGCGGGCCGGCAGGGCGAAGGCGTCCGGGTTGGCCAGCACCCGGTCCGGGTCGGGCAGGTCGAGGTGCTCCATGTACGCGAGCAGCTCCAGCCCCGCCCCCTCGCCCACCGCGCCGGTGAGCGCGGCGGAGAGGGCTTCCCGCCCGGCCCCGGCCGCGTAGCCGGTGGCCAGCAGCCGCAGCGCCATCTCCCAGGTGCGCGGGGACGGCCAGGCCCGTCCCCGGCCCTCCGCCTCGGCGGGCAGGTGGTGGACCAGGCCGGGCCGGGCGGTCAGGAAGCCGGAGATCACACCGCGGGCGCGGGCCACCGCACCCGGGGCCCGGGCCGCGTCCACGGCGGGCACGGCCGTCTCCGGCCAGATGCCCGCCATGCCGCGGGCCACGGTGCGCGGCTGGTGCGTCCAGTCGAGGTGCACGAAGCGGTTGGCCAGCGGCGGGCTGAGGTGCCAGCCGTCGGCGGCGCTGGAGGGCGGATTGGCGGCCGCGACGATGCGCACCGAGGACGGCAGCAGCAGGCTGCCGACCCGGCGTTCCAGGACCACGCGCAGCAGCGCGGCCTGCACGGCGGGCGGGGCCGAGGACAGCTCGTCGAAGAACAGCAGCCCCTGCCCGGTGCGGGCCAGGCGGACCGCCCAGTCCGGCGGCGCCATCGGCACACCGGTGGTGGCCGGGTCGTCGCCGACGATCGGCAGTCCGGCGAAATCGGACGGTTCGTGGACGCTGGCGATGACCGTCTCCAGCGGGACGCCGAGTCCGGTGGCCAGCTGCTCCATGCCCGCGGACTTGCCGATGCCGGGCTCGCCCCACAGCAGCACGGGCTGGTTGGCCGTCACGGCCAGGGCCAGCGCCTCCAGCTGGGGGTGCGTGGCGGGCTCGGTGCGGGTCGCGCCCAGCCGGGCGTTGAGGGCGTCGGCGGCGGCCAGCGGGCCCGGGGCGGGGACGCCGTCGGCGGAGGGGGGAGTGCCGGGGCTGCCGCTCATTCGCCTTCCTCGCCCTCGTCCTCGTCTTCGTCCTCGTCGTCTTCGTCTTCGTCGTCCTGGTATTCCTCCTGGTCGTCCATCCAGTCGTCCCACCACTCGTTCCCGATGCCGGGGAACTCTTCCTTCACCCGGTCTCCGAGGAAGTCGAGGTCGGCGCGGTGGTAGCGGCGGATGATCTGAGCCAGAGACATCTCCATGGCGTCGACGATGTCGATGCGGGCCCCGGCCTCCAGGAGCGCCCGCACCAGCTCCGCCGAGCCGCCGTAGGTCACCGCCATCATCAGCGGAGTGCGCTCGGTCTTGTCCTCCGCCTCCAGGTCGAGTCCGGCCGCGAGCAGCCGTGGCAGCAGCTCCTCGTGGTCGATGAGGTGGAGCAGGTGGAGCAGGGTGCGGTCGTTCGGCAGCAGCATCCGCGGGTCGACACCCGCGTCGAGCAGGGCGAACACACCGGGGGTGTCGCCGTGCTGGGCGCGCAGCACCAGCTCACGCCGCTGCTCCCGCAGGGCGCGTGGCAGCGTGCCGTCGCCCGTGGTCACGGTCCGCCGGACGGCGAAGCAGCCGGCGACCGCGCCGCCGAAGGCGCGGAGCGCCTCCTCGCGCTGCCGTTCCTGCGGGGTGTGCGGCATGTCGAGTTCGCCGTCGCGGAAGCGGACCTCGTGCCACTCGCCGCGGCAGCGCACCCGTACGGGCGCCGGAGCCGCCGGGGCGGGCGGACCGTAGGCGGGGCCGGCCTCGGGGAACAGGGAGGCGGCGACCAGCGGGTGCAGTTCGGCCGGGGTGATCAGGCCGGCGTGCAGCAAGTGGAGGTCGGGCAGGGGCTGCCAGGCGTGCTCCGGCAGTGGTGTCACGCCACGGACGCCGCTTCCGTCGACGACGTGGGCCCGCAGCGGGTCCTCGGCGCGGGGGCCGGTCACCTCCAGCAGCAGGTGGCCGCGCCAGCCGCCCAGGACCCGGAACAGGTCCGCCACGCCGGCCGCCGCCAGGCGGCGCGCCTCGGCGGCGATACGGCTGAGGTCGACCCGGGCCTCCTCGATCAGCCGTGGCGGGTTGAGCCGGCCGTACCCGGGTTGCGTCTCGGGCACGCTCAGGTCGAGTTCGATGCCGACGGTGCGGAACGCCTCGGTCAGCTCGCCGCGGCCCATCAGGACCGCGGCCCATTCGGCCCGCGCCGCGGGGTCGGCGGTGCCGGGGTCCCCGGCGGGGTGCTCGTCCGGGGTGAGCGCAGTGCCGTCGGCGCGGAAGAAGGGCAGCCGGTCGGCGCCCCCGGTGAGCCGCGCGCGCAACTCGCCCGCGTGCCGGGCGTCCCAGAGGTGGCGGGCCTGCGTCCAGTCCGTGCCCGCCTCGGAGAAACGGGTGCCCAGCGGTGCGCACACCAGCCTCAGCCGCTGCGGTCCGTCCACCATCGGGGCGGTGGTCACGTAGAGGCCCAGCACCTCCGGCGACCCGGCTTCGGAGCCGTAGCGCGCCAGCAGGATCCCCTGGTCCGTGGCCAGCGTCGTACGACCGCCGAGCACCCGGGGAAGGTGCCAGCGCACCAGGTCCGGCGCGAGGTGGCGCAGGTCCTCGGACACCACCGCGGCGGCGGTTTCACCGAACCGGGCGGCGAGGCGGTCGAGGTCGATGTCGTGGTCGACGGCGGCGGCCGCGCACGCGGCCCGCCAGTCCCCGGCCAGCCGGTGCCCGGTGGCCTGCTCGATCATCCAGCGGGGTACGGCGTAGCGGCGGACGCGCCGCCACACCGACACGTCTTCGGGGGCGAGCCCGCCGGGCAGGGGTGCCCGCTTCACCGGTACACGCTGCCGATCGCACGCAGGTCGGGGTGGGCGGCGCGGGCCGGTCGCAGCCGCTCCGCGAACGACCGCTTGACGCGGCGCGGCAGCCCCGGACCCAGCCCCACGTACTCCAGGGGCGAGCCATCCGGTACGGCGGCGAGCAGCGACTTGGCGCCGCGCCCGGTGAGCCCGGTGTGGCGCAGCTCCAGGCGGCGCAGCGGGCTGTCCGGCAGGGCGGCGGCCAGGGCCTGCACACCGGCGTCCCCGGTGGCGTTCGGGGGCGAGCCGAGGCTGCGCTCCGACATGGGCCGGCCGAGGTCGAGGGCTTCGATGCCGCCGAGGGCACCGGCCAGCGCGCGGGCCCCGTCGGGGCCGATGCCGTTGCCGCCCAGTCCCAGGCGGACCGGGCGGTCCGGGTCCGCGGCGGCCGCGGCGGCCAGCACGGCGGCGCCCTCGTCGCCGAGGTGGTTGGCGGGCAGGTACAGCTCGCGTACGCCGGCCTCCCGGATCAGGGCGGCGAGCAGCGGTGCGGCGTCGGGGCCGAGGCCGTTGCCGCCCAGGAACAGGCGTTCCAGGGGAGCCTCACGCCCGGTCAGGGCATCCAGGAGGAGCCGGACCCCGTCGGTGCCGAGGCCGGTGTTCACCAGGTCGAGGGTGCGCAGGGCGGAGTTGTGGCGCAGCAGACCGGCCAGGGCGCGCGCGCCCTCGGCGGTCACCGGGTTCCGCTTGAGCCACAGGGCCCGCACGGAGTCGTCGCCGGCCAGTGCGCCGGCGAGCGCGGCGACCCCGGCGGGGCCGATCCGGTTGCAGCCGAGGTAGAGGGTGTGCAGGCCGTGGCCGGGTTCGGCGGACAGGGCCCCGGCGAGCGCCGTGGCGCCCTCGTCGCCGATGGAGTTGGTGCCGAGCAGCAGGTGGGCGGCGTGGGCCGAGGCCGCGGCCACCGGCAGCAGGCGGGCGGCACCCTCCGGGCCGAGCCCCTGTTTGCACAGGTCGACGCGGCCGTCGGCGCGCAGGGTGCCCAGCGGGTACGTCTCGTCCTCCGTCACCGGCCGCTCGTCCGCCAGTCGAGCGAGCAGCGGGTCCAGCGCGGCCGGGTCGGCCAGGGGCAGGTCCGGGTGCTCGATCGCGGGGCACCGTACGGGTATCGGCTGGTTCATCACCGCTCCACCGGTCCTTCGCCGGTGACCGGCGTCCACAACGAAACGTTCGACATACAGGGGAAATCCAGATGGCAAGACCGGTCGGATTCGAACCGACGTCCTCCAGCTTGATGCGTGGGCGCGACGACCTCTGCGCTACGGCCTTGCCGCGGCCGATCATACTGGTCCCGCGGCCGAATATCGATCACGGGTTCGCGTGCCCGGATCCGGCCCGCGCGCGGAGCTTCCGGAAGGCGGTCGGAAGCGGCCGGACAGGGAGGAACTCCTTGATGCGGAGGGCGCAGTCGGCGGGGGAGGAGGAGCCGGTGTCCACTTCGAGGTAGTAGACGCCGTGGGCGTGCACCCGGCCGAGCTGCCCGGCCGCCAGTCCCTCCGGCCGGTCCCCGCGCTCCCGTTCGCGGCGGGCCAGTTCCTCCGGCGGGCAGTGCACCCCGACGAGCAGCACCTCCTCGGGATCGAACAGGTCCAGGCAGTCCCGCAGCCGCCACGGTTCGCTCAGCACGTGGTCGACGACCACGTGGTTCCCGGCCGCGGCCATCCCGGCGACCGCCCGGTGGTAGCCCTCCCAGGTCCGCCGGAGCAGTGCGGGCACCTCCTCCGGCGGCAGGTCCTTCCGGGCGCGCATGGCGTGGAAGGCGTCCACCGGCAGGTGGAACCAGACCTCGTCCAGTACCCGGAGGAGCTCCCGGGCGATGCTCGACTTCCCGGAACTCGACGTCCCGTTCAGGAATATGATCACCCGTCGATCATGCCTCGTGCGTGAGGCGGGCGGCGCAGGGCGGTCAGCGCGTGCCGCGATCTCCTCGGGCGTGCCCGTGACCTCCACGGTCACCCCGCGCTCGTCCGCCTCCAGCGGTTCCAGCGCGGCGAACTGCGAGTCCAGCAGTGAGACCGGCATGAAGTGCCCGGTGCGGGCGGCCATCCGGTGCGCGATCAGCTCCCGGTCCCCGGCGAGGTGGACGAAGACGGCCCCGGGCGCGGCGGCCCGCAGCCGGTCCCGGTAGCTGCGCTTCAGGGCCGACGCGGACACCACCCCGCCGTCCTCCCCGGGACGCCCGCGGGCTCCCGCCCACGCGCCGACGGCATCGAGCCACGGCCACCGGTCGGCGTCGCCCAGGGGCACCCCGGCGGTCATCTTCGCGACGTTGGCCGCCGGGTGGAACGCGTCGCCCTCGGCGTACGGGACCCCCAGGGCGGCCGCCAGCAGCCGTCCCACCGTCGTCTTCCCGCACCCCGCGACACCCATCACGACGACGACCGGTCCGGTACGCACGCCCCTGCTCATGTCCTCACTCACCCCACCCCATCGGCCCGGCGGCACCGCCGGCCGGCTCAGCCGCCGGCGCCACGCGGCACCTTCTGCTGTACCGACCAGCGGTTCCCGTCCGGGTCGGTGAAGTACACGAAGGACCCCCACGGCTGGTCGTCGATCGCGCTGACCTCGATGCCGCGGGCGGTGAGCCCGGCATGGGCCTCCTCGATGTCCTCCACCACCACCTGCATGTTGTCCAGCGAGCCCGGAGCCATCCGGGTGAGCCCCTTGCCGAGGGCGATGGAGCAGGCCGAGCCGGGCGGGGTGAGCTGGACGAACCGGACCTCCTCGCTCACCGTCACGTCGTGGTCGGCGCGGAAGCCCGCCCGCTCGTAGAAGGACTTCGCCCGGTCGACGTCCGTGACGGGCACCATCACGAGTTCCAGTTTGATGTCCATCGCCCCATCATGCGCCCGCCGGGAGGGGGCCGCCCGCCGCGCCGGCCGTGTGCGTGCCCGTCGCCCGCGTGCCGTCCGCAGTGCCGTTCGCCGCGCCGTCCGCAGTGCCGTCCGCAGTGCCGTTCGCCGTGCCGCCCGGCTCGAACTGGGTCCGGTACAGCTCCTCGTACCGGCCGCCGGCGGCCAGCAGTTCCGGATGCGTACCCCGCTCCACGATCCGTCCGCCCTCCACCACGAGGATCTGGTCGGCCGCCTGTACGGTCGACAGCCGGTGCGCGATCACCACCGCCGTCCGGCCCGCCAGGGCCTCGCCCAGTGCCTCCTGCACCGCCGCCTCCGAGGTCGAGTCCAGGTGCGCCGTGGCCTCGTCCAGCACCACCACCCGCTGACGGGCCAGCAGCAGCCGGGCGATGGTCAGCCGCTGCCGCTCCCCGCCGGACAGCCGGTAGCCGCGCTCGCCCACCACCGTGTCCAGCCCGTCCGGCAGCGAGGCGACCAGCCCGTCCAGCCGGGCCCGGCGCAGCGCCTCCCAGATCTCCTCCTCCGCCGCGTCAGGGCGGGCCAGCAGCAGGTTCGCCCGTACCGACTCGTGGAACAGGTGCCCGTCCTGGGTCACCATGCCGAGGGTGTCCCGGATCGAGTCGGCCGTCAGCTCCCGTACGTCGATCCCGTTCAGCCGGACCGCCCCGGCATCGGCGTCGTACAGCCGGGGCAGCAGCTGGGCGATGGTGGACTTGCCGGCACCCGAAGACCCGACCAGGGCGATCATCTGCCCGGGCTCGGCCCGGAAGGACACCTCGTGCAGGACCTGCGTGCCGCCGCGCGCGTCCAGGTTCGCGACCTCCTCCAGGGAGGCCAGCGAGACCTTGTCGGGGGAGGGGTAGCCGAAGGACACCGCGTCGAACTCCACCGACACCGGACCGTCAGGCACCCGGCGGGCGTCCGGCCCCTCCGCGATCAGCGGCTTCAGGTCGAGGATCTCGAAGACCCGCTCGAAGCTGACCAGGGCGCTCATCACCTCGACCCGGGCTCCGGCCAGCGAGGTCAGCGGTGCGTACAGCCGGGTCAGCAGCAGGGACAGCGCGACCACCGAGCCGGCGTCCAGGCTGCCGCGCAGCGCGTAGTACCCGCCGAGCCCGTAGACCAGGGCCAGCGCCAGCGCCGACACCAGGGTCAGCGCGGTGATGAACACCGACTGGGCCATCGCCGTGCGGATCCCGATGTCCCGCACCCGGGCCGCCCGGGCCGCGAACTCCGCCGACTCGTCGGCCGGCCGTCCGAACAGCTTCACCAGGGTGGCGCCCGGCGCCGAGAAACGCTCCGTCATCTGGGTGCCCATGGCCGCGTTGAGCTGCGCGGCCTCCCGCTGCATCCGGGCCATCCGGGCCCCCATCCGGCGGGCCGGCAGGACGAACACCGGCAGCAGCACGAGCGCCAGCAGGGTGATCCGCCAGGAGATGCCCATCATCACGGTCAGGGTCAGCAGCAGGGTCACCGAGTTGGCGACCACACCGGAGAGGGTGTTGCTGAACGCCCGCTGCGCGCCGATGACGTCGTTGTTGAGCCGGCTCACCAGCGCACCCGTGCGGGTCCGGGTGAAGAAGGCCACCGGCATCCGCTGCACGTGGTCGAAGACCGCCGTCCGCAGGTCCAGGATCAGTCCCTCGCCGAGGGTCGCCGACAACTTGCGGGTGAGCAGGCCGAGTCCCGCCTCGGCCACCGCGATCACCGCGATCAGCAGGGCGAGCTGGGTGACGGTGCCGGTGTCCCGGCCGTCGACGATCGCGTCCACCACCCGGGCCGCGAGCACCGGAGTGGCCACCGCCAGCAGCGCGGTGACCACGCTCAACAGGAGGAAGAGGGTCAGGCCGCGCCGGTGCGGGCGGGCGAAGGAGGCGACGCGGCGCAGACCGGCCCTGGAGAACGGGCGGCGGTCGGTCTGCGCGTTGATCGCGCTGTGCAGGGACGTCCAGGCGGTGACTTCCATATCCATGCCGTCGACGGTAGAACCTCAACCTCCCTTGAGGTCAATGGTTTCCGGCCACCCGTGCAACAGAGTTGTCCCCGTCCCAACACCCTTGTGTACCAAGCCCGTCCGCTGTCGGCGGCCGGTGGCATCATCGGGCCATGAAGCAGGAACCCGAGTCGAAGCACTCCGGTACGGGGCCTTCCGTTCCGGACCCCGCCGACAGCGTCCTCCACCGCTTCGAGCAGTGGGCCCGCGACACCCCTGCCGAGCCCGCCGTCGTCACCGGACGGACGGTCCTCACCTACGGGGAACTCGACCGCGCGGCGGCGCGGTTGGCCGGCCGACTGCGGGCCGTGCACCCGCCGTCCGGCGCGGTCGTCGCCGTCGGCGTGCCCGGCCTCGCCGACGCGCTGACCGCGGTGATCGCCGTTCTCAAGGCCGGAGCGGCCTACGCCCTGGTCGACCCCGAGGCGGCCGTGACGGCCGTCCGGCAGCTCGACGCCCTCAGGCCGTACGCGCTCGTCACGGACTCCCGCCACTGGGCCAGGCTGGACTCCGGGCGGGTCAGCCGCGTCTTCCGGGTGGACGAGGAGCCGGACGCCGAAGCCTCCGCCGACACCTCCGCGGGCGCGGCGGCCGAGCCCCGCCCCGCTGCCGGAACGGCCGCCGCGCGCCTGCCGGACCCGCGCCGGTACCCCTGGACCGTGGGCTGGGAGGCCGACGCCGTGCTGTTCACCGGACAGTCCGAGCCGCGGCCCGTACGGATTCCCCGGGCCCGGCTGGTCGCCGCTCTCGACGCGTGGATCCGCACGGCCGGTTTCGGCCCCGGCGACCGGCACCTGTTCACCGCCCGCCCGGACGTCACCGCCTTCGCCGCCGGCTGGACCCGGGCGCTGTGCACCGGCGGCACCCTGGTCGCGCCCGGCCCGCGGCTCCCGGCACCCGTCGCCGACGGCCTGCGCCGCCTGGTCGAGGACGAGGGGGTGACCGTCCTGCACACCGACCCGGGCCGCCTGACCGCCCTGCCGGGTGCCACCGCGGCCCCGCCCCCGGAACTCCGCACGCTCCGCCTGGTCACCGTCAGCGGGGACCGCCTCCATCTCGACGAACAGACGGCCGTGCAGGCCGCGCTGCCCGACGGCGCCCGCCTGCTCAACGTCTACGGGACCGCCGAGACGGCCGGCACCGCAACCTGGTTCGAGCTGCCGCAGCTCGACGGCCCCGTGGCCGACCCCGCCCGCCACAGCCTGCTCGGCAGGCCCTTCCCCGGCTGCGGCGTGGACGTCCGCGAGGGCGAGATCCACCTCAGGCCGCCCGGCGGCGGTGACTTCGTCCCCACCGGCGACTTCGGCCGGCACCGCCCCGACGGCCTGCTGGAGTTCACCGGCCGGGCCAGGGACCGCTTCGCCTTCGGCACCCGTGAGGTGGACCCGTACCGGATCGAGGCCGTGCTCCGGGAGCACCCGGCCATCGGCGGCGCCCTCGTCGGAGCCGTCACCGACGACGAGCGCGCGCAGCGGCTCATCGCATACGTCGTACCGGACACGTCCGGCCCGGGACGCTCCGACCCCCCGCCCCCCATGCCCGACGACGCCGAACTGCGCGCCCACCTGACGGACCGGCAGCTCTTCCGGGGGGACATACCGGCGACGGTCGTCCGGCTGCCCGAACTGCCCCGCGACCGCGCCGGCCGGGAGGACCGTACGGCCCTCCCGCTGCCGCCCGGCCCCGCCGACGACAGCAGCGGCAAGTACGGCCGGGCCTTCGCCGGAGGGTCGAACCCGTCCTGCGCGATCGGCTGCGCGGGGCTCTTCTTCGGCTTCATGGCCCTCGCCCTGACCAACTTCATCTGGCCCGGCTCCACCGACCTCAGTGGTGTGCCCGGACCGTGGGCCTTCCTCTTCTTCGTCCTTTACCTCTTCGAATGCGTGGCCTTCGGCGTGGGGGTGGCCTTCCTGTTCTCCGCCCGATCCCGGATGCTGCGGTCCGGCCGTCCGGAACGCCTCTCCAGGGCAGCGCACCTGGCCGTCGCCTACCTGCTCATGGCCTGGTGGCCACAGGACAACTTCTACCGGCTGGCCGCCAAAACGGACTGGCCCCGCCAGGCCGCCCTGGTCTACACCTTCAACATCCCCCTCATGATCGCCGCGGCCGTCGTGGCCGTCTGGGCCGTCCACAAACCGGACAAGGCCCGGAACGGGTGAGCCGTCCGCTTGCCGACCCGCGGAACGGAGAGGTCCGGAGAGTCCCTACGATGTGCAGCCATGGATACGAGTGAGGGCGGCAGACGCCTCGTCGACGGCCGCTTCGAGTTGATCTCCCGGCTGGGCAGCGGGGGCATGGGCACCGTGTGGCGGGCCCGGGACACGGCATTGCAGCGGGACGTCGCGCTGAAGGAAGTGCGGCCCGCCGATCCGGCGCTGATCGAGGCCCGGCCGGACCTCGCGCTGCAACTGCGGCAGCGGGCCATCCGCGAGGCCCAGGCCCTGGCGCGGCTCGCCCACCCCAACGTCGTGTCCATCCACCACATCGTCGAACCGCCGGACGGGTCGCACCCGTGGATCGTCATGGAGCTGGTCCAGGGCGGCTCGCTGCACGACCGGCTGGCGCAGGGACCCCTGCCCGTCGACGAGGTGGTGCGGATCGGCCTGGACGTGCTGTCCGCGCTGCGGGCCGCGCACGCGGCCGGTGTCCACCACCGCGACGTCAAGCCCGCCAACGTGCTGCTGCGTCCCGACGGGAGCGCCGTCCTCACCGACTTCGGCATCGCCGTCCTGCCCGAATCCTCCGGGCTCACCGCCACCGGCGACCTGGTCGGGTCCCCCGAGTACATCGCCCCCGAGCGGGTGCGCGGGGAGGAGGGGAACCCGTCCTCCGACCTGTGGTCGCTCGGCATGACCATGTACGTGGCCGCGGAGGGCGTGCACCCGCTGCGGCGGGCCACCGCCATGGCGACCGTGGTCGCCGTGCTGGACGAGCCCCTTCCCTACCCCTCGCGTTCGGGCGGGCTCGCGCCGGTGCTCTCCGAACTCCTGGTCCGCGACACCAAGGCCCGGCCCGACGCCGCGCGCCTGGAGACGCTGCTGCGCGCCGTCCCGGCCTCCGGCGCGCCCGCCGCCCCCGCTCCGCCCGCGTCTCCGGCCGGCACCCCGGCCACGGCTCCCGGCTACTCCACGGGCGGGCAGCCGACCGTGCCGACGGGCTACGGCCCGATGGCCGGCTACAACTCCCCCTCGCACGGCTTCGGCCCGCCGGCCGGCGGTGTGACCACCACCCCGGTCGGCCTGGGAGTGCCGGCCGCTCCGCCGGTTCCGCCCGCCCGGCGCGGAGTGCCGGTGATGGTGTTCCTGGTGGTGATCGGGGTGCTGCTGGCCGGTGCGGTCGGCACCGTCAAATGGCTGCTGCCGGAGGACGGCGACGACAACGCCGGGAAGGGCGGGGCGACCTCGGCCGGCCCCACCGGCGGCAGCGGACCGGGCAGCAACCCGAGCACCTCCAGGAGCGGGCCGACGAGCAGCCCCGGCGCGACCAAGAAGGGCACCGGCACCACCACGGACGACCCGGACAACCTGCTCACCGCTGCCGGCGGCCGGGCCCTGACGGCGGCCGTGCGCGACGAGACGGGGAGCGCGAACGTCCAGCGCCTCTCCATCTACGGCGAGTACGCGATGGTGGACGTACCGGTGAAGTCCCCGGCGAACGCCTACGACAGCTACCGCTACCAGGGCGGGCTGTCCCGCTTCGGCGCCGGCGGCACCGTACGGGACGGGTCCAAGCCCATCGATCTGGACAAGGTCAACTGGGACGTGCTGCCCGGCCTCATGCAGCAGGCCGAGGCCAAGCTCAAGGTGGAGAAGCCGACGATGCGTTACGTGCTCGTCGAATCCGACCTCTTCGCCAAGGACGAGCCGCGCCTGAAGATCTACCTCATCAACGAGTACAGCTCCACCGGCTACCTCACCGCCGACCTGGACGGCAAGGTGAAGCAGGTCGTGCCCGCCTCCTGAGGGGCCGGAGCGGCGCCGCCCCGGACGGCGCCGCTCCCACGGGCGGCGTACCCCCGGGTGCGGCGGCCGGTGCCGGCCGCGATGCTGGCCAGACCGCCGCCCCCGCCCGGGGCGGGCACGGCAGGCAGCGGAGGAGGCTTCATGGCACCTCTGGCGCGGATTCCGCTCGACCAGGAGGGCGGAGCCGCCGTACTGGTCGAGCAGCAGACCGACCTCGAAGGGCCGGTGAAGGCCGGCCGCATCGGCGAGGCCATCCAGGACCTGCCGCTCACCCTGCGCGAGGCCCTGGAGCCGGTCACGGAGGCCGCCCGGGTCGCCCTCGACCAGCTGCGGAAGGCACGGCCGGACGAGATCACGGTCGAGTTCGGCCTCGACCTGGCCGTCGAAGCCGGCGTCGTGATCACCAAGAGCCGCACCGACTGCCACCTGACGGTGAGCATGCGCTGGGAGCGCGACGCGTCCGACCCGCACCCTCCGGGTGCAGGCCAGGACTGATCCGGTGGACGGCGAAAGCACCTCCGCACTCGCGTCGTCCGTGGCGCAGATCCTGGATCCGGACGGGAGGGTGGCCGGGGCGGGTTTCGTGGTGGCCGAGGGGCTGCTGGTCACCTGCGCGCACGTGGTACGGGCGGCCGGCGGCGGGCCGGGCCGGCCCGTACGACTGTCCTTCCCCCGTGCTGCGGATGCGGCCGCAGCCGAGGGGCAGGTCCTCGAAGGGCCGTGGCGCGCCCCCGAGAACGAGGACGTCGCCGTCGTCCGGCTGAGCCGCGATCCGGCCGGGCCGGCCCCGGCCCCGCTGCCCTTGGGCTCCGCGGCGGGCCGCCGCAGCCACCCGGTGCGCTCCTTCGGTTTCCCGGCCCAGGGTGCCGAGGGGGGCCACTGGGGGTTCGGCGAGGCCGGCGACCTGCTGCCGGCCGCCGGGAACAGGGGCACCTACCTCCAGCTGACCGGAGCCAACGACCTCACCACCGGCTTCAGCGGCGGCCCGGTCCTCGACGAGGTGACCGGCCTGGTCATCGGGATGCTCACCGAGATCACCGCCCCCGACGCGTTCCGGCGGGGCCAGGGCATCGCCTATGTCACTCCCACGGAGGTGCTCCGGGAGATCCTGCCGGAGCTGGCCGTACAGGACGTGTCCCCGTACCGGGGGCTGGAGCCGTTCACCGCCGAGCACGCACGGTGGTTCCGGGGCCGGAACGAGGCCGTACGGCAGGTCGTGGCGAACCTGGGCCGGCAGCGGCGGTTGACCCTGCTGCTCGGTCCCTCCGGATCGGGCAAGTCATCGCTGGTCCAGGCCGGTGTCCTGCGCGCGCTGGCCGAGGGCGGGCTGCCGGGCAGCGACCGGTGGCTGCCGGTGGTCGCGAGGCCGCGGCAGGACCTCCTGGCCGAGCTGGAGCGGGCCGGACTGCCCGGTGCCGCCACCGAGGGCATCGGCGAGGCCGTCGCGCGCAGACTGGCGGCCGACCCTGCGTGGCAGCGGGTCCTCCTGGTGATCGACCAGTTCGAGGAGCTGTTCACCCAGCCGTCGGCCGATGGTTCGCCGGACCGCAGGGCCGTCGCGGACCGGATCACCGCGGCCGTCGAATCGGACGCCCGGATCGGCGTGGTCCTGGTGATGCGGGACGACTTCTACCCGCAACTGGCGGCCCAGGCGCCCGGGCTGCTGGAGGCCGCGACGCCGGGACTGCTCAACGTGCCGGGCACGTTGAGCAGGCAGGACCTGCACGACATCATCGTGGGGCCGGCCCGGGACGCGGGTGCCCGCCTCCAGCCCGGGCTGCCCGAGCAGATCATCACCGACGTCCTGGCCATCACCCCGGAGGCGGCCGAGCACGGGCAGGCGCCGGCCACCGTGCTGCCCCTGCTGGAGCTCACGCTCAGCCAGCTGTGGCAGCGGCGGCAGGACGGCCACCTGACGCACGACGCGTACCGGCGCATCGGTGCGGTCAGCGGCAGCCTGACCAACTGGTGCGACACCGTGCTCGGCCGGCTGCCCGCCGAGCGGCGGCCGATCGCCCGGCGGATCCTGACCTCCCTGGTCCGACCGGCCGATCCCGCCCGCCGGATCCCTCCCGTCCGCGCTCAGGTCCCCCTCGACGAGCTGCGCGAGATGGCCGCGGGCCCCGGCGAAGAGGAAGCGGCCGACGAGGTCATCGCGGTCCTCACGCGCCACCGCATCATCACCACGCAGACGCTCCCCGTCACCGGGCACTCCGTCACCGAGGGCTCGGCCGCAGGAGACTCCGTCACCGGAGACTCGGCCGCCGGGGACTCGGCCGCCGCACCCGGGCGGGCAGTGGCCGAACTCATCCATGACGCCCTCATCCGCGACTGGGGCACCCTGCGGGACTGGGTCGGCCAGGACCGCCATTTCCACCAGTGGCTCGACCGCACCCGTGAACGGCGGACCCGCTGGGCAGCCAAGGCCGACCCCGGAGACCTGCTCGGGGGCACGGCGCTCGCCGAGGGCCTCGAGTGGGCACGGCATCACCGTCTCCCGGGCGACATCACGGCTTTCCTCTCCGCGAGCAAGGACCGCCAGCAGGCCGTCATCCGGCGCAGCAGGCGTCTCATCACGCTCTTGGGCGTCTTCCTCGTCCTCGCCCTCCTCGCCGCGGGCGGCGCGATCTGGCAGTGGCGAGCGGCCGTGGACTCCCGGGACGCAGCCCTGTCGCGGCAGCTTTCCTCCGAGGCCAATCAGCTCCTCGCGGCGAATCCCGAACTGGCTTCGCTGCTCGCGGTCCAGGCATACCGGACCAGTCCCACGGCCGAAGCGTTCGAAAGTCTGGAAGCAGCCGCAGCGCTGCCGCAGCACCGGCGTCTGTCCGGTCACACCTACGCGGTGAGCACGGTGGCGTTCAGCCCTGACGGCCGGACGCTCGCCAGCGGCAGCTCCGACGCCACGGTGCGGCTGTGGGACGTCGCCACCGGCAGACCTCGTGCCACGCTGTCGGGGCACAAGGACACCGTCTTCTCGGTGGCCTTCAGTCCTGACGGCCGTACGCTGGCCACCGGCAGCCACGACCACACCGTGAGGTTGTGGGACCTGGCCACCGAGCAGACCCGCCGGACCTTGTCGGGACACAAGGCCGCTGTGCACTCGGTGGCCTTCAGCCCTGACGGCCGGACCCTTGCCACCGGTGGTGCCGACCGCACCGTCCTGCTGTGGGACACGGCCACCGGTACCCTCCGTGACACGCTGACAGGACACGGCGACCAGGTGTACGCGGTGGCGTTCAGTCCCGACGGCCGCACCCTGGCCACCGGCAGCTACGACCGCACCGCGCGGTTGTGGGACGTGGCCGCCCGCAAGCTCCGGACCACGCTCTCGGGCCACGCGGACAGGGTGCTCGCGGTGGCGTTCAGCCGTGACGGCCGCACGCTGGCCACCGGCAGCGCCGACGCCACCGCGCGCCTGTGGGATCCGGATACCGGGGCCCCGCGGGCCGCTTTGGCCGGTCATGCCGGCGAGGTGTACTCGGTGGCGTTCAGCCCTGACGGCCGTAGCGTCGCCACCGGAAGTACGGACCGCAGCGTGCGGCTGTGGGACATGGCAACGGGAGCCACCCGTACGGCCCTGGCCGGACACTCCAACTTCGTGTTCTCGGTGGCGTTCAGTCCCGACGGCCGTACGCTGGCCAGCGCGGGCCAGGACTGGACGGTCCGGCTGTGGGACATCGCAGCCGTCACCCGCCCCGCGCTGACGGGGCACACCGGCATGGTGCTCGCCGTGGGGTTCAGCCCGGACGGGCGCTCTCTCGCCACGGGGAGTGCCGACACCGGCGTGCGGTTGTGGGACGTGACGGCACGCGTTCCGCGCATGACTCTGGCCGGCCACCGCGACCAGGTGGAATCGGTTGCATTCAGCCCCGACGGTCGCACTCTCGCCACCGGCGGTTCAGACCGCAGCGTGCGGCTGTGGGACGCGGCCACGGGCAAGCCCCGCACCGTACTGGACGGGCACGTCGGCGCCGTCTACGCGGTGGCGTTCAGCCCCGACGGCCGCACCCTCGCCACGGGGAGCGCCGACCACACCGTGCGGTTGTGGGACGTGGCCACCGGTGCTCCGCGCAGAACCCTGACCGGTCACAGGGACCAGGTGTACGCGGTGGCGTTCAGTCCCGACGGCCGCACCCTCGCCTCGGGGAGCGCCGACCGCAGCGTGCGGTTGTGGGACGTGGCCACCGGTGCTCCGCGCAGGACGCTGACCGGTCACAGCGACCAGGTGCATGCGGTGGCGTTCAGTCCCGACGGCCGCACCCTCGCCACCGGCAGTGCCGACCCGAGCGTGCGCCTGTGGGACGCGGCCACGGGCAAACCCCGCCGCACCCTGATCGCGCACAGGGCCACGGTGAGTTCGCTGGCGTTCGCTCCCGACGGCCGGACCCTTGCCAGCGGCAGCCACGACTGGAACGTGGAACTGTGGGACGTGGCGGATGGTGCGGCGCGCGCGTTCCTGGTCGGTCACACCGGCCCGGTGCATGCGGTGGCGTTCAGCCCCGATGGCCGTACGCTCGCCACGGGCAGTGGGGACATGACCGTGCGTCTGTGGAACGTCGTGCTTCCCCCGCCTTCCATAGCGATCGAGCAGATCTGTCGGTCCGTCAACCGCGACCTCACCCCGGAGGAAAGGGCGGCCCATCTGCCGGGTGAGTCGACGGGCCCGGTGTGCCGCACCAGGTGAGCCCTACGGCCGGGGGTCCTCGAACATCCGGCCGAGCCCCCGGGCCTCCTCCCGGACCCACGTCTCCGCCGCGTCCACCGCCGCCGCCGTGTGGGCGGCGATCAGCACCCCCAGGTACGGGGTGGGGGCGAAGGCGGCCGTGGCGATCACCGGGAGGAAGACCGCGCTGAGGTCCGCGCAGCCGCGGGACAGGGAGTGCAGGAAGGGGGCGAGCTGGGGGTCGGGCAGACGGGCGCCCAGTTCCACCCGGTCCAGGACGCGGACGACGTGGCGGCCGCCGCGGACCTCGTCCAGGCGGGCCGCGGCCATGAAGGCGATCGAGGGGCCGGTCAGGCGGAGGTTGGTCTCGGTGGGGGCCAGCCGGCCCCGTCCGTCGGCCACGAAGTCCACGTCGAACCAGCCCCGGTAGCCGGTGGCCGCCAGTTCCGCGCCCACCGCCCGGCCGAAGGCGAGGAGGGGGCCGGAGAGCGGCTCGGGGACGACGCCCGGCCCCACCGTGGCCCCGCGGTAGCCGGTGCCGACCACGTGCATCACCGCCGCGCCCACCTCGTGCACCGCGCCCTCCGCGTCCACGAAGCCGTCGTACGTCAGGTCGCGCAGTGCGGCGTCCCTGCCGTCCGCCACGTACTCCTCGACCAGCAGCGGGCCGCGCGGGAGCCGCCGCAGCACCGCCCGGGCCCCGCCCGCCTCCCGGACCCGCTCCGCCCTGACCACGGTGGTTCCCGAGCCGCCGACGCCGTGCTCGGACTTCAGCACGGTGTCCAGCCCGGCCCGCGCGCGTCGCGCCAGCAGCCGGGCCGCCGCCCGCCGGGTCCGGGCCGGCCACTGGGCGGGGACCACGATCCCGGGATGCGGGCCGCCCTCGGCCAGCCGCCGGAACAGCTCGTGCGAGGCCGCCTTCGACTCGTGGCGCAGCGCACCGGCCGGCAGCGGAGCGCCCGACAGCCGTCCGAACTCCTCGGTCCGGCCCCACGGTACGAGCGGCAGCCCGAGCGCGCGCAGCCGCCCGGCCAGCGCCGGGCGGGCCGACACGGCCGCGCAGAGGCCGGGGCCGGCCTCGTCCGCCAGCCCCTCGTAGAGCTCCACCGGATCCCAGGCCAGTTCCCGGGAGAGCAGGTCCAGCCAGCCCTGCGGCACGGGGAGGGGCAGTGCCAGGGCGGCCGGGTGGGGGCTGTAGAGGGCGGCCAGGGAGGCGTAGTGGTGCGCGGCGTACTGCCACCGGTCCAGGGAGGGGTCGCGGAACTGCGCGTTGAACTCGGCGACGTTGCCCAGGTGCACGGCCCGCCGCCCGCCGGTCCAGGCCGCCACCCAGCCGGCGGCCGGCGGCAACTCCACCACGAACCGGACCAGTCCGCCCGCCGCGGCCGGCCCCGGCCCGTTCGCCACCGTCCCAGGCCCGGTCTGCACCGTCCCAGGCCCGTTCAGCACCAGCCCCGGCCCGTTGCCCACCGCCACCGCGCCCATCGCGCGGTAGAACCCCGCCGCGTGCGGGTCGGCGTCGACGAGCAGCCGACGGACGCCCAGTTCCCGGGCCCGCCGCAGGACGAACCGGTACAACTCCCGCCCCACCCCCTGCCCGATCGCCTCCGGTTCCACGAACAGCAGGCCCAGCACCGCCTCCTCGGCCCCGGCCGGGCCCTCCAGCGAGGCCACGCCCCGTACCCCGTCCGGGTCCTCCGCGACCACGACCCGGCGCCGGCCCACGTCCGCCGCGTCGATGCGCAGATCGGCCTCCCAGGACGCCAACTGCTCCTCGCCGTACCCCCAGTGCGCCTTGGAGCGGCGGACCAGCGCGCTCAGCGCCTCCGCCTCCTCCGCCCGCGCGGCCCGCACCCGCACCTGTACCCGCATGATGCACCCCTCCCCGGCCATCGGCTTTCCGCCACCCGTGCGATAGATTCACCTTCCCATCCACCCCGTCCCATCACTCCCGGAGACAGGCTTCTCAATGAGCGACATCATCAACGGACTTGGCCGCACCTCTGCCTACGGTGCCCTCGGCCTGGTGCTGCTGATCCTCGGCATCGTCCTGGTGGACGTGCTGACGCCCGGGAAGCTCGGCCGGCAGATCTGGGAGGACCGCAACCGGAACGCCGCGATCCTGCTGAGCTCGGCGCTGCTCGGCATCGGCGGCATCGTCTTCACGTCGATCTTCACGACCTACCACGACTTCGGCAAGGGCCTGATCTCGACGGCGGCCTTCGGTGTTCTCGGCCTGGTGCTGATGGCGGTGGCGTTCCTGGTGCTGGACCTGGTCACGCCCGGCAAGCTCGGCGCCATAGTGGTCGACCCCGAGCCGCACCCGGCGGTCTGGGTGACGGCCTCCTGCAACCTGGCGGTCGCCGCGGTGGTCGCGGCCTCCATCGCCTGACCCCGCACGCGCGACGGGCCGGGCTCCTCGGGGCCCGGCTCACGCATATCGGCCCGGTCCGCGCCGGTTGGTCCGGCCGCTGGCCCGGTCCGCCGGCGCGGCCGAGTGCCGCCGCCACACCGGGGACATCCCCGGATCCGCTCCTTCGGATCCGGGGATGTCCTTTTTCCGGGCCGGCCGGCCCTGGGGAATGAGCCGGCCGGAGACCAGGGCGCGACCCTCAGGCGCGGGCCGAGGGGCGCGCGAGGGCCTCGCTGACCAGGCGGATGCCGCGGGCCAGGCGGTTCAGCTGCTCCAGCTCCACGGCGTACATCCGGATGGCGTTCTCTATGACGCCCTCGGCCACCCCCAGCGCGGGGAGCTCCTGTCGGCTGGTGTGCAGGGCCACGCGCACCGCGCGGATCTCGTGCTGGACCTGGAGCTGCGCGTGGCGGGCGAGCAGGGCCGGATGGCGGGTGAGCGTCGAGTAGCCGGCGTAGCGGGCCGGCAGCAGGTCCCGCAGCCAGCGGGCGGCGGTGCGCTCCCAGTCATGGGTGCCGGGGGCCTTCACCTGACAGGGCCAGTCCGGGCTGAGTGCGGTGGGTACCCGCTGAGCGGTCTGAGGCATTCTCGTCGCTTCCGAGGGGTCGAACGGTGGTCGAGAGAGGGGAGGCGGCCTCGGTCCAGGGGGTGACCGAGGCCGCCTGTGCGCCGTGCGGGATGTGGGGCCCGTCCGGCGCATCGACTGGCCGACGTGAGGAGGAGGTCGCCGGCCGCAGTGGTCCGTGTGGCCTGAAGTAAACATATATACCGTCGAGTAAGCAAGGGAATGAAAAATTTCATGTGCACGGCGGGTGTGAAAATCCACCCGGGCCTGACGAACCGCCCTGACATGGGAAAAGGCCCCCAGAAGGGGGCTTAGGGGGATCGAACCCTCCGGGCGGCGACACGGAAGCCGGGGCCTGGAAGGGCTAGAGGAAGAAGCCGTGCTGCTCGGCGACCTGCTCGTAGTTCTCCAGCCGGGCCTGCGTCCGCTCCGGATCGGCATCGGCCATGGCCTGGAGCACGGCCGCGGACAGGATGTTCGGCGACGCGTAGGAGTCGAAGACCAGGCGAGAGCCGGTGGCGGCGGTCAGTGCCACGTCCGCCTCCTCCACCAGCGGGCCCAGCGTCAGGTCCGTGATCAGCGCGACCCTGAGCCCGGCCCTGCGGGCGAACTGCAGGGCCGCCAGGGTCTCCTTGGCGTGCCGGGGCATGGCGAAGGCCAGCACCCAGGTGCCGCCGGCCGCCCGGGCCTGCATCAGCGTGTCGTAGGCGACACTGCCGCCCTCCGTGATCAGGCGGACGTCGGGGTGGATGCGCCGGGCCGCGTACGCGAAGTAGTGCGCCAGCGAGACCGAGATCCGCAGGCCGAGCACGGTCACCGGGACCGACCTCGCCAGCTCCCGTCCGAGGTCCAGGACCTGGTCGGTGTCGGCGAGCAGCCGGCGGACGTTCTCCAGGTTCGCGATCTCGGCGTCCACGGCCGCCTGGAGCTCGTTGCGGCGGATCTCCTCGCTGCCCTCCGGCGTCCCGGCCACCGCGCTCAGTGCGATGGGCTGCAGCACCTCGCGCAACGCCGGGTAGCCGCTGAACCCGAGGGCGACCGCGAAGCGGGTCACCGAGGGCTGGCTCACCCCGACCCGCTCGGCGAGTTCGGTGATGGACAGGAAGGCGGCTTCGGTGAGGTGGTCGATCAGGTACTGGGCGATCCGCCGCTGGCCGGGGGAGAGCCGGTGCCCGTTGAACAGGGCACGGACCCGGTCCGCCGGCGCGCGTTCGTGCGCCGGCGCCTGGCCGCTGGGTGTGATCGCGGCCGCCGTCGCGCGTGCCCGCTGCCCCGATGGCACCGTCGCGCCTCCTTTTCCCGACACTCGTGTCCAACATATCCCACCCGCCGCCGTCGGCCGGGCAAACGACGGCCGCTGTCCACGGTGCGAGACGGCCCGTCCGGTCCGGCCGCGCCCCGGCCCGCGCGGCGCCCCAACCACCCGGGTCCCGGCTCGTGCTGACGCCCCGTCGAGACCCCTCCCCGGGTGCCGGTACGGCCCGTGATCGCGGCGGGCGTAGTCTCCAGGGCGCACCCACAGGTGCATCGGTTACGGGGCCCGTACGCCACCACGCGTGCGGCCGGGGGACGGAACGGAAACGGGGTACGGCACGTGGGAACGGCGGCGGCACTGGAGAAACTGATACCGGTCGTCCTGGCCTTCGGCGGGGGAGTCCTGCTGGCCCGGCGCAAGGTGGTCCCGGCCGAGACCTCCAAGGTGTTCGCCGACTACGCCTTCCTCTTCGCCGTCCCCTGCTACCTCTTCGGCAACATCTACGCCAGCGACCTCGGCGCCCTCTTCCACTGGCGCGGGATCCTCGGCTACGCGACCGCGGCCGCCCTGGCCGTGCTCGGCGTCGGACTGGCCGCCCGGCTGTACGGCGGCGCGGGCGCCCGCGGGGCGGCCCTGCGGATCATGGCGTCGGTGCAGGTCAACACGGCCTACTTCGCCGTCCCCGTGTTCATCACCGTGTTCGGGACGGCCGCGCCGGTCTTTCCCGTCCTGCTGTTCCAGGTCTGCGTGCTGTCCCTGGTGGTGATCACGGTGATGGAGTTCGGCCGGCCCGGCACCGGCGGCCGGCCCCTCCGTGCGGTCGCCGCCTCCCTGGCCACCCCGCTGGTGCTCTCCTGCAACGCGGGCATCGTGCTCAACCTGCTCTCGGTTCCGCTCCCGCGCCCGCTGCTGGACGGCTTCGCCTTCGTCGGCGACAGCGCCTCCCCGGTCGCGCTGTTCGCACTCGGCCTGCACCTGGGCGGCCTCGGGCTGAACCTGCGGGGCACCACCGCCGAGGAGGCCGCGATCGTCGCCTTCAAGTGCCTGGGCTTCCCGCTGCTCACCTGGGCGGTGTGCGGCGGGCTGTTCGGAGTGTCCGGAGACTGGCTGGTGTACCTGGTGCTGCTGGCCGCGATGCCCACCCCGCAGAACCTGTTCATCTTCGCCCAGCGCTACGAGGTCGACGTCGACCTGTCGGCCGCGCTGGTCATCAAGAGCTCGGTGGCCGCCCTGCTCCTGCTGCCGCTGTGGCTGCAGTGGGCGGCCATGGTCTGACCGTGCCCGCGCGGGGGCGCCCGTACGACGCCGCCCGCGCGGCCGGGGTACGGCCGGCCTGCCGGAGCGGCTGCGTCCGACCGCCCGCTGCCCACCCGTCCGCCCCGGCCCTCAGTCCTCCCCCCGCTCGGCCGGTACGGCCGCCCGGGCCGCCGGCCAGCGCTCCCGCATCCGCACCCGCATCGCCTCGCACAGCCGGGCGGTCGCGGACAGCTCCGGCCTTCCCTCCGCCAGCCGTGCCACCACCCCCAGCCGGTGCCCGAGGCGCTGCCGGGCGGTGGCCGTGCCCCAGGTCCAGTCGCGGGCGGCCGCCCGCTCCAGGTGGTCCCGGCCGTCCCGGCGGGCCCGGGGCACCAGCGCGTCCCCCCGGATCAGCCAGCCCGCACACGCGTCCACCAGTCCGTCCAGGGCGGGCTCCGCACCGGTCTCCGCCCGCCAGACGTCCCGGTAGGCGGCCTCCGCCCGCTCCACGAGCGGCTCCGCCGCCGCCGTCACGCACCAGCAGGTCGGGAAGCCGATCCGCAGGTACGCCAGTTCCGTCAGCCCGCTTCCCAGCGAGGCCTGCTCGAAGTCGACGAAGCGGATCCCCTCCGGGGTGTGCAGGTCGTTGCCCGGACAGGGGTCCCCGTGCAGCAGCGCGTGCCCGGGAGCCCGGCCGAGCCGCTCCACCAGGCCGGACAGCTCCGCCCGGGCCCCGGCCGGAGCCGTCGCGCCCAGCCGGTCCGCCAGCGCGAGGAAGGCCTCCGCGTCCCGCTCGCCCGGCCCGGCCCACCGGGGCAGCGCCGCCGCGTCCTCCGCCCGCCCGGTGGCGTGCAGCCGGGCGAGCGCCGCCGCGTAGCCCACGGTCCAATCGGGGGCGGGCCGCCGGTGCTCCAGGTGCTCCAGCACCAGCACGCGGGCCCGCGGGTCCACGGCCAGCACGGCCGGCACCACCGCCGGCCGCTCCGGCCCGCCCGGTGCGCGCCGGCCGGCCAGCCGCAGGGCCGTGACCTCCCGGTCGAACCGCTCCCCGGCGTCGGGCCCGCCCGCGGCCTGCTTCACCACCACCGGCCCGCGGTCCAGTTCCACCCGCCACACGCGCGAGCGCGGGCTGCTGCCCACCCTCCGTGCCCGGCGCGGCGTCCCCAGCCCCGCCCACAGTTCCGGTGTGCCCGGCACCCGGCGTCCCGGCACCATGCCACTGATCCCCTTGATGGCCATGGCAGGGATCCTCACACGATGACGCCCGCGCGTGCCCGTCGTTTACCGGGCATGGAGCTGTTGCCGAGCACTGCCGCGCCAGGGGTGGGGGAGCGGGCCGATGCCGTCGCGGAGGCCGCCTGCCACCTGTGTGACGCCGCCGGGCCGGGCCGGTGGAGCCGGGCCGCCGCCGAAGACGCCGTGGAGGCCATCGAGACCACCGCGAACGCCTTGGCCACCGCCCGCCCCGGGGCCGAGCTGATCCTCGCCGCGCTGCACTCGACGGTCGCCGACCTGCGGCGTCACCTCGCCCTGCCGCCCGCCGAGCCGCTCGACGCGCCGGGCCTCCCGATCGCCCCGCGGACGCTCGGGAACCCCCGCCGGACCCGCCGCGCGGCCCGGTCGATGGCGGAGGTGCCGATTCCGGGCCCGTCGGGGGAGAACGGAACCTCCAAACCGATCAGTCACTTGCCGTCGGGGCATTGCGGATCCGCGTTCGGCGTCTAGGGTCAGCTGTGCAGAAGATTCCCGCCCAGCAAACCTGTGTTGGGGAACCGAGCCGCGCTTACGGAGGAAGACCGCTCCATGTCAGAAGCTCCCGCCGTTGTCCCTGCACCGCCCACGAAGCTCGACGATGTAAAGGGCTGGTTCTGGGCCGTCGACCAGCTGATGTTCGACTGGTTCCTCTCGCGGCAGAACGAGGACGAGGGGCAGCGGGGCGACCTGCTCGAACTCGGTGCCTACATGGGCAAGAGCGCCATCTTCCTGGGGAGCTACCTCCAGGAGGGCGAGCGGTTCACCGTGTGCGACCTCTTCGACTCGCCCGCGCCGGACGCGTCGAACGAGAAGGAGATGGAGGGCTCCTACTCCACCCTCACCCGCAAGGCCTTCGAGGCGAACTACCTCGCCTTCCACGACGAGCTGCCGACCGTGATCATGGCGACGACCTCGGTGGTCGCCGACCGGGTGCGCGCCGACAGCTGCCGCTTCGTGCACATCGACGCCTCCCACCTCTACGAGCACGTGCACGGTGACATCGCCGCGTCCCGCGCCGTGACCACCCCCGGCGCCGTGGTCGTCTTCGACGACTACCGCTCCGAGCACTGTCCCGGAGTCGCCGCCGCCGTCTGGGGCGCCGTCGACCGCGGGGACCTCCACGCGATCTGCATCACAGGCACCAAGCTCTACGCGACCTGGGACGACGCCGAGCCGGTCCGCAAGGAGCTGCTGGCCTGGCTGGAGACCCGCAAGGACCTGTGGCACGGAGTGGAGGAGGTCGCCGGCGCCCCCCTGATCCGCATCGGCGGAGAGCACGCCAAGTCCCCGGCCCTGCCGGAGTCCCGCTACCAGCCCGAACCGGCTCCCGCGCCCAAGCCCGCCCCGGCCGCAGCCCCCAAGCCGGCTCCGGCGCCGGTGCGCCGCCCGCAGTCCAAGGTGAAGAAGCTGGCCAAGGACCTCCTGCCGCCGATCGTCACCCGCGCGATCGTCGCCCAGCGCAAGCGCTGACCCGGGCGCAAGCGCCGGCCCGGGCGCCCGGCATCCGGTGTCCGGCCCCCCGCCCGGGGGCCGGACACCGGCGCGTTCAGGCCAGCGGATTCGGCACCGTCGTCCACTGGTCGCCCGGTGTGCCCGGGCTGAGCCGCATCAGCGTCAGCGCCTTCGTCGGCAGCGGCCCGGTCCGCAGCGCCAGGGCGTCCCCGGTGTCCGGCAGCTCCGCCGCGGCGGCCGCCAGGGCCTCCCCGAACGCGTCCGCCGATCCCGCCGCACCGCCCAGCGCACCCGTCAGCAGCGACCCGAACAGCTTCCGCCGGAGCGTCCTCACCTCGTCCGTGACCAGCCGCCCGGACAGCGGCGGCACCGCCAGCCCGTGCCGCGCCAGCCGCGCCGGACTGATCCGTACGTCGGCCAGGTCACGGTAGACCAGCCGCACCGGGGCGCCGTCGGGCGAGAGCACCACCAGCAGGTTCTGGCCGTGCGCCTCCAGGGCCACGCCCAGCTCCAGCACCCGCAGACAGGCCCCCACGGCCAGCCGCGCGAACCGCGCGGTCCAGCCCGGCGACCGGGTCAGCCCGGTCGCCGCCAGCGCCCCCACCGGCACCACCCGCTCGCCCGGCCCCGCGTACACCTCGGGCGCCTCCCGCAGCACCGCCGCCAGGTCCGGGGTGCGCGCGGTGGCCGCCGCCAGCGTCCGGGTGAACCGCAGCCGCCCGTCCAGCCGCTCCGTCAGGGCCTGCGCGAACTCCGAGACCGCCGCGGCCGTTTCCACCGAGTACACCGAGATGTCCCGGACGGAAGAGGTCAGCCGGCTGCTCAGCGCGGTCTTGACGTGCGGGGCGGGCAGCCCGGTACCGGCCCCCGGCCACGCCCCGGCGGCCGGCGCGAGGGTCCGCAGGGACATCAGCGGATGCGCCGCGATCCCGGCCCCCGCCTCCGGCGCCGACTTCAGCACGTGTTCGGCCTGCCACGGGTGCACCGGCACCAGGATCCGCCCCGCGTCCCGCAGCGCCTCCGGCCAGTCCCCCGTCACCAGGCTCTCCTCCGCCGGCACGGCCGCCAGGCCCAGCCCCACCACCGCACCGTGCTCCGGCCCGTACGCCAGCTGCTCCGCCACCGAGAAACCTGGCCGGGAACGGCAGTTGGGGTGGTACGGGTGCCCGTCGACCACCCGCTGCTCCCACTCCCAGCCCGCCGCCGGCTCCTCGGACGCACCGGAACGCCCCTCCCGGGCCGCCGCCGACGCCAGCGAGAGCGCCAAGGAGGCGGTGCTGTGGTCGAGTTCGGCCGCGAACCCGGACCCCGCGGGCAGCCCCAGCGCCCGCACCAGCTCCGCCGCCCGCCGGAACTCCCGCCCGTCCAGCCCGATCACGGTCACGTACGGCGCCGTCGCGTACGGATCGGGCCGCGGGCCCCGCAGCCGCCCGCCCCCGGACAGGAGCAGCTCCGTGCCGTCCGCGCCGTCCTCCCGCCGCACCACCCACGGCACTGGGTCGATGGTCAGCCCCCGCCACAACCGGGTCAGGACCGCCGCCCGCGCCGCCGGCAGGGCCGCCTCGTACCCCGGCAGCAGGGCCGGCCGTACGGCGGCCAGCTCGCCGGCGATCGCGTCCTCGGCCGGCGATGCCGCGCCGTCCCGGTCGCGCCCGTCGTACCGGTGGTCCATGTACGTACCCACTTCCGCTTCGATGGTTCCCACCACGGATACTAGGAATCCGTGAACCACATCTCTGACGCCGCCGATGCGTACGCCTCCGCACCTCTCCTGAACTGTCTGCTCCAGGAGGTGGCCGACCATGTCGGCGGCGGCGCGTACCGGCTGCGCGCCACCGGCCGGCTGCTCCGCACCTCCGGCGGCCGCCGTCCGGTCCGGCCGGAACTGCGCACGGCCGCCGGCTGGCAGCCGGTCGGCCACGCCGAACTGATCAAGATCACCTCTGCGGAGCTGTACTGCCTGACCGGGGTGGCGAACGGCGAACTCCCGGTGGAGATGGCCGACAGCCGCCACGCGGTGGCCGCGCTGCTCGCCGCCCGGGCCGGGGCCGCCGCGCCGGAGGATCCGTATCTGCGTTCGGAACAGGCCCTGGTGATGGGACACCCCTGCCATCCGGCGCCCAAGACCCGCGGCGGCGGCCCGGCCGCCCGCTGGCTGCCCTACGCACCGGAGGCGCACGCGAGCTTCCCGCTGGAGTTCCTCGCCGTGCGCGAGGACCAGACGGCCGAGGAGGGCGGCCCGCGGGCCGCGGACGCCATCGACGGCCTGTCCGAGCTGCTCAACGGGCCCTCCGCGCCGCGCGGCTACCGGCTGTTGCCCGCCCACCCCTGGCAGCTCGCCCTGGTCTCCCGGGCCCCTGCCGTCCGGGAGGCCCTCGCCGACGGGCGGCTCATCCGGCTCGGCACGACCGGCCGGCACGTCCACCCCACCGCCTCGGTCCGCACCGTCCACGTCCCGGGCCGGTCCGGCGCCTCCGACCTGTTCGTCAAGTTCAGCCTGGACGTGCGGATCACCAACGACGTGCGCCGGCTGTGGCGGCACGACCTGCTGGCCCTGCGCGACACCGATGCCGCCGTCGCCGCCGCCTTCGCCGCCCGGCGGCCGTCCGCCGCACGGCCCGCCGGCCCGGCCGCCGCACGGCCCGCCGACCGGGACGGCACGGCGGCCTGGCTGAGCGACCGCGGCTACCGGACCGCGGCCTTCGCCTTCGAGGAACTCGCCGTCCTGGTCCGCGACGGCCTGCGGGAGCACCTGCTGCCCGGTACCACCCCGCTGCTGGCCGCCTCCCTCGCCGAGGGCTTCTCCGGCGGCCCCCTCGACGCCCTGCCCGACCCGGTCGCCTGGTGGGTGGCCTACCTGCGCCGGGTGCTGCCACCGGTGCTCGACGTGTACGCACGGAACGGCGTCGTGGTGGAGGCGCACCTGCAGAACACCCTGATCGCCCTCGACCCGGCCGGCCTCCCCGCGCAAGCCCTCTTCCGGGACGCCGAAGGCGTCAAGCGGCTGCCCGCCGTGAGCCGGGCGGCGGGCTGGGAGCGCCTGGTCTACTGCCTCTTCGTCAACCACCTCACCGAGATCGCGGCCGCCCTCGCCGCCCGGCACCCGCGCTCCGCCGCTTCGCTCTGGCCCGCCGTACGCCGCGAACTCCTGCGGTACCGGGCCGCGCACCCGCTCCCCGAGATCGACGCCCTGCTGGCCGCGCCCACCCTGCCGGGCAAGACCAACCTGCTGCTCCGGTGGACCGGCGCGGACGGGGCGGACGCCCGCTACCTGCCGCTGCCCAACCCGCTGTCGGCGGCGACGATGCGGTAGTGCGTGGTCAGCCGCCCCGCTCCGTCGACCACGTGGAAGGCCACGGCGGGCGGCAGGTCCAGGTGCACGTGCGGCGAGGATCCGGACGGCTGCTCCCAGGGCAGCCGCAGCGCGGAGACCACGCCGGGCGCGACCAGCAGCGGACGCCCGGCGAACACGGTGGCCGTCGCGGTGTGGGTGTGGCCGCACAGGAAGGCGGCGAGGTCCGGGTACCGCCGGGTGAGCGCGGCCAGGCGCTCCTCCCCGAACTGGCGCCACTGGTCCACGTACGGGGTGTGCAGTTCCACCGGCTGGTGGTGGAAGCCGACGAGCACCGGGGTCCCGGCCGGGGTTCCGGCCAGCACCTCCTCCAGCCAGGCCAGGGTCGAGTCCGCCAGGAAGCCCTCGTCCTTCCCCGGCACCGAGGAGTCGCACAGCGCGATGACGCAACCGGCGGTACGGAGCACCTGGTTGACGGGTTCCGCGGAGCCCGGCAGACCGAGCAGACCCTCCCGGAAGGCCGCACGCTCGTCGTGGTTGCCGGGGCAGACCAGCACCGGATGCCGGGAGCCGAGGAGGAGTTCACGGGCCGAGGCGTACTCGGCGGCCCGGCCGTGGTCGGCGATGTCCCCCGTCACCAGCACGGCGTCGAGGTCCACGGGCAGGCCCTCCAGATAGTCCATCACCGCCCGGGTGCGGGCGGCGCTGCGGCCGCCGTCCTCGGTGTCGAGGTGGATGTCGCTGAGGTGGGCGATGAGGGAGCGCGGGATGGTCACGGAGCCGAAGTCCTTCCGGGAGGCGGTCTGTTGCGGGGCGCACGCCGGTACGCCGGTTGCACCGGTGCACCGGGGCACCGGTGCGCGCACGGGCCGAACGTATGCCGTCACCGGACCGGCCGTAAGATCCACTTGCATGTCGGAAAACCGGTCCGGTCCGGTGCGCTCCGGACTCGACCTGCACCTCGATCCCGCCGCCCCGGGCGGACGCCGCCTCGCCCTGGAATCGGCGCTCCGCGAGGCCGTGCGGACCGGCCGGCTGGCCCCCGGCACCCTGCTGCCCTCCACCCGGGTCCTCGCCGCGGAGCTCGTCCTCTCCCGGGGCACGGTCACCGCCGCCTACGACCAGCTCGCCGAGGAGGGATACCTGACGGTCCGTCCCGGCTCCGGAACCCGGGTCGCGGACGTGCCGGCCGCCGCCCTGGCCGCCGCCGCCCCCGCGCCCGGGCCGGCCCGGCCCCGGCACGACCTCCGCCCCGGCCTCCCCGACACGAGCGCCTTCCCGGCCCGCGCCTGGCTCGCCGCCACCCGCCGGGTCCTGGCCTCCGCCGGCCCCGAAGTCCTCGGCCCCGGAGACCCGCAGGGCCGGCTCGAACTCCGCACCGCCCTCGCCGGGTACCTGGGCCGTACCCGGGGCGTCCTCACCGGGCCGGAGCAGGTGGTGGTCACCTCCGGCTTCCACCAGTCGATCCGGCTGCTCGCGGAGGTCCTGCGGGAGCGCGGCGCCGGCGCGGTGGCCGTGGAGGACCCCGGCCACCAGCACTACCGCGAGGCCGTCCGCCGGGCCGGACTCGCCACGCCCGCCCTTCCCGTCGACGCCGGCGGCGCCCGCGTGGACGCCCTGCCGCCGGAAGCCGCGGCCGTGCTGCTGACGCCCTCCCACCACTACCCGACCGGGGTGCCGCTGGCCCCGGACCGCCGCCGCCGGCTGGGCGCGTGGGCGCGCTCCACCGGCGGCCTGGTCCTGGAGGACGACTACGACGGCGAGTTCCGCTACGACCGCCGCCCGGTCGGCGCCGTCCAGGGCATCGCTCCCGGCCACACCGTGTACTGCGGCACCGCCTCCAAGACGCTCGGCCCCGGCCTGCGGCTGGCCTGGATGGTGCTGCCGCCCGGCCTGGTGGCCCCGGTGGTGGCGGCCAAGCAGGAGGCCGACCTGTACACAGGCACCCTCGACCAGCTCGTCCTCGCCGACCTCATCCGGACCCACGCCTACGACCGCCATGTCCGGGCCGCCCGCACCGCCTACGCGCACCGCCGCGCGCTGCTCCTCACCCGCCTGTCCGCCTTCCCGGCCCTGACCCCGCACGGGGTCCCGGCCGGCCTCCACACCCTCGTCACCCTCCCCGACGGCGGACCCGGCGAGGCGGCACTGCTGGACGGGTGCGCCCGCCGGGGCGTCGCGCTGCGCGGCCTCCGTGAACTCCACCACCGGCCGGACGCCGGGCCGGGCGGCCTGCTGATCGGATTCGGCGCCGCCTCCCGGCACGGCTACCCCCGCGCCCTGGACGCGCTCTGCTCCCTGCTGGCCGACCACCACGGGTGAACGGGCCCGCGGCTGCCGAAGGCCGACAGGGGCGCGGACGTACGTCGACGGGCCCGCGGACGTACGTCAACGGGCCCGCGGCTGCCGGAGGCCGACAGGCGCGCGGACGTACGTCGACGGGCCCGCGGACGTACGTCAACGGGCCCGCGGGCCGCCGGAGGTGAACGCGTCCGCCTACCCGTGCGGGTGAGCGGCCCCGCGGACCGGCACGGGTGAACGGGCCCCCGGACACTGCGGGAGCGCGGCCCCCGGACACTGCGGGAGCGCCCCCGGACACTGCGGGAGCGCGCCCCCGGACCGCTGCCCGTGTCCCGCCCGCAGCATCCGGGATATCCCGATCCGTGCCGATAACCTGCGCTCCGCATGAGCCCGTTGCCCCTGCGGCGTCCCCGGACGCCGCCCGAGCACCACGGAGAACACAGATGGACGTGCTGTCGAGGCGTGCCCTGCTCGGTGCGGCCGGAGCGGTGGGCCTGTCCGCGGGCCTGCCCGGACTCACACCCCTCTCGGCCGCCCTCCCCGGCCCGGCACCGGAACCCGCCCCGGCAACGGAACCGGGCGCGCCGCGCCCGGCGGCCGGGACCGCGGCCACGCCCGTCGCCGCGTACGAGGCCCTCCACCGTCTGCTGCCCGGCCACGCCACCCAGTTCGTCCTGCGGTTCGAACCCGCCGTGGCGGGCGGCCGAGACCGCTTCCGGGTCGAGGGCACCGAAGGCCGGATCGAGGTCACCGGCACCGGCCCGGCCACCCTCCTCACCGGCATCCACTGGTACCTCAAGTACGTCTGCCGCGCCCATCTGTCCCGGACGGGCGGCCGCCCCGGCCTGCCCGCCCTGCTGCCCGCACCGGAGCAGCCGCTGGAGCGGTCCGCCACCGTCCCGAACCGCTTCGCCCTCAACGACACCCACGACGGCTACACCGGTCCCTACGCCGACTGGGCGCACTGGGAGCGGCTGATCGACGACCTGGCCCTGCACGGTTTCAACCAGGTCCTGGTCACCGTCGGTCAGGAAGCCGTCTACCACCGCCTCCTGCTGGACTGCGGCTACACCGACGCCGAGGCCCGCGCCTGGCTGCCCGCCCCCTCCCACCAGCCCTGGTGGCTGCTGCAGAACCTCAGCGGCTACGGCGGCCCGCTCTCCGCCGCGCTCATCGCCCGCCGGGCCGAACTCGGCCGCAGGATCACCGACCGGCTCCGCGCGTACGGCATGCGGCCCGTGCTGCCCGGCTGGTTCGGCACCGTCCCGGACGGTTTCACCGACCGCAACCCCATGGCCCGGGTGGTCCCGCAGGGCACCTGGTGCGGGCTTCGCCGCCCCGACTGGCTCGACCCCCGCACCCCGCCGTTCGCCGAGGCCGCCTCCTCCTTCTACCGGCACCAGCGGGAACTCCTCGGCGACGCAACCCACTTCAAGATGGACCTGCTGCACGAGGGCGGCACCCCCGGCGACGTCCCGGTCGCGGACGCCGCCCGCGCCGTGGAACGCGCCCTGCACACCGCCCACCCGGGGGCGACCTGGGTGCTGCTCGGCTGGCAGCACAACCCGCTGCCCGCCCTCCTCGACGCCGTCGACACCAGCCGCCTGCTCATCGTGGACGGACTGTCCGACCTGGACACGGTCACCGACCGGGACCGGGACTGGGGCGGCACCCCGTACGCCTTCGGCACGATCCCCAACTTCGGCGGCCGCACCACCATCGGCGCCAACACCGACCGCTGGACCGCCAAGTTCCCCGCCTGGCGCGACAAGCCGGGCAGCGCCTGCGCGGGGACCGCCTACATGCCGGAGGCCACCGGCCGTGACGCCGCCGCCTTCGAGCTGTTCGGCGAGCTCGCCTGGCGGGAGGAAACCGTCGACCGGGACGCCTGGTTCGAGTGGTACGCGGAGTTCCGCTACGGCGCCCCGGACCCGGGCGCCCGTACCGCCTTCACCGAACTGGCGGCCACCGCCTACCGGCTGACCAGCCGCGACGGACGGCCCCACGACTCCCTCTTCACCCGCCGCCCCCGGCTCCACTCCTCCTCCGCCACCGCCTTCGACCAGGCGGGCTTCGACCGGGCCTTCACCGCCCTCCTCGCCGTGGCGCCCGCCCTGCGCGATTCCGACGCCTACCGCCACGACCTGACCGACCTGGCCCGGCAGGCCCTGGCCAACCGCTCCCGCACCCTCCACCGGGTGCTCCGCACCGCCTGGCTGAGCGGGGACGCCGCCACCTTCCGCTCGGTGTCGGCCCTCTGGCTCAAGCTGATGCGGCTGGCCGACACCACGGCCGGCTGCCACCGGGACTTCCTGCTCGGACCCTGGCTGGAGGCCGCCAAACGCTTCGCCACCAGCCCGGGGGAGGCCGTCGCACTCGAACGCACCGCCCGCGCCCTGATCACCACCTGGGCCGGCCGGTCCGCCGCCACCACCCTCAACAACTACGCGGGCCGCGACTGGCACGGCCTGATCGCGGACCTGCACCTCCCGCAGTGGGAGGAGTACCTGCGGGAGCACGCCGAAGCCCTCGACGGGGACCGGGCCCCGGCCGCCTTCGACTTCTTCCCCCGCGAGGAGGCGTGGACGGTGGAACGCGGCCGCCACCCGGTCCGCCCCACCGGCGCCCCGTACCGCACCGCCCGCACCGTGCACGACGCGCTGGCCGACGCCCCGTACCAGGGGTTCACCACCCTCGCCCTGGAGCCGCGGACCCTCCCGCCGGGCGGCACCGCCACCCTCACCGCCACCTTCCGCAACCACAACGGGCTGCGCGCCGCCGGCCCGGTCGGCCTGGCACTGGAGGGGCCCGAGGGCATCGCGGCGGTCATCCCGCTGGGCAGCCCCCCGGCCGGGCCCGTCGCCCCGGGCGGCGCCGTGCGCGCCTCCTGGCGGGTCAGCGCACCGCTCGGCCCGCCCGCCGAACCCCTCCAACCGCTCCCGTACGCCCTCCGGGTGACGGCCCGCTACGGGCCCGAGGGCGGGGAGCCGGTCACCGTCACCCAGCGGGGCAGTCTGCTGCTGGCCGCACCGCTGGACCCCGCTGGCGGACCCGTACGAGCAACTCGGCGGTGTTCGGCCAGACCGGGGACCGGTTCGCGATCAGCGGCGCGGGGGAGGACCTGTGGCGGCACCTGGAGCAGTTCGGCACCGCCTACCTGCCGTCCGCCCTCATCACCGGCACGAGCATCCGGCTGCGCGTGGACGCCCAGGACCCCACGGGCGGCTGGGCCCGCGCGGGCATCGTCGTACGCAACCGGCTGGACCGCCCCGGCTCGCCCGGCTTCCTCAACTTGGCCGCCACTCCCGCCCAGGGCATCGTCCTCTCCTGGGACAGCACGGGCGACGGCACCCTGGACGCGCTGCGCCGGATCACCGGACTCGCGGCCCCCGTGCTGCTCAGGCTGACCAGGCACGCCGGGACGGAGTTCACCGCAGAGTGCTCGGCCGACGGCGGAAGCGCCTGGCGGACCGTGGCCACGGTGAGCGTCCCGGACGCGGCGGCGGCCCAGGACGCGGGGCTGTTCATGACCGCGGCCAACGCCGGCACCGGGGCCCGCGGCACCGCCCGGTTCAGCGGCTGGGCCCTGGGCCCGGCGGCGCGGGTCAGGCAGGATCCGGAGGGGGCGGCCTCGGACAGGCCTTAGCTGCCGACCACGCTGAAGCTCCGCCAGGGCAGGCTTTCGGGCGCCGTGACGTTGGACAGCGAGGTCGCGACGTAGATCCCGGGGGCCTTTTCCGCCTTCTGGCACTCCGGGGTCCGGTACAGGACGATGTCGACGAGCGTGTTGTTCTCCACGTGCGCGGCGCCGTGCGGCAGGGCGATCCGGTGGCAGCCGGCGACCGGGGTGTTCGAGTAGGTGAGCTCGATCGGCGAGTCGTGGGCACGGAAGGTGAGGGTGCCCACGGTGGTCTTGCCGGCCGAGCAGGCGGTGGCGGTGAGCAGCAGCAGTGCCGCTCCGGTGATGACCCCGAAACGCCGGAGGTGGGACATGGCTGAAGTCCTCGTCTGTGCGGTGGTGCCGTTGACCGCAGCCTGTCCCGGCGGACGCGGCCCGGCATCCGCTGCGCGGCCGGGCGGATGACGGCCGGGCGGATGACGGCGGGGGAGCGACGCCCCGGCCCGAGGGCCCGTCAGCCGCCGGTCTCCCGAAGCCGGCGGGTGACCTCGCCCAGGCCGTCGGCGACCGCCGTGAGCTGCTCCGGGGTGAGCACGTCGATCAGCAGCTCCCGGACCGTCCCGACGTGGCCGGGCGCTGCCGTCACCAGGCGCTGCCGGCCGGCCTCGGTGAGCACCGCGAAGACCCCGCGCACATCGCTCGGACAGCTGCGGCGGCGCACCAGGCCGGCCTTCTCCAGCTGGGTCACCTGGTACGTCAGCCCGCTCTTGGTGTTGATCAGGGCGTCCGCGAGCTCGGTCATCCGCAGTTCCTGCTCGGGCGCAGCGGACAGCCGCACCAGGATCTCGTACTGCGCGTGCGAGAGCCCGGAGTCGGTCCGCAGCTGCTGGTCCAGCCGCCTGCCCAGCAGCGCGGAGGCCGCCAGGAACGCCTTCCAGGCCCGCATCTCCTCGTCGCCGAGCCATCTGGGCTCCGCACCGGTGGCCGACTCCCTGCCCGCGGGCGTTTCCGTGCCCGACTCCGTGCCCGTCTCCGCGCCCGTCTCCGTGTCCGTCATGGATCCAGGGTAAGGGAAGTTGTTCAAATTCGAATCTCGGGCTAGCCTGAAGTAGTCGTTTGAATTTGAACAACACCGGACGAGGGAGCGCCGCCATGAACACGCCCGATTCCGGCCGCATGCCGGCCCTGTACCTCAGCCACGGCGCGCCCCCGCTCGCCGACGACCCGGTCTGGCCGGGCCAGCTGGCCGCCTGGTCCGCCGGACTCCCCCGCCCCCGCGCCGTACTCATCGTCTCCGCCCACTGGGAGGAGGCCCCGCTGGCGCTGGGCGCCACCGAGCGGGTGCCGCTGGTCCACGACTTCTGGGGCTTCCCGGAGCACTACTACCGGGTCCGGTACGACGCCCCGGGCGCCCCCGGGCTCGCCGAGGACGTACGCAAACTGCTGCGCGCCCCCGGCACCCCCGTGCAGGACGTCCCGGACCGCGGCCTCGACCACGGCGCGTACGTCCCGCTCGTGGAGATGTTCCCCGCGGCCGACGTCCCGGTGCTGCAGATCTCCATGCCCACCCTGGACCCGCGCCGGCTGATGGACATCGGCCGCAGGCTGGCCCCGCTGCGCGACGAGGGCGTCCTGATCGTCGGCAGCGGGTTCTTCACCCACAACCTCGCGGCCCTGCGGCACCAGGGCCCCGGGGTGCCCGGCTGGTCCGCCGAGTTCGACGCCTGGGGCCGCGAGGCGCTCGCCGCCGGCGACGTGGACGCCCTGCTCGACTTCGAGCACGCGTCCCCGTCCGGCCGACTCGCACACCCGCGTACCGAGCATTTCGCCCCGCTTTTCGTCACGCTGGGCGCGGCCGAGGCCGCAGGCGACCTCGGCGCCCACCGCACCCCGGTGGACGGCTTCTGGATGGGCCTGGCCAAGCGGTCCCTCCAGTACGGCTGACCGCCGGCGCCCCTCCTGCGCACCTCCACCCCTCACCTGACACTCCTCACCTCCCCTTCCCCCTCACCTCCCACAGAAAGAACGCGATGACCTACAGCGACCTCGCCCGCGTCCCCCGGACCGTCGGGACCGACACCACGCCGTACGACGTCGGCCTGCTGCTCATCCGCCTGGCGGTCGGGCTGATCATGTTCGTCCACGGGGCGCAGAAGCTGTTCGGATGGTTCGACGGCGGCGGCCTCGCGGGCACCGGCGTGTTCTTCACCAAGGCCGGCTACCCGGCGGGCGAGACCATGGCGCTGGTCGCCGGCCTCACCGAGACCCTGGGCGGCCTGGGACTGCTCGTCGGGCTGCTCACCCCGCTGGCCGCGGCGGGGATCTTCGGCGTGATGATCAACGCGATGGGCGTCAAGTGGTCCGGCGCCGTCTTCGGCCAGCAGGGCATCGAGTTCGAGGCGCTGCTCGCGGTGTCGGCGGCCGCCCTGGCCATCTCCGGGGCCGGCCGCTTCGCCGCGGACCGGCACCTCCCCATCCCGGTGCTGCGTGACCACCGGGCGGTGTACGGGGTGGCGCTCCTGGCGGTCGCCACCGCCCTGGCCATCGTGGTCGTGCTCGTCCGCGACTGACCCGCTCCAGGCCCCGACGGGTTGGTCCAGACAAAAGTTACCAATCGGTATCTATCGACTTACCTCGCGGGCGGCAGTAGAACTCGTTCCTCTTCCGCCAAGAGTGAGGAAGCTCACATGGGCAACAACACCCCACGCGACAAGGGATCGGGCGGTATATCCCGCCGTGGATTCCTATCTGGAACAGGTTCTCTCCTCGGAGCCGTGGCCCTCGCCGGCCACGGCTCCGCCGCGTACGCCCGCCCGACGGCCGTCCCCACCGTCGCGCAGGGCCTCGACAACGGAGCCCGTCTCCCCGTACTGATCGTCGGCACCGGCTACGGCGGCTCCGTCGCCGCGCTCCGGCTCGCCCAGGCGGGCATCGACGTCCACATGGCCGAGATGGGCATGGCCTGGGACACCCCGGGCCCGGACGGCAAGATCTTCGCCAACACCACCAAGCCGGACTACCGCTCCTTCTGGCTCCGCACCCGGACCAAGCAGCCGCTGAGCAACTTCCTCGGCTTCCCGCTCGACAAGGACGTCCCCCGCTACACGGGGATCCTGGACGCCGAGGAGTTCAGCGGCATCACCGTCTACCAGGGCCGCGGCGTCGGGGGAGGCTCCCTCGTCAACGGCGGCATGGCCGTCACCCCCAAACGGGAGCGGTTCGGCTCCGTGCTGCCCACCGTCGACCCCGGCGAGATGTACGAGGTCTACTACCCGCGCGCCAACGCCGGACTGGGCGTCAGCCACGTCGACCCCGCCTGGTGGGAGTCCGCCGCCTGCTACCAGTACGCCCGGGTGGGCCGCAAGCACGCCCAGCGGTCCGGCTTCCCCTTCGTGTTCGTCCCCAACGTCTACGACTGGGACTACATGAAGCAGGAGGCCGCCGGGACCGTGCCCAAGTCGGCGCTGGACGGCGAGGTCATCTACGGCAACAACGCCGGCAAGAAGCACATGCAGCAGACCTACCTCGCCCAGGCCAAGGCCACCGGCCGGGTGACGATCTCGCCCCTGCACCGGGTCACCTCGGTGGCCCCGGCCGCCGCCGGCGGCGGGTACGCCGTCGTCCTGGAGCAGCTCGACACCACCGGAAGCGTCACCGCCACCAAGACCGTCACCGCCGACCGCGTCTTCTTCGCGGCCGGTAGCGTCGGCACCAGTAAGCTCCTGGTCCGGCTGAAGGCCACCGGATCCCTCCCGGACCTCAGCGATGAGGTCGGCAAGGGCTGGGGCGACAACGGCAACGTCATGTGCGGCCGGGCCAACCACATGTGGGACGCCACCGGCAAGCTTCAGTCCGCCATGCCCACCGCCGGGATCGACAACTGGGACGCGGGCGGCGCCTTTGCCGAGGTGGCCCCCCTGCCCACCGGCATCGAGACCTACGCCTCCTTCTACCTCTCCATCACCAGGAACCCGCACCGCGCCCAGTTCACCTGGAACGCGGCCACCGGGCAGGTCGACCTCAGCTGGCAGCGGGCCTGGAAGCAGGACTCCATCGACATGGCCAAGACCATCTTCGACAAGATCAACGCCAAGGAGGGGACGATCTACCGCACCGACCTCTTCGGCACCAACAAGATCTGGGGCGACCACCTGACGTACCACCCCCTCGGTGGCGCGGTCCTGGACCGGGCCACCGACAACCACGGCCGCCTGCACGGCTACCCGGGCCTGTACGTCATCGACGGCGCGCTGATCCCGGGCAACGCCACCGTCAACCCGTTCGTCACCATCACGGCACTCGCCGAACGCAACATCGAGCACGTCATCGCCACCGACCTGTGACGGGCCGGACAGCGGGGGCCGGATCGTGGGGGCCGCAGCGTGAGGTCCGCGTCATGACGGCCTCGGTGTGACGAGGGGGCCGACCGGTCGCACCGGCCGGCCCCCTTGCACGCCCTCATCCCGCCGGCAGCACGCACACGCTGTCGATACCCAGGACCTGGTTCAGCCGGCCGAAGGCCAGCCACGAGCCGATGCTCATGCTCAGCTCCACGATCTCGGCCTGGCCGTACGCCGCGGTCATCCGCGCCCAGAACTCCTCGTCCAGGCCGCGGTGGTCGAGGGCGTACCGCTCCGCGTACTCCGCGGCCAGCCGGGTGCGTTCGTCGAACCGGTCGGTGGTGCGCCACTGCTCCACGGCCTCCGCGAACTCCTCCTCGACCTTCTCGCCGTCCCGCTCCGTTCTCCAGTCCTTGCAGAGCGCGCACCCGTTGATCTGCGCGATCCGCAGCCGTGCCGCCTCGAACTCGCGCAGACCCAGGGTGGTATGGGCGTACACCGAGAGAGAGAAGTTCGACGCGGCCGTCCCGATCTCCGGGACCATGTCGCCCCACACGTACTCGATCGGATGCTTCCCCTCGGGAATGTCGATCCGCAACACCGTCATCCGCTCCTTCCGAGCTTCCCCACTGCGGGCCGCAACGGCACGTCCAGCGCGTCGTACAGCCCCGGCTCCGCCTCCACCAGCCAGTCGATGGCCCCCACCAGTCGGCCCACCGCCGTGGCGTTCCCGCCCGCCGACCGGTTCTCGCCCTCGTCGGTGGCCTCCACCGTCACCTCGATCCGCGGCCGGCCCTCGATGACCACCCGATGCGCCCCGGCCCCGTCCGGCGGCACCGGCCAGTCGGGCGCGCAGGACGGGTGGATCCGCGTCACGTGCTCGATCACGATGCGCGGCTCGCCGCCGACGATCCCCTGCACCTCGAACCGCACCGCGCCCTGGGTGCCCGCGGCGAACTCGCCCATGGTCCGGGTGGTCACGGTCGATTCCAGCGCCCGCCGCTCCAGCGTCTCCTCGATCCCGTCCAGTTCGACGCCCAGGGCCCGCGCCATCAGGCGGATCTGCCCGCCCCACACCATCGTCGGCACCGACTCCAGCAGCATCGGCGGGACGTAGTCCATGGGCTGCCCCATCCCGACCAGGTAGCGGACCGAGTCCTCCTGCTCGTAGGTGGAGTAGTCGAAGATCTCCTGGCAGCGGATCCCGTCCACCACACTGCCCAGCCCGCTCATCAGCAGCGGCAGCACGTCGTTCCCCCAGCCGGGGTCCACCCCGGAGACGAACAGCGAACCCCCGCCCTCGGCCACCGCGGCCAGCACCGGATCCCGGAACTCCGGCGGTGCGTTGCGCTGGTCGTACAGCGGGTACAGCGCGGGCGTCACCACCACCGCGCCGGAGCGCACCGCGCGGGCGATGTCGGCCAGCGCCTCGTCCGGCCGCATGTCCCCGGACCCCGCGTAGACCACCGCCCGCGGGCCGGCCGCCAGCACCGCGGCGACGTCGTCGGTCGCCACCACCCCCAGATCCCGGTCCAGCCCGCCCAGGCCGCCCGCGTCGCGGCCGACCTTGGCGGGATTGCTGACGAGCACTGCGGAGAGTTCCAGCCCCGGGTGGGCCGTGACGGCACGGATGGCCGCCCGTCCGACATTGCCGGTACCCCAGACAACCGTGGAAATCATGCGGCGGAGAGTAGCGCGCGGCCCCCGCGGTTCCCATAGCCGTACGCCAAGCTTTCTGACGTCACATCAGATATCGGCGGACCTCAGCGGAACACCGCCAGCGCCGTGGCGGCGGCCAGCACCAGCCCGGTCAGGGCGAGGATCCCGCCGAGCGGCTTCCCCAGCAGCTTGAGCACCGCGTGCCCGTTCTCCCGCCGTACATGGCTGTCCAGCCGCCTCTCCACCCGGCGGCTCAGTGCGTGCAGCGGGCCCAACGCCCGCAGCGCATCCGTACCGAGCAGCGAGGTCACCACCAGCAGCGGCCGACCGCCGACCAGCGGCCGCCCGCCACCGCCCAGCAGGTGCGCCCGCCCCGGATCGAACAAGCCCTGCCGTTCCTGCTCCGCGAGCTCCAGCAGGATCGCCGCCGCCCGCCGCCGGGTGTCCGGCGTGTCCCGGTCCACCCGGATCAGGTCCGGGCCGTACGCAGCCGCCGGCCCGGGAGGCCCCGCCGGCAGCTCGGCCCGGGTCCGTTCCAGCAGCGCCGCCCAGCCGTCCGCGTCCACCGCGAAGCCCGGGCTGCCGGCCGGCGGCCCGTAACCGACCGGCAGCGGCCCGTCCAGCCGCCCGAGCAGGAACGCGTGGGCGACCGCGAGGAGTTCCGGGGGCGGCAGCCGGCCGGCGCCGGTCCCCAGGACCGAACAGCGGATGTCCCGGCCCATGTGGTCGCCCCTGCCCGGGTCCGCCCCGCGCAGCCCGGTGACCAGCAGCACCCACAGCGGCTCCGCGCCGGGTCCGCCGTCGCCCGCGCAGTACAGCAGCAGCGAGGAGGCGACGTCGTCGATCAGGTCGTAGACCGCGCGCCCCCGGCAGCCCCGCGCCAGCAGCTCCGCGGCCCCGGGTCCGCCGGTGCCCCCGGCACCGGCCGACCGCCAGGTGTAGTCCTGCTCCGGCCGGAGCCCGCGGGACTCCACGAACCACCGGCCGGCCACCCCGCTCACCGCCCCGCGGCGGCCGGCGCGGCCGCCAGATGGGCATGGTCCTGGAGCACCTGGATCCCCGGCCCGGCCGCCGTGCCGTCGGCGAAACTGCTGATCGCCGCCTGCAACGCATCGTCCGTGCTCGACAGCCCCTCCACCATCCCCCGCCACACCCCGCGCCGGTCGCGGTACGTGTTCAGCACGAACCGCAGCAGGTACCGCAGCGGCTGGTCGGTGTGGACCGGTTCGTACGGTGCCCCCGGCCGCCGGCTCCGGTAGTGGAAGCGCACCCCGCCCTCCGCGTCCTCGGTCACCGAGGAGAACACGATCGACCCGGTGGTCTGCACCGGCACCACCACACAGCCGACCCGCGGCCGCACCTGGGGGTGCGCCACATGGTCCAGCAGCGGCTTGTACCCGGCCCGGACCCGCTCCAGCAGCAGCCGCGCCCCCTCCGCCGTGCTCACGTACCTCTCGCACTTCAGCGGCACGATGATCAGCAGCCGGTGCCGGAGGTCCCCCTGCAGCAGCCTCTTGATCTGCTCGTACATCAGGTGCGGTTCGTTGATCCGCTCGTGGTACAGGCCGGACTGCTCCATCAGCGCCGCGGTGTCCACCGCCAGCACGATCACCGGGCTGTCCGCCAGCGCCTGCCGGACCTGCCCGCCCACCGGGTCCCCGTCCCGCCGCCGCAGCAGCCCGCCCGCGTAGTCGGTGAACCGCAGGGTGAACCGGGGCTTGCGGCCCTTGCGGCCCACCGCGATCAGATAGCGGTGCAGACCGGCCGCCGCGGTGCCGTCCACACCCTCCCGCACCTGCACCGAACGGGACAGCGACTTCAGCCGGGCCACCGCGTCCGACAGCCGCACCGCGGTGTCCCCGACCGGCGTCAGCTCCAGGTCCGTGGCCCCGATCAGCCCGGCGTACTGCACGTACATCGACGCCAGCAGCGAGGTCTTCCCGGCGCCCGACGGCCCCAGCATGCTCACCTCGACCGTGTACTTCTCCGGAGTGGTCACCTCGTTCACCATGCCTCCACCAGCGAGCCCAGCGCCCGCACCGCCTCGGACCAGCGCCGCAGGTCGGCGGCGTCCTCCGCGAGAGCGGCGAACCGGCCCGGCCAGATCTCCGCCCGCGCGTCCTGGTAGAACACCAGCCATTCGTCGGCGGCCCCCGCCGCCGTCACCACCCGGTCGTAGAACTCCTCGACGATCGCGAACACCGCCGCGCTCGGCTCGGCCAGCGCCTTGTGCAGCTCGGCCCGGCAGGCGTACAGCGATTCGTCGTAGCAGACCTCGAGCATCTCCCGCACCTGCCCGGCCGTGGGCACCGGCCCCTCCGGGAAGCGCATCGCGGGCGTGTCCGCGTGCAGCCCGTCCAGACAGGCCCGCACCCGGTGCTGCAGCATCCCCCGGTACGACAGCTCGAACCCGGCCAGCAGCCCCAGCGCGTACCGGATCTCGCTCTCGCCGCGCTCCCGCACCTTCGGGATCCGCCCGGCCAGCGCCTCCAGGAACTCCGCGCCCTCCGCCTGCGACAGCGGGCCGAGACCGCCCGGCCCCTTCAGGATGTCCGCGATCCGCCGCTGCATCCCCTCCGTCGTGGAATGCAGCGCCACGTCGCACTCCAGGAAACGGCGCGAGAGCCGGGCCCGCGACTCGTTGAGGTACTTCCCGTACGCGACGCTCAGCCCGTCCTCCGCGTCGGAGCGCACCACGATCTGCTCCACCGACGGGTGCCCCGGATCCTGCTGCGCCGCCTCCAGGACCGCGTCCACGGCATCGGCCAGCGCCGTGTCCGCGAACTCGCGTTCCTCCCGCAACTCCCGTACGTACGCGGCCAGCGCCGTCGCCAGACCGGCCGACGCCTCCTTGAACAGGGTGGTGAAGGGGAGGAACCACACCTCGCTCGGCTGCGCCAGATCCGCCAGCCGGGCCGCCTGGCCCACCAGGGCGGCCACCCGCTCGCGGAGTTCGGCGAGCCGTTCGGTGCGGGCCGCCAGGTACTGCCCGTCGAGGTCGTCGATGTGCGCCAGCAGGTGGTCCAGGACCCGGTCCATCACCCCGGCCACCTCCTCGGGCTGCGAGCAGTCCGCGACGTACGCCCCGGCCACCGCGAACCGGGAGGCCGGGAGCCACTGCTCCAGCATCCGCCGCGCATTGGCCGTGTTGTCGCCCTGCGGCCCGGTGCACCGGTTGACGACCAGGAAGGAGCACTGCTCCAGCGCCACGTCCGGCAGCCCCTCCCGGACGTGGTCGTACAGGCCGTGGTCGTACTCGCCGATGCCGTCGCCCAGCGCGTCCGGCCGCCGTACGAACACCACCACGTCGATCTCGTCCTTCAGGGCCGCGACGATGCGCTGCGCGTCCTGGAGGTTGGTGTCGCCGATGCCGGGCAGGTCCACCAGCGCCAGCCCGGTCCAGTCCTGGTGCGTGAAGTGCGTGGTGATCCGTACGTGCCGCACGGCGCGGAAGGCGTGGTAGCGCTCCGAGTCGTCCTCGCTCGCCTGCGCCACGAACCTGCGGATCCCGCCGGCCGGGACGGGATGCGGCGAGGGCGTGCGGAGCAGCTCCCGGTACTCCGGGAGCGCGGAGTGGAACGCGGCCAGGTGCCCGTACCGGCTGCCGTCGGTGGCGCCGGCGCCGGCCGGCTCGGCGGGCAGCGGCCCGGCGAACCGGTCCAGACCGGCGGGCGGTGCGCCCAGCCCGAGTTCCGCGTAGTAGGGCGCGATCACCTCGTGCAGGAAGGAGCGTTCGCTGTGCAGGAACACCTGTGCCTGTGTGCCGACCCCGTCCTCGTGGCGGATCACGCTGGTCACGCCCGTGCAGAACGCGCCGTCCCCGGTCGGGATCACCTCCTCCGGCAGCCCCGTCAGGCTCCTGATCATCCGGCTCTTGCCCTGCCGGGCCCGGCCGATCACCCCGACGTTGAGCGTCGGCCGGCGGAACCGGGCCGCCACCGCCTCGATCTCCGCGAGCTCCGTCGGGAGCTGCTCCAGCAGCGCCCCCAGCTCCACGCCCAGGGCCGCCAGCCGGCCCTGGGCCTCCTCCGGGACCCGGCCGAGGAGGCCGATCCGGAGTCCTTCCAACTGCCGCAGGTCCTCCAGGAGTTCCGACACCCGGCCACGGGCCGTGTCCAGTTCCCGAGCCTGCAGTTCCCGTCGCCTCCGGATCTCCCCGATCCTGGTCACACGCGACATGGCCCCCCTCTCGCTGTTCCTGCGCGCCCTGGCCGGAAACCGTCCGGGGCACGCGGATACACACGATGGCAGCAAAGCCGGGCGGGCGGAGCGGAATCACTCGGTTCGGGACTCCGGGCCGAGGTGCCGCCACAGGAAGGTGTGGGTGAGCGCCTCGTTGAACGCGGCCTGCGCGTGGTCCCCGGCCGCGGCGTGGCCGCCGCCGGTGTGCTCGTGGAAGTAGACCGGGTGTCCGAGGTCCCGCAGCCGTGCGGCCATCTTCCGCGCGTGCCCGGGGTGCACGCGGTCGTCCCGGGTGGAGGTGAGCAGCAGCAGCGGGGGATAGGGCCGGCCCGCCCGCGCCTGGTGGTACGGGGAGAGGGCGGTCAGGTGCGGCCGGTCGGCCGGGTCGTCGGGATCCCCGTACTCGGCCGTCCAGGAGGCCCCGGCGAGGAGGGTGTGGAAGCGCAGCAGGTCCAGTACGGGCACGGTCGCCACGGCCGCGCCGAACAGCTCCGGGTGGCGGACCAGCATCGCGCCGACGAGCAGCCCGCCGTTGCTGCCGCCCTCGATCCCGAGCAGCCCGGGCGTGGTGAGGCCGCGCGCCACCAGGTCCCGGGCGACCGCCGCGAAGTCCTGGAAGGAGCGCGCCCGGCCGGCGCCGCGCGCCGCCCGGTGCCAGGCGGGTCCGTACTCGCCGCCGCCGCGGATGTTGGCGACCACGTGGGTGCCGCCCCGGGCGAGCCAGGCCCGTCCGGTGACCGGCTGGTAGGCGGGGGTCAGCGAGTACTCGAAGCCGCCGTACCCGTAGAGCAGCGCGGGGCCGGGGCCGTCCCGGTGCTCCGGGCCGACCACGGAGTACGGCACCCGGGTGCCGTCCTCGGACTCGGCGAAGTACTGCCGCACCGACAGCCCGGCGGGGTCGAAGTGGGCGGGGGCCCGCTTGACCACCCGCAGCCCGCGGCCGCGCCCTGCCGGCCGCGGTGGCCCGTCGTCCGCTGCGCCGTCGTCCGCTGCGCCGTCGCCGTCGCCGTCGTCGGCGTTGATCTCGCCCGCGTAGAGGGTGGCCGGCTGGAGGGGGCCGGTGACGTCCAGGAAGTACGCGTCGTCGGCGAACGGGTCGGTGCCGGTGAGGGTGGCGGTGGACAGCGGAGGGACCCCGGCCAGCGGGCGCCGGGTCCAGCCGTCCGGGCCGGGCGTGAGCACCTCCAGCCGTGTGGAGACGTCGGCCAGGGTCTCCAGCACCAGGTGGCCGCGGGTCACGCCGTAGCCGGTCAGGAAGGTGCGCTCGTCCGGGGCGAACAGCACCGCGGCCCGGCGTCCGCCGGCGAGGAACTCCTCGAAGCGGAAGGCCAGCAGGGTGCCCGCGGGGTGTCCGAGCCAAGGCTCCCTGGGGGTCACCAGCAGCCACTCCCGGTGCACGTACGTGTCGGCGTGGCCGGGCACGGCCAGCCGCACCGGCGGGCCCGACGCGCCCAGCAGGTAGGACTCGCTGTTCCAGAAGTCGAGATGGCGGGTCACGAAGTCCCGCTCGAAGCCGGGCGTCGGGTCGTGCCGGCCGGCCGTGGACACGTCCCGGGCCGCGCCCTCGAACACCGTGACGGCCTCCTCCAGGGGGGTCCCGCGGCGCCAGCGGCGTACGGTGCGCGGGTACCCGGAGGCCGTGAGGCTGCCCTCGCCGAAGTCGGTGCCGACGAACACGGTGTCCGCGTCGATCCATCCGATGCTCGTGCGGGCCTCCGGCACCCGGAAGCCGTCCGCCACGAAGCACCGGCCGGGCAGGTCGAACTCGCGCACCGTGACCGCGTCCGCGCCGCCCCGGGACAGTTTCACCAGTGCGCGCTCGTACCCGGGGAAGAGCACGTCCGCCCCGGCCCACACCCAGTCCTCGCCCTCCTCGGCGGCCAGCGCGTCGAGGTCGAGCAGCACCTCCCAGTCCGGGGCCTCCTCGTCGTACTGCGCGAGGGAGGTACGGCGCCACAGGCCCCGCACGTGAGCGCGGTCCTGCCAGTACGAGTACACGTGCGCGCCCCGCCGGCGGACGTACGGGATCCGGCCGGGGTCGTCCAGCACCTCCCGCACCTCGGCGGCCAGGCGGGTGAACCCCGGGCCGGCGGGCCCGGAGGTGAACGCCGCCGAGGTCTCGGCGTTGCGCTCCCGGACCCAGGCGAGCGCGGCCTCGCCGGTCACGTCCTCGAGCCAGAGGTAGGGGTCGGTCCACGGGCGGGGATCGGTGTCGGTCACCCCCCGATTGTGCCGTCCCGCCCGCCCGCCCGGCCGGTCCGGCCGGTCCGGCGCGGTCGCGGCGCTGCCGTCACGGGCCCGCTTCCGTACCCTGAGGTTAGGCCCCATGCGTCCGGGTACCCGCGCTGTACCCCCGAACGAGGAGTAACCGCAGCTCACAGGGGAGGCGGTACGCCGATGAGCACGTCCCTGTCCGCGCTGTCCGCCGCGGACGGCCGGCTCCTGATCCCGGCGGAGGAGGTCACCGGCCTGCTCCGGCGGCTCGGCACGGCGTGGATCAGTTCCGCGGAAGAGGGCGAGGGGGACCTCGAGCCCGAGACCGTCCTCGCCCTGGCCGGCGCGCTCTACCAGGTCGCGGACCAGATCGACACGGAGTGCATCGGCTGGCTGCCGGTCCGTGCCGCCGGGGAGTGACGGCGCGGCCCCGGGGTCTGCCCCGGGGGCGGGTCCCGGTCCCGCCTCAGGTCTTGTCGGCCGCCTGCCACACCGTGGTGATGTTGCAGAACTCGCGGATGCCGTGTCCGGACAGTTCCCGCCCGTACCCGGAGCGCTTGACCCCGCCGAAGGGCAGCGCCGGGTGCGAGGCCGTCATCCCGTTGACGAAGATGCCGCCCGCCTGCAGGTCCCGGACGAACCGGGCCACGTCCTCCTCACGCCGCGTCCACACGTTCGAACTCAGGCCGAACGGCGTGTGGTTGGCGCGTTCCACCGCCTCGTCCAGACCGGCCACCCGGTACAGGGTGGCCACCGGCCCGAAGGTCTCCTCCTGGTCCACCCGCATCGCTTCGGTGATGTCGGCGAGCACCGTGGGCTCGTAGAACCAGCCGTGTTCCGGCCGCTCCGGCCGTCGGCCCCCGCACAGCACGGTGGCGCCGTGCTCCACCGCGTCGTCGACCAGCTCCTCCAGGTCGGAACGGCCCTTCTCGGTGGACAGCGGGCCGACCTGGGTGGACTCCTCCATCGGGTCGCCGACCGTGAGCGCCGCCATGCCGGCCGTGAACCGCTCGGCGAACTCGTCGTACACGTCCTCGTGCACGATGAACCGCTTCGCCGCGATGCAGGACTGGCCGTTGTTCTGCACCCGGGCCGTGACCGCCGTCCGGGCCGCGGCGGCCACGTCCGCCGAGGGCATCACGACGTACGGATCGCTGCCGCCCAGCTCCAGCACCGTCTTCTTGACCTCGTCGCCCGCGACGGAGGCCACCGCCCGCCCGGCCGGCTCACTGCCGGTGAGGGTCGCCGCGGCCACCCGGGGGTCCCGGAGCACCGCCTCCACGGCTCCGGACCCGATCAGCAGGGTCTGGAAGCAGCCGCGCGGATAGCCGGCCCGGTGGAAGAGCTCGCCCAGGTACAGGGCCGTCTGCGGGACGTTGGAGGCGTGCTTGAGCAGCCCCACGTTCCCGGCCATCAACGCGGGCGCGGCGAACCGCACGACCTGCCAGAGCGGGAAGTTCCACGGCATGACGGCGAGCACCGGCCCCAGCGGCCGGTAGTGGGCGCGGACCGCCGACGCCCCCGAGTCGCGTACGTCGGATTCGGCGGGCAGCTCGTCGCGCAGCAGCTCCTCGGCGTGGGCGGCGTACCAGCGCATCGCCTTGACGCACTTGGCCGCTTCGGCGCGGGCGGCCCCGATCGGCTTGCCCATCTCCAGGGTCATCGTCCGGGCGATGTCCTCGTTGTCCTCCTCCAGCAGGGCGGCGGCGCGGTCGAGCAGCTCGGCGCGCTCCGCGAAGGAGGTGGTGCGCCACGAGGTGAAGGCGGTCGCGGCGTCGCCGAGGCAGCGCTCGACCACCTCCGGGGCGAAGGGCTCGAAGGTGCGCAGCGTCTGGCCGGTCGCGGGGTTCACGGTGGCGATGGGCATGGCGGGTCCTCCTCCGGGCGGGGCCCTCCCGACCCTCCCCCGGGGACTGCCGCGGCGCAACGCGGGGAGACCGGACGGCCCATCGGGGCTCCATCGGCGATCCCACAGCCGCGGACCCATCAGTAACCTTGCATCTGCAAGGATTTAACCGAAATCTGTTCACCGTGCCGGACGGGGTCACCGCCGTCACCGTCTCCCTCTACGGCGCCGAGGGCGGCAGCGCGGCCGGTTTCGTCACCCCCAACCCGCCGAACGACGGCGCCCCGGGCGGCCTCGGCGGCGAGACCCGCGGCACCCTCACCGTCACCCCCGGCCAGACCCTCCAGCTCACCGTGGGTGCCGCCGGCATACCGGGCTCCTCCCGGCGCGGCGAGTACGCGCGTCCCGGCGGCTACGGCCACGGCTCGGGCGGCGGCGGGGCGCACGGCGGCGGCGGCTCCGGCGGCGGTGCCACCGACCTCCGTTCCGGCGCCTTCGGCCCGTACGACCGGGTGATGGTCGCGGGCGCCGGCGGGGGAGCGGGCAATGGTGGTCCGCTGCTGCGCGGCGGCGACGGCGGCGGCCCGGCCGGCGAGCCGGGCGGCCAGGGCGGCGGGGCCGAGGGCTCCGGCGTCGCGGGCGGCGGCGGTACCCAGACCACGCCCGGCACCGGCAGCCCCAACTCCCGCCTCGGCGGCCCCGGAGGCCCCGGCGGCGACATCGACAACTGGTACGGAACCGTCAACCCCGGCAGCGGGGGCGCGGGCGGCAACGGCGCGCGCGGCGGCAACGGCGGCGGAGGCGGGGGCGGCTGGCATGGCGGCGGTGGCGGTTCCGGCGGCGGCAACCCCGACAACCTGTACGGGGCGGGCGGTGGCGGAGGCAGCGGCCACGCGGAGCCCTCCGTTCGCGGGGCCTCCCTGCGCGCGGGCGTGCACCACGGCGACGGCAAGGCCGTGATCGCCTTCCGCTACGGCAGCACCGTGCGGCTCGCCGCCGACGAGACCGCCCCGCTGTTCGGGCGCCCCGTCACCCTCACGGCCACCGTCGCCCCGGCGAACCCGGCCGCGGGCACCCCGTCCGGCACCGTTGAGTTCCGGGACGGCGAGTGGGTGCTCGGCACCGCGACGCTGGGGAACGGCCGGGCCCGGTTGCGTACCGGAACGCTCCAGCCCGGTGCGCACTCCTTCGGTGCCCGGTTCTCCGGCAGCCCGGCCATCGAGCCCGCCGCCACCGTCGACCCCGCGGGGGTCACGGTCGGCTTCAGCGGTCCGTGCCTGACCGGCCGGCACGAGGGGGCGCTCACCGTGGGCGCGGGGGAGGCGCTGTGCATCGGTCCCGGCGCCACCCGGACCGGAGCGGTCCGGGTCCGGGCGGGCGGGGCCCTGGCGGTCACCGGTGCGACGCTCACCGGCCCCTTCACGGCCGACGGCGCCCTCGCCCTGACGGTGTGCGGGACCTCGGTCACCGGCCCGGTGACCGTCAGGGGCACGACCGGAGCGGTGTTCGCCGGAGCCGGCGCCGACGGAGGCGCGCCCTGCGCCCGGAACACCGTCGCGGGCCCGGTGGCCGTGGAGCGCAACACCGGCGGTGTGGAGTTGTCCGGGCTGGACGTGACCGGCCCGCTGCGCTGCGCCGGGAACGACCCGGCGCCGCGGCTGGACGGGGTCACGGTCAGCGGGCAGCGTTCCGGCCAGTGCCGGGACTGAGCCAGGGCGGGTTCCGGCCGAGGTGGCGACCGTGCCGGGACCGGACCGGGCAGCCGGGCCGGTCCCGGCACCCGGCCCCGGAGGCCGGACCCGAGCCGGTCCCTGGGGCCGGCCGCCCAGGTCGAACCCCGCTCCCGTGCCGGGCCGTTGCCCCGCGCAGGACCCTTCGGGGCTTTTGGATCACGGGTTCACCGGGCGGCAACGAAGAGTTTGCTACCGACCAGTAGACACATGGCTGGATCATGCCCAACCTTGGATGTGTCCATGCCATTCGCATGCTGATCGAGGAGCCCCCCATGCGCCACCCCGGCATCCGCACGCCCCGTACCCCCCGCCCGTCGCGTGCAGCCGCCACCACGGCCGCCGCGACGGCGGCCGCCGCCGTCCTCGCGCTGGTCCCGGCGACCACGGCCGAGGCCGCCCCCGCCCCGCAGCGCGCCGCCGCACCCGCCGCCTCCACGGCCTGGGCCCCCGGCGGCAACGCCGCCATCCTGGGCATCGACTACGGCACCTGGCAGCGCGACGTCGCCACCGTGATCGACGGCGCCCGCCCCTACGTCGAGCAGCGCCTGGCCGCAGCGCCGGCCGGGGAGAAGCCCGCGATCGTCCTCGACATCGACAACTCCTCGCTGGAGACGGACTTCCACTACTTCTGGACCTTCCCCACGCCGGCCATCGCCAAGGTCCGCGACCTGGTCCAGTACGCGCACGCCCACGGCGCGGCGATCTTCTTCGTGACGGCCCGCCCCGGCATCATCCAGTCGCTCACCCAGTACAACCTCAAGGCGGTCGGCTACCCGGTCACCGGTCTCTACGTCCGTGACCTGCCCGACCTGTTCGACGAGGTGAGCGCGTACAAGACGGGCAAGCGCGCCGAGATCGAGGCCCGCGGATACACGATCATCGCCAACATCGGCAACAAGCAGAGCGACCTGGTCGGCGGGCATGCCGAGCGCACCTTCAAGCTCCCGGACTACGACGGCAAGCTCTCGTAACCGGAGCGGAGGCGAGGCCGCGAGGTCCGGCGTCCGGCCGGGTCACAGGTTCACGGCCGTGAGCAGCAGCGCCGTGTCCGTGACCCCGACCACCGAGTGCCGCCCGTCCGGCAGCAGGAACAGGGCGCCCGCCGGCAGCTCGACCACCACGTCCTCGGTGGTCACCTGCGCCGTGCCCCGCAGCACCTGCAGCGATGCCGCCGGCGGGCCGCTGTGCTCCCCCAGCCGGGTGCCGGCGGTCAGTGCGATGACCGCCTGCCGCAGCGGGGCGTCCCGCAGCACCAGCAGGGCGCTGCGGCCGTGCTCGTCGGCCCGGGCCGAAGCGAGGTGCTCCTCGGCCAGCCGGTCGAGATCGACCTTCCGCTCGGTGAGCGGAGTCTCGGCGGCGGCCTCGGCGGGCGCCCCGACGGGCGGCCGCCGGTGGTCGGACCGGTCGTCCGCGGGCGCGCTCAGGGCACCGCCCTGGGGGAAGTCGTTCATGTCGCGCGGGTGCCCGTGATCTCCCGCTCCAAACCTTTCCAAGGCCGGTGGGTCCGGACCGGGCCGGTCGCAGCGTCCGCCCGAATTCGTGCACATGTTCGGGCAGGGGGGGTAGCGTGGACGCATGCACGCGCCGCTCCAGGGATCGCTCTTCGACCAGACCGACGAGATCGGGCTCGCCCCGCTGGACGGGCTGCGCCGGCGTGAACTCGGCAGCGGTGCCTGGGTGGACGTCCTTCCGGGCTGGCTGACCGGCTCCGACGCCCTGTTCGAGGAGCTGGCCGCCACCGTGCCCTGGCACGCCGAGCGCCGCCGGATGTACGAGCAGGACGTCGACGTGCCCCGGCTGCTCTCCTTCTACGGCGACGGGGGACCCGCTGCCCCACCCCGCCCTGGCGGAGGCCCGCGAGGCCCTGTCCCGCCACTACGCCGCCGAGCTGGGGGAGCCCTTCACCACCGCGGGACTGTGCTTCTACCGCGACGGGCGCGACAGCGTGGCCTGGCACGGCGACCGCACCGGACGCTCCTCCCGCGAGGACACCATGGTGGCGATCCTCTCCGTGGGCGACCCTCGCGATCTGGCCCTGCGCCCCCGCGGCGGCGGCGCGGCCGCCCTGCGGCTCCCGCTCGGCCACGGCGACCTCGCGGTGATGGGCGGCTCCTGCCAGCGCACCTGGGAACACGCCGTCCTCAAGTCCGCCCGCGCCGTCGGCCCCCGCATCAGCGTCCAGTTCCGCCCCCGTGGCGTCCGCTGACGGCAGCGGCCCCCGCCGCACACCCGACTCAGTCGGGCGGCTCCTGGGCCGGGGCGTTGCCCGGGCCGGCCGGTTCACCGTGGGCCCCGCCGGCGTCCTTCTTGCTGCCGCCCTCCCGGTCGTCCGCTTCCTCGTCCGGCCCGGGAGGCGCCGGGTCCGGGACCACCGGACCGGTCGAGGGCAGGTCGGGGGTCGCCGCGTCCGGATCCTCCGGCACGGGCGGCGGGTTCTCGAACTCCGACTCACTGGTCATCACGCACGCGTCTCCTCTCGTCCTCGGGGCTTCCCGTCGTCCCGCGTCTGCCCCTCCCCGGCCCGGTCAACGCACCGGGGGCACCAGCGACCGGACCTCCCCGGCCAGCAGACGGGCCGTCGTGTCCGCCGCACCACCCACCAGACGGGTCCTGGTCAGCGCGAAGGACATCCCGCGGGCCCGGTCGGCGAAGGCGATGCTGCCGCCGCTGCCGTGGTGCCCGAAGCAGGACCGGTCGCCGCCCATCACCGGCAGTCCCAGGAACCAGCCCAGCCCCTTGGCGTACCGCCCCAGCAGCATCCGGTCCTTCCCCTCGACCGCCACCGCCACCGCCGACGCCCGCGCCACCCGCTCCGCGGGCAGCAGCCGTACGCCGTCCACCTCGCCCAGCAGCGCCGCGTACAGCCGGGCGGCCGCGCGGGCCGTCGTCGTACCGCAGGCGGGGAGGTCGGCGCGCAGGTAGTCCGGGCGGTTGGCGAGCTCGGCCGTGGTCCACAGCCCGCGGTTCGGCACCACGTACCGGCGGAACGGCGCCGACTCCGGCAGGTCCGCCAGCCAGGCCGCCCAGTTCCCCTCCACCAGGGGCGCGGCGCGCCCCACCGCCTCCTCGGGCAGCCCGAAGAACAGCTCGTCGGCCACCCCGATCGGCCCGGACACGTACTCCCGCAGCGCCGCGCCCGGGGTGAGGCCGGTGGCCCTGCGCACGGTCTCGCCCAGGATCCAGCCGAACGTCCATCCGTGGTAACCGCCGGCCGTGCCCGGCTCCCACAGCGGCTCCAGGTCCGCCACCACCCCGCACATGGTGTCCCAGTCGCACAGCTCGGCCGGGGTCAGCCCGGCCGGCAGCTGCGGTACGCCGAGGGTGTGCGTCAGCGCGTGCCGCACGGTGGCCCGCTCCTTGCCGCGGGCCGCGAACTCCGGCCAGTACCGGGCGACCGGGGCGTCGTACTCGATCAGCCCGCGCTCGGCGAGTACGTGGACCAGCGTCGCGGTGAACCCCTTCCCGGTGGAGAAGCTGTGGATCGGCGTGTCCGGCCCGACGGGGTGCGGCGGAACCCCGTCCACCCGGCCGCCGGTGCCCGCGTGCACGGCCGCGGCGGGCTCGCCGTCCACGTACACGGCCACCTGGAGTCCGGTCTCCGCACCCGATTCCACGAGCCGCCGGACGATGCCCTCGACCCGGTCCTGCACCCGCCCGTCCCACCGTCGTGCCATGCCCGCATCATGACAGTCCGTCATCCGCGGCGGTCCGACGCCGGGCCCGGGGCCGGGCCGGAAATCCGTTGGCCCGGTGCGGCGGCGCCCGCATAGGGTCCTGCGGGCCGCGCACGCGGCGCCACGACACCCGGGAGGACCGTGAGCACCGCACAGACGACCCCGCAGCCGCACGGGACGAGGATGCACGCCGACGAGGTCGACATCGACGCCGCCCTCGTCCGCGGGCTCATCGCCCGGCAGTTCCCGCGCTGGGCGCACCTGCCCGTCACCGGCGTCCGGTCCGCCGGCACCGACAACGCCATGTACCGGCTGGGCGGGGAACTGGTCGTGCGCCTCCCGCGCGTCCCCGGGGCCGTCGGACAGGTCGAGAAGGAGCACCGGCTGCTGCCGCGGCTGGCCGGACGGCTGCCGCTGGCCGTGCCGGTCCCCGTGGAACGGGGAGCCCCCGGCGAGGGCTACCCCTTCCCGTGGTCGGTCTACCGCTGGCTGGAGGGCGAGAACCTCTTCGACGCGCCGGTCGGGGACACGTACGGGACCGCGGTCGCGCTCGGCGGTTTCGTGGCGGCGCTCCGGCAGGCCGACGCCTCCGGCGTCCCCCGCTCCTTCCGCGGCGGGCCGGTGGCCGACCGGGACGGGCAGGTCCGGGAGGCCATCGCCGACCTGGGCGCCGACGGCACCGTGGACGGGGCCGCCGCGACCGCCGTGTGGGAGGAAACCCTGGCCCGGCCCCAGTGGGCGGGCGATCCGGTGTGGGTGCACGCCGACCTCCTGCCGGGCAACCTGCTCGCCCGCCGCGGCCGGCTCAGCGCCGTCATCGACTTCGGCGGGGCCGGTTCCGGTGACCCCGCCTGCGATCTGATGCCGGCCTGGACCCTGCTGTCCGCCGGTACCCGGCAGGCGTTCCGGGAGGCCGCCGGCGCGGACGGGGAGACCTGGCTGCGCGGGCGGGGCTGGGCCCTGTGCTTCGGCCTGACCGCCGTCCACTACTACCGGGGCGGCAGGAACCCGGTGCTTGCCGAGGTCGCCCGGCGCACACTGGCCGAGGTGCTGGGCCCGGCACCGGCATGAACCGGGGTCCGGCCCGACCCCGACCCCGGCCCCGCTCCCGCTCCCGTGAAGGCCGGTCAGCGCACGTCCGGCGCCTCCGGCCGGTCCCGTACGCCGTCGACCAGGGTGGCCAGCACGGCCACGGCGCTGCCGTCGTGGTCACTGCCCGCCGTGCCGCTGCCGCTCTGCAGGTTGGCTGACCGGTCGATCTCCACCACCGAGTCCGCGTGCGAGTTGTCGATCACCGTGATCAGGCTGTCCGCGGCGGCGGCCGCCGGAGGTGCGGCCGCGCCCCCGGCCAGCACGGCCGCGAGTACCCCCGCGGCCGCCCCGGCAGCCCTCACGCGCGCACCCTCTCCCGCACCGGGCGGTGCCGCGCGATGTTCCGCGCCAGCAGCCGGGTGGACTCGCCCACCCCGACGTCGCCCCCGGCACCGGGGGCCGGCAGCCGCCCGTCCGAGCCCTTCAGCTCGCTGAGGGCCGCGTCCATCGCGTGGTGCGCCGCGAACAGGCAGGGCGTGCTGTAGATGGCGACGTCCACACCGAGCCCGGCCAGCTCGCCGAGGGACAGGCGCGGCGACTTTCCGCCCGCGATCTGGTTGAAGAGCAGCGGCTTGGGGCCGACGACCTCCTTGATCCGGCGGATCCACTCCACGCTCCGCACCCCGTCCACCAGCACCACGTCCGCGTCGGTGGCCGCCAGCCGCTCCGCCCGGTGCAGGATGTCCGCCTCGTCGGTGGCGTCGGTCCGGGCCACCACCACCAGGTCCCGTCGGGTGGCGAGCACCATCTCCAGCTTCTCCAGGTACTCGGTGAGCGGCAGGACCTGCTTGCCGTCGGCGTGCCCGCAGCGGCGCGGCCGCTTCTGGTCCTCGAGGATGACCCCGGACGCGCCGATCCGCTCCAGGCCCTCGACCACGTGGCAGGCCACCTCCGGGTCGACGTACCCGTCGTCGATGTCCACGAGCAGGTGGTGCCCGGGGAACGCGCCGCGCAGCCGCTGCACGAAGGCCACCATGTCGGGCCAGGCGATGAAGCCGATGTCCGGCAGCCCGTAGTAGGACGCGGCGAAGCCGAAGCCGGAGACGAACATCCCGTCGTAGTGCTCGGCGGCGATGGACGCCGAGTACATGTCGTACACCCCGATCAGGGGGGTGGTGCCCGGTCCGGCGATCTGCGCCCGCAGTTTGTTCCCGTACGTCAAAGCCTGACTCCTCGAATGGTCGGTCCGGAGGTCGGTTCCGCATGCACACGGGCAGAGGACGGCTGTTCCGACACAGCATTCCTTTACCGAAAACAGATGCTTTCCTGACCCTGGACAGAACTTCTGCATACGCGCCCTTTACTCACCCGGACGGCGTATCGCGTTCACCACAGAAACGTCACTGAACCCCCGGACGGGTCGAGCTGCCGCACCGCGTGCGGGGGTTTAGCCGGGGCGGGCCGGGACAGGTGCCGGGCAGCCGGAGGTGACACCATGCGCACGCTGCTCAACAGGCGGGCGGCCGGAAGGCGGCTGGCCGAGGAGATCAGGAAGACCGGCGGCCCGATGGTGAACCCCATCGTGCTCGCCCTGCCCCGCGGCGGAGTGCCGGTGGGACACGAGGTGGCCCGGGAGACCGGGGCGCCGCTCGACGTGCTCGTCGTACGGAAGATCGGCATGCCCGGCAACCCCGAGGTCGGCATCGGGGCGCTCGTCGGGGACGCCCCGCCGCTCTTCGACGACGGAGTCATGGAGATGCTCGGCCTGACCGAGGACGAACTCGCCGCCGACGTCGCCCGGGAGCGTGCCGAGGCGCACCGCCGCGAGGTGATCTACCGGCGCCACCGGCCGGAGCCACGACTGGCGGGCAGGACGGTGATCATCGTCGACGACGGCCTGGCCACCGGCGTCACCGCCCGGGCCGCCGTCCGTGCGGTCCGTGCCCGCGGGCCGGCCCGGGTGGTGCTGGCCGTCCCGGTGGGGGCCCGGCAGGCCGTGGCCGACCTCGAGCGCGAGGCCGACCTGGTGGTCTGTCCGTACCGGCCCTACCCCTTCCGGGCGGTGGGCCAGTGGTACGACCACTTCGACCAGGTCCCGGACGAGGAAGTGATCGACGTCTTGGACCACCAGTGGGCCGTCCACGAGACGGCGGCGGGCGCGGGCCTCTGACCCCTGACACCCGCCGTGTCCCGCGCCACCCCGGGTCCGGCGTTAAGGCCGGATGTCGTAGAGCGCGTTGAAGGGGTCCTCCTTCGTCGACCGGACGACCTCGCCGAACCCGGTAGCGGTGCACAGCTCGCGCACCGTGGACTCCGGCAGCCCGCAGGTCCCGAGCGCCGCACCGTCGACCGCGAGCGAGGTGGTCATGCAGTAGAAGACGCTGAACCCGTACATCACCGAGGCCACCGGCCCGGTGTTCTCCTCCGGCCGGTCCCGGGAGTTGATCTCCAGCATCAGGTAGTCGCCGTCGTCCCGGAGCGCGCCGCGGACGGCGGAGAGGATCCGCTCCGGCTCCGCCGCGTCGTGGATCACGTCGAAGGTGGTGATCAGGTCGTACCGGCCGGGCAGCCCCAGGCCCGCGTCCGCCGTCTCGAAGGACACCCGGTCCGTCACGCCCGCCCGCTCCGCGTTGGCGCGGGCCCGTTCGATCTGCGCGGGGAAATGGTCGAACCCGGTGAACCGGGAGCGGGGGAACGCCCGCGCGAGCACGATCAGCGCCCGCCCGGCCCCGCAGCCGACGTCCGCGACCTCGATGCCCCGCTCCAGCCGCTCGACCACGTGGGGGAACGTGGCGAGCCACTCGTCGATCATCACCGTCTCGAACCAGCTGCCGGTGAACCGGCTCATGCCGTCCCACAGCGACGGCGGGTACTCCTCCTGCCGGACCCCGCCGCCCGCCCGGAACGCCTCCGCCAGCCGCTCGTACGGTGCCCACAGCCCCGGCAGCATCTGGTAGACGCCGCCCAGGAACAGCGGCCCCGAGTCGTCGGCCAGCACGGGGACGTGCTCGGCCGGCAGGAAGAACCTCCCGCCCTCCACCTCCACCAGGTAGCCGGAAGCGGTCAGGCCGCGCAGCCACTCCCGTACGTAGCGCTCCTCCAGGCCCAGCCGGCCGGCCAGCTCCGCACTGGTGGCCGGGCCGTCGCCGGCCAGGCTGCGGAACAGCCCGAGCCGGTCGCCGAGGGCGCAGAGACCGGCGGCCATGGTCCCGCTGAGGTCTCCGAGGGCCTTCTCCATGAAGGCTTCGACCTTCGCCTCGTCCGGTTTCGGCGGCGTTGCCATCCTGGACCTCCCCATCTGATCTCGAACCGGCTCGGAGCGGCCGTGGAGACCGGGCCGGAGCCCCAACCAACCACCCGGGCACCGCCCCGCCCGCCCGCCACCACGGCAGCCGCGCGAAGTCCACCCCCGGGGGCGACCTCGCGGGACACGCCGCGCGGGACACGCCGCGCGGGGGGACGGGGAGACGCCACGCAACAGCACGGAACTGCACGGAACCGCACGGAACCGCACGGAACCGCACGGAACCGCACGGAACCGCACGGAACCGCACTGGACACCACGGGACACCGGGCGTCGGCTGCCGCCCGCCCGCCGGGGGAACGGGCAAGCTGGGCACATGAAGGCCACCCTCGTTCTGACCGACGGATTCCAGCGCGTCCACGACGTGGTGCACGAGGCCGTGGAGGGCCTCGCCGCGGAACAGCTCCACGCCCGCGTCGGCGCGCGGGCCAACTCCATCGGCTGGCTGGTCTGGCACCTGACCCGGATTCAGGACGACCACGTCTCCGAACTCGCCGGACGCCAGCAGGCATGGCTCGCCGAGGGCTTCGCCACCGGCTTCGACCTGCCGTTCCCTCCGGAGGCCACCGGCTACGGGCACACCGCCCGCCAGGTGGCGGCGGTCAAGGTCTCCGCCGAGCAGTTGCTCGGCTACCTCGACGCGGTGCACGCGCACACGACCGCCTACCTGGGCGGCCTGCCCGCCACCGACCTCGACCGGGTCATCGACACCCGCTGGGACCCGCCGGTCACCGTCGCGGTCCGTCTGGTCAGCGTCCTTTCCGACGACCTCCAGCACGCCGGCCAGGCCGCGTTCGTCCGGGGCCTGCTCGCATCCGCGTGACCCGCACGCGGGCACCGGGGGGAGCGGGGCGGCGGGACGCCGGGGCGGCGGGACGCCGGGGGGCGGGACGACGGGGCGGCGGGACGACGGTCGGCGTATCGGCCACGTGGCCGCGGTATTTCGAGCCAATGCCCGGACTCTCCTTCGGCCGACGCGGTCGGCGCGTCCATCCTGGGACCGGAAATCCGCCGGGCCCAGAAAACCGAAGGAGTCCCGCATGGCACACATCGAGGTGAAACCGGCCGCCGGCCACATCGGCGCCGAGATCTCCGGAGTCGACCTCGCCGCACCCCTGGCCGACGACACCGTCGAGGCGGTCCGGACCGCACTGCACCGCTGGAAGGTGCTCTTCTTCCGGGACCAGTACCTGGACCACGCCGCGCACATCGCCCTGGCCCGCCGGTTCGGCGAACCCATCGCCCCCGGCTCCCGCGGCAGCGCCTCACCGCCCGGATTCCCCGAGGTGGAGACCACCGCCGACCGGCTGGAACTCGGAGGCCGCTTCGGCATGGACCACGCCGAATGGCTGGCCCGCCGCCGCCACACCCTCCGCCGGGGCTGGCACTGCGACCACGGGGCCCGTATCGACCCGCCGGCCGCCACCATCCTGCGCGCCGAGACCGTCCCGCCGTACGGCGGCGACACGACCTGGGCCAACCTGGCCGCCGCCTACGCCGGGCTCTCCGCACCGCTGCGCGCCTTCGTCGACACCCTCCGCGCCGAACACCGCCTGGGCGTCGGCTACCAGCCCCGGCCCGGTGAGGACGCCTACGTACGCCACCTCCTGGCCCACCAGACCGCCACCGTGCACCCGCTGGTCCGGGTGCACCCCGAGACCGGCGAACGGCTGCTGTTCGTCAACGGCTACTACGTGGAGCAGATCCAGGACCTCAGCCGCACCGAGAGCGGCCCGCTCCTGGAGCTGCTGCTCGACCACGCCACCCGCCCCGAGTACACCGTCCGGTTCCGCTGGGAACCGGGCAGCGTGGCCTTCTGGGACAACCGCGCCACCATCCACCTCGCCCCGGGCGACACCGCCCACCTGGACCATCCCCGGATCATGCACCGGGTGATGCTCGCCGGGGAGGTCCCGATCGGCGTGGACGGCAAACCCTCCGAGCCGGTCACCGGCCCGGAGCCACGCCACTGGTAGCCGCCGCAGCCTCCCTCTCCCGTGCCCGAGTCCCGGCGCGTCAGCGGCCGTCCGCGCCCGCGCCTGTGCCACGCTCGGACCGCAGAACCGGATGTACCGGAAGAACAAGGCGCAACCGGTTGTAACCGGGTGTACGGCAAGGGAGACACCATGGCCACCCAGCCCGACGGAGCCCCCGGCGCGGTCGGCGAACCCCGCGCCTCCCTGCGCGTGCTGGTGCTCTCCGCCTCCTCCCGCGGCGGCTCCGTCAACGGCATGCTCGCCGCGCTCGTCGCCGGACTGGTCGAGCGGGCGGGAGCCACTGCGGACCTGGCCACCCTCGGCGAGTTCGCCATGCCCCCCTACGACGGGGACTTCGAGGCGGAGAGCGGACAGCCGCCCGGCGCCGTCGCCCTGCGCGACCGGCTGGAGGCGGCCCAGGCCGTGGTCATCGCCTCACCCGAGTACAACGCCTCCGTCCCCGGCGTCCTGAAGAACGCCGTCGACTGGGTGTCCCGGTTCCGCCCCCAGCCCTTCAAGGACAAGCAAGCCCTGCTCGTCTCGGCGTCCCCGTCCATGGTGGGCGGCAACCGGGGCCTGTGGGCGCTGCGCGTCCCGCTGGAACACCTCGGCGCCCGCGTCTACCCGGACATGTTCAGCCTGGCCATGGCCCACCAGGCGTTCGCCGAGGACGGCACGTTGACCGACGAGGGCCTGGGCGAACGCCTGGCCGCCACCATCGAGTCCTTCCTCGACCTGGTCGAGGCCGACACCCGTTACCTCTGCCTGCGGCACCGCTGGTACGAGTTCCTGGGCGACCGCACGGACGCCCCCGTCACCGCACGCGCCCAGGACTGACGCCGCCCCTCGCCGGTGCACGTCACCCGCCCGGCCGCGCCCACGGGGCACGCCACCCCCGGGCGCGGCTTGCTGGAGGCATGAGCCAGAGCGCACCGGGGACGACCCCCGGAGACGACTTCCTGACCACCCCACGGGCCGCGGGCGTGGCCGGCATCGTCTTCTCCCTGCTGATGGCCGCCGCGATCGTGCTCTCCCGGATCGCCCTGCCGCACGGCGTCACCGGCGAGGTCCCGCTCGACGGGGGCCAACGGCAGACCCTGAGCTGGTCGCTGCAGATCATCCCGTTCGCCGGCATCGCCTTCCTGTGGTTCATCGGTGCCGTCCGCATGCACACGGGCGAGGCCGAGGACCGGTTCGTCGCCACGGTCTTCCTGGGCAGCGGACTGCTGTTCGCCGCCATGCTCTTCGCCTCCGCGGCGGCCGTCGGCACCGTCCTGAACTCCGACGTCAGCTCGGAGTTCGGCCGTGGCTACGCACACGCCCTGCTCAGCACCTACGCCCTGCGGATGGCCGCCGTCTTCGTCCTCTCCGCGTCCGCCACCGGCCGCCGGCTCCGGGTGATGCCGCGCCCGCTCATCGCCCTCGGCTACCTGGTGTCCCTGGTGCTGCTGGTGGCGGGTTCCTCCGTGCCCTGGCTGGAGCTCGTCTTCCCCGGCTGGGCGCTGATCGTCAGCCTGAACATCCTCGGGACCGCCCGGCGGCGGACCGCCTGACCCGCCCATCACGCCGACCCGCCCATCACGCCGACCCGCCCATCACGTCGACCCGCCCATCACGTCGACCCGCACATCACTCCGACGGGCCACCCGCCGCGCCCCGGCCGCCCCGGGGGACCACGCTGGTCGGGGGAAGCCCGGGGCCACGAAAGGACCGAACCTTGCTGAGGCTTGTCGTCGATCTCAACCGCTGCCAGGGCTACGCGCAGTGCGCGTTCCTCGCACCCGACGTCTTCGCGATGCACGGCGACGAGGGACTGCTCTACGACCCCCAGGCCGAGGAAGCACAGCGGGCCCGCGTGAAGCAGGCCGCGGCAGCCTGTCCGGTCCAGGCCATCCTCGTGGACGAACTGGACCTGGCGGCGGACCCGTCCGCCACGGACCGGCCGGCCGCCGAGGAGGCGTCCGATGGCTGACACCGCCCTGGACCAGCTCAAGCGCGACGGCCGGATCGTGATCGTCGGCGCTTCGCTGGCCGGACTGCGCGCCGCGGAGACCCTCCGCGAGAAGGGCTTCAAGGGCACGCTCACCATGATCGGCGACGAGCCCTACGAGCCCTACGACCGCCCGCCGCTGTCCAAGCAGGTCCTGCTCGGCCGCAGTGCCGCCGAGCACACCGCACTGCCCCGCCGCCGCGCCGTCGACGCACGATGGCGGCTCGGCGAAGCTGCCACCCGCCTGGACATGGCGGCCCGTACGGTCCGACTGGCCGGCGGCGACGAAGTCCCGTACGACCGGCTGCTGATCACCACCGGCGTCCACGCCCGGCCCTGGCCGAACCCGGCGGAGGCCGCCCTCGACGGCGTGTTCACCCTGCGCGGCCGCGACGAGGCCGCCGTCCTCGCCCGCAGGTTCGCCGAAGGACCCCGCCGGGTCCTGGTGATCGGAGCCGGGTTCACCGGCTCCGAGATCGCCTCGGCCTGCCGCGAGCGCGGCATCGAGGTCACCGTCGCCGAACGCGCCTCCGCCCCGCTGGTCGGCGCCCTCGGCGGGGTGATCGGCGAGGTCGCGGCCGCCCTCCAGCGGGAGAACGGCGTCGACCTGCGCACCGGGGTGATGGTCACCGGACTGGAGGGCGACAGCACCGGCCGGGTCCGGACCGCCCACCTGTCCGACAACACCACGGTCGAGGCCGACGTGGTCGTCGTCTCGCTCGGCGCCGTCCGGAACACCGCCTGGCTGGACGGCTCCGGCCTCGGCGCGGGCCCCCGCGGCATCGCCTGCGACGCCGGCTGCCGGGCCTTCGACTTCCGCGGCATCGTCACCGACGACATCTACGTCGCCGGCGACGTGGCCCGGTCCCCGCACCCCTTGTTCGGCTACCAGTTCCTCTCCCTGGAACACTGGGGCAACGCCGTCTCCCAGGCGGAGATCGCCGCCCACAACATGCTCAGCGAGAGCGCCGACCGGCGCCCCCACATCTGGGTGCCGGCCTTCTGGTCCACCCAGTTCGGGGTGAACATCAAGTCCGTGGGAGTGCCCCCCATGGGCACCGAGATCATGATCACCCAGGGTTCGCTGGACGAGCGCCGCTTCACCGGCGTCTACGGGTACCAGGGCCGGATCATCGCCGCCGTCACCTTCGACAACGCCCGCTGGCTGCCCTTCTACGAGAAGCAGATCGAGGCCACGGCGCCCTTCCCGCCTCCGTTCGACACCGTGGACCGGCGCGCCGACGGCCGGCACCCGGTGCCCGCCGACTTCCCCGACCCCTCGGTGCCCACGCACGGCCCGACCGTCACCGTCAGCGGGTACTCCCCGGCCGACAAACGCATCCACTTCCGTCCCGGCCGCTGACCTGCCAGGCCTCCGGAGGAGCCGTCCATGACCGAGCAAGACATCCTGCGCCGCATCCTCGATCCGGCGAGCCGCCCCAACCCGTACCCGCTGTACGAGGAACTGCGGAAGACGCCCGTCCACCACATGGACGGCGGGCCGTACGCGATCAGCCACTACCACGACATCATCGGCCTCCTGCACGACCCGCGGATCAGCTCCGACTCCCGCAACCTGGCCGCCCTCGCGGGCGACCCGCTGGCCGGCGAGGAGGAGGAGCCCACCACCCTGCCGCCCAGCTTCCTCAAGCTGGACCCGCCCGAACACGACCGGCTGCGCCGGATGACCAACCGGCCGTTCGGGCCGCCGCACTCCCCCAAGCGCGTCGAGGAGATGCGCGGCGAACTCGACGCGATCTTCAAGGGCTTGGTGGACGGCGTCGAGGACCCGGGCAACTTCGACCTCGTCGAGCAGGTCTCCTATCCTTTCCCGGTATCGGTGATCTGCCGGCTGCTGGGGGTGCCCAAGGAGGACGAACCGCGCTTCCACGTGTGGGCCGACACCCTCGCGGCCAGCCTGGACCCCGACCCGGACGCCACGCCCGAGGAGAGGGCCAAGGTCGGGCAGGACGCCCGGATGGAACTCGGGATGTATCTCGCCGGGCTGATCGAGGAACGCCGCAAGGACCCCGGCCCCGACATGCTCTCGCAACTCGCCGTCGGACACAGCGAGGACGGGAGCATGACCACGATCGAGCTGCTCAGCACCGCCGCCCTGCTGCTCATCGCCGGGCACGAGACCACCGTCAACCTGATCACCAACGGCATGCTCACCCTGCTGCGCCACCCCGAGGTGCTGCGCGACCTGCGGGAGAACCCGGGCCTGGCGGTCAACCTGGTGGAGGAGATGCTGCGGTACGAGCCGCCGGTCCAGCTGCTCCCGCAGCGCACCACCCTGACCGACATCGAGGTCCGGGGGGTGACCATCCCCAAGGGCGCCTCCATGTGGCTGATGCTGGCCGCCGGGAACCGGGACCCGGCCCGCTTCGAGAATCCCGAGCGGTTCGACCCGTACCGGAAGGACATCGAGCACCTCGGCCTGGGCAGCGGCATCCACAGTTGCTTCGGCGCCCCGCTGGCCCGCCTGGAGGCGCAGCTGGCCCTGAGCGAGCTGGCCCGCCGCCTGGAGAAGCCCCGCCTGATGGAGGACCCGCCGCCGTACCGCCAGAACGCGGTGCTGCGCGGGCCGCGCCACCTGCGCATCGCGTGCGACGGGATCCGGCCGTAGCACATCCGGGTCCCCGACGAGCCCATTCGGGTGCCGGGGAGGGGGCGGCGAGGGCCGCCCACGCCCCCGGCACACGGTCGGAGCTACCCTCGTACGGGGGCGGGGAAGGGAAGGCCCGTCATGTGTCGCTGGCTCGCCTACTCGGGATCGCCGATCCTGCTGGACTCGGTCCTGTACCGTCCGGAACACTCGCTGATCAACCAGAGCCATCGTGCCCGCATGGGCGTGGAGACGGTCAACGGCGACGGCTTCGGCATCGGCTGGTACAGCGCCGAGGGCGACGGCACCCCGGCGGTCTTCCGGGACATCGGCCCGGCCTGGAACAACCGCAACCTGGTGGAACTCTCCGCGCACGTCCGCTCCCGGCTGTTCTTCGCGCACGTCCGGGCCTCCACCGGCACCGCCATCCAGCAGAGCAACTGCCATCCGTTCCGGCACGGCCGCTGGATGTGGATGCACAACGGCGCCATCACGGACTTCCACCGGCTGCGCCGGGACCTGTGCATGGCCGTGGACCCGGTGATCTTCCCGGCGATGGAGGGTTCCACGGACTCCGAGGTGATGTTCTACCTGGCGGTCACCTACGGGCTGGACCAGGACGTGCCCGGCGCGGTGGCCCGGATGGCGGGGCTGGTGGAGCGGCTCGGCAAGGAACACGGCGTCCCCCACCCGCTGCAGATGACGGTGGCGGTCTCCGACGGTGCACGCGTGTGGGCGTTCCGCTACTCCAGCATCCGGAAGTCGCGGTCGCTCTTCTACAGCAGCAAGGCCGAAACCGTTCGGCAGCTCCACCCCGAGCTGGAATACCTCCAGGGGGTGTCCGACGAGACCCGCCTGATCGTCTCCGAGCCGCTCGGTGACCTGCCGGGCGTCTGGAACGAGCTGCCGGAGGCCAGCTACGCGGTCATCCCCTCCGGGCCGGAGGACTACCTGCCGTTCGTGCCCGAGCCGGTCTAGCCGGGCCTGGCCGGGTTCTGGCCGGGTCTGACCGGGTCTGGCCCGGCCGGGTCTGACCGGCCGGGCCGAAGGAGTGGGGGGCGGGGCCGGGGGAGGCGGCCCCGCCCGGTCTCGTGGCCGGACCGTGCGGTCAGGCGCTGCGCCGCGAGCGGGTGCGGCGTACGACGGCCCACACGCCGGCGCCGGTCACCGCGAGCGCGGCGGCCGCGGCGGCGGTGACGGGCAGACGGGAGGTTCCCCTGGAGTTCCCGGCGGGTTCGGCGGCGACCGCCGACGGGGCGGCCTGGGACGCCGGGGGCGAGGCGGGCGGCGGAGGCGACGCGGGCGCGGCGGGCGGGGCGGATGCCGCTGCGGTCGGGCCGGCGACGGGGCCCGCGGGATTCACGGTGAGTTCGCGCTCCGCGCGTCCGAGCTCGGGGAAGCCCACCTCCACGGTCACCTTCCAGGTGCCGGAGGGCAGCGCTTCGGCCGTGGTCCAGTTCTTCGGCCCGCTGGGGTCGCGGACCAGCTTCCACGGGCCCGCGGTGTGGCTTCCGTCGGGGCTGACCGCGTTGACCGTGGCGGCGACCTGCTCGTCCACCGGGTCACCGTCGTTCTCCCAGGTCACCTCGGTGACGACATGGCCCTCGCGGTGCCCGGTGAGCACCACGTTGAGGCCATCGCCGTGGGCGGCGGCGGGCAGCGGGGTCCCGAGGACCGTGGCGCCGGCCAGCGCGAGGAGGAGGACGCCCGTGCGGGTGCGTCCGTACGGAACTGCCCTGTGCATGCCAGTGCTCCGATGCATGTGCGGGGGATGTACGGGGGGAGTGGAGGTGTGGGGGAAGTGAAGGGAAGCAAGGGGGAGGTGAGGCGTGTGGGGGGGTGAGGGGAAGCGAGGGGAAGTGCGGGGAAGCAGGGGGAGGTGTACGGGCGGGCCGTCCCGTGGACGGCCCGCCCGCCGGTTCTCACCGTGTGGCCGGGGGAATCAGCCGGCCTTGCGGACCGCCCAGAGCTGGGCGGTGCGTCCGTCGGCACGCTGCAGGTCCAGCAGCCGGGCCCCGTAGTACGGGCGGCCGCTGACGGTCAGCGCCCAGGCGCCGCTGCGGTCGGTGATGCTCATCGAGCCGTCCTTGGCGGTCATCTTCCACTGCTGGGCCGTGGCTCCGTTCGAGCAGGGCTGCTGGGCCACCCACATGCCCGCGCCGGGGGTGCCGCCGGGCTGGAGGCACTTGCCGGAGGCGGCATTGCGGATGCGGACCAGGCCGTTGCCGGCGTTGTCGAAGAACCACTGCTGGGGGGCGTACCCGTCGGCCTGCGAGCCGACCAGGACCGTGCCGTCGGCGCTGCGGCCGCCCCAGACGGCGGCGTTGAGCCCGGTGCTGCCGTTGGCCAGGGTGTACTTGGCGTTCGGAGCGGTGGTGGTGCCCGCGCCCGCGGTCTTGAAGGAGGCCGCCTTGCCCGGACCGCTGTCACGGCCCTGCGCGTCCCGTACCGAGACCGCCACCGTGTACGAGGTGCCCGGTCGCAGGTTGTAGATCCGCAGCGCGGTGCCCTGCAGCCAGGTCAGGTGCTTCCCGTTGAACATCACCTGGTACCAGGAGGCCCCGTTCACCCGCGGCCAGCTGACCACGACCGAGTCCGACTGGATCTGGCTGACGGTCACGTCCGGTCCGCTGCCGGGCTTCGGCGCGGTCGGGGACGGCGTGGGCTTCGGCGTCGGCTTGGGGCTGGGGTTCGGGTTCGGATTCGGGTCGGTGCCGCCCTTGCCCTTCATCAGGAACTGGTTGTTCGCGATGTTCCAGTGGGTGTCGAGGTAGCTGCCCGCTTTGGGATTGGTGTGGAAGTAGTCGTCGTGGTTGCAGTCGAGGATGTTCTCGTTCGCCCGGTCGGTGCAGACGTTCCGCATCTTCGGGTAGTACGGGGTGTCCGAGTAGCACATCACGTCCCACTCGTCCGTGCAGTGCGCGCCCCGGCTGGTGTTGGGCGCGCTGTTGTTGACCGCGCCGAGGTTGTGGCCGAGTTCGTGCGCGGCGGTGTGTCCGCCCCAGCAGCCGGTGTCCGTACGTCCGTAGGAGGGGCCGAAGTTGCTGAGGTTGTTCTGGCCGGGCCGCTCGTCCCCGTTGAAGGTGCCGATGCCGCAGTAGACCTGCGTGTCCGCGAAGATCATGTACTTGCGGTCGCGGCGGTCCAGACCCTTGCCGGCCAGCGCCCGGTTGGTGGCGCTGAACTCGGAGAGCGCCGAGTCCGGGAGCTCGATGTTGAGGACGGTCGGGGTGCAGTCCGCCGCCGTCACGTAGCGGATGTGGCGGACGCCGCCGGTCTGCTGGGCGCTGGCCGAGTAGATCAGGTCGGCGTCGGCGGCCCACTTGCGGAACGATGCGGCGTACTCGGAGTACCGGTCGCGGCCGGGGCCGTGCACGTACACGACCTGCACGCGGTTGCCGGTGCTGCCGTCACCGTCGCACTGGACGGTCTGCCCGGCGGGTCCGGCGGCCGCGCTCTGCCCGGCGGAGGGGGTGCGGGGCGGAGCGGAGGCGTCGCCGGGGGCCTTGGCGTCGGCGGCGGGCGTGTCCTGAGTACGCCCGTCGGCCTGGCCGGCGGCCGGGTCCTTGTCGGCCGGACCGGCCGGGTTGGCCGCCGCGGCCACGGCCTTCACGGCCGGCGCGGTGTCCTTCTTGATGTCGACGCCCTTGGGGGGCTCGTCGGGGCCGTGCGTGCAGTGGCCGACGTCCGTGCGGTAGACGCCCACGCACCTGTCGCCCTTGGGGGCGGTCTTCAGGCCGTCGTAGACCATGCCCTTGGCCGAGTCGTTGGCCGGCTTCTTGTCCAGCGGCTTCGGGTCCTTGTCCCGGGCCGGCGCGGAGGCCGGCTCGGTGGCTATTTCCGCAGAGTGCGCCCCGAGCTGGGCGAGCGTCGTCTCGTCCTTGGAGTTCGCCAGGCCGGCCTGGTAGGCGAAGCCTCCGGCGACCACGGCGGCCACGGCCACGGCGGCCGTGATGCCCTTGAACCTGCCGCGTCGCGGCTGGTCCTGATGCTCCCTCAGTTTTCGATGTCTCGACATGCGCACCTCAATTCTTTGGTCAGAAGACTGGGTGCGCCGCAGCCTGCCAGACCTTTAGGCCGGAGAATTCGGACAAACCGGAGTCCGGTGTCGAGAATCCATTCCGTTACCTACCGAAGCGTTTCTGATGAATCATCAGTTCCCTTTGTTTTCAAGGGAACTACGCGCGTGGAACGTCATTGGTCCAGGCTTTTGAGGTTGCCGTCGTTATCGAATCGAAATCATCCGGAAGTCATTGGTGTGCGGTTGTTGACGCCAATTCAGTACGAGATTCACCCTTGTCTCACCTCATGAATTCTCCCGGTCACCGCTGGTGATTGACGCCGTGTCGTACCACCCCCGGACGGGTCGGGCGGGCGGATAGTGGGGGTGTGAGCGACTGGTCGGGACAGGAAGGCGCACGCGCCTTCGCGGCGGTGGAGGCGGCCACGGACTGGCTGCTGGGGTACCCGTTCGTCTTCCGGGCCCTGTCCCGGCGGATCCGACCGGGCGACGTCCTGATCGACTACGGGTGCGGTCCGGGCAAGGTGGCCGGCCGCGCGGCCGGACAGCTCGGCGTACGCGTCCTGGGCGTGGACACCTCCCCCGAAATGCTGGAGCTGGCCCGTACGTCGGCCCCCGCGGTCGCGGAATACCACCTGGTCGAGCACGGCAGGGTCCCCGGCCTCCCCGACGCCTGCGCGGACGCGGTGATGTGCAACCACGTCCTCGCCTCCCTCCCCACGGAGGAGGCGGTCCTCGCCGTGTTCGCCGAGATCCGGCGGCTGCTGCGGCCCGGTGCGCCGCTGGTCCTGCTGACCACCGACCCCGAATGCACCCGCCGGGAGTACGCCTCCACCCGCATCGGCGAACCGGGCGCGACCTACGGCCCGGGCGACCCGCTGACCGTCCGCCTCCGGCGCACCGACGGCACCTGGCAGGAGGTCGCCAACCACGCCTGGCCGGTCGGCGCCCTCCCGCCCCTCCTGACCCGCGCCGGTTTCCGGGCCGTGGACCAGCACCGCCCCACGGTCGAGGAGGCCCTGGCCCTGGCCGCGGACCCGGCCCTGGCGGTGAGTCCGGACCCGGCCCTGACCGTGACTTCGGACCAGACCCTGCTCCGCGACCACACCTGGCAGGCGGAACGCGCCGATCCGCCGCTGGTGGTCACCATCGCCCTGCGGGGCGACGCCTGAGCGGTCCCGACCGGTCACCGGGCGGGTGGACGCGATCCGGACGCGAACCGGACGCGATGTGGACGTGATCCGGACGGGAAACCGGACACGATGTGGAGGTGGCCCGGACGGGATGTCGACGCGACCCGGGCGCGACCTGGACGAGCCCCGGACGAGCCCTGGACGAGCCCTGGACGAGCCCCGGACGCGATGTGGACGGGACCTCCGTCCGCCTCGTAGGTTGACCGCTTGCCGACGGGGGAGGCGGATGGCCGTGCAGGGTGAGGTCGACATGGCGCGCAGTCGGGTGTTCGGCGAGGTGGCGGAGCTCTACGACGCCGCTCGCCCGGGATATGCGGACGCTCTGGTCGCGGATGTGCTTGCGTACGCGGCCTTGGGCGACCGTGCGGCGGTCGAGGTCGGCGCGGGGACCGGCAAGGCCACGGTGCCGTTCGCGGCCGCGGGCACGCCGCTGGTGTGCATCGAGCCGGACCCGCGCATGGCGGAGGTGCTGCGTCGCAACACCGTGAACCGTCCGGGAGTGCGGGTCCATGCGGGCGCTTTCGAGGACTGGCAGCCGGACGGCCCCGCCTTCGGCCTGGTCTTCGCCGCCACGTCCTGGCACTGGACCGATCCGGAGAGGCGCTGGGATCTGGCGCACGCCGCCCTCGGGCCCGGCGGCGCGGTGGCCTTGTTCTGGAACCCCCACGGCGTACGCGGCGGCGAGCTGCACGCCGCCCTGGCCGGGGTCGACCGCCGCCACGGCATCGCCGGCACACCGCATGGGGAGTTGGCCTCCTCCTACGGCGAGGTGCCCGGCAACTGGGTCGGCCGGCCGGGCTGGCCCGAGGACGAGTGCCGTCGCGACGGCCGCTTCACGGATCTGCGTGCCGTCCGGTACCGACAGGACCGGCACTACGAAACCGACGAGTACACGGGGTATCTGGCCTCGCTCTCGCGCTATCGCGTCCTCCCCGCCGACCGGCGCGAACAGGTGCTAGCCGAGACGCTCAGGTCCTGAACGCCCACGGCGGCGGTATCGACATGGTCCGGTTCAGCGACCTGTTCCTCGCCCGGGTGCGGTAACCGGTATCCGGATCGAGCGCGGGCGGAAGGGCCCCGGCCGGCGAGCCGCCCGGCCATGCCCTCGGACGCTCCCGGGGCGGACTGACTACCAAGATTCACCTCGCGGCCGACGGCAGCTGCCGACCGCTCGCCTTCGTCCTCACGCCAGGCCAGGCCGGTGACGCACCCGCATTCGCACAGGTCATGGCCGCTTGAGGGTGCCCCGGCGGATTGAGCGCCCAAGGGTCACGCCGGATGCGGTGCTGGCCGACAAGGCATACTCGTCCAGGGCGATCCGTCGCCACCTGCGGCGGCGGGGGATCCGGGCAGTTATCCCACAGCCCGCGGACCAGGCCGCCAACCGCAAGCGTCTGGGCAGCCGCGGCGGCTGCCCGCCGAACTGCGACCGCGCAGCCTACAAGCAGCGGAACACCGTTGAGCGGTGCATCAACAAGCTCAAGCAGTGGCGCGACCTGGCCACTCGCTACGACAAGATCGCCACCATCTACCTCGCCGGACTTCACATCGCCGCCATCTAAATCCGGTCAGCGAGTTGATCCGAAGGAAACAGCCTAGGCGCCGGGGTGGCAGCAGCCGTCGCGGAGCATCTGGTCGAGGACCGGGCGCCAGTGTTCCGCCGGGTCCGGATGGTGCCGTGGGGTGCTCCGGGAGGTGGAGTCGGAGGCGGGCTGCGCGGTGGGGTGGGGAGCGAAGGCGGACTGGACGGCGGTGCGCTCGTGGAGCGTGCCGGCGCGCAGGACGGCGCGGGTGCGGATCAGGGCGGCGAAGTCCGAGAAGGGGTCGCCGTCGACGATCGTCAGATCGGCCAGTTTGCCCTGTTCCACCGTGCCGAGGTGGTCCTCGACGCCGAAGATCCGTGCCGGGGTGCGGGTGACGGTGGTCAGGGCCTCCGCCGGGCTCAGGCCGAAGCGGTGGAGGGCGCGCAGGCCCAGGTGGAGGTGGAGGCCGACCGGGACCAGCGGGGCGTCGGTGCCCAGGGCCACCAGTCCGCCCGCGCGCAGGACGCGCCGGTACGTGGCCACCTCCCGTTCCAGCAGTGCCAGCTGCTCCGCGCTCGGCGGCCGCGCCGCGGCCGTCTGGACGGCCGTCACGTCCCAGGGCGGCATCAGGTCCATGACCCGCCGGTCCGCCGCGGCCTCCGGGTCGGCACCCAGCAGGGGCAATGCCGTGAACGGAGTGGCGACCAGGTGGAAACCGCCCCGGGTGTAGAGCTCCACGGTGTCCTGATGGGTGTGGTTCTCCGGGGTGCAGCCGTGCCCGTACTCGGCGCGCTCGGTGGCCACCAGATGGGTGGTCAGGTCCTGCCCGGACTGGATCCCCGCCGCGCACAGGTGCGAGCCCGCCGTGACCCCCAGCCGCTCGTGCGCGAACGCCGCAGCCTCCTCCATCAGCCAGTAGGGGGCCCGTACGTACGTCTTGACCAGGTCCCAGTCCAGCTCCGCGGCCCGGACCAGCGTCCGGGCGAAGCCCTCGCGGGTACGGTGCGCGCGGCCCATCGTGTACGCCACCCGGGACCCGTCGAGCAGCTCCCCGCCCGCCAGCAGCCGCGGAGCCGTGAGCCGCCCGGCCCGGATGTCCTCGCGGAGCCGGGCCTGCTCGTGCGCGGACCCGCCGAACGAGACGGTGTTGGTCACCCCGTAGGCCAGCTGCAGCGCGCCGAGCCGGGCTCCGTAGGTGTACGGGTACGAGTGCACGTGCGCGTCCCACAGGCCCGGGAGCACGGTGGCGCCGGAGGCGTCCACGGTGCGTGCCGCCCGCCGGGTGCGTGATGACTTCCGGTGCGGTTCCACGGCGGTGATCCGGCCGTCCCGGACCAGTACGTCGACGTCGGCGCGCGGCGCCGATCCGGTGCCGTCCCAGAGCAGCCCGGCCCGCACCACCGTGTCCACGGCCGCCGGCCGCCGGTAGCCGAAGGACACCGGTACGGTGCGCGCCGGCCCGGCGGGGGCGGCGTCCGCGGCGAGCGGGAGGAGCCGCAGCCGTGCGCCCGACTGGTAGAGCAGGGTCCGGGAGTCCCCGGACCAGGAGGGGTGGTCGGCCGGTTCGTCGGTCAGCCGGCGGGCCGGCCCGTTCGGGGTGCCGTCCGGGTCCACCGGCAGCAGCCACAGCGCGGACTCGCTGACGCAGGCCAGGTGTCGGCCGTCCGGCGACCAGACCGGCCCGGCGGCGTACCGGTCGGAGAGCGAAGCGTGCGGGGCGAGGGCGTGGAGGCGGTCGGCGCCCGTGCGCGTGTCCACGATCCGGATCAGGTTGTACCCCTCGCGGAAGCGCCGGCTGAGCCGGTTCCGGTCGCACAGCGCGACGTACCGCCCGTCCGGGGACCAGCTGGGCTGCCCGGGCAGGCCCCCGCCGCCGAGCGCGGAGACGAGCGGGGTGTCGGTGCCGGCCGCGAGATCGCGTACGAGGAGCCGCCCGGCCAGGTCGAGAGCGGCCAGCCGGCTGCCGTCCGGCGAGAGCACTCCGTACACCCTGCCGCCGTCGGCCAGGACACGGTCCTGGGTCCCCGTCGTGACGCCGGGGCCTCCGGCGAGGTCGTGGCGGCGTACGGCGTTGAGCCCGTCCCGGTCGTCGGTGTAGACCAGGCCCCGGCCGTCGGGGGTCCATACCGGGCCTTGTACGTATGCGGACTCCGGGCAGCGCAGGATCCGGTGCGGGGGTCCGCCGGAGACGGGGACGGTCCAGAGCGAGTTGAGCGCGGCGAAGGCAACCCGGCGGCCGTCGGGCGAGAGGCGGGGCTGGTGGATGCCGTGGACCGGGAGCGTGCGGTCCGCCTCCAGGACGTAGTCCTTGACCCGGGGGCGGGGGCGGCGGAGCTTCAGGGTGGCGTTGAGGGCGATCTCCGCTTGGGCGGGGGTGGTGGTGATGGTGGTGATGGTGGTGATGGTTCCGTTGGTGTTGGTGTTGGTGTTGGTGTTGGTGTTGGTGTTGGTGCTGGTGCTGGTGCTGGTGCCCGCGCCGGTGCTGGTGCCGGTGCCGGTGCCCTCACGGTGCGGGTGGATCTCCCGGAAACGGCCGTCGAGCGTCACCAGCAGCCGGTCCTCGCCGATCCAGCGCGGGGGAGCGGGGGCGAGTTCACCGTCGAGGGCGACCCGCCGGCCGTCCACCACGAGGGTCGTGGTCTCGGCGCGGCGCGGGCCGGGGAGCGCGCACAGCCAGGCCGTACGGCCGGCCGGAGAGAGGACCGGGGCCATCAGCCGGCCCTCGGGGGAGGTGTGTTCGACGCGTACGGGTGTCGCGGTCGCGGTCGCGGTCGCGGTGGCGGTGGTCGCGGGGGCGGTGGGAGCGTTAGTGGAGGGGGCGGCGACCGAGGCCAGGGTCCGCGCGGTGAGGGTGTCGCCGTCGGCGGTGCCCCGGACGAACAGCACGCGGGAGCCGTCCGCGGACCAGGCCGGGTCGTAGTCCTCCCAGTCGCCGTCCTGCCCGGGACCCTCCTGCCCCGGCAGGCCGGTCAGCCGGCGCAGTCGGCCGTCGCGCACGTCCACGGTCCAGATCCGGTACGGCGCGCCCTCCACGGGGTCGCCGCCGCGCTCCGAACAGAAGGCGAGGGTGCGGCCGTCGGGCGACCAGGCGGGGGCCCGGTCGTCGAAGGGGCCGTCGGTCAGCCTGCGCAGCCCCGATCCGTCCGGCCGCATGAGCCAGATGTGGAAGCCGCCGCCCCGGTAGGCGCTCATCGCCACCCAGCGGCTGTCCGGGGAGAACACCGGGCGACACGGCTCCAGGTCCGGCGGGGTGAGGGCGGTCGCGGCCGTACCGTCCCGGGGGACCGACCAGAGGATGTTCTGCACCTCGGCGATCACCCGGTCGCCGGAGGCCGTGGTGGTGGCCGTGCCGTTCGTCGCGGCGGTGAGGCGGAGCCGGACGGTCCCATCGGCGGCCGGGACGCTCGCCTCGCCCGCCGCCTCCGGGGCGCTTCCGGTGGCCCGGCCGCCGTCGGCCGCCGCCCGGCCGGAGAGGCTCAGCGCCGCCAGTGCGCCGCCCGACGCCGCCTTCAGTACAGTCCTGCGCCCCATCCGCACCACGACCACCCGCTGCCCGTCCCGCACCGTCGTCCGTCAGCCCCTGAACGATCAGGGGGCAGGGCGGGCAACGGGCGGCCGGCCGTCGGTCACCCGAGTGACGCGAATGGGTCGCGTAGGTCGAATGAGTCGAATGAGTCGAATCACTCGAATCGTGTGGTGTCTCCGGCCCCGCGCCGTACGATCTCCGCGCCGCCGCCGGAGAAGTCGATGACGGTGGTCGGCCGGGTGCCGCAGTCGCCGGAGTCGAGGACGGCGTCCACCACGTGGTCGAGCCGCTCCTTGATTTCCCAGCCCTGCGTCATCGGCTCTTCCTCGCCCGGCAGCAGCAGCGTGCTGGACAGCAGCGGCTCCCCGAGCTCCGCCAGCAGCGCCTGGGTCACCACATGGTCCGGGATCCGGACCCCGACCGTCTTCTTCTTCGGGTGCATCAGCCGGCGGGGCACCTCCGAGGTCGCCCGCAGGATGAAGGTGTACGGACCCGGAGTGGAGGCCTTGACGGCGCGGAACACGTCGTTGTCGATGTGCACGAAACGTCCCAGCTGTGCGAAGTTCTCGCACATCAGGGTGAAGTGGTGGCGGTCGTCGAGGTCCCGGATCGACCGGATGCGGTCGATCCCGTCACGGTTGCCCAGCTGGCAGCCCAGCGCGAAACAGGAGTCCGTCGGATACGCGATGAGCGCGCCGTCCCGGAGGCTGTCCGCCACGTTCCCGATGGCGCGTCGCTGGGGGTTGTCCGGGTGCAGGTCGAAGTACTTGGCCATTCGCCGAGCCTACGCCCCGGCCCTTCACCCGGTCAGCTCACAGTGTCGGCGTGCCGGTGGGCCACCCGCCACGCGCCGCCCTCGCGGCGGTACACCTGGGTCGCCCGCAGGGTGTAGCGGCGCGGCCGTCCGTCCACGGAGGCGGAGGTGTGTTCAAAGCCGACGGTGTAGGCCATGTCGCCCACCACGTCGCAGGCCAGCAGCTCGAACGCGTACGACGTGCAGTCGGAGAAGGTCTGCCCGAGGGTGGTGAAGAGCTCGTCGAGCTCCGCCTGGCCGGTGGCGTTGCGCCACGCCCCCAGCACGCTCACGGGCTCGCTGCGGGACCAGAGCTCCCGGCGCGGGGCGGGGTCGCCGTTGTGGAGCGCGACCTCCGCCTCGTACAGCGTGGCCCTGACCCATGCCAGGAATTCGTCCCGATCGGTCATGGCGCCATCCTGCCCGGTGGGAGCGGGCCGCGCGCCGCGGCGCACCCGACGCCTGCCGGGCGGCCGCGTCGCCCGTCCCGTGGCCCGGCCCGTCGTCCCTTGCCTGCACCCGTTGCCTGCCGCCCGCCGTCGGTGGTCAGGCACTGCCGAGCAGGGAGCGGAAGCGTTCCGGCAGGTCCCTCAGCCACCGGGCGCGTTCGACGGCGATCTCCTTGAGGCGGACGTCCCCGCTGCGGGCGACCAGATGGCCCATGTAGCGCTCGTTGAAGAGGGCGTACTCCCGGTGCAGGGTCCGCAGGGCCTGGGCCACCGCCCGCTCGTCGGCCCGGACCAGGCCGGCGAGTGGTGGCACGTACGTCTTCCAGCGGCCCTCGACCGCCTCGTGGAGCAGTGAGACCAGCTCGGCGGCTTGGTCGACGATGTCCAGGAGGTCGTCCACGCGGAGCCCGAGCGCGTCCGCCAGCAGCAGGGTCTGGCGGTCGTTGCCGGGCCACTGGTGTTCGGCCTCGGCGCGGGCGTAGGCGTACGGGTCCATGCCGATGCGCTGCGCGAGCCGCTCGGCGGTGAACTGCCGGGCCAGCCGGTGTTCGCGAAGGGTGCTCGGTACCCGGGCCATGAGTGCTTGGACCGGGCACCACAGCGCGTCCGCGAGGGCGAAGAGTTCGGTCTCGGACGGCGGCACGGTGCCCGACTCCCAGGCGTGGATCGCCTCGGGCGGCCGGTCCATGCCCAGCTGTGCCATGGACGCCACGACCTGATCGGGCGTCATGCCGACGCGAAGGCGGGCGGCCCTGGCCTCGGCGGGGGAGAACGGGGGTCTGGACATGGGCGGATCACCTCGGTGGGGGCTCCGCGGAGCGGTGCGGTGCGCTGCGCGGCAGAGCGGGCGGGGACGGGTCAGCGGGCGGGGGGCGAGCCCTCCCAGCCGCCGTCCCGGCTGTCGCGGCCGCCGCCACGGCCTCCGTAACCGGTGTCGCCTGGGTGTCCGGCTTCACCGTCGTATCCGGCTTCGCCGCCGTATCGGGCTTCATCGCCGTATCGGGCTTCACCGCTGTATCGGGATTCACTGCTGTATCGGGCTTCACCGTGGGGCCCGGCTTCACCGTCGTGTACGGCTTCGCCGCTGTGACCGCCGGCGTCGGCGTACCCGCCGTTGGTGCCTCCTGCGTACCCGCCGAGACGGCCTGCCCATCCGGCCCGTTCCGGGTCGTTCCGGGGGCCGCCGTGGCCCCAGCGCGTGTGGCTGCCGTGGGTGTCCTGGCCGTCCGGTGTGGACCAGGAGTGGCTGCCGGTTTCCCCGGCCCCCTTCGTTCCGCCCGGTTGGGCGGCGCGCGGGGCCCAGGCGTTCCAGCCGTCGGCGTCGTCCTGGTGGCCGCCGCGGGTCGGGGAGGGGGAGTCGGCGTCCGGGTCGGCGAGTCCGGCCCAGTCGATGTCCTCCCGGGTCCGTCGGTCGGCGAACGCGTGGAAGAACAGGTTCAGGAGGATCGCGGTGAGGCTGCCGAGCGTGATGCCGCTGCCCAGTACCGCCCGCACCTCGGTGGGCATCCGCTCGAAGAGCGGTTCCACCGTGGTCGGGAGCATGGCCGCGCCGAGACTGACCGCCAGGATGAGTGCGTTGCGTTCCTCCCGGAGGTCGACCTTGGAGAGGATCTGGATGCCGACCGTCGCGACCATGCCGAACATCGCGATGGCCGCGCCGCCGAGCACGGGGTGGGGGACGGAGGCCACCACGGCACCGGCCTTCGGGATCAGGCCCAGGAGGATCATGAAAACACCCGCAGCGACCACGACGAACCGGCTGGTGATCCGGGATATCCGCACCAGGCCGATGTTCTCTGCGAAGGCCACGTAGGGGAAGGAGTTGAAGACGCCGCCGAGCACGGTGGCGAGGCCGTCCGCGCGTAGGGCCCGGCCGACCGTCTCGCCGTCCACCTCGCGCCCGGTGATCTCACCCATGGCGTACACGTCACCGGTGGTTTCCACCATCGTGATCATCATGACCACGACCATGGCCAGCATGGGGAAGATGGAGAATTCCGGCACGCCGTAGTGGAAGGGGGTACTGATGCCGAGCCAATCCGCCTGCGCGACCGCGCCCAGGCTGGCGTCCCCGAGCAGCCAGGCGACCGCGGTGCCGCCGATCAGGCCGATCAGTACCGCGACGCTGCGCAGGAAGGGTCCGCCGAACCGGGTCACCAGCAGGATCAGGCCCAGGGTGCCGGCCGCGTAAGTCACGTGGGCGGGGTCGCCGTAAGCCGGTTTGCCGACCAGGTCGGGGCCACCGCCCACGTCCTGCAGGCCGACCGGGATCAGGACGATGCCGATGACGGTGAGGAGGGTGCCGGTGACGATCGGGGGGAAGTAGGCGGACAGCCGCCCGACGAACGGGGCGAAGAGGTAGGTGGCGATGCCGCCCGTGATCACCGCGCCGTAGACGACGAGCAGGCCGGCCGTGCCGCCGCCCGCGCCCTGGCCGATGGCGATCATCGGGGAGACGGCGGTGAAGGTGGCGCCCTGGACGAGCGGCAGCCGGGCGCCGATCCGCCAGAACCCCCAGGCCTGGATGATGGTGGCGATGCCGGCGGTGACGAGGTCGGCGTTGATCAGGTAGACGAGCTCCTGGGGGGAGAGCCCGAGACTGTTGCCGAGGATGATCGGTACCAGGACTGCGCCGGCGTAGAACGCCAGGACGTGCTGGAAGCCGTAGAGCGAGAGCCGGGAAAGGGGGAGCACCTCGTCCACGGGGTGCTGGGCGGCCGGAGTTTTCCGGCGCGCGGCCAGTGGTGCCATCTCTGCCTTGCCTTCGAGGTAGGTGAATGAGAGGGGGCGCGCGCGAGGGGGACTGGCTTGAGGGTCGCGCGGCGGGGGAAAGCCTCGAAAGAAGGCGCAAGCGGCCGGCCGCGCGGATCAGGCGGCTCGGCAGGAGGCAGCTCGGCAGGATGACGGCACGGGATTACCGGTACGCGTCCGGGCGTCGAGGCGGAACGCGGCCGATACTGTCGAAGGAACCCGGGGTTCCGCAAGTGCTGAACTGTGATTTGGTTAGCGCAACCCGCCGGTAACTCTGGAATCGATGGCCGGGCGGGCTGTTGGCTGCGGATTTCGTTGCCAATGGGGGTCGCGGCTACGCAGTGCCTCGCACTGCTCACTCTTGTTGCGGGGCAGGATCTTTGAGCCGGGCCGGGCTGGGCTGCGGGAGCTCGGCTGAGGTGGGGTGGGGCGAAGCCCGGATTCGCGTTCGGGCGGAGCCCTGGAGGGGGCGGGGGTGGAGCCCTCCTGAGGTGGAGCCTTCCTGAGGTGGAGCCGCATATCGACGCTGTCGGGAAGGGGTGGGGAGGGGAGATGGGGGATCGCCCCGTGGGACCCCGGGCCGGGCCCAACGCAGCCGGCTTCGGTTGGACGGTATCTGGGAGGTGCCCGGGGGCTGCCCGTCAGTCCCAGTGTCATTACGTGCCGGCCGCCGGCGTCAAGGGCGCTCCTTCGTCGCGTCGGCAAGCCGATGGCCCTTCGGGCCACCCTTGACGCCGACGACCGTCACGCAACGACAAGGACTGTCGGGCGGCCCCCGGGGGATGGCATGGAGGGACGGAGGCCGCCTGGGTTTGGCGTTGGCGGGCATCAGCTGCGGCTCCGCTCGGCCAGCCGCCCTCCGGGCGGGACGCGGGATGGAAGTGGATCAGATGTACGTAATTCGGGTCGGTCCAGGGGCCCCAAATCGCTACGCGCTCCTGCCCGACGGCGGATTCAGGCCGTCGGTGGCCGGACATAGACCGCCAATGATCGCTACGCGCTTCCGACGCAGTGGCGGCTGCCGCGCGGAGATGTGAAGCCGGTCCGCCGTCAGCGCCCGAAGGTGGCGGCCACGCCCACAGCGGCGACGAGCTGCAAGGGGAATTCCGGGTCGGCCTGACCGATCGCCAGCGCGAGCCACCGGTCGGAATTCGGCAGCTGCCACACCTGCATGCTGTCGGCGACGTTGGCCAGGGAGAGGAGCGGCTCGGGAGCCGCGTACTGCGGATCCGGGGCGTCGAAGCCGAGGTACGGCCACAGGTCGACCGTCTCCGGGCGGCCCCATCGGGAGGTCAGGGTTCGCGCCAGCGCGGAGAGATCGGCTTCCAGCTCCCGCTGGGCCGTCTCGATGAGCTGCTCGCTCCGGTCGTCCCAGAAGTCATGGCTCTCCCGGAGTACGGCCAAGTGGTGTTCCGGCCCGCCCCATGTGCCGTCCGGGCCGGGCCGGACCGTTTGTTCCGGGAACGGCCGCGCGATCAGATCGTCGATGGCTGACGCGTGGGCGTGGGTAGTGCCGGAAGGCAGGGAGTCACTGATCACGGCCGGAGCTTACGACTTGGTGTGCGATTGAAGTCGGGCGTGCTGGCCTGGCGGGTGGTGGTTGAACAGTAGGCGGCCGCCCACTGAGCGGGCAGCTCCTCGCCGACGGGCTTTTCCGCGTCCGCACGCCGGTACGGCACCGGGGTGTAGAACGTGTCTATCTAGGGCCTGTCCGGCGGAACATGGGTTGAGCCAGGCCCGGACTGAGGTGAGGGGCCGGCCAGTGCCCTCATCATGTTGACCGCTCCCGGCAGGCAGTGCTGGAGTCGGCATGTGGACAGCATCCCCGCCAACCGGCGGCTCTGGAACCAGATCAGCAGCGCCTATCAGCGCGAGCACGACCCGCAAATCGGCGCAGCACCCCGGCTGTGGGGCATGTACTCCATCCCCGACGCGCACCTGCACGCCCTGGGCGACGTCACCGGCAAGCGCGTCCTCGAACTCGGCTGCGGCGCCGGCCAGTGGTCCAGGGCGCTCGCCGCCGAAGGCGCCACCGTAGTCGGGCTCGACCTGTCCGAAGCCCAACTCGCCGCAGCGGCCCGCGCGATGGGAGCGGCCCGCTACCCGCTGGTGCAAGGCGCCGCCGAACAACTCCCCTTCGCCGCCGAGAGCTTCGACCTGGTGTTCTGCGACTTCGGTGGCCTCAGCTGGGCGCCCCCGCACCTGGCCGTCCCGCAGGCCGCACGCGTCTTGGGCCGAGGTGGGCGCCTGGTGTTCAACGTCGCCAGCCCATGGTTCGAAGCTTGCTACGACGAAGCCGCCGGCCGCGTGACCACGACGCTGCAGCAGGACTACTTCGGGCTGAACACCATTGCCGAGGGCGCCGGCGCGACCAGCTATCAGCTCACCTACGGCGACTGGGTCAGGGTCCTGCGCGGCGCGGGTCTCATCATCGACGACCTTATCGAGCCGCGGCCCGAACTCGGAACACCCAACGGCTACAACGAAACCGACCCACCCGACTGGGCACACCGCTGGCCGGCGGAACTGCTATGGGTAACCCACAAACCATAAGTTCCGCCGTGCCGAGACGTGAAGGCATCCCCTCGCCGGACACGCCTTAAAGGGGCGGCGCATGCGGCGCCCGTTGTGTCAACGATGAGGCGTCAGCTCTCGTCGAAGCCGCGGAAGGTTCCTGATCCATCAGCGGCGTCGGCGAACTCGGCAAAGTCCATGTTGGCGATGCTGAGGTTGGCTGAGATGTCAGGAAACCACCGAGCGGGGACCCTGAACGTCCGACCGGGCTCGTCCGAGAGGTCCACGGCCAGGAGCGGGTGATCCGGGTTCTTCATCGTGTCCGCGTCGGCCAGGAAGATGTGGATGATCCGGTCGTCTTCATCTGCAGCGGCCTCTGCATCCATCAATGTCCGGACCTCCACGTCGGCGAAGCGAAGCTCGCTGACATACGTGGCATGGGGGTACTCGCCGACCGCGTCGAGCGCGGCTCGAACTGCGTCCCAGGCTCCGTCGTCACCGAAGTCGGTACGCAGCACCAGCGAGGTCAGATCATCAGGCTGAGGCAGAGGCATCCTGTGATCCTCTCATCTGACGCTGACATCGGCCGTCACACCCACCGCACCTGCAGAACTCCCGGAAGACTCAGCAGCTCGCGGGGAAGACGGCCCTGGTCACCGGCGGTTCTCGAGGGATCGGAGCGGCGATCGTCCGTCAGCTGGCGGCAGACGGTGCTGCCGTCGCCTTCACCTACAACTCCTCGAAGGAGAAGGCGGAGGAGCTCGCCGGTGAGCTCGGCCCGCGGGGTGTCGCGTTACCGGCCGACAGCTCCGATGCCACCGCCCTGCAAGCGGTCGTGACGGCCACCGTCGAGACCTTCGGCTCTCTCGACATCCTCGTCAACAACGCCGGGGTCGGCCGCTTTGCGCCGCTGTCCGATCTGACCCTCGACGACTTCGACGAGATGTTCTCGGTGAACGTCCGGGCGATCTTCGCCGCCGTCAAGGCCGCCGAGCCCCACTTCACCAGGGGCTCCCGGGTCATCAACATCGGCAGCGTCAACGGTGGTGTATCGCCCTTCCCGGGTCTTTCGCTCTACTCGGCCTCCAAGGCCGCCGTGTCCGGGCTCACCCGCGGCCTGGCCCGGGACCTCGGCCCGCCCGGCATCACCGTTCACAACGTCCTGCCCGGCCCCGTCGATACCGACTTGAACCCCGCCGACGGCGAAGTCGCCGGCCTCATCACCCCTCGAACCGCCCTCGGCTATTACGCGACCCTCGTTCCTGGCCTCGCCGGCCGCCCATTACGTCACCGGCAGCGACTGGACGGTCGACGGGGGCCTGACCGCCTGACCCGTGCCCAGAGATTCACGAACCGCCCTCTCGAGGGATGATCTGACCATTCTCCCCGGCCGGGCGAAGCGCCCGCGGATTCCAGTGGCGCAGAGCTGTCAGGAGTTCGTGTTCGCGGGCCGGGGTCAGGCCGGCGCGGCGGGGGCGGGTGAGGCCTTCCGCGCGTTCCCATTCGAGGAGGTCCGTCAGGAGCTCCTGGCGGGGGCGGTGGCGTAGGCCGGCTTCGGATGCTGCGGTGCCGGGGCGGGCGCTGAAGCCGGACCAGTCCGGGTCGGCCAGCCACATGGCCAGGGATTCCTCGCCCATGTACTCGGGCACGTTCCGGGACAGCAGCCATTGGGGGTCCGCCTTCACCACCGGTCCGGTGTGGCCGCCGATCTGTCGGGACAGGGCCACCCAGTCGTGGAACGGGACGATCGGGCCCACCGCGTCGTAGGTGCCGGTGGTGCCCCGCTCGGCGCAGTCGAGCAGCCACGCGGAGAGGTCCCGTACGTCCACCACCTGGGTCAGGGTGTCCGGGGACTCCGGTACCAGGAGGGGTCCCAGCGGGTCGCGGGCCGCGCGGGCCACCCAGTAGCCGGTGCGGCCGCTGCTGTCGCCCGGTCCGCCGATCAGTCCCGCCCGGGCCACCAGGAGGCGGTCCTTGACGGCCTTCGCCGAGGCTTCCTCGCAGGCCGACTTGGCCTCGCCGTACGCGTCGCGGCCGGGTTCGTCCAAGTCGGTGGCGGGCAGGAGTTCGGCTGATTCGTCCGCGCCCGGCTGGGCCTGTGAGGCGTACGCGCTGATCGAGGAGACGTACGTCCAGTGGGCCGCGCGGTCCGCGAGGGCCGCCAGGGCGCCGCGGACGAAGCGGGGCTGCCACGAGACCTCGAACACGGCGTCCCAGTCCCGGTCGGCCACCCGTTCGTACGCCGATGCCTCACGCCGGTCCGCGGGGAGCAGCACGGCGCCCTCGGCCACCGTGCCGCTCTCGCCGCGGGCCAGGCAGGTCACGCCGTGCCCGCGGGACAGTGCTTGTTGTGAGAGCTCGCGACCCAGCCATGCCGTTCCACCCAGTACCAGGATCTCCATCGGTCCACTCCATCACGGGCGTTCGGCTTGTGCCCGGTCGGTTCGCCGACAGCTGAGCCGAGTGCGGGGCGTTCCCGTCACCGGGCCTCAGACCGTGGCCAGTTGGGGGATCAGGTGGAGGGCGTTGTCGTGGTAGATGCCGCGCAGGTGCTCGGGGGTGAGGGACGGGTCCGAGTCCAGGGCGGGGAGGGCCAGGTCGAGGACCGTGTCGGCCGGGGCGGCCGGGTAGTCGGTGCCGAACAGGATGTGCTCGGCCGGGGCGTGGGTGAGCAGGGTGGCCGCGGGGGCCATCGGGCCGGCCGTGTCGTAGTAGAAGCGGCCCAGGTACTCGCGGACGGCGCCGGGGTCGACCGGCGGCTCGCAGAAGCGGCCGAGGGCCTGGAGCCGGTTCGCGATGTACGGCAGGAAGCCGCCGGCGTGCGGCAGGACGACGGTGATGTTCGGGAAGCGGTCCAGCGTCCGCTTGCTGATCATGTTGATCGCGGCGCGCGTGGTGTCGAGCAGGAAGTCGCACATGAAGTTGGGGATACCGGGCACCGCCGCCGCACCGGGCGGGCAGCCGGGCAGGTTGTGCGGATGGGTGTCCACCACCGCGGAGGCCTCGTCCAGCTCGTGGAACACCCGGTCGTAGGACGGGTCTCCGAGGTAGACGCCGCCGTGGTTGGCCGTCACGTTCACGCCGACCGCGCCGAGCTGTCCCAGCCCGTGGCGCACCGCCCAGGAGGACGCCTCCTGGTCGTCGAGGAAGAGCGGGACGTAGAAGGAGAACCGGCCGGGGTGCGAGGCGGCCGCCTCGATCATCGACTGGAGCGTGATGGTGATCGCCTTGCGCAGCTGCGCCGACGAGTGGTAGCGCGCGGGCAGCATCGGCTTCAGGACCGCGGTGGTGATGCCCGCGCGGTCCATGAAGCGGATCGCGTCCGCCATGTCCAGCTTCGCCCACGGCGGCAGTTGGGCCGCCTGGATGAGTCCCTGGCGCACCGCCCACTCCCGCCACTCCGGGGCGCAGTAGTGGTGGTGCATGTCGATCCGTGCAAGGCCCGAACGCGTCTCGGGCCCGCCCGGGATGGCCTCGTCCTGGGCCGGGGAGGCGAGTTCGGCGGTGCCCACCGCCGAAATCTGCAGCTCGTCCGCCGGCATGCCGAGGAGGGGCAGTCCGGAGGTACTGGGGGTGTCCGCCATGCCGATGCACCGTCCGTCGGGTAGGGGTGGGGGGAGGGGTACGTACCGTCAGTTGCCGGAGGGCACGGAAGCCGGGGGAGGGGGGACCGAGGCGATGACGGAGGCGATCGTGTCCGCCGTGTGCTCCCCGTGCGGGCGTGAGGGGTCCAGGACCAGCCGGAGGCGTTCCAGGCCGCGGAAGGCGGCCATCCGGCCCTTGACCCAGGCTCCCTTGGCGTCTTCGGCGTCCTCCAGGCGCATCTCCGGGAACTCCCGGAGGAGGGAGGAGAGGGCGACCTCGAGCTCCAGTCGTGCCAGGGGTGCGCCGAGGCAGTAGTGCGTGCCGTGGCCGAAGCCGAGGTGGGTGCTCTGCAGGCCCTCCCGGGTGACGTCCAGGACGTCCGGCTCCTCGAACTTCGAGGGGTCGCGATTGGCCGAGGTGATGGCGATCTGGACGAGCGAACCCTTCGGGATCAGCGTGCCCCGGATCTCGGCGTCCTCGGCGGCGTACCGGAAGGTCGAGGTCTCCACCGATCCCTCGTAGCGCACCATCTCCTCCACGGCGGCCGGGATCAGCCGCGGGTCCGCCTTGAGCCGCGCCAGCTGCTCGGGGTGGAGCAGCAGGTCCAGCACGCAGTTCCCGATCTGGTACGCGGTGGTCTTGTGGCCGGCGAAGAAGATCACCCAGAGGGAGGAGAGCAGCTCCGCGTCGTCCAGTCCCTCCTCCGCCCGGACCAGGTCGCCGAGGAAGGAGTCGGTCCGGTGTTGCCGGGTGTGGGCGATGAGCTGGGCCAGCCGGTCCTGCAGCCATTCCTCGGCAGCCTTCAGTTCGTTCCGCAGCCCCGGGTCGAACCGGGCCCGCGTGACGATCGAGAAGTGCTCCAGGATCTCCGGACGGTCGGCCTCCGGGATGCCGATCAGCTCGCACAGGACGGCGATCGGAAGCGGGAAGGCGAGCTGTGACATCAGGTCGACGGCGTTCCGCTTCCGGCATTCCGCGAGGAGGTGCTCGGTGATCTCGGTGACCCGCGGCCGCATCTCCTCGACCCGGCGCGGGCTGAATGCGCTGCGCAGGGAGCGGCGCAGCCGGGTGTGACGCGGCGGGTCGGAGTTGAGCACGTTGTCGTCGAGGTCGTCGAAGAAGCTGCCGTACACGGCGTGGTAGACGTCCGCGCCGGCCCGCAGGTCCTTGCTGAACCTCGGGTCGGACAGGGCGTCCCGGGCGTCCTCGTAACGGGTGATCAGGTACGTGTCGACCCCGTGCGGAGGGGTCAGCCGGCACACCGGTGCCTGCTCGCGGAGGGTCGCGTAGGCGGTGTGGGGGCAGGTCCGGTACTCCGGCGCGCCTCTGGACACGGCCGCCACGAGGTCGTCCAGCGAACCGCCGCACGGGTTGCCGGCCGTCGCGTGCGGTGTGTGCTGGGTCTGCTGCGTGTGCTGCGTGTGCTGCGTGTGCTGCTGGTGTTCCTGCGCCATGGTCCGCGCCCTCCGGGTACTCGGGTTCTCGCGGACACAGCGGTTCCCCGCGCCCCGGGACGGCGAAACGGTCCGTGGGGCGTCCGGGTGACGCCGGGTCCGGCAGGCCCGTTCGGCGGTCCGCCATCCGGGGGCGACCGGGTGGTGACCCCCGCCGGAACGGGGAACAGCTGCCCGTGCTGCCGGCCGTCTCCTCCGCCATCCCCTGCTCGTCGTCCGTTGCCCGTCGCTCGCCGTCCGCTCAGTCCGGCCGGCCGCCCCCAAGGAGTCCGCGCATGGTCCGTCATCTCGCCCTGACCCTCAGCACCGCCGCCGCGATCGCCGTGACGGCCGCGGCCGCTCCCGCCGCGGCGTCCGCCGGCGCAGGCCGCGCCGGCACCGACCAGGTGAACGCCGCCCTGCAGCTCACCGCCGTCTACCGGGCAACCGCCCCGTACCTGCTGCACGCCAACGCGGTGAAGGCCGGGTACGTCCCGGACAAGTACTGCGTCACCGACCGGGTGGCGGGCACCGGCTCGCTCGGCTACCCGCACTTCAACCACTCGCTGGACAACTCCCTCGACCCGGCCAAGCCCGCAGCCCTGTACTACGAGGACGACGGGCGCGGCGGCAAGCGCCTCACCGGGGTTCAGTGGGTGGTCTTCGACCGCGACCAGAACCCTGCGACGGACGACGACCGGCCGTCGATGTTCGGCATTCCCTTCAAGGGTCCGCTGCGCGGGAACTTCCCCGGCCAGCCGGTCCACTACGGGCTGCACCTGTGGCTCTGGAAGAAGAACCCCAAGGGGATCCACGAGACCTTCAACTCGGCGGTCACCTGTCTTCCCGGTACGACGCGGCCGCTCAAGCCGGCGGCCTGACCGCAGGTCCGACCCGCGCGGTCGGTGTCGGAGGTCAGGGGCCCTCCAGCAGAGCCAGGCCCTGCCGGGTCAGTGCGTGCCGCACCGTGTTGCGGTGCCGCACGCTGGAGACCAGGCCGGCCTCGCGCAGCACACCGGTGTGCTGGCTCGCCGAGGACGGCGAGATGGCGAGCCGGCGCGCGAGTTCCGTGGTCGTGCAGCCCCGGTGCCCCAGTACGGCCAGGACTGCGGCCCGGGTGCCGCCCAGCAGTGCCGCCAGTGCCTTGTGCGTACCGGCGGCGGACCGGGGCGGTGACCAGATGGCGCGCAACTCGGCCGGGTTCCGGGGCGGACTGAAGACCAGCAGCGCGGGCCCGTCGTCGGGCGGAGCGAACAACTGCGGCACCGGCCCGCAGAACAGCGAGGGTGCCAGTACGAGCCCGCGGCCGCCCAGCCGGAACTCCTCGTGGGGCAGGCCGCGCCAGGACACGTACCCGGGCACTTCCAGGGCGGGTGGCTCCCAGCGCAGCGCGGGTGCCAGGCTGCGCAGCGCCGCGCTGATCCCGTCGGTGACGATCAGCCGGCCCAGGAGGCCGGTCTGATCGGCCAGGTACTGCTCCGCCCGATCCCAGTACGGGGCCAGGGTCGCCCGGTGATGGTCCGCCAGTGCCCGCGCCAGCCTGGCGACCGAGGCGCCGTCCGCAGCGGCGGCGTCCAGCCAGCGGGGGCGTACCCCGTCCAGTGCGGGGGACGGCGTCAGCTCCGACCGCAGCAGCCGCCGGGGGGCGGCGCGGAGCCGGTCCACGCCGTGCTCGATCGACTCCGCCGGCCCGACCGGCGTGAACAGATCGATGATCCAGCGGCGCGGGTCCGCCAGGAACGGCGCGAGCTCGCGTGCGTCCGCCGGGACCAGGGGTCCCACCCGCCGCCGCCACGCGTCGAACAGGGCGCCTTCGTCCCGCCGCCGCAGGGCCCGCAGGCTGAGCTGGCTCTCGGCCAGCGGGCCGAGCACGGTCACCCGGGTGCGGGCCAGGTCCTCCAGGGTGAACAAGACGCGCAGCATCCAGCCCCCCGTTCCCCGTCCAATGGACCGGCCACCCCTGACCAGGGACATTCAGCTACGCCTGCACGTCGTTGTCGAGGCTGTTCCCGGACAGGGATGCTCGTGCCCGAAGCCGAACGGAGCCGACGAGGAGGAACGGCAATGAACGGATGGAAACCGGCAGGAATACGAGCAGTGATGGCGGCCACCGGCATGGCCGCGGCGATGCTCACCGTCACCGCGGCGCCCGCTGCGTTCGCGGCCCCGGCGCCGCTGGACGACTGCAGCCAGGCGGCCCCGACCCGGGCGGACAACCCCGGGACCAGCACCCACTCGGCGCTGGCCGCAGCGCCGTTGCGGATGGGCCCGTACGGCACCTGCCACAAGCTCCAGACCTATGCCAAGGGCAGCAGCATCACCGTCCGCTGCTACATCACCAACTCCTACGGCAACACCTGGTCCTACGAGCCCGGCGCGGGCTGGATCTGGGACGGGCACCTTTCCGGCGGCGGCTCGCCGTACCCCTGCGTGTTCTGAGCGCGCGGGCGGGACGGGGGAGCGGGGGACACGGGGGAGCGGGGGGAGCGGGGGGAACGGGGGTACGGGGGAACGGGGAACGGGGGATACGGGGGTACGGGGGTACGGGGAAGGCGGACCGGGTCCTTCTCAGGGGGCGAGTGCCTGAGGAGGACCCGGTCGCCGGTAGGGGCTGACCGGCGCGTCCGGGTCGGCTCGGGCCGAAGACGTCGAGGTCCTCGTCCACCCGGGCGAGCAGGGTCAGCGGCGCCGCGCCGCTGATCTTCTCGACGGCGCCGCGGATCCGCCGGGCCCGGGCGGTCGACCGGCGCCGGCGGGAAGCAGCCGGACCTCGTGGCCGTCCGGGAGCTGCGGCGGCTTGCTCCACCAGTGGTCGTACCGGCTGTACACCAGGGGCTCGCGGTCGGCCAGGAAGGCGGTCAGCGCCGCCGCCTCCTCGGCCAGCCCCTCCCAGACACCGTCCGGCAGGCGGTGGAAGGCGGTCGCCTCGATCCCGCCTTCGACCGGCCGCCACACCCCGGCCACGTACCCGTCGACCAGCAGGGCCGGCAGTACGTCCCCGTTGCGGCGGATGACCAGCGGGCGGTAGTCGGCCGGGAGGACCCGGCCGCGGTCCGCGTGCGCCAGGAACACGCTGTCCCACATCGCCATCAGCCGGGGCGGCGCCGGCACTTCTGCGTCGGGCCGCGGCGCGCCCGGGACGTCGAACAGCTCCTCCCCGTCCGGGCCTGCCAGCCGCTCCAGCCCGCCGGACAGCGCGGCCAGGGCCTTCCTGGCCCGGCCCCGGCCGACCAGCGCGAACTGCGCCACGTCCGCAACCGAGGCCGGCCCGAACCCTTCGAGGTAGCGCAGCACCAGCGTCCGCAGTGAGGCGTCGGACACCTCCGCGTCCGCCACCGTCGGCGCCACCGGGGGAGCGACGTAGGCCGGGCGCTCCCCGAAGGACCACGGCGCGCCGGTGGGTGCGTGCAGCAGTGGTGTCAGGTGCCGCAGCCCCCACCAGGCCCCCGGGCCCGGCGGCCGCCCCAGCCGGGGTTCCACGCGCTGGTGCAGCCACTGTTCGTACTCGGCGTTGGTGCGCGGACGGTCGGCGAAGGCGAGCACCTCGGGGACGAGCGCGTCGCCGTCCTGCGCGGTCAGGCCGGAGGCGGTGAAGCGGTCCCCCAGCCGCGCCGCCCGCACGGTCGGCTGTACGGCCTCGCGGAACGCCCGGTAGTCGTCGGCGTGGACGGCGTGCAGCGTGATGCGCATCAGCGTGGACTTGACGACGCTGCGCCCGGCGAAGGCGGCGTCGAGCTCGGCCGGGTCGAATCCGGCGAGGCGGTTCCACAGCGCCACGTAGGGCGAGGCCGGCTGCTGGGCCTGGAGCGCTACCACGCGCCGGACCGCCTCGGCGGCCCCGAGCGGCTCCCGCCGCAGCAGCAACTGCCGTGCGAGTGTGGCGCGGTTGAGCGCGCGACTGGTGACCCTCATGCCTCGGCCCGCTTCGTCTTCGTGTCGGAGTTTCCGCTGACTGGTCCGGTCACCCTAAGGGGCGGGTCTGACAGCGGTGCTCGTGGTCCCGGATCCACCGCGCCGGAGAGAGGCCTCTGTGGGGTGGGTCGGCAGGGCGGCCGGGAAGAGTACCGGCGCGGGCGCAGCACGAGGCAGGGGCGGCGGTGTCAGTGACGCGTCGTACCGTTCCGGTCATGGGGATGTATCTCACGAGCGTGGCCGGGGCGGACTGGACCGATCCCGAGGAGGGCGGCTGGGCGGAGGTGGCCTGCGCGCTGGACGCTGAGCTGGCCCGGCGTGGGCTTCCGCCGTTCCGGGCGGCGCGTGAACCGGTCCGGTTCGAGGAGAAGTTCGTCGGGCGGGCGGACGGGTTCGGCGAGCTCTGCCGTAGGGTCCTGGGCGAGGAGGCGGAGCAGTTCGGGGACTGGACGGTGCTCGTGCCGGTCGCCCTGCCCGGGCGGCTGCGGGTGCCGTTCGAGACCTCGTACGACGACGAGGCCGTGCTCGCCGGCGCACCCGAAGTGCTGCGCTCGGCCGAGCGGTTGGCGGCGGCGATCGGCCTGCCGCCGGAGCTCGCCGACGCGGGGGAGGCGCAGGCGGTTCGCGCGGAAGCCGGTGCCCTCCGGCTGGCCGGGTGGTTCCTGGACGGCGGCGCGGAGCGGCCGGCGGCCGGCGGCCCCGGGCCCTGGAGCGCGGACCTGGACACCGCCTTCCTCGTGGCGCTGTACCTGCGCGCCGCGCGTCACGCCATCCGCCACGGCTGCCCCCTGGCCTACACCTGAGGCACCCTCACCCCGGTCCGCAACGCTGCCGCCGATCTCGAGCTCTGGCGCGAGGAGGACATGGCGGAGTTCCTGCCCGGTCCGGTGGGGGCGAACCCGGGGGAACTGATTCCGGTGGCCTCGGCCACGACGGGCGAGGCGACCTTCCTCCGCATTCCCGACGGCCCCTCGTCGCGCTGGCGGGTGATGGTGCAGGAGTTCGACAGTCCGTCCTGGACCCTCTACGAGATGACGTTCAGTGAGTGGCTGCTGGCTTATCTCAAGGGCAGGAACGTGATGTTGTGCTCTCGCGACCGCGCGCCCGACGGCGCCTTCTACGCGATCCTGCCCTGAGACGACCGCAGCGGTACCTGCTGTCCCGGTGGTGGCAGGAGGTGCCGGTGGGGCTCCCCCTATGCGAGGGCGTGCGGGGTGCCCGCGACGAGGAGCGTCACCAGGTGGTCGAGGGCCTCCTGTGCGCCCTCGGCGTCGACCACCGTCTCCGGCGCGGCCCGGGGGGCGGCCCGGCGCAGTTCGATCCAGCCGAGATAGGCGGCGTACGCTGCCACGGCCCGGCGGCGGGCGTCCGCGCCGGGCAGACCCAGGTCGGCGAACACGCGCGTGAGGTAGTCGAGCCGGGTCCGGGTCACCCGGTCCAGGACCTCGGCGACGGCCGGATGGTCCACCTGCGCCACGATCGCTGGCTCCAGACCGGCGATCTCCTCGTCCCCGAGCGCCACCGCGAACAGCGCCCTGGCCCGCTTCAGCGGGTCCGGTTCCGCGCTGACCTCTTCGATGACCTGGCCGGTCGCCAGCCGCTCCCAGGTCTCCAGGGCGGCCACCAGCAGGGCGTCCCGGTTCTTGAAGTGCCAGTAGAAGCTGCCCCTGGTCACGGCCAGCTCCTTGGCCAGCACGTCCACCGCGACGGCTGCGACCCCGCCCCGGGCCAGCGCCGTGAGCGCCGCCATCGTCCAGTCCTCGCTGGTCACTCTCCCCTTGGCCATGTTCCGTACGCTACTGTATGGAACATCCATACAGCACTGTATGGATTCTGGGGGAAGGGGATCGCCATGCACGTCAGCACATCCGGCACCTCGAAGAGGGCCGACAAGCGGGACGGCAGTGGGAACGCTGGGAGCGGTGGGAGCGGTGACGGTGTCACCCGTGGTGCCGCCGGGGCGGCTGCCGCCGGGATGTTCGCGGCGGGGGTTCTACACGCCGCGTGGGTGTTCACTCCGTGGCCGCTCGGCACCCACGCCGAACTCGCCGAGGTCGTCGTGGGAGTGACGGAGGATCAGCTCCCGTCTGTCCCGCTGACCCTCGGCGTCGCCGGGCTGCTGGCCGCGGCCGGATACCTGGTCCTGAGCGGCGGCCGGGCGGCCCCCGTGGTCGGGCCCGAGAAGCTGAACCGGATCGGTCTGTGGACGGTGACCGGAGTGCTCGCCGCGCGCGGGGCCGGGGGGCTCTTCCAATCCGGCCTGGGGCTGGGGCAGGCCCCGGACTCGTACCGGTTCTGGGACCTCGCGCTGTACTCACCCCTCTGCCTGGGCCTGGCGGGTCTGACCGGCTTCGTTGCCCGCCGCACCCGTACGCGCACCAGGGCCCGCGCGCGTACGGCGGGCTGACCGGCGGACAGGGTGGACTGGGTGGACTGGGTGGACTGGGTGGACTGGGTGGACTGGGTGGACTGGGTGGACAGGGTGGACTGGGTGGACTGGGTGGACAGGCCCGTTCCGTTCCTGTTCCGTTCCCGTCCCGTCTGATCGGGCCGGAGAGGGACGGGCTGTGCCATGGCCCGCGGCGCGCCGACCGGTGGTTGACGCGGAGCCTGCGCTGCACGGGCCGGTTCAGGGGCCGCCGGCCGGCGCGGGGCGGCCGTCGCCGCCGGTGCCGGCCGTGATCCGGTCCAGGTCGGCCTGCAGTTCGACCAGCCAGGACACCGCCGCGTAGTAGCGGCGCGGAGCGTTGGCGGGTTCCGGCGTGCCGTCCGCGTCGGTCGTGCCGTCCGCTTCCTGTCGGATCCGCTTGCCCGGCGGCAGGAGTGCGTCCAGTTCGTCAGGGGTGTCGGGGGCGTCCCCGAGGGGGTCCAGTACCGCCGACATCAGCAGCATGCGCCCGGCGACCCGGTCGCCGAGGGCCGTCAGGGCGGCAGCCACCTCCGGTTCCAGCGGCGGTGTCGGAGGCGGTGTCGCGGGCGGTGTCGGAGGTGGTGCGGGCGGGTCTCCGGGGCCGCCCGGTGCGGCGGTCCCGACCCGGCCGGCCGCCCCGAGGGTGTCGGCGGTCCCGGTCGGGCCGGGCGCCTCGGGCATGTCGGAGGTCCCGACCGGGCCGGCCGCCCCGAGCGTGTCGGCGGTCGCCCCCACCGGTGCGGTCGCCGGGACGCCGCTCGGTGGGACCTCGTCCGGCGGGGGCGGCAACAGCAGCCGGTTCGCACCCCACAGCGCGTGGTGCCCGGTCATCAGCGCGGCCTGCCAGTCCAGCCGGCGCAGCCCACCGTCCGGCCCCGACGCGCCCGGCCAGGGATGGACCAGCCTCGGTTCGCTCTGGAACTGCGCGAACGCCGAGTCGGCCAGGACCACCAGGTGCCGCAGCGCCCGCAGACCGGGCGGATCCCGCCGCTGCTTCATCGACCCGGTGACGATCGCCGCCGTAGTGATCACCACCACGGCAGCGGCGCACCGCATCAGCTCCGCGTTCGACCGCCCCACCTCGTCCTGAGCGCCCCGCGGCCAGGCCAGCAGTGCGAACACCGACCCGATCGCGCTGCCGATCAGGACGTCCAGCAGCCGGAACTCGGCCAGCTGCCAGGTCACCGGCGACAGCTGCGCGAAGACCATGGAGATCAGCACGGTGAACAGGCCCTGCGCCCAGCCGACCCCCTTCACCGGCCCCACCGTGAACGCGCCCATCATCAGCACCGGCAGCGCGACGGCGTACACGTCGACGTGCGACCCGAACAGGGTGAGCAGCCCCGCCGCGACGACCGCTCCGGCGAAGGTCCCGACCAGCGCCTGCCGGACGGTGGTGCGCGTCGCGCCCACGGTGGTACGGGTCAGGGTCAGCGTGGCGAGCATCGCCCAGAAGCCGTGCGGCAGCGTGTCCACGCCCGCCACCACCCGGGCTGCCGCCAGGGCCAGGCTGATCCGTACCGCGTTCTGGAAGAAGACCGACCTGCGTCCGGCATGCCCGGCCACCCGCCGCCACCACAGCTGGGGAGCCCGCATGCCCGCGTACCAGAACCGGCCGACGGACGGGTCGGGCGCCGCGGCCCGTCCCCCTACGCCGATGAGGGCCGCGGTCGACAGCACCAGCGCGGAGTCCGCCACTTCCAGCAGGGCCGCGTGCCGGCGCAGTGTGGCGGGGGCGCCCGGCCCGGCCGTGTCCGCCGCCAGCACCGCGCGCACCCGTACGAGCTCCGCCCGCGCCGACCGGGACGCGGATCCGCGCCGCAGAACGCCGGCGGTCTCCGCGGCCGACGCCTCGACGGCGCGCAGGACCTGTAGGTCGATCCCGGGATGTGCCACGACCGCTGTCGTGCCCCCTGCTACGACCGCCGCCGTGCCCGCTGCCGCGCTCGCTCCCGGCCCGATGGCCGTGGCCGCCCCGTCGGAGGGTCGGGCGGAGGGTCGGCCGGAGGGTCCGTCGGAGGGTCCGTCGGAGACTGCGCGCGACCGGGGAGGCAGCCGCATCAGCCTGTGCAGCAGGGTCCGGGCCGCCAGCCCGGTGTGGGACAGGCCCCTGGCGCGTACCCCCGGGCCGGCCGGGCGATCGGCTTCCGGCACGTGCGAGGGGCGCAGTGCCTCGCCGGCTGCCGTCGCGGCCGCCGCCGTACCGCCCGTCAGGGCGTACGGCATCCCGGCCAGGTCGGCGGCGCAGCGGGCGGCAGTGTCCGCCGCGCGGGCCGCCAGTTCCCGGTACGGGACGGTCGGCGGATCGGGGAACAGGAAGGCTTCGGCAGCGATCAGCAGGACGAGGCCCACGGTCGTGCCGGCCAGCCGGTCCCCGAGGGTGTCCGGGGCGTACGGAGGGAAGGACGGCAGGATGTAGAGCAGTTGCAGGCCCGGTGCCGCTCCGGCGGGGCGGGGGCCGCCGACGGCTACGAAGGCCAGGACGAAGCCGATGACCAGCATGCCGGCCACGGCGGTCCAGGTGCGGACGGCGAGGAAGGTGCCCGCGGTCACCAGCAGCAACGACGCCGGCAGCAGCTGGGCCACCACCACCGCGCGTTGCCGCCCGCTCCCGGGGATGCGGGACAGGCCGGCGAGGGCCACCGAGCCGAACAGCGCGTACGTGGCGCCGACCGGCCGGTCCAGGCCGTACAGGAACAGGTAGAAACCGACCCCGGCGGCCAGCGTGACCCGCGCCGCGCGGCGCGCCGCGGCGGCGTAGGCGGGGGGCAGCCGCAGGCGGCCCCGCGCCCGGTCGGCACCCGTGCCAGCCATGACTCCAGGATCGGCCATCAGCCACGGACGGGCATCCCGTCCTTGACTGGTGCCCGACGCTCGGCGAACGTGGCGCCTGACCGTGCCCACCGGACCGGTGGGCACGAGGGCGAAGCCCTGGACCGGGAGGACACCCTTGGGCGAGAACAAGCGCCGCATGCTGGCCGGTGACTGGTACCTCCCGGATGACCCCGAACTCGCAGCCGAAAGCGAGCGCCGCGCCGAACTGTGCGCCCGGTACAACGGGCCACGGCCGTTGCCGTCCGAGCAACGTGACGCCATCCTCCGGGAACTGTTCGGCTCGGTGGGCGACGGAGTCCGGATCCGGCCCCCGTTCCACTGCGACTTCGGGTACCACATCCGGATCGGCGCACGCACGTTCGTCAACTTCGGTGCGGTCTTCCTCGACACCGCCCCCGTGACCGTCGGCGCCGACGTCCAGATCGGTCCGAACGTCCAACTGCTGACCCCTGCGCACGCCCTGGACCCGGACCTCAGGCGGGCCGGCTGGGAACGCGGCTTGCCCGTGACCATCGGCGACAACGTCTGGCTGGGCGGCGGTGTAATCGTCTGCCCGGGCGTCACCATCGGCGAGGACACCGTCGTCGGAGCCGGCTCCGTGGTCGTCCGGGACCTCCCGCCGCGCGTGCTGGCCGTCGGCAATCCGGCCCGAGTCGTCCGCGCCCTCGGCCCGGCGGAGTCGGGCCCCGGCCGCCCGTCGCCGGAGGCGCCGTCCACGAAGCCTTAGGGCCCGGCCGGCCGACCACTGCGCATTCGGGTCCGGGCCGGCCACCACCGGGTCCGGGCCGGCCACCACGCATTCGGGTCTGGCCCCAGCTCCACCCCACGTGGATCATGGGCTCGGAGATCGACCGACCGACCAGGAGGTACGTCGTGCCCACCGCCCCGAGTTACGCCTCAGGCCCGTCCACGGTCCCGCTGCTGGGCGACACCATCGGCGGCAATCTCGACCGCACCGCGGCGGCCTTCCCCGACCGCGACGCGCTCGTCGAGACGGCCACCGGACGGCGCTGGACCTACGCCGAGTTCACCGCGGACGTCGACGCCCTCGCCCTCGGCCTGCTGGACCTCGGCATCGCCAAGGGCGACCGGGTCGGCATCTGGGCACCCAACCGCGCCGAGTGGACCCTGGTCCAGTACGCCACGGCGAAGATCGGCGCGATCCTGGTCACCGTCAACCCCGCGTACCGGTCACACGAGCTCGCGTACGTACTGAACCAGGCCGCCGTCCGCCTGCTGGTGGCCGCGGACCGCTTCAAGACCTCCGACTACGCCGCGATGATCGAGGAAGTGCGGCCGGGCTGTCCGGAGCTGGAGTTCACGGTGCTGCTCGACGGGCCGCGGTGGACGGACCTCCTGGAGCGCGGCCGCGCCGCCGACCCGGCGGCCCTGGCGCGCGCCGCGGCGCAGACCGGACCGGACGATCCGATCAACATCCAGTACACGAGCGGCACCACGGGATTCCCGAAGGGCGCGACGCTCTCGCACCACAACATCCTGAACAACGGCTACTTCGTCGGCGAGCTCCTCGACTACACCGAGCAGGACCGGGTGTGCATCCCGGTGCCGTTCTACCACTGCTTCGGCATGGTGATGGCAAACCTCGCCTGTACCAGTCACGGTGCCGCGATGGTGATCCCGGCGCCGTCCTTCGAACCGGCCGCCACCCTGGCCGCCGTGGAGGCGGAGGCCTGCACCTCGCTCTACGGCGTCCCCACGATGTTCATCGCGGAACTGGCCGAGCCCGGCTTCGAGGGCTACGACCTGAGCAGCCTCCGCACCGGCATCATGGCCGGCTCGCCCTGCCCGGTCGAGGTGATGCGCCAGGTCATCGACCGCATGGGCATGGCCGAAGTGGCAATCTGCTACGGCATGACCGAGACCTCACCCGTCTCCACGCAGACCCGCGCGGACGACTCCCTCGAACGCCGCGTCTCCACGGTCGGCCGGGTCGGCCCGCACCTGGAGGTCAAGGTGATCGACCCGGCCACCGGGCGCACGGTGCCCCGCGGCGAGCCCGGCGAACTCTGCACCCGCGGCTACTCGGTGATGCTCGGCTACTGGGAGGAGCCCGAACGCACCGCGGAAGCGGTCGACGCCGCACGCTGGATGCACACCGGCGACCTCGCCGTGATGGACGAGGACGGCTACGTCAGCATCACCGGGCGCATCAAGGACATGGTCATCCGCGGCGGCGAGAACCTCTACCCGCGCGAGATCGAGGAGTTCCTCCACACCCACCCCGATGTCCTGGACGTCCAGGTCATCGGGGTCCCGGACGCCAAGTACGGCGAGGAACTGATGGCCTGGCTCCGCATGCGGGACGGCGCGGACCCCCTCACCGCGGACTCCGTCCGCGCCTACTGTGCAGGCCGCCTCGCCCACTTCAAGATCCCCCGCTACGTGCACGTGGTCGACGCCTTCCCGATGACCGTCACCGGCAAGATCCGCAAGGTCGAGATGCGCGAAATGGCCTCCCGCCTCCTCGCGGACGGGGCCTGACGGACGGCGGACAGCACGTCCCGGCGCCGGCGGGGGCATCGTTTGACGCCGTCGTCCGATGTGCCGGCCGCGCCGGTCCGGTCTGCGGGAATCGGGCGGAGGGGGCACAGTGGCGGGCGTGGACAGGGATCTCGACGCGGTCGCGGAGGAGCTCTACGGGCTGCCGCCCGCGGAGTTCACGGCGGCGCGGAACATCCGCGCCGCCCGTGCCCGGACGGCCGGTGAGCGCGAGCTCGCCGCGGGTATCGCGGGGCTGCGGAAGCCGTCGGTCGCGGCGTGGGCGGCCGGGCAGCTGCCCAGGAAGCGGCCCGAGGAAACCCGGCGGCTGCTCAGCCTCGGCGAGGCACTGAGGGAGGCCCACCGCACCCTGGACGGCGTACGGCTGCGGAAGCTCTCGCACGACCAGCACCGCGTCATCGGCGCGCTGGCGCGGACCGCGGGGGACCTGGCCGCGGCGGCGGGCCGGCCGGTCAGCGGGGCCGTGGTGCAGGAGGTCGAGCAGATCCTGCACGCGGTGCTGGCCGACGAGGCCGTCGCCGCGGAGTGGGCGGCCGGCCGGCTGGCGCAGCGTCCCGAGACGGCCCTGGGCTTCGCGGGCTTGGAACCGGCCCCCGGAGCCACCCCGTCCCCGGCGCCACCGCCCGCCCGCCCGGAGCCGCGGACCCGGCGGGAGAAGTCGCAGCCGCGGAAGGCGCAAGAGCGGGAGAGCCAGCGGAGGCTGCGGGCGGCGCAGGCGCAGGCGGAGCTCGTTCGGGCGCGGGCAGAGGCCGAGAAGCTGGAATCCGGCCTGGCCGCACACGAGGAGCGGCTACGGAGCACCCGCGAGGCGGTCTCCGCGGCCGAGCGGGAGCTGCGGGCCGCGACCGACCGACTGGACGCGGCCCGCGCCGCACACGCCGAAGCGGCCAGCCGCTACGACGAAGCGGCCGGCGAAGCCACGCGTGCGCGTGCTCGCGCCGAAGCCGCCGCCCGGAAGGCCGAAGCCGAGGAGATCCGTGACACGGATGAGTGAGGGTGGGGGAGGGGTGACGCCGCGGTGAGGGCGCGGGGAGAGGGCCCGCCGCTCCGTGCTACCGGCCGCCGAACGTGCCGTGGCACAGCCGGGTGATCGCCGGGTCGGTGACCCCGTGGGACGACCGGCACAGCTGGGCCATGTCGACACGTCCGGTACGGGGCGCCGGGGCCTGACGCCTGGGCTTGGGCTTGGCTTTGGCTTTGGCCTCGGTTTTGGCCTTGGGTTTCGCCGCCTTCGGCTTCGACCGGTGCTCGTGTCCATGCTCGTGTCCGTGTCCGTGCTTGTACCGGTGGTCGTGTCCCGACCGCGGAGCCTCCGGAGGCTGGTGGGAGAGGCGTTTCCGGGGCGCGGGACGAGCGCGTTCGCCCTGGGCCTCGGTCCCGGACGGGAAGGCACCGGCACCCTCACCGGTACCGTCACCTTGCGGGACCGGCCCGCCGGCGCCGACAGGCCCGGTCGCCGAGGCCGGCCTGCCCGGCGCCGGCAGCCGCGTCAGCGGCCAGGATCCGTCCGAGGCCGGATCCGTACCCGGTGCGGGCCGGGCCGCAGGCGGTCTGCCGGCCTCGACGCCGGACCCGACACCGGACACGGAGACGCACCCCGAAGCGGCCAACAGGGCGGACAGCAGCAGGAGAAGAGCGGGGCGGCGCATGCGCACACTCTGCCCCAACCGGACCGTACGCCGGGCACCGGTCGCGCAGCGATCACCACCCAGGGTGACCGGGCGGCCGGATGCTGACACCCCGCCCCGGGTGTGCGGGGGCGGCCGCCGGGTAGGCGCAGCCCATGCACCCGACCAAGGTCGACGGCACTGTCCTCCTGCTGGCCGAGGGGTACACCTGGGCCCCCGGCCTGCTCCGGCGCGCGGGCGGCGACGCCGTCCACACGCGTTTGATGGGCCGGCCCGCCGTCCTGCTCCACGGCCCCGAAGCGGTGCGCTTCTTCTACGACGAGCACCACGTACTGCGCCAGGGCGCGCTGCCGGGCCCGGTCCTCGACACGCTCTTCGGCCGAGGCGCGGTCCACACCCTGGACGGCTCCGAGCACCGGGCCCGCAAGCAGTTGTTCGTGACGCAACTGATGTCGGCCGGGAGGGTGGCCGCGCTCACCGAGCGCTTCGGGGCCGCCTGGACCGGCGCGATACCGGGCTGGGCCGGACGCCGGGTGGTGCTGTTCGACGAGGTGGGCACCGTACTCGCGCAAGCCGTCTGCGACTGGGTCGGCCTGCCCGTCCCCGACGACGCGGCACGGGAGGTCGCCGAGGACTGCGTGGCCATGGTCGACGGCTTCGCCACCGCCGGATCCCGGCACTGGCGGGCCCGGCACGCCCGCCGTCGCCAGGAACAGGCCCTCGCCCGTGCCGTCCAGGACATCCGCGGATACGGGAACCACGCCGACGGCCCCTTCGCACCCTCCCGGCACCAGGGCGTCGACCGGGCCGCGCTGACCGCGGTCGCCCTCCACCGCGAAGCGGACGGCACGCTCCTGCCCCCGCACACCGCGGCCGTCGAGCTCCTCAACATCATCCGGCCGACGGTGGCCCTCGCCTGGTACGCCGCCTTCGCCGCCCACGCCCTCCACCGCGACCCCGCACAGCGCGACCGCCTCCGCGCGGAGGGGTTCGCGTATGCGCGGGCCTTCGCCCACGAGGTGCGCCGCTTCTACCCGTTCGTGCCCTTCGTCGGCGGACTCGCCGCCCGGGACCTGCGGTTCGGCCGGGCCGAGATCCCGGAGGGCAGCCTGGTGCTGCTCGACGTGTACGGGCACCACCACGACCCCGCGCTGTGGGAGCGGCCGAACCGCTTCGACCCCGAGCGCTTCCTCGGCCGCGTGCCCGGTCCCGCCGAACTCATCCCCCAGGGCGCCGGCGACGCACGTACCGGGCACCGCTGCCCCGGCGAGGACATCGCCCTCGCCCTGCTCACCGTGCTCGCACAGACCCTGGCACACCTGGACTTCGCCGTCCCGGAACAGGACCTGTCGATACCGCTGCACCGCATCCCCACCCGTCCGCGCAGCGGCTTCCTGATGGACGACGCCCACCCGTCCCGCACCCACGCCGGGCCCGTCGCGGCATGATGGAGGTCCGACGACGGCTCGTGCATGGGGGGTTCGCATGTCCGACAGCACCGGGACTGGTACTGGCACTGGTACCGGGACCGTAACCGAGGATGGCGATGGCGCCGGCGGTTGTCTCGCCTGCGACCTGACGACCGGGGCGGCGCCCCTGCCGGGAGGCGCGATCCACCGCACCACGCACTGGGTCGTGGAACACTGCGTCGGGCCGCTGGGCGTGGGCACGGTGGTGGTCAAACCCCTGCGCCACGTCGTGCACGTGGCCGGGCTGACCCCCGACGAGTCCGCCGAACTCGGCCCCCTGCTGCAACGCGTCAGCGACGCCGTGACCGCCGTGACCGAACCCGAGCAGGTGTACGTCTGCCTCTGGTCGCACGCCGGTGCGGTGCCCGGCCACATCCACTTCGTGGTACAGCCCGCCCGCGCGCGGGACCTGGCCGAGTACGACGCGCACGGCCCGGCTCTGCAGGTGGCCATGTTCCGTGCCGACCGCCGTCCGGCCGAGGCGGAGGTGAGTGCCGTGTGCGACCGCCTGCGCGCCGTGCTCGACTCGTCGGTGCGCCGTCCTCTTGGATGAGTTCATGAGTTCCGGGTCGTTGTCGTAGTCGTACCCGTGGCCGTAGCCGTAGCCGTAGCCGTAGCCGTACGGCGGTACAACAGCACCGCATTCGAGGGAGTCGGCATGAGGAAGATCAAGTCGCAGCTGTTCATCTCGCTCGACGGCGTCGTCGAGGCACCCGACCAGTGGCACTTCCCCTATTTCAACGACGAGATGGGGGCGGCCGTCGACGCCACCCTCGGACGCGCCGACACCCTGCTGCTGGGCCGCCGGACCTACGACAGTTTCGCCGGTGCCTGGCCCGGACGGGAGGCAGCAGGCGGGGAGGACGCCCCGTTCGCCAAGCTGCTCGGCGACGCCCGGAAGATCGTCGTTTCCCGCAGTCGGCTGGACTTCACCTGGCGGAACTCGGAGCAGCTCGACGGCGAGCTCACCGGGGCGGTCGCCGCCCTGAAGGAAGAGCCGGGATCGCCCGTTTGGATCAGCGGCTCGGTCTCCGTGGTCCGGCACCTGCTTGCGGCCGGACTCCTGGACGAACTGAACCTCCTCGTCCACCCGATCGCCGTCCGCAAGGGCATGCGCCTCTTCGAGGGGTCCGACGGCTCCGACGGCTCCGACGGGTCCGACGGTGACGTGATGACACCCATTCCGTTGGAACTGGTGTCCTGTGACACCTTCGCGACCGGTGTCCTGAACCTCGTCTACGCCCCCGCTGCGGCCCCCGGCGGAGCCACCTACGAGGACGCCAAGACCCACCTGCCCCAGCGGGAGGGCTGAACCCCGGAGGGCGGGGATCCCGTCCCGCAAGACTCCGCCTCGCCTTCGGAGCCCACTCCGGCTGGGCGGCGTCTGGGAGGTGCCCGGGGGCTGCCCGTCAGTCCCAGTGTCATTACGTGCCGGCCGCCGGCGTCAAGGGCGCTCCCGTTGGTCGCGTCGGCAAGCCGATGGCCCTTCGGGCCACCCTTGACGCCGACGACCGTCACGCAACGACAAGGACTGTCGGGCGGCCCCCGGGGGATGGCATGGGAGGAGCCTTCGGATCCTTGCGCTGTGGCGTTGGCGGGCACGAGCAGCGGCTGCCGCTCGGCCGGCCGCCCTCCGGGCGGGGCGCGGTGGTGAAGTGGATCAGATCTACGTAATCCAGGGCGGTCCAGGCGCACCAAATCGCTACGCGCTCCTGTTGATCAGCGGATTCGGGCCGCCGAGGGTTGAACATAGGCCGCCCACGATCTCCGCACCCTCCTGCGGGCATGGCGGCCGACAGGCCGTCCGTGGCAGAGACGATCAAAGGGGAGAGGCGTCGGTGCCGCCGTCCCGGCGGGAGCACGTAGCGATCGCAGGCGCTTCACCCAGCCCCCGGCGGCCCGCATCCGCCGTCCGGCGGGAGCGCGTAGCGATCCGTGGCGGTCTATGTCCGGCCACCGGCGGGCCGCATCCGCCGTCCGGCAGGAGCGCGTAGCGATTTGGTGCGCCTGGACCGCCCTGGATTACGTAGATCTGATCCACTTCACCACCGCGCCCCGCCCGGAGGGCGGCCGGCCGAGCGGCAGCCGCTGCTCGTGCCCGCCAACGCCACAGCGCAAGGATCCGAAGGCTCCTCCCATGCCATCCCCCGGGGGCCGCCCGACAGTCCTTGTCGTTGCGTGACGGCCGTCGGCGTCAAGGGTGGCCCGAAGGGCCATCGGCTTGCCGACGCGACCAACGGGAGCGCCCTTGACGCCGGCGGCCGGCACGTAATGACACTGGGACTGACGGGCAGCCCCCGGGTGCTCCCTGATTCCGTCCGGGCGAAGCCTCCGCAGACCCAGGCCCCGCTCCGCCAACCGCTCCAGCTCGGGCGGGAGGTGGCTGATGCCCCGGCCCCGCCCCGCTTCATCGTCCGGCTCGGCACGGCGGTGCCCGGGGGCGGGTGGGCAACCCCCGTCCAGGCCCGGCGCAGCTCGGGGGGTGGAGCGGGCCGCAGGGCGCGGCCGGGTGAACCGCTAGGGCGGGGCGCGGTGGTGAAGTGGATCAGATCTACGTAATTTGGGCCGGTCCGGGCGCGCCAGATCGCTACGTGCTCCTGTCGGACGGCGGATCCGGCCGCCGGGGGCTGAGCACCATTCCGGCCGCTTCTGCGCCTTGGCGTCCTCGGCCGTCGGCCTTCCGGGGCCGGGCTGTCAGGCGGTGGCCGGCTGTGCGCCGAGGCGGACGTTCTCGCCCCGGAGCGTGATGTCCAGGCCCTCCTCCGTGACGCGGGCCGATTCCGCGGTCAGGCCGGGGAGGGAGGCCGTGTCGGGGTCCGCCGCCGACTGCTGCCGGCGGGCGGCAAGCCCTTCCTGCACGGCCGCGACCAGGCGTTCGGGAGCCGGGCGGCCCAGCAGCCTGGCCTCGGCGACCGTGAACGACAGCCGCCCGTCCTGCAGTTCGGGCCGCAGCAGCACCGTCGCCGCACCGCCCGGACCCATGTCGAGACGGAGCGTGCCCGAGGCCGGGTCCGTGGACACGGCGGTCACCGGCAGGGCGCGGTCGCCCTCCGTCAGGGAGGCGCGCACGGCGTTCACCGGGACCGTGATCCGGCCTTCGATCGAGTCGACGGTGCCCCTGCCGTCCTCGCCCGTGGCGATCCCGTCGAGGGTCAGGCGTACCGACGCGCCCGTGACCCGGCCGAACGACGCCTCGTCACCCCTGACCTCGGCCGTTCCGACCCGCCCCCGGGCCACCGCGACCAGCCCCGATCCGGACAGGTCCACCTCGGTGTCCCCGAGCCGTGGACGCAGTGCGTCCGCGATCCGGCCCTCGACCACCAGGTCCGCGCCGTACTCGGCGCAGCCGGTGAGCAGGACCGTTCCCATGGTGGTGCCGACGGCACCCAGGGCGAGCTTTCCGCGGCGCCTCACGCGTGCACCTCCGTCGTGCGCGGCACCTGCTTCGTCTCCGTCGCGCCGAGCCGCCCGGTCGAAGCGGCGTCCCCGCCCTCCGGGTCGAGGTGCGGCAGCAGCCGGTCCAGCCAGGCCGGGATCCACCAGTTGGCCCGTCCCATCAGGTGCATCGTCGCGGGCACCAGCAGCAGCCGCACCACCGTGGCGTCCAGGACCACACTCACCCCGAGGCCCAGTGCCAGCATCTTCACCACCGGGTCCTCCGACAGCAGGAACGCCAGGAACACGCTGGTCATGATGAGTGCGGCACAGGTGATGACCCGGGCGGTCGAGGCCAGCCCGGCCGCGACGCTCTGCTGGTCCCCGTGCCCGGCCAGCCAGTGCTCCCGGATCCGCGACAGCAGGAACACCTCGTAGTCCATGGACAGGCCGAAGACGATCGCGAACATCATCATCGGCACGTACGACTCCACCGGCACGGGCTCGTCCACCCCGAGCAGCGAACCGCCCCAGCCCCACTGGAACACCGCCACCACCACACCGAACGAGGCGCCGATCGACAGCAGGTTCAGCAGGCCCGCCTTCAGGGCGACCAGCGGACTGCGGAACACGATCAGCAGCAGCGTGAAGGCGGCGGCCACCACCAGCCCGACGACCAGCGGCAGCCGGTCCGCGAGCACGTCCCGGAAGGTCTGCTGTGCCGCGACCTGCCCGGTCAGATAGCCCGTGGCGCCGTACGGGCCGAGGGTGTCGGGCAGCGTACGGTCGGCCAGCCGGTGCACCAGGTCTCCGGTGGACCGGTCCTGCGGGGTACCGGTCGGCACCACCGTCGACACCAGGAGTGCCCCGTCGGCGGTCGGCGCGGGTAGGGTCGCCGAGGCCACGCCCGGCGTGCGCGCGAGCGCACCTTGCAGGCTCCGCGCGATCTCCGTCCGCCGCTGCGGGGTCGTCCCGTCCTTGCCGAGGGTGACCACGACGGTGAGCGGCCCGTTCGCGCCCGGCCCGAACCCGTCGGTGACCAGGTCGTACGCCCGGCGCTCGGTGGAGCCGGCGGGCGCGGCGCCCGCGTCCACGTGGCCGAGGTGCATCGACGCGGCCGGCACGGCGAGCACGCCGAGCAGCAGCGCCCCGGCCAGCAGGGCGGTCCACGGGCGGCGTCCCACCGTCGCCGCCCAGCGGTGCCACACGTCGCCGTCCCCGTCGGGTTCGTCGACGGGCCTGCGGACGTGGAAGCGGTCGATGCGGCGGCCCGCCAGGCCCAGCAGCGCGGGGGTCAGGGTGAGCGCGGCCAGGGCACCGGTGAGCACGGTCGTGGCGGCGGCGACGCCCAGCATGCCGATGAAGCCCACACCGGAGGCGAACAGTCCGGCCAGCGCCACCGTCACGGTCAGCGCCGCGACGAGCACGGCCCGGCCGCTGGTGGCCACCGCCCGGCCGGCCGCGTCCGCCGGACCGGCGCCGTCGCGCAGCAGCCGGCGGTGCCGGGTCACCAGGAACAGCGAGTAGTCCAGACCCACGCCCAGGCCCATCATCACGGCCAGGGTGGGGGAGACGGCGGCGAGACTGACCTGGGCGGCGATCAGCCCGAGCGCAGCCAGCCCCGCCAACAGCCCTATCACAGCGCTGACCAGGGGGAACGCGGCCGCGGCCACACTGCCGAAGCCGATCAGCAGGACGAGCACGGCGGTGGCGATGCCGATGACCTCCGAGGCGCGGTCCGCGCCGCCGGACCGGGCCAGCTGCCCCAGCGGGCCGCCGTACTCGACGCCGACCCCGTCCGCGCGCAGCGGGGCGACCGCCTCGTCGACCCGGTCGGCGTACGACTTCTCGAACCGGGCGGGGTTCGACTCGAACCGGACGGTGAAGTAGCCGGTGCGGCCGTCCCGGGTGAGGGCACCGGGTGTGGAGAGGGGATCGGCGACCGAGATCACCTCGGGCAGCGCCGCCAGATTCGTCCGGGCCGCCTCGACCTCCGTGCGGTGCGCGCCGAGACCGCCTGCCGTGCCGTTCCCCCGGTCGCCGGTCGACAGGACGATCTGCGCGGGGACGCCCCGGGCCGCCGGGCCCCCGTGGGCGTCGAGCAGGTCGGCGCCGGTCTGCACGGAGGTGCCGGGCAGGCTGAAGTCGTCCTCGTACGTCCCGCCGAAGGCCCGGTCCGCACCGACGGCGGCGAGCAGGACGAGCAGCCAGACGGCGATCACCAGCCACGGGCGGCGCGCGCAGCCCCGTCCGGTGCGGAACAGCAGCCCCGGGCGGGTCTGGTGGCCGGGGTGCGGTCCGGCCTCCTGCCGTCCGGCGCGGTCGGTACGTGTCATCAGGGGAAGTCCTTGGAGGGAGGGGACACGGGACGTCGCGCGTGCCTGGCCGGTGACCCGGAGCGCGCTCGTCACAGATCCTCCGCGCCGAGTGCCAGGAGATCATGAGCGGATTGTTAGGGCTCGGTAAGGATCCACCGGCACCGCTCCGCGATCCGCCGCTCGCCCGTTCCCGCTGACTAGCATGGACGGCACCCGCCCGACCCGCGGCTCCGTACCGCGCGCACTTCCCCCGGAGCCGTCATGCACCCCCACAAGGGACTCGTCCTGATCGTGGAGGACGACCGGAACATCGCCGCGCTCCAGCGCCTGTACCTGGAGCGGGACGGCTACCGCACCGAGGTGGCCGAGGACGGCCCCGCGGGCTTCGACGCGGTGCGGCGGCTCGCCCCGGCTGCGGTCGTCCTGGACATCGGGCTGCCCGGCATGGACGGGGTGACGTTCTGCCGACGCATGCGCGAACGCGGCGACTGGACGCCCGTGCTGCTGGTGACCGCCCGGGGTGAGGAATCGGACCGGATCCTGGGGCTGGAACTGGGCGCCGACGACTACCTGACGAAGCCCTTCTCGCCCGGCGAACTGGTCGCCCGCGTCAACGCGGTGCTGCGGCGCTCGGCAGGACCGGCCCGGGGCACCCCCGTCGTCCACACCCGGGGGCCGCTGCGGGTCGACCCGGGCCGCCGTACGGTCCACGTGGACGGCGTACCGGTGGAGTTCACCGCGCTGGAACTCGACCTGCTCAGTCATCTGCTCGAACACCGCGGCCAGGTGTTCACCCGCCTGCAGCTGCTGGACCAGGTCTGGGGCGACTCGGCGCACCGCGACCCGCGGGTGGTGGACGTGTTCGTCTCCCAGATCCGCGGCAAGCTCGGCGGCGCCAGCCCGATCCGCACGGTCCGCGGCGTGGGCTACAGCGCGACCGGGGACGACGCGTGACATGCGGCCGGCGCACCCTCGCCCGCGAACTCGTCCTGTTCGCGGCCTTCGTGGCGCTGGTCGCCGTCCTGCTCAGCGGAGTCACCGCCTGGTACACGGCCCGTGGCAACGCGGAGGCACAGGAGCGCGACCGGCTGGCCCGCCAGGCCACCGTGCTGAGCAGGATCCCCAGACTGTCCGCGGTGCTCGTGGAGGGCGAGCAACTGATCGCCGGCTCCAACGGGGTGGAACTCGCGGTCCTCGAACCCGCCGGCGCCCTCCGCGGCCCGGCCGCCCCGGCCGTCTCGAACGCGCAGCGTGACCTGCTGCTCGCGCGCAAGCCCCTGTCGGCGACCGGGACGCTGGACGGACGGGAGGTCATCATCGAGGGCCGGGCGCACCGCGCGGGCGGAGTGATCCTCACCAAGTCCACCACCGAGGTGGACGCGGCCGCCGCGCGAATCCGCCGCAACCTCGCCCTGCCGCTGTGCGCCGGGCTGCTCGGGGCGGGGCTCGCCGGGCTGCTCCTCGCGCGGCGCATCGCCCGCCCGCTGACCCGCGCGGCCGCCCTGGCGGGGCGCCTCGCCGCCGGAGAGCGGGGGATCGCGGGGTCCGGCGGGTCCGGTGTGTCCAGTGGGTCTGGCGACAGTAGCGAGACCGCTGAGCCCGGTGAGACGGGGGTGACCCGTGAGTCGCGTGAATCGGGCGGGTCCCGTACGTCGACCCCGTCGTCCGCGCCCGCGCCCACGCCCGCGGACACCCGCACCGGGTACGGATCCGGCCCCCTCGAAGTGGCCGAGGTGACCCGTGCCCTGGCCGTCCTGGACCGGGCCCTGACCCGCAGCGAACAACGCCGCCGTGACTTCCTGCTCTCGGTCTCCCACGAGATCCGCACCCCGCTGACCACCCTGCGCGGCTACGCCGAGGCCCTCGCCGACGGCGTGATCCCCGCCGAACGCGTCCCCGAGATCGGCGGCGTGCTCGGCGCCGAGGCGGAGCGTCTGGACCGGTTCCTCCGCGACCTGCTGGACCTGGCCCGGCTGGAGGCGGACGCCGGGGACTTCCGCATCGACCTCACCGCCACCGACCTGTCGGCCCTCGTGGCCCGCGCGGCCGCGTCCTGGCGCGAACGCTGCGCCCGCCACGGGGTCGAATTCCGCCTGGAGGAGCCCGAGCCCGGATCCGGCCCCGTCATGGTCCGCACCGACGGCTTCCGGGTCCGGCAGCTGGTCGACTGCCTGCTGGAGAACGCGCTACGGGTCACCCCCGAGGGCCGGCCGGTCGTCCTGGCCCTCGCCGCACCGCCCGAGGGCGGCGGCGCACGCCTCCAGGTCCGCGACGGCGGACCGGGCCTCACCGGCCGGGACGTCGAGGTCGCCTTCGAACGTGGCGCGCTGCACGACCGCTACCGCGGCGAGCGCCAGGTCGGCAGCGGCCTCGGCCTGGCCATCGCGCACCGCCTCGCGACCCGGCTCGCCGGCACCCTCACCGTGGTCGGCCACGGGCCGGAGGGCGGCGCCGCCTTCACCCTGGACCTCCCGGCGGATCACCCGTAAGGCGCAGTGACCGTCAATTCCCGGCCTCTTCCGGCCCATTCGGGGGTCATCTTCCGCCCGCCCCGCGCATTCCCGGTACGCCGCTCCCGACAATGGTTCGGCAGGACGGAACCCAGGGCACGTCCGGAGGGAGACACCAGGTGGCGATGCGGGGCGGAACGGTCGCGGTGGTCGGCGGGAGCATCGCGGGCTGCGCGTTCGCCTCGGCCGCGGCGCGCGCGGGCGCGGACGGGGTCGTGGTCATCGAACGCACCGGCGGCCGCCTGGCGGACCGCGGCGTGGGGCTGTGCATCCACAACGACCGGGCCGCCGAACTCGCGGCCGTCGGTACCCTGCCCCCCGGTATCGCCGCACACCGGCTGACCCGCCGCAGGTGGGTGGTCCGCGACGGCGCGGACCAGGCCGGGAGGCTGTTCTGGGAGCAGCCGTTCCCCTTCCACTCGTACCACTGGGGCCTGCTCTGGCAGGGGCTGCGCGAGGCGACGCCCGCCTCGGTGGTCTACCGGCAGGGCACGGCGGTCACCGGCGTGTCCGCCCCGCCGGCTGATCGGTCCGATGGGTCCGAACAGGCGGAGGTGGTACTGGCGGACGGCACCACCGAGCGCCACGACCTGGTCATCGGTGCCGACGGCTACCGCTCGGTGGTCCGGGAGGCACTCAGCCCCGGTTCCCGGCCGCACTACGCCGGCTACGTCTGCTGGCGCGGCAACTTCGACGCCCGCCGGCTGGACGCCGTCGGCGAGGGCCCGTGGCCCTCCGACGCGGGCGTCACCGTCTGCTGGCCCGGCGGCAGTTGCGTCATCTACCGCATTCCGGGACCTGACGGCACTCGGGTCAACTGGGTGTTGTACGCCGTTCCCCCGCAGGACGGCACCCTGCGCCTCGACGACCCGACGAGCTTCCCGCCGGGCGCCCTCACGGCCGAGCTCGCCGACCGCCTCGCCGACCTGCTCGCCCGGGAGTTCCCGCCGTACTGGGCGCAGGTGCTCGCGCTGACCGCCCCCGAGGACACCTTCGTCCAGCCCATCTACGACCTCGAGGTGACCCGTACCGCCGTCGGGCGCCTCCTGCTGGCCGGGGACGCCGCAACCGTGGTGCGCCCGCACAACACCAGCGGGGCGGCCAAGGCCATGCAGGACGCGACCGCCTTCGAAGCAGCCTGGCGGGAGGCCGCGTCCTGGGACCGCCTGACGGACGCGTACCAGGCCGTACGGGGCCCGGTCGGCCGGGAGCTGGTCGCCCTGGCCCGCCGCCTCGGCCGGGCCCAGGTGGAGCAGACCCCGGACTGGTCCGCGATGGACCGGCAGGCCGCCGAGACCTGGTGGCAGGGCCAGCTCGGCGGCGCCGCGGGCATCGGCGGCCAGGCCCTGACCACCAGGCCCTGACCACCAGGCCCTGACCGCCAGGTACTCACCGGTGCCGATGCCGGTGCCGGTACCCGCGAGCAGGGTGCCGGCACCGGCATCGGGCGGTGGGTCAGCTCTTCCAGCCGGAGCAGCCCTTGTGGTCCTCGCAGACCCGGAAGCGCTTGACGTCCACCGGGGCGTAGGTGTGGTTGCCGACGGCGTCGCTTCCGGTGCCGTCCCAGAGCCGGTTCCCGGTCTGTCCGTTCACCAGGTCGTACTCGGCGTACACGCCGTTGCCGTCACGCTCGCCGTCGAACACGTACACGTAGGTGCCGTTGACGTAGGCGTAGTCGTCGCCGTGGGCCTTGGACCCCACCACCGCCGACGCGGGGGCCGTGGCCAGGACGGCCGAAGCGCACGCACCGAGCACGACGAACGCCAGCCGCGTCCGGGCCCGCCTCGTCCTGCGGCCCGGAGCGGTGGCGGTCGAGCCGGCGGATGCGGTGGACCTCAGCAGCATGGACATGTTGATCCCTTCGTGGATGGTCGATGACCCTCCGGCTCCGGGGAGCCGGCGAGCCGCCGGAGCCGGAGGGCGGGCCGTCCCCCCGTGACGAACGGCCCGCACCGACTGCTGTCCGGCAGCAGGACCAGCTTTCGCGGCCGGTCCGTTGTTGCGCAGCCCAGGTCAGAGCACGAAACAATCCGTCCCGGGCGCACCGTGCCGACCGGGTCGGCGTGAAACGACCTTGTCCTCCTCCGGCCCGGAACGATTGGGTCGCCCTCGGCACGGTCCGTACCGAGGGCACGGGGGGCATGGGTGGGGCGTCAGGAAAAGCCGCTGGATCCAGCAGCGGGCCCGGTGGCGGAGTTCGCCTTCGCACTGCGCGAGCTGCGCCGGGAGGCGGGCGGCCCGACGTACGCCGCCATGGCCGGACGCGGGCCCTACTCGGTCGCCACGCTGTCCCGGGCGGCGGCCGGCGACCAGCTCCCCACCCTCCCCGTGCTCCTGGCCTACGTCGCCGCGTGCGGCGGCGACCCCGCCGACTGGGAGGGCCGCTGGCAGGAGGCCGCGGAGCGGCTCGCCGCCCAGGACGCGGAACACGAGGAAGCCTCCCCGTACCGGGGCCTGGCCCGTTTCGAACCCGCCGACGCGCAGCTGTTCTTCGGCCGGGACCGGCTCGTCGACGACCTCGCGTCGCTCGTTGCCGGACACCGGATCGTCACCGTGTTCGGCCCCTCCGGCAGCGGCAAGTCCTCCCTGCTCCGCGCGGGCCTGGTCCCCCGCCTCCGCCAACTCCCCGAACCGCCGGCGGCGATCCGCCTGCTCACACCGGGCCGCGATCCACTGACCGGGCACGCCGGAATCCTGCGACCGGCGGCCGGGAACGGTGACACCTGGCTCGTCGTCGACCAGTTCGAGGAGGTCTTCACCCTCGGCCACGACGCGGGCGGCCGGGCCGCGTTCATCGACGCGCTCCTCGCGGCCGGGGACCCGGACCGCCGGCTGCGCGTGGTGCTCGGCATCCGCGCGGATTTCTACGCCCGCTGCCTGGAGCATCCCGGCCTCGCCGCCGCCGTCCGGGACGCGAGCCTGCCCGTCGGCCGGATGACCTCCGCCGAACTCCGCCAGGTGATCACCAAGCCGGCGGCGGCCCGGGGGCTCACCGTCGAACGGGCGCTCACCACCCTGCTGCTGGAGGAGGCGGCGGCCCAGACCAGCGGCCTTCCGCTGCTCTCCCACGTGCTGCTGGAGACCTGGCGGCGGCGTCGGGGCCGTGCCCTGACCCTGGAGGCGTACGAACGGGCCGGCGGCATCCGCGGGGCCATCGCGCAGACCGCCGAAGCCGCCTACGGTCCACTGGATCCGGCACAGGCCGAGACCGCCCGCCGGATCATGCTCAGGCTGATCGCCCCGGGAGACGGTGCCCCGGACACCCGCCGCCCGACCCGGCGTGCGGAACTCGAAGGCATCGGCACGGGTGGCGTTGCTCCGGCCGCCGTGCTGGAACTCCTCGCCCGCGCCCGGCTGATCACCCTCGACGGGGACACCGTGGAGCTCGCCCATGAAGCCCTCATCACCGCCTGGCCGCGGCTGCGGGCATGGATCGAGGAGGACCGGGAGCAGCTCCGCCTGCACCGCTGGCTGACCGAAGCCGCCGGCGCCTGGGACGCGCTGGGACGCGACCCCGGCGTACTCGCCCCGGCGGTCCGCCTGGCCATGCTCCGCGCGTTCGCCACGGGTGGCCGACGGTCGGAACTCACCACCCTCGAAGCCGAGTTCCTCGACGCGAGTGCCGCGGCACAGAACCGTTCGCGGCGCGGCCGTCGGACCGTACGGGCGGTGGTGTCGCTGCTGGCCGTGCTGGCCGTCCTCGCGGGATCGGCCGCCTGGCAGCAGAGCCGTTCCGAGGCCCAGCGGCGGCTGGTCGGCGCCGCCCTGCGCGCCGCGGCCCTCGCCGACAGCCTGCGCGACACCGACCCCGTCACCGCCGAGCAGCTCAGCATCGCAGCCTGGGACCTGGCCCCGACGACGGAGACCCGGGCCGCTCTGCTGGGTTCGCTGCTGCCCCGGCCCCGGGTGCGGTTCAACCCCGTCGAGGGCGACACCCGGGGCTACGGCGCGACGCTCGGCCAGGACGGCCGGACGCTCACCCTGCAGAAGGGAGACCGCCTGGAGCGGTGGGACGTCGACACCGGCCGTCGCACGGCCTCCCACGTGCTGCCGGGGGCACCCGGGGCACCACCCCGCAACGCCGACGGAACGGTCAGCTCCCCGTCGTCCTGGCTCCGGGCCAGCCCTGACGGGCGGCGCGCCGCCGTCCCCGTCAACAGTGAGATGAAGCACGACGGAACGGTGGTGCCGGGGAAGGTACGCGTCTGGGACGTCGCCACGGGCGAGCAGCGCACGCTGAGCCCCGGCCCCGAGAGCGTGAACTTCCACAGCCTGACCTGGGGTGCCGACAGCCGGTGGCTGGCATGGAACCTCGACGGCACCGCCGAGCTGTGGGACACCGTCAGCGGGCTTCGGGTGTTCGCGGCGGAGGGCCATCCCGAGGCGCGTGCGGCGGCCGTCAGCCCGGACGGGAGCCGGATCGCACTGTGTGGACGGGACGGCAGGATCGAGGTCTGGTCCGTGGCCGAGCGGAAGAAGCTGCCTTGGAACGGGCGGCCGGACAGGAGCGCCGAAGGCCGCCCGGACGGCAGGCCGGACATCGACCGGCAGGCATGCGGTGAAGACCGGCTGGCCTTCAGCCCCAACGGGCAGATGCTCGCGGCACGAACGGACTCGGGGATCCTCGTCATCGACCTGACCGTCGGCAGTTCCGGCATGGCCCATGAGCAGGGACTGACCGAGTTCGCGTTCAGCGGCGACTCGGCGTTCGTCGCCGCCGTGCGGAAGGGCGCGGTGTCGGTGTGGCGGACCGACGGGCTCATCACCAGGAACGCCCAACGGTACGACGCGCCCGTCCACGTGGAGGAGCTGCCGAACGAGAACCCGACCGGCGTGGCCTTCGAGACAGCCGGCCGCTCGCTCCGTTACCTGGGTTCCGACGCGCTCACGGTCCACTCCATGGACCTCGGCCCGGTGCTGGATGCGGCCTGGACCCGGGAGCCGAACGACCTCGACCGCATCAGCCCGGACGGGCGGCACATCGTCCGTTGGAAGGAGGGCGGGGGCAGGATCGAGTTCACCCTGCACGATGTCCGGAGCGGTACGGAGCCGGCCACGCTGCCCGCTCTGGAGCCGGAGCCGGACGCGCCCGCCGAGGTGGCCGGCGCGTTCAGCCCGGACGGCCGGCTCTTCGCATACGCGCTCGCCCTCCCGCGGCGGGACAAGGGCACCGTCCATGTCTGGGACGTCATCGAGCGCCGTCCCGTCGCTGATCTCCCCCTTCCCGAAGACGGTCTCTCACTGCTGGATCTCGTGCCGTACCGGCAGGACGGTCCTTTGCGCGTGTACGCCCTCACCAACAGCCATCTGTGGGAGCTGACTTCGGGCACGAAGCGCGAAGTCGGCGACGAGGCTTGGCGGATTGCGGTCCACCCGGCAGGTCCGTTGGCCGTCCTCGGTGACGGATCCGTACGGATCCTGCCTTCCTTGAACCCCGTGACAACGCTGAAGGACCACAGCATCGGTGAGTTGGTGTTCAGCCATGACGGCGAGTTGCTCGTGACCGCCGACGCCATCGGACGCGTGACGGTGTGGAACGGTGCGACGCAGCGCCGCCTGGGCGTCATCTCGCCGGCACCGGTGGCCGCCCTCGCGGGCGGGTCCGCCATGGTCCAGGCGTTGGCCTTCTCCCCGGACGGGCGCACGCTCGCGACCGGTGACGAGCTCGGCCAGGTACGGCTGTGGGACGTCGAGACCCTCAAACCCCTCGGCGGAAGCCTGCCGGCACCCGGCGATCCGGTGCGCGCCCTTGCCTTCGGTGACGACGGCCTGACTCTGTGGCGGCTGGGGCAACACACCCCGGTGCGGGCGTACGACCTGCGGCCCGAGTCGATCGTCGCGACCTTGTGCGCACGCGCCGGCGGCCCGCTGTCGCGCGACGACTGGCACGACCGGATACCCGACGTTCCGTACCGCGCGACCTGCGGCGCCCAGGCCGGGCCAGCCGGGCGGGAGGGCCGCTGAGCCCGCCGCAGGCATTCGGCCCTTCGGTACGCTGGACGTATGACCGAGCGCAAACCTCCCGGTGTCAGCTTCGAGTCATTCGTGGAGAAGCAGATCCGCGAGGCCGAGGAGCGCGGCGACTTCCGGAAGCTGTCCGGCTTCGGCAAGCCGCTCCCCGACGACACCGCTCCCTACGACGACCTGTGGTGGGTCCGGCAGAAGCTGCACCGCGAGGGAGTTTCCGTGCTCCCGCCCGCCCTGGCCCTGCGCAAGGAGGCGGAGGACGCCGTCGAGGCGGTGGCGGAGGCCCGAACCGAGGCCAAGGTGCGGGAGATCCTCACCGCCGTCAACGAGAAGATCGCCGCCGCGGTCCGCCGGCCGCCGCCCGGGCCGCCGCTCAAGCTGAAGCCGTTCGACGTGGAGGCGATGGTGCGGGAGTGGCGCGCTTCCCACACCTGACGGCCGCCCGCCCGACGGCCGGCTACAGCTCCTGGGCCCGGTGCGTGGGCCGTCCGTCCACCACGGTGAGCAGGACCGGCACCCCGGGCAGGTCGGTCGCGGAGACCGACAGGGGGTCCTCGGCGAGGACCGTGAGGTCGCAGCGGTATCCGACGGCGATGCGGCCGGCCTCCTGTTCCTCGCCCGCCGCCCAGGCCGCGTTGACGGTCATACCGCGGAGCGCGTCGAGCGCGCCGAGGGCCTGCTCCGGGCCGTGCGGCGGCTGGGTGAGGTCACGGCCGGGGCGGCGGTGCCGGGCACCCGCCATGACGCCCAGCGGCGGGTAGGGGGCGATGGGCCAGTCGGAGCCGAGGACCACCGTGGCACCGGAGTCCACCAGGTCGCGGCAGCGCCAGGCGCGCGCGGCCCGTTCCTCGCCGAGGCGCTGCGACCAGTTGTCGGTGTGGTCGGCCCGGGTGAAGTCGCAGCAGTGCGTGGGCTGCATGGACGCGGCGACGCCGAGACGGGCGAACCGGTGCAGGGTGTCGTCGGGCACGGTCTCGATGTGCTCGATCCGGTGCCGTACCCCGTTCCGGGTTCCCGCCTGGGCCTGCTCGACGGCGTCGAGTGCGTGCCGTACGGCCGCGTCGCCGATCGCGTGGGTGGCGGTGGGCACACCCGCCCGGTGGAGCTCGGCGATGATCCGCGTGTACGCGTCGGGGTCCGGCCAGAAGGCCTGGACGGACTGGCCGTCCCGGTCGGGACGTTCCAGCCAGGCGGTGCCGTTGTCGATGGTGCCGTCCATGAACAGCTTGACGCCGTCGGTCCGCCACAGCCGGCCGCCGGTTCCCTGCAGCTCGATCAGCGCGCGTACGGCGTCGGCGTCGGCGCCGGGCTGGCACCAGGGGGCCACCCGCAGCCGCAGTGGCAGCTGCCCGGCGAGGTCGAGCTCGGCGTAGAAGGCCAGGCTGTCACCGTTCGCGTCCATGACGTGCCCGCCGGTGAGCCCGGCGGCCGCCATCGCCCGCAGGGCCTCGGCGAGCAGGAACCGCCGCGCGGCGCGCGTGGGCTGCGGGGCGACCCGCTCCACGAGGTCACAGGCGGCGTCCTCCAGCAGCAGCCCGGTGGGCCGCCCCGCGTCGTCGCACACCACCTCGGCGCTGGCCTGCTCGAAGCTCCGCGGTCCGTCGACGCCGGCGAGCTCCAGGGCCCGCTCGCTGGCCAGCAGGGAATGGGCGTCGAACAGCAGCAGCACGGCCGGTACGCCGTCCAGCACCGGGGAGAGGGCGGCGGCCTCGACCGGGCGGTCGCCGAACACGTTCGGGTCCAGTCCCCAGCCGCGCAGCCACGCTCCGGGCCGCAGGCCCCGTACCTCCCGCGCCAGTGCCTCGCGTACGGACGCGAGATCGGTGCAGCCCGACAGGTCCAGCCCGTGGGTCAGCTCGGCGCCGGAGACGGGGTGCAGGTGTCCGTCGGTCAGCCCCGGGGTGACCACGGCCCCCTTGAGGTCGATCACCGTGGTGTCGGAGTCCGCGCGGGCGCGCATCTCCCGGTCGTCCCCCAGCGCGAGGATGCGGCCCCCGCCGGCCGCCAGGGCGGTCTGCGGCAGGAACCCACCGGTGGAGGGATCGAGCAGGCGGGCGGAGAGCAGGACGAGCCGGTTGCGCACGGGGTTCCTCCAGGGAGGCGGGACAGGAAGGGAGTGGGGGTGGGGTGGGGCGGAGGATGGGGGCGCGGCGGGTCAGGCATCGGGTCCGGCGTCCGCTGACCCTTCCACGGCTGCGGCCAGGGAGCCGGGCGCCAGGCCGAGTTCACGTTCCGCCGTGGTCACGGCCATCAGGGTGACGGCGGCGGGCCGGCCGGAGGTGTCGGTGTTGGCGTGGGCGCCGAGGCCGTCCAGCACCACGAGGATCTGGATGGCGGTCACCCGCGGGTCGGCGGTGCGGAACCGGCCCCGTGCCACGCCCTCGCGGATCAGTTCCTCCAGCCGTCCGCGCCAGGCGGCCTCCTGCTCGCCGACCCGGTCGCGGAGCACCGGCCGGTAGCGGCTGAGGTGCCGCGCGTTGATCCACAGCCGGCTGATGTCGTCGTAGGCCGGACCCGTCGCACGCGCGAAGAACCGGGCCAGATAGCGCTCCGCCGTGTCCTCGGCGCGGTCGGCCGGCAGCAGGGTTTCGAGTTCGGCGGTCGCCGCGCTGCCGAACGCCTCGGCGACAAGATCCTCCACCGCGGGGAAGTAATGGCTGATCAGACCCGGTCGGACGGTGAGCTCTTCGGCGATCCGGCGCAGGGTGACGCACTCCAGTCCCTCGGTGAGGGCGACCGCGGTGGCGGTTTCGACGATCTCCGCCCGGCGGGCCTCGGGAGATTTGCGAACTCGTTTGCGTTCCATGCTTGACGACATGCCGGTGATGTTATTGAGTGTGCGACCAATAAGCAAGCAGGCGGGTAAGAGCAGCACCGACCAGCACTCCGGAGGGCACCATGGCGTCCACGAACCCCCACCCGCAGCCGGACCCCTGGCCGGGCCCCCACCCGGCCCCGGCGACACCGGCCGGCCCGGCCCCGGACACCCCCGGCCGCATCGAGGCCCACGGCATCGACCACATCACCGACGCCGAACGGCACGGCCGCCCCCGCGAGCTCTTCGCCGTCTGGGCCGCGGCCAACGTCAACTACCTCAGCCTGGTGATCGGCGGCGCGCTCGTCCTGATGGGTCTGAGCCTGTGGCAGGCCCTCGCCGTGATCGTGATCGGCAACCTGTTCTGGCTGTTCACCGGCCTCCTCGCGGTCTCGGGCCCAGCCTCCGGCACCCCCAGCGAAGTGATCACCCGGGCGATGTACGGGATCCGCGGCAACCGCGTGAACAACGCCGTCACCGGCTGGGTGATCTCCGTCTGCTACTTCGCCCTCAACCTGGCGGCCGCCGCGACCGCCGCCTCCGCCCTGATCGAGAAGGCCGGCCTCCCGCCCGGCACCGGCACCAAGGCCGCCGTGGTGGTGGTGATCGCCGTCCTCACCCTGGCCATCAGCGTCTACGGCCACGCCACGATCGTGCGGCTCTACCTGCCGATCACCCTGGTGCTCACCGCCGTGTTCGCCGTGCTCGCGGCCGCCGTGCTCGCCCGCACCGACTTCGCGTACGCCCCGGCCGAACCGCTCACCGGCACCGAGCTGTGGGCCACCCTCCTCGCGGGCGTCACCCTCATCGCCGCCGGCCCGCTCTCCTACACCACCAGCGCCGACTTCTCCCGCTACCTGCCGCGCACCACACCCCCGGCCGCGACCGCCGGCTGGACCGCCCTGGGCGGTTTCCTGCCCGGCATCATCGTCTGCTCCCTCGGAGCCTTCGCCGCCACCGCCCTCGACATGGGCGACCCGCAGACCGCGCTGGAAGGGATCCTGCCGTCCTGGTTCGGTCCCGTCTTCCTGCTCGCACTGGTCCTGGGCACCATCGCGAACAACGCCATGACCGCCTACAGCGCGGGCCTCGCCCTGCAGGCCGTCGGACTCCGCGTCCGCCGCTCGCTCAGCGTGATCGTCGACGGGGTGGTCGGCGGGTCCCTCACCCTGTACGCCCTGCTCGTCTCCGACTTCCTCGACACCGTCAGCGACGTCCTCCAGCTGACCGTCGTCCTGCTCGGCCCCGCCACGGCCGTCTACGCCACCGACCTCCTGCTGCGCCGCGGCCGCTACGACGGGCCGGCCCTCACCGACGAGCGTCCCGGCAGCCCTTTCTGGTACACGGCGGGCGTCAACCCGGCCGGTGCCGCCGCCCTCCTGGCCGGCGCAGCCGCGGCCGCACTGTGCGTCAACACCCTCTACACCGGCCCGCTCGCCGACGCCCTCGGAGGCATCGACCTCTCCCTCCCCGCCGGCCTCCTCGTCTCGTCGGCCGTCTACGCCCTGCTGTTCCGCCGCACGCCGGTCGCGGGGCCCTCGGCGGCGGGGGCCTGACCGGCGGGCACCCGGCCCGGGGGCCCCGCGACCGGCGCGTTCCTCCGGCGTCAGCCCGTCTCGCCGCCGCGGGCCCGCCGGAACCGGTCGAGGCCCTCGGCGAGGTCCACGACCGGGTCCGGGTAGTCGTACGCCGCCCGGTCCGCGCCCCGCAGCCGCCAGGGCTCGTGCACCGCGGGCCCGCGCAGTTCCGCCAGTTCGGGCACCCAGCGGCGCACGTAGGCACCGTCCGGGTCGTACCGCTTGCCCTGGAGCACCGGGTTGAGGACCCGGTTGGGGCGGGTATCGGTCCCCGTCCCCGCCACCCACTGCCAGTTGAGCTGGTTGTTGGCGAGGTCCCCGTCCACCAGCAGCGCGAGGAAGTGCCGGGCGCCCTCCCGCCAGTCGATGTACAGGGTCTTGGTGAGGAAGGACGCGGTGAGCAGCCGCCCCCGGTTGTGCATCCAGCCCTCGTGGGCCAGCTGCCGCATGGCGGCGTCCACCACCGGGTACCCGGTCCGGCCCTCCCGCCAGGCGGTCAGGTCCGCCTCGGCCGCCCGGCCGTGCCGCCACCGGTCGTGCCGGGGGCGGTAGTCCTCCACCGCGACCCGGGGGCGCGCGGCGAGCACCTGGTGGTGGAAGTCCCGCCAGCACAGCTGCCGTACGAAGGCGTCCGCGCCCGCCCCGCCCCGGGCCCGGGCCCGCTGCACGGCCTCCGTCGCCGACACCGCGCCGAAGTGCAGATAGGGGGAGAGGCGCGAGGTGGCGTCACCCGCCAGGTCGTCATGGCGCTCGCGGTACGCGTCGGCGTGCCGGGACAGCCAGCCCGTCAGCAGCTCGCGACCCACCCTCTCCCCGCCCTCCGCCAGCCCGGGGGAGACGGCGCCGGCGGCCGCCCGGCCGGGCACCTTCTCGGAGGCGGTGTCCGGCGGAACGGGCACGTGCCGGGGTGCCGCGAGGGGCGCGCGCAGCGGGGCGTCCGCCCACCGCCGGTGGTAGGGCGTGAAGACGGCGTAGTGGTCGGACCCGGCCGGGGTGACCTCCCCGGGCGGCACCGCGGTGACCACGCCGTCGTGCACGCGCAGGCCGCGCCCGTCGGCCGCCAGGGCCCGGCGCAGCCGCTCCTCCCGGGCGCGGGCGAACCCGCTGTACCCCGCCGCCACGTGGACCTCGCCGGCCCCCGCCTGCCGGGCCACCGCGCACACCTCGGCCACGGTGTCACCGGACCGCACGACCAGCCGCCCGCCGCGGGCCCGCAGCCCGGCATCGAGGTCGGCCAGGCAGTCGGCGAGGAAGGCGAGCCGGTTGGGCGCCGCGAACCCGGCCCGGTCCACGGCCGGATCCCGGACGAACAGCGGTACCACCTCGCCGCCCGGTTCCAACGCGGCACGAAGCGGCGGATGGTCGTGCACCCGCAGATCGGAGGTGAACAGGACGACGGAGACACTCATACCGCCCATCCTGGCCCCCGACGCCCCCTCGGCCCGTCAGGTCTCCCGCAGCGGCGCGTACTCGTCGGCGCCGAGCCCGAACGTCCACGCCACGCCCTGCCTGGCCGTTCCCGTGCTCGGCGGCACCCGCAGCCAGTACGTGCGGCTCGTGCCGTCCGGCTCGGGCGTGGAGTTGACGACCTCCACCATCACCACGTCCTCGTCGTCCGGCAGCGGTATCCGCCACAGCACGCCCGTCCCGTCCCGGTGGACCGGCTCGGCCTCCGATTCGCGCAGGTAGCGCTCGTAGCCGTAGTACTCCAGCATCACCCGGCGCAGCTCCGCATTCTCCTCCTCCCGGATCCGCCGCGGCGTCAGCGAGCCCAGCCCGTCCACGAACTCGGCCGGCACCGGCATGCCCCGCCACGCGTGCAGCGCGAAGCCGTCCGGGAAGGCGAGGGCCGGGCCGTCACCGCGGTCCAGCCGGCCCGCCTCGTCCCGGTGCAGCTCCACCGGGCGCTCGCACACCACGGCCAACCGCTCGAAGGGCCACCACCAGCCGGCCGAGCGGGCCACCTCGGCGACCCCGTGCAGCGGCGTGCCGGGCCCGGTGTCGAACGCGCACAGCCAGGCCGCGTCGTGCTGCCCGAGCACCGCGTCGAGCAGCAGGAGGCGTATCTCCGCCTCCTCGGCCCGGTCCTCCGCCAACTCCGCGAGCCCGGCCCGGATCCTGGCCGTCAGCCGCTCCGTGCCCGTCCACAGCCGGCCGCCCGTGGTGTGCCATCTCCGCCCCCAGCCCCGCGGGCCGAGCCGCCCCTGCAGCCGGTCCCGCTCGGCCGCCCAGGGTGCGCTGCGCACGGCCTCCCGCACGCTGTGGCCGCGCGCCGACGTGCCCCACGGCCCCTCGGTGTCGAGCAGCAGACCCACCGCCGCACGGGGCGAGTCCGCCCAGACGATCAGCTCCGGTTCCGGCAGCCCCGCCGCGTGGTAGGCGAGGCGCACACCGGCCTCCGCCTCCGGCCGGTTCGCCGGTCCGGTGGCCGCGGCAGCCCGCCGCCACGCGTCGATGCCGTTCTCGTCCAGGGTCTCGTTCGGGCTGTTCATTGCGTTCCTCCCCCTCGATGTTCCGTTCACTGGCTCCTCGCCGCGGGTCCGTCAGTCCGCCACGAGCCGCACCGAGCCCGGCACGTACTCCCGCTGCCGGACCACCCGGTACCAGCCCTTCGGCAGCGGTATCGCGGCGTGCTCCTCGTGCACCACCCGCCCCCCGTCCGGGAGGTGCAGCAGCAGCCCGCCGGGCCGGCCCGGGGCGCGCACCAGCCTGCCCGGCCCCGGCACCGCGTGCGCGTGCCCGGTGACCTCGCCCAGCGCCAGCACCATCCGCCCGCGGGCGTCCCGCGGTTCCTCCTGCCCGTCGCCTACGTGCAACGGCAGCGCCGACGCGTCGATCGGCACGATGAGCACGTCCCCTTGCCGGAACACAGGTGTCCCCCTTCCCACGCGTCGGCCCGGCGCCCCGCGTTGATCCCGAAGGTAGGGGCAGGGTCTGACAACGGCCCCGAGACCCGTGGACCCGCCCGTTGAGGTGTCGCGCATGCATGGGGCAGCCCCTGCCCGAGGGGCCGTCAGTGGCGCTTGCTACAACTTGCAGCGCATCGGACGCGGCACGGCGGCGCCGCGCAACGGACACCAGAGACGAGGAAGGGCGGAGAAATGACGTACGCGAGGAACCACCTGAAGGAGTTCCACGGGCTCCCCGTCTTCGACTTCCACGGGCCGGACGGCGGGGGGAAGACCCCGCTGCCCGAGGCGGACGCCGTGGCGTGGCGGATCTCCTCCGACACCTACGACGCGGAGGAGACCTGGCCCGAGGCGTTCGCCCGGTTCGTCGCCGCCGTCGACACCACCCGGGTCCGTGCGATCGTCGTCGGCGCGTGGGAGGAGGCGTACGACAGCGGCCCCGAGGAGATCATCGCCGCACTCCTCGCCGCGCGCCCCCGGATCCCCGCCCTGCGCGCCCTGTTCCTCGGCGACATGGAGTCCGAGCAATGCGAGATCTCGTGGATCAACCAAGGGGACATCGGCCCGCTCCTCGACGGTTTCCCGGAGCTGGAGGAGATCGGCGTTCGGGGCGGTACGGGCCTGGTCATCCCTCCGTTCAGGCACCGGCGGCTGCGCTCCCTCACCGTCCAGACCGGCGGGATGCCCGCCTCGGCCGTCCGGAACGTGGCCGCCAGTGCCCTGCCCGCGCTGGAACACCTCGACCTCTGGCTCGGCACGGCGAACTACGGCGGAGACTGCGAGCTCACCGACGTCGAGCCCATCCTCGAAGGGGACCGCCTGCCGAAGCTGCGTCACCTGGGCCTGCGCAACTCCGACATACAGGACGAGATCGCCGCCGCGGTGGCCTCCGCGCCCGTCGTGGCCCGCCTGGAGACCCTGGACCTGTCCATGGGCGTGCTCACCGACGAGGGCGGGACCGCTCTGCTCGGCGGCCAGCCGCTCACCCACCTCAAGTCCCTCGACCTGCACCACAACTACCTCAGCGGGCCGGTGCAGCAGCGTTTCCGCGATGTGCTGGAGAGCGCCGGGGTGACCCTCGACCTGGACCGGGGCCACGCCGACGAGGACGAATGGGACGGCCGCGTCTGGCGCTACGTCGCCGTCGGGGAGTAGCGGGCAGCCGGCCCTCGGGCCATGACGTGTTGCCCAGGGGCGGCGCGAGGGGTCGGCCACGGCCCCACGCCGCCACTGCCACGGGCACTGTCAGTGCCGCTTGTTACAACTGCAGGCACATCGGACGAGACAGGCGAGGAACGGCGGAACCCATGAGCTACCCGAGGCACCTGACGGCGTCGTACGGACTGCCCGTCTTCGACTTCCCGCAGCTGGGGGAGGAGGTCAAGGCCCCGCTGCCGGAGGCGGACGCGGTCGCCTGGCGGATCTCGGCCGACACCTGCCACGCCCCGGAGTACTGGCCCCAGGCCTTCGCCCGCTTCACCGAGGCCGTCGACACCACCCGCGTCCGCTCCCTCATCGTCGGCGTCTGGCGCCACACCGTCGAGTGCGGCCCCGAGCACATCATCGCCACCCTGCTCGACGCACGTGACCGGCTCCCCGCCCTCCGCGCTCTGTTCCTCGGCGACATGCAGTTCAACGAGTGCGAGATCTCCCGGATACACCAGGACGACGTCGGCCCGCTCCTCGAAGGCTTCCCGGAGCTGGAGGAGTTCGGCGTCCGCGGTGGCAGCGCCCTGGTCTTCCCCGAACTCGCCCACCACAGCCTGCGCTCCCTGGTCATCGAGACCGGCGGCATGCCGGCCGGGGCCGTCCGCGGCATCGCCGGCAGCGACCTGCCGGCCCTGGAACACCTCGACCTGTGGCTCGGCACGGACGAGTACGGCGGGGACGCGGTGATCGCCGACGTGGCACCCATCCTCGACGGCCTCCGCCTGCCGCGCCTGCGCCACCTGGGCCTGCGCAACAGCGACATCCAGGACGCCATCGCCGTCGCCATCGCCTCCGCGCCCCTGGTCGCCCGGCTGGAGACCCTCGACCTGTCCTTGGGCGTGCTCACCGACGCGGGCGGGACCGCGCTGCTCACCGGCCAACCGCTCACCCACCTCAAGCGGCTCGACCTCCACCACAACTACCTCGGCGAGCAGCTGCGGGAGCGCCTCCGGGACGTCCTGTCCGCCGCCGGGGTCGACCTGGACGTCGACCCGGACGGTGCCTCCGCGTACGACCGGGGCGACGGCGAGATCTTGCGCCACGTCGCCGTAGGGGAGTAGCGGGACGACGATGGCAGAACACCCGCCGCCCCGCTGGGCGGTCGTCGGCAACCCGGAGAACCGCCGCGCCGGCCTGTTCACCCGGGCCGTCCGCGACGCCGGCCTGCCCGCGCCCCGCGTGGTGCCCTGGGCCGCCGTGCTGCGCGACGGCGGCGCCGCGTTCGCCCCCGACGAGCTCGTACGGCTCGACTCACCCGGCGAGAACGCCGAGGTCGACCTGGCCCTGCGCGGCCTGGACGCCCCGACCCGGGTGGAGGGCGGCGCCCGCTGGTATGCCCGGTTCACCGCCGCCGTCCGCACGCTCCGCGGCGGAATCCGCCTCGACGACCCGGACGAGCTGGCCGTCCTCTTCGACAAGCGCCACTGCCACCGCACCCTCGACCGGGCCGGTGTGCCGGTGCCGCAGTCGCCCACGTCCGGCGCCGCCGTACCGGTGCGCGGCTGGGACGACGTACGGTCCCTCATGTCCGTGCACGGGATGCCGCGCGTGTTCGTGAAACCCGCCCACGGATCCTCCGCCTCCGGCGTCATCGCCGTCGAAACCGCCGGCCGGGGCCGGATCAGGGCGACCACCTCCGTGGAGACCGCCGGGGACGGCAGCCTCCACAACTCGCTGCGGCTGCGCCGGATCACCGGCGAGCCGGAGCTCGCCGCCCTGGTCGACGCCCTCGCCCCGGACGGACTCCACCTCGAACGGTGGTGGCCCAAGGCCTCCCTCGACGGCTCGGCGACGGACCTCCGCGTGGTCGTCGTCGCGGGGAAGGCCACCCACGCGGTCCTCCGCACCAGCCGCTCGCCCATGACCAACCTCCACCTCGGCGGACGGCGCGGCGACCTGGCCGCGGCGGTCGAGGCGGCGGGCCCGCACTGGGCCGACGCCCTGGAGACCTGCGAACGGGCCGCGGCCTGCTTCCCGGGCACCCTGTGCGTCGGGGTCGACCTGCTGCCCGCCGTCGGCTGGCGGCGGTTCGCCGTGGCCGAGGTGAACGCCTTCGGCGACCTGCTGCCCGGCCTGACGGGGCTCCCGGGGAGTGGTGCCGAGGGCCTCGACACCTACGCGGCCCAGGTCGCAGCCGCACCCGAATACGCTCAGCAGCTCCACGCGAGGAAACACCGTGCACCAGCACCCAGATGACCAGCCGTCCCCGGACGAGCCCGCCACCCACGAGCCCGCCGCGAACGGACCAGGCGCCGACCGACCCGGCGCCGACCGACCCGGCGCCGACGGGCCCGTCGACGGGCCCGACATGAACGAGGTCGTCGGCCGCGACGACCTCCTGCTGCTCACCCTCGACACCCTCCGCTTCGACGTCGCCGCCGAACTCGCCGCCGCCGGACGCATCCCGAACCTGGCCCGCCACCTGCCCGGCGGCGCCTGGGAGAAGAGGCACGCCCCGGGCAGCTTCACCTACGCCTCCCACCAGGCGATGTTCGCCGGCTTCCTGCCCACCCCCGCCACACCGGGACCGCATCCCCGGCTGTTCGCGGCCCGCTTCGCCGGCAGCGAGACCACCGCCCGGCGCACCCACGTCTTCGACACGCCCGACCTGGTCTCCGGCCTCGCCGCCGCCGGCTACCGCACCGTGTGCGTCGGCGGCGTCGGCTTCTTCAACAAGCAGGGCGCGCTGGGCGACGTACTGCCCGGCATGTTCCAGGAGAGCCACTGGGAGCCCGGATTCGGGGTGGCCTCGCCCACCTCCTTCGAGGCGCAGGTCGAGCGGGCCGAGCAGGTCGTCGCCGGTCTGCCCGCGGACCAGCGGCTGTTCCTCTTCCTCAACGCCTCGGCCCTGCACCAGCCCAACTGGTTCCACCTCGCCGGCGCCACCCGCGAGGCCGGGGACACCCGCGCCAGCCACGCCGCGGCCCTGGAGTACATCGACCGGCACATCGGCCGGCTGTTCACCGCGATGAGCTCCCGCCGCCGCTGCTTCGCCATCGTCTGCTCCGACCACGGCACCACCTACGGCGACGACGGCTACACCGGCCACCGCCTGGCCCACGAGGCCGTGTGGACCGTGCCGTACGCCCACTTCTTCCTGGAGCCGTCCGCATGACCGCCACCGCAGTGGACACGGCAGCCGCCCCGGACGCGCCGCACGTCCGCCCGTACCGGAGCTACGTCTACGCCTACCCGCACAAGACCGCGTACCGTCCGCTCCCCGACCGGCCCGCCCTCCGCGACCTGTGGCGCGGGGAACGCAAGGACGCCCTCTCCCTCTACCTCCACATCCCCTTCTGCGAGGTCCGCTGCGGCTTCTGCAACCTCTTCACCCGGATCGGCGCGCCCGAGGGGCTCACCGGCCGCTACCTCGACGCGCTCGACCGCCAGGCCGCCGCCGTCCGTGAGGCCCTCGGCGACGACGGCCCGGTCCGCTTCGCCAACGCCGCCTTCGGCGGCGGTACCCCGACGTTCCTCACGGCCGACGAGCTGACCCGGCTGTGCGATATCGCCGAGCACCGCATGGGGGCCGACCTGCGCGCCGTCCCGCTCTCCGTCGAGGCCTCGCCGGCCACCGCGACCGCCGACCGGCTCGCCGTCCTCGCCGATCGCGGCACGACCCGCCTCAGCATCGGGGTGCAGAGCTTCGTCGACGAAGAGGCCCGCGCGGCCGTGCGCCCCCAGCGGCGCGCCGAGGTCGAGGCCGCGCTCGGGCGGATCCGTGACGCCCGCATCCCCGTCCTCAACATCGACCTCATCTACGGCATCGACGGCCAGACCCCCGCCACCTGGCGCGCCTCCCTGGACGCCGCCCTCGCCTGGCAGCCCGAGGAGCTCTACCTCTACCCGCTGTACGTCCGCCCCCTCACCGGCCTCGCCCGGCGCACCGCCCACACCGACCGGGACTGGGACGAACAGCGCCTGGACCTCTACCGGCGGGGCCGCGACCACCTCCTCGCGCACGGCTACGAACAGGTGTCGATGCGCATGTTCCGACGCGCCGGCACCGTGCCCCGGAGCCCCGACGACCACGCCTGCCAGACCGACGGCATGATCGGTCTCGGCTGCGGTGCCCGCTCCTACACCTCCGCCCTCCACTACTCCTTCGACTACGCCGTCGACATGGGCGAGATACGGGCGATCATCGACGACTACACGGCCGGCACCGGCGCCTCCTTCGGCAGGGCCGCGCACGGCCGGTACGTCGACGGCGACGAGGCCCGCCGCCGCCACCTCCTCCAGTCCCTCCTCCAGGCCCACGGCATGCGAACGGCCGACTACCGCGACCGCTTCGGCTCCGACCCGCACGAGGACTTCCCCGCCGAACTCGCGGCCTTCGCCGCCCACGGCTGGCTCGAAGGCCCCGACGACGGCTCCGGGGAGTCCGGGCTCCTGCGCCTCACCCCCGAGGGCCTCGCCCACTCCGACGCGCTCGGCCCCGAGCTGTTCTCGCCCGCCGTACGCGCGGCCATGGCCGCCTACGAACCCAAGTAGCCGGCCGTGGAGCTGACCATCCTGTACCGCGGCCCGCTCGCCTCCTGCGACTACGACTGCCCGTACTGCCCGTTCGCCAAGCGGCGCGACACCCCCGGGCAGCTCCGTGCCGACCGGGCGGCCCTGGAACGCTTCACTGCCTGGGCGGCCTCCCGTACGGAGGACCGGCTCTCCGTCCTCTTCACCCCCTGGGGCGAGGGACTGGTCCGGTCCTGGTACCGGCGGGCGCTGACCGAGCTGTCGCACCTGCCGCACGTCCGGCGCGTCGCCATCCAGACCAACCTCAGCTGCCGGACCGGCGCGCTGGCCGACGCCGACCCCGCCACCCTGGCCCTGTGGTGCACCTACCACCCCGGCCAGACGCCGTACGCGCGCTTCCTGGCGAAGCTGCGCGAACTCGACGGCCTGGGCATCCGGCACAGCGTCGGCATCGTCGGCCTGCCCGACAACCTGGAGCACGCCCGCCGGCTGCGCGCCGACCTGCCAGGCCACGTCTACCTGTGGGTCAACGCGGCCGAGGGGCACACCTATACCGACGCCGAGGCGGACACCTGGACCACCGTGGACCCGCTCTTCCCGTACAGCCGCCACCCGCACCGCTCGGCCGGACTGCCCTGCCGTACCGGGGAGTCGGTGATCTCGGTGGACGGGGAGGGCACGGTCCGCCGCTGCCACTTCGTCCGCGCCGAACTGGGCAACCTGTACGACGGCTCCTACCGGGCGGCGCTCGCCCCGCGCCCCTGCCCGCAGACGGTGTGCGACTGCCACATCGGGTACGTCCACCTCGAGACGCTACCGCTGTACGACGTGTTCGCGGGCGGCGTCCTCGAACGCGTCCCGGCGGCCCTCCCGGCCGCCCCGGGGCCGGCCGCCCGTGGGGCCCTGCCCCTCATCCCTCCGGGGCGGCGTCCAGGGCGGCGTCGAGCATCCGGCGGGTGACGGCGGCCAGTTCGGCCGGGTCGGGGGCGGGCCGGCTGCGGGCCGTGGCCCCCGCCAGCCGTTCGAACAGCATCCCCTCCGTCCAGGAGACCAGGAGGTCCGCCGAGACCCTGGCGTCCTTCGCGCCGAGCGCGGCCAGGATCGCGGACGCGCGGTCCCGTGAGGCCAGCCCGGCGCGGTGCAGTTCCGGTGCCAGTTCGGGGTTGCGGGCGGCCTCCAGGGTGAGCTCCCAGCGGGCCAGCTGACGCTCCCGGCCGACGGTGAGCCACCGGTAGAGCAGCGCCGCGAGGGCCGCTGCGGCCTCGTCCCGGCCGGTCGGCACCGGCGGGCCGCCGTCGGTGCCAGTGCCGGTGCCGGTGCCAGTGCCAGTGTTGAAGTCCGCCAGATCGAGCTCGGCCAGCCGCTGGTAGCAGGCGCCGATGAGCGCCGTACGCGTACGGAAGTAGTACGAGGTGCTGCCCGCGGGCAGTCCGGCGGCGGAGTCGACGGCGCGGTGCGTCAGCCCGCGCAGCCCGGCGGCGGCCACGGTGGCGATGGCGGTGTCGGCGATCAGGGTCCGGCGGTCTGGGGTGGACATAGCATCACTCTACAGCTGTAGAGTGATGCTCATGCGGCTCTACATGTGTAGAGCCGGGGGTTGAGGAGAGGAGCACGCCATGGGCAAGGACGCGAAGGGCCACGCGGTCATCGCGGGCGCGGGCATCGGCGGACTGACCGCTGCGGTCGCCCTGCACCGGGCCGGCTGGCGGGTCACCGTCTGCGAACGCGCCGCCGGACCGTCCGCCGCCGGGGCGGGCATCGTGCTCGCCCCCAACGCACTCCGGGCCTTCGAGGCCATCGGTTTCGACACCGACGGCTGGGCCGGTGACGCCGTCCCCGCCGGGATGGGGACCCGCAGCCCCGACGGCCGCTGGCTGATGCGGGCCGACACCGCCGCCCTGGCCGCCCGCTACGGCCGCCCGCCGCTGGCCGTGCACCGCGCGGCCCTCGCCGCCGCCCTGGCCGCCGCCCTCCCGGCGGAAACCCTCTGCTACGGAGCCGAGGTCACCGGCGTGGACCACGCCGACCCCGCCCCGCACACCGGACCGGCCGGGCGCAGGCCCATCGTGCGGACCACCGACGGGGACCTGACGGCCGATGTGGTGGTCGCCGCCGACGGCATCCACAGCCCGCTGCGCCGCCTGTTCTTCCCCGCCCACCCCGGTCTGCGCCACAGCGGCGAGACGGCCTGGCGCACCGTGGTCTCCGGGGAGGGACTGGACCCCTCGGCCGCCGGCGAGACCTGGGGCCGCGGCATGCGCTTCGGCGTGGTCCCGCTCGCCGACGGCCGCGTGTACGTGTACGCCACGGCCAGGCTCCCCGAGGGCACCCGCCCCGCCGACGTACGGGCCGAACTGGCGCGACGCTTCGCCGGCTGGCACGACCCGGTGCCCGCTCTGCTGGACCGGATCGACCCGGCCGCCGTACTCCAGCACGACCTGTACGAACTGGCCGCGCCGCTGCCCCGCTACCACCACGGCCGGATCGGCTGGCTCGGCGACGCCGCCCACGCGATGACCCCCAACCTGGGCCAGGGCGGCTGCCAGGCAGTCGAGGACGCCGCCGTGCTCGCCCACCTGCTGGCCGGGGCGCCGGACCCGGAGGCCGTACCGGCCGCGCTCGCCCGCTACACCGCGGCCCGCCACGCCCGGACCAACGCCATCCTGGTCCGGGCCCGCCGGGCCGGCAGCGTCGCCGGCCTCACCCACCCGGTGGCCGTGGCGCTGCGCGACGCCGCCCTCCGCGCCACACCCGGGCGGGTCGCCCACCGCGCGCTGGACGGTCTGTTCGCCGGGTTCCGGCTGCCCCCGGCCGCCGCGTGACGCGCCGTGCGGGGCCACTCACCGCGCGACCACCGGCGGCACGGCGGCCGCCCCGCCCCCCGCGAGCGCGGCCACCTGGTCGGTGACCATGTCGAGGAGGGCCGCCGCGGCCTCCGGTTCGTGGCCCAGCACCAGGAAGTTCAGCGTCAGGCCGTCCGTCACGGCGGCCAGGTAGCGGGCCAGCACCGGCGCCGGCACCCGCAGTTCGAGCACCGTCGTCGAGCCGAGCTGGTCGATGAGCTCCCGGTAGATCTCGGCGTACCGCTCGTACTGGCGGCGGGCCAGCGGTTCGAACCCGGGCGTGCGCAGGGCGTACTGGGTCAGCTCGTAGGTGAGCATGTGCTCGCCCGGGTGCGCGCACACGTGCTCCCAGTACGCGCCGAAGCCGGCCCGGACCGTCTCCCGCAAGGTGCCGCGAGGCCGCAGGGCCTCCTTCACCCGCCCCACGTAGTGCGCGTGGATCGTCTCCATCACGGCCTCGATCAGGGCCTGCTTGGAGTCGAAGCAGTAGTGGAAGACGCTGAGCGACACGCCGGCCTCGGCGGCGATGGACCGTGTGGTCGTCCTGGGCACGCCGTCCCGGGTCATGGCCCGGATCGCCGCCTCGGTGAGCTCGCGGCGCCGTTCGGCGAGCGGCTTGCGGATGGTCATCGCGTGGGTCGTTCCCTTCGTGCGCGAAGACGCCGCGTCCGCCCCGGCGGTCCCCTCGGACCGACCGCCGGGGCGGACGCACGGCCGTGCGGTCAGGCGCTGTACACCCCGACCTCGTGCAGTGAATAGCCCCACCCGGTGCCCCGGACGAGGCCGTGGACGCGGACGTACCGCGCCGTGGTGCCGGCGAAGGTGACGGTGTCCAGGCCGCCGTCACCGGCCGTGGTGGACCAGGCGGTCCGCCACGTGGATCCGTCGTCGGACAGCTCGATGCGGTACGACCTGCCGTACGCCCGCTCCCAGTCGAGGGTGACCTTGCCGACCCGCTGCGCCGAACCGAGGTCGATCCGGAGCCACTGGTCGTCGCTCCACTCGCTGGCCCACCGGGTGCTCCGGTCGCCGTCGACCGTCCGGCCGGAGGCGTAGGAGGTGAACGGGTTCCACCACTGGGTGGTCGAGGCCGCCGTGGGCCGGCCCGCGGCCAGGTTCACCCCGGCCCGGTGCGCCTCGGAGCCGCCCCAGGTGTTCAGATAGGACTCGGCGCCTCGGAACATGTCGTCCACCACGCCCTGGCCGCCGACGATCCGGATGTCCTCGATCCAGTCCGGGACCATGCCGTTGTGGGCGGCGCCGTCGGTATTGAGGTCCCAGGTCCGCTGTCCGGCGGTCAGCTTGTCGATCACCGAGCCGCCGTCGGTGCTGGTGAACGGGTAGCGGACCGGGTTGGGGGTGTTCGCGCCGCGCGGGCCGGGCCAGCCGCCGACGCCGTTCATGTCGGTGCCGTAGCCGTAGCCCACGTCGTACTTCTCGCGCAGCGCGTCGGTGCGCTTGGCTTCCGCGCTGAACCCTTCGGCGCCGTTCATGTACTGGGCGATGAACCCGCCGAGCTTGTAGACCCGCTCGGACCAGGCCATGTCCATCCAACTGTGCGAGGAGATCACACCCGGGTATTCCTGGGACTCCAGGATGTCGAGCGCGCGGGCCGTGGCCTTCACGCTCATGTGGTCGATCTCTAGCATCATCTTGCGCTGCATCATCCCCCGTACCGCGTACTCCCCGAGATCGGTGAGCCCTCGGGTGTTGCAGCGGGCGTCGGAGGCGTACGACGGCACGGCCACGCCGGCCGGGAGCTCTTTCTCCGCACTCGGCGCGGCGGCGAGCCCGATGGGGTTGTCCTGTTGCGGGCCGGGGCACCTCTCGGTCCGCCAGAACGTGCCGGTGGACAGGAACTGGCCCACGTTGATGGCGGTGCCCAGGGCCCCCGAGTCGAACCGGACCCCGCACAGCGCGTTGTCGAACTTGTGGCACAGGAACATGCTGCGCACGCCCAGCCGGTGCAGCTCGTCCAGGCCCTTGTCGATGTCGGCCCGGCTGCACTGCGCCACGTCGAGGATCATCTTGCAGCCGAAGGGCTCGGAGGTCTCCACACCGAGGACGACGGCCAGTTTGCCCTCCTCGACCACCTGCCGGGCCTGCGCGCTGTCGGTGACGATGCGGAACCAGCCCTTGCCCGGGCCCCCGTACATCTTGTCGATGTAGTCCTGCATCTCGTACGTCTTCTGGGCCTGGAGGCGGATCGAGGTCATCTCGTCGCAGCTGCGGTCCTTGAAGAAGTACACCGAGCAGATCACGCCGTTGGTGACCAGGTCGTTGACGAGGACGCGCTGGCCGCCGCGCCAGGCGCGCTCCACCCAGGCGTAGTAGTTCTGCTGGTGGGTCAGCGAGTCGTGGGCGGGCCAGTCCTTGAAGGTGGGCCAGCCGGTCGGGTCGTGCTTGCCGTCGCCGCCCTTGGTGATGTAGTCGAAGACGGCGAGCGTGGGGTGCTCGGGGCAGTCCTTGAGCGCGTCGGCGACGCCGAGCTCGGAGAACGTCTTGCCGCAGATGAGCCGGCCGCCGAAGGCCTCGTTGGACATCAGGTGGTTGTGCGCGTCGACGAAGCCGCGCACCTCGCCCTTGTCGTTGGTGCCCCTGAACGGCTCGCCGGTGACGTTCACGCCGGAGTCGGGGGAGGGGCGGGCCGTCGGGTTCCACCAGTCGCCGCCGGTGTCGGCGACCGAGCCGGGCACCGGCCCGAGCAGTGCGACCAGGGAGGCGAGGAGCAGGGACAGCACGGCGAGCGGCCCGCGGCGCCGCCGCTTGTGCCTGGTACGGGTCATGGACATCACCCACGTCTTCGGTGGTGGCGGACGGCGCATTCTTGACATGCTCCGCGCAAAAGTTGTGTCCGAGAATCCCTACTGGCGCGTACGGAGTCAAGGGTCCGGGACAACCGACCTGATGGACCGTCGGATTTCCCCGGCGCTCCCGGGGCGGCCCGGCCGGGGTGCGGGGAACCGGCCACGAGCCGGCCGAACGCGGAGAGCCGGCCGAACGTGAAGAACATGCCGAACACGAAGAACCGGCCGAACGCGGAGAACTGGCCGAACGCGGAGAACCGGCCAATCGCTTGTCCTGCACCTGACAACTCAACCGGCCTGTGCGACCCTCCCTCACGTCCGGGTCCACATCCCCGCCGCTCCGTCAGACGGCGGTCACCGACCCGGGCGCGCAAGCTCTCTCCCCCCGGCTGGCGCGGCGCGAACCCGTCGCGGTGCGGGCCGGGCGCACTCCCGCGGAGCCCGCAGGAGCTCCGCGTCACCCCACAAGGACGTGGCAAGGAGGAGCACCATGAACCCCATCCACCGCATGTCCGGCATCACCGTGCTGGCGGCCGCGCTGTTCACCGCCGGGACCGCCACTACGGCCGGCGCCGCCCCCGCCGCCGAGCAGAAGCTCGACGGCAGCATCGTGGTCGCGGGCCAGACCTGCACCTGGACCAACGCCCGCACCAGCGCCAACCCGCCCGCCGCCCTGACCGTCGACCGCACCAGCATCAACGCGCCCGGCGGCAACCTGGCCTGCACCGGCGGCATCACCGCCACCCTGAACAACAACCCGGCCTTCACCTTCGACGACGCGGCCGGCACGGCCCGCACCGACGCCATCGACATCACCGGCAAGCAGAGCTTCATCTCCTGCCGCTACAAGGCCGTGAACATCGCCTGGAACCGCGAGGGGGACACCCGCAAGTACGTCAACCAGGCCTTCACCGCGACCAAGACCTCGGGCAGCTTCCTCTGCCCCGGCTCCGTCACCACCCCCGCGGGCGGCGCGAGCATGCTCTTCCGCTGACCCGACCGGTACGGCCGGTCCGCGGGCACCCCCCACCCGCGGGCCGGCTCAGCCGTCCGCCTCCGGGACCAGGTCGAGGCGGAACGCGATCCGGTCGAGCCCCGGCCCGTCGTAGTCGGGCAGCAGGTCCGAGGCCGTGAACCCGAGCCGGGTGTGGAAGGCGCGCGAGCCCGCGTTGCCGGGGCTGGTGATACAGCCGACGTGCCGCACGCCGAGCAGGCGTACGCGCTCGAAGAACGCCTCGTACAGCCGGCGCCCCACCCCCTGCCCCTGCAGGGCGGGATCCACTCCGGCGAAATGCACGTACGCCGTGCCCGGATCGGTCTGGGAGACGAAGCCGACCAGGAAGCCCGCGAGCCGGCCATCGGCGTATTCGGCCAGCGAGCTGGTGGCGGTGAAGTGCTGGAAGTAGAGCCGCGGCAGCAACAGCGCTCGCTCGCGCGAGCCCTCCGCCCCCTTGAACCCGCCCCACCAGGCGTCCAGTACGGACAGCACACGGGCGTGGTCGGATTCCGCGGGCCTGCGGAACGTCAGAACGGGGCGGCTGTGGCTGTCCTGCATCATTCGTCCATTCTTTCCCTCTTGCGCGCCCGTCACCAAAGCCGTTTTGGTGATCACGTCAGATCGGGGGCGAACGGGAAGGCGGCCGACGTTGGCGGACAGCACCCAGACCGGAACCGCGGGGAACGAGCGGGAGAACCCCGCGCCCGTGCCCCGCAGGGCGAGTTGGCGGTCCATCGGACCGGGCATGGTCGTCGCGGCGACCGGCGTCGGCGCCGGTGACCTCATCGCCACCCTGATCGCGGGCGGCAGGTTCGGCTACACCCTGCTCTGGGCCGCGGTGATCGGCTGCCTCGTCAAGATCTCGCTCGCCGAGGCCGCCGGCCGCTGGCACCTCGCCACCCGCCGCACCCTCTTCCACGGCTGGCGCAGCCTCGGCCCCTGGACCACCGTCTACTTCGCCGGCTACGTCGTCGTCTGGGGCTTCGTGTACGGGGCCGCCGCCATGTCCTCCAGCGCGCTGCCGCTCGCCGCGCTCTTCCCCGACAGCATGGACCTGAAGGTATGGGCGATGCTCTGCGGCCTGTCAGGGCTGGTCTTCGTCTGGTTCAACCGGTACGCCGTCTTCGAGAAGGTCATGACGGTCCTGGTCGGGGTGATGTTCGTGGTCACCGTCTACCTCGCGGTCCGCGTCACGCCCCGGCTCGGCTCCGCCCTCGCCGGGCTGGCGCCCGTCCTGCCGGACGGCTCGCTGCTCTACACCCTCGGCCTGATCGGCGGCGTCGGAGGCACGATCACCCTCGCCGCCTACGGCTACTGGGTGAACGCCAAGGGGTGGACGGACACGGGATGGATGAAGGTGATGCGGCTCGACAACCGCGTCGCCTACGCGACCACGGGCATCTTCGTGGTCGCCATGCTCTTCGTGGGCGCCGAGCTGCTGCACTCCTCGGGCGTGGCCCTGGCCAAGGGCGACAAGGGGCTGCTCGACCTGAGCACGGTCCTGGAGGAGCGCTACGGACAGGTGACGGCCAAGCTCTTCCTGATCGGCTTCTTCGCCACCTCGTACACCTCGCTGATCGGCGTCTGGCACGGGGTGAGCCTGATGTTCGCCGACTTCGTCGGCGCGTTCCGGCCGTCCCTCACCGCCGGGGCGCCGAGCCCGGAGAAGTCCCGGCCCTTCCGGGCCTACCTGCTCTGGCTCACCTTCCCGCCGATCAGCCTGCTCTTCCTCGACCAGCCGTTCGGACTCGTCGTCGGCTACGGGGTGATCGGCGCGCTCTTCATGCCCTTCCTGGCACTCACCCTGCTGTGGCTGCTCAACTCCGCGCGGACGCCGCCCGAGTGGCGCAACGGGCTGCTGAGCAACGTGCTGCTCGGTGCCGCCGGCCTGCTGTTCGTGGTGCTCTGCGTACAGCAGCTGTGGGACCTGCTCCGGTAGGAGCCGACGGGTGTCGCCCGTGCCCCGTTCCACCTGCGGGGCGTGTGGGGCGTGTGGGACGGGGTCACTCGCGTGAGGCCGGCCGGGGGCGGAGCATGCCGCGCAGGGAGCGCGGCCGGCGGGTACGGGCGTGGCGGTCGAGTTCCTCCATCAGGCGCTGGGTCCGCTTGTCCACGCCCAGCTCGTCCAGGACCCGGTCGATCTCGGCCAGCAGGGCGCCGTACAGCTGCCACTGGGCCGGGGTCCGGCGGATCCGGGCGAGCAGCAGGTCGGCGAACCGGTCGCGGCTGGCCCTGGCCACGGCCAGTTCGCGGGTCAGGCGGGCTTCCGCCTCCTCGGCGTTGGCGCTCACCTGTGCCGTGATCAGCTGGGCGAAGCTCATCACCGCCAGGGCCGTGTGCTCCAGGACCTCCCGCAGGGCGGCCGTGACACCGTCATCAGGGGCGGCCGGCGCCGGCCCGTCGGCCCAGGCCTTGGCCAGGTCGGTCGCGGTGCGACAGGCGACCCGGAGCACCACGGCGCAGATTTCCAGGGTGTCCAGACCGGTGCGCAGCACCAGGCGGAACATCACCCCCTCCTTGACCCGCGGATTCAGCCGGAGGCTGTCCTCGGCCTGCCGGAGGGCCGCGTCGACGTGCGCGATGTCGTTGTCGAGACGGCGAGCCTCGTGCAGGCGGGCGGCGGCCCGTGCCACGTCGGTGTGTCCCAGGGGCGCCTCGCCGAGGTGGGTCAGCAGCCGGCTCATCCGGTCCGCGAGGTCGGTGATGGCGGTGCCCGCCGGACCGACCCACACCGGGGGAGCCACGACCAGGTTGACGAGCAGACCCACGGCGGCGCCGATGAGGGTCTCCAGGATCCGGTCCCAGGCGGTGTCGGCCACCTGGGTGACGCCGAGCACCAGCATGGCGCTGATGGCCACCTCGGGGACGAACTCGTCGACCCGGACCAGGTGCCCCACCACGAGCGAGGCGAGGATCAGCAGGCCCAGGCTCCACCAGCTCAGCCCGACGAGCGCGCTGAACCCGATCGCGATCAGCACCCCCGCGACCACCGAGTTCATCCGCCGGATGCCGGTGGTCAGCGTCGAGTAGAGGGTGACCTGGACGACGAGCAGCGCCGTCAGCGGGGCGGTCAGCGGCACCGGCTCGCTGCTCAGGCGGAGCGCGACGACGTAGGAGAGGACCGCCGCCGTGGTGGAGCGGAGCGCTTGGACGACCACGGGCTCGCGGTGGCGGCGGACCCATCGGACGAGGGTGTCGGTCACTCGTGCCATGAGTGATCGTCTGCCCGCCGTGGCGCCGGTGACACCACCCCGCCCGGTGACACCACCCCGCCCGGTCCGCTCATCCGCCGACCGGTACGGCTCCGCGGCGCGGAGGGTGTTTCCGTCACTCGACGTCGTCCCGGGCCAGCTGCAGTGCCAGGTCCTGGAGGATCGCCGCGACCGGAGGTTCGGCCCCGCCGTCGTCGTGGGCGTCCGCGACGGCCTGGAAGGCGAGGATGAAGCCGTCGACCAGCGCACTCAGCGGGTCCGACAGCTGTTCCAGCACCGCCAGGCCGGCTGCCTCGGGGCCGGCGTTGACGGGCACCGTGAACTCGGTGGGGATCACCTCGCCCAGTAGGTCCGAGACGAGTCGCTCGTCGACTCCGGCGCGCAGGGCGGTCAGCGCTGCGATGGCCTTGAGCTTGATCTCGTTCTCGGTCATGTGCCGAGGCTAGAGCCATTTGCTCCGGATCGGGCCGGTTCCACGCGGCCCGATCCGTGTCACCACCAGTAGACCGGGTACCTGGGGGCCGTACGGCGCGCCCGGGACGCGGCCCAGCCGGCCAGCACCAGCAGCAGGGTCGACCCGCCCAGCAGCGGGAGGAACCGTGCGGGGTCGGGGGATTGCAGCACGACGACCACGGTGGTGGCGGCGGCCGGGGAGTGCGGGGTGCGGGCCAGGGCCATGACGGCCAACGACACGCCGGCGGCGAGGGCGGCCGTCCAGGGCGAGCTGCCGAGCAGGTTCAGGGCCGCGTACCCCAGGCCGGCGCACAGCAGGTGTCCGGCGACGACGCTGCGGGGCTGTGCGAGCGGCAGGCCGGGCACGCTGTGCACGAGCGCGGCACTGGCGGCGAGCGGGGGTATCAGCACGGGCTCGTGGATCAGCGTGCCGATGCCGACGAGGGCCAGGAGGACCGCGGTGACGGCACTCACGTTGTGCAGGGCCGCCGCGGGGCTCGGCGGAGCGGGCGCCCGCCCGGCGAGGGGGCGCAGCAGCCGGGCTGCCACGGGCGCGGCCGGGAGGGTGGGGCGGCCCGCGCGCGGGGCGGCGCCCCGGCCGGCTCCCGGACCGGTTCCGAGGTCAGGTCCGAGGTCAGGTCCGAGGTCAGGGCTGGGGCCGGGTCTGCGCTCGGTTCTGCGGCCGGTTCTGCGGTCGGGGTGGCGGTGGATTCTGGGGGCACGGAGTGTCGTTCTCGGGCAGGGCCGGCCGGATGGCGGCCAGAGCGGGCAGGAGGGTCGATCCGGACCGCCGTGATCGACGGGATGGCCGACAGGGCCCGGTCTCGCCCTCCGGCCCGGTGGGGCCGGAGGAAGCGCTGCCCCGATCGTACGGAATCACCCGGTTCGCCCAGCAGCCGGGTCGCCCGGTGCCACGCGGCCGGGCGGAAGGGTGACATGGATTGCCATGTGTCAGTCGCTGACAATTTCTTGCGCGATCATCCCCCCAACACCTTCTGCTTCCAAGATCCACGCGTTACGTTCCCGCCCCCCGCTCACGGAAGGAACCCTGCGTGCGATCGATATCCCGCGCCCTCGGCGCGTCCGCCGTCGTCCTGGCCCTCGCCGCCCCCTTGGCTCCGGCGGCCGCTCATGCGGCGACCCCGGCCCCCGCGCCGTCCGCCTCCAGCACCGGCACCCCCAGCCGTGTCCTCACCGTCCCCGGCACGGTCAACGCCCGTGACATCGGCGGCTACACCACCTACGACGGGAAGCGCACCCGCTGGGGCGTCGTGTACCGCTCCGAATCCCTCTCGAAGCTCCCGCCGGAGGGCGTGGCCGCGCTCGGCCAGGTGGGGCTCGGCAGCGTCATCGACCTGCGCACCGCCCCCGAGGTGCAGGCCGACGGCACCGACCGCCTGCCGGCCGGCGTCGCCTCCATCGCCCAGCCGGTCGACGACACCAGCCTCTTCGCGCTCATCGGCCAGGTGGTGCGCAGCAAGGACCCCGTCTACCAGCAGGCGCAGCTGGGCGACGGCAAGGCGGAGGCGCGGATGACCGCCCTGTACCGCGGCTTCGTCACCAACCCGGCGAACCGTGCCGCGCTCGGGTCCGCGATCCGCGCCGTGGCCAACTCCCAGAAGCCCGTGCTGTTCCACTGCTCGGCGGGCAAGGACCGCACCGGCGTCCTCGCGGACACGATCCTGCGCGCGGTCGGCGTCCCGGCGGCCACCTCGGAGCAGGACTACCTGCTGTCCAACCAGCTGCGGGCCGCGTCCGACAAGGCCCTGCGGGACCAGGTGAAGGCCGCCGGCTACATGCAGAACCCCGACCTGCTGATCCCGCTCCAGGAGGTGCGCAGCGGCTACCTCGCCGCGTTCCGGGACCAGGCGGTCAGTGACTACGGCTCCTTCGGCGAGTTCCTGACCGACGGCCTGGGCCTCGACGCCGTCACGCTGGCCAAGCTGCGGTCGCGCACGGTCGGCTGACCCGGCAGTGAGTGAGGCCCCCGCCCGTGCCGGGGGCCTCGGCCTGTTCCGGTCCGGCCCGTCCCGGGCCCGTCAGTAGCGCACCGCCCGCTCCGTCTCCGCGACGACCGTGCCCGGCAGCCGGTGCGTGCTGCGCGCGGTGCCGCGCCCGGAGGACTTGCCGGCCACGTCCGTAATGGTCAGGACCGCCGTGTCCAGCCTGTTGCCGGTCTCGTCCTTGAAGTTCACCTGGACGGCGAAGGACTTCTTGGCGGAGTCGGTGTTCTGCACCGTCACGGGGACCTTGACGTACCCTTCGCTGTCGCTCGACGGCTCGCCGAGCGCCACGTCGTCCTTCGCCTCCACCCCGTTCTTGATCTGGTCCAGCTTGTCCTCGGCCACGCCTGCCGCCGACGACGCGGCGCCGGCCGCCTTGGACGCGGCGGCCGACACCTCCGCGCCCGCGGACTCCGCGGCCGAAGCCGCCTTCGACGCGGCGTCCGACGCCTTGTCCTGCGCGTCGGAACAGCCCGCCGCGCCCAGCGCCGCCATCGCCACCAGCGCCACGCCGGCCAGTCCGCGCCTCACCTTGTCCACGCCCACCGTGCCTCGCCTCTCGGATCTCGGATGTCTCGGAGTTCTCGGAAGTGCCGGAAGTCTCGGAGTTCGCGCCATTCCGACCAACTCCACACATAACCCCGAAACTGGAAATAACACCTTTCTCGTCCTGACGTGTGAACGTCCGTGGAGTCCGAGGAGACCGGATGCGCCGCTACCCGCCGATCGCCGAACACGGTCTGATCGGAAACCTGCAGACCTGCGCGCTCGTCTCCGCCGAGGGAGTGCTCAACTGGTTCTGCGCGCCCCGCTTCGATTCGCCGAGCGTCTTCGCGGGCCTCCTGGACCACGAGCGCGGCGGCCATTTCGCCGTCACCGCCGACGCCCCCGACCTCACCGCCCGCCAGCTCTACCTGGCCGACACCGCCGTCCTCCTCACCCGCTTCCTCACCCCGGAAGGCGTCGGGGAGGTCGTCGACTTCATGCCCGTCCCCGACCCGCACACCGCCACCGGCCGGCACCGCATCGTCCGGTTCCTCCGGACCGTCCGCGGCAGCGTCCGCTTCACCGCCGAGTGCCGCCCCCGCTTCGACTACGGCCGCGCCGCCCACACCCTCACCCTGTCCGGTGCCACCGCCCGCTTCGCCGGACCGGACATCACCGCGTACCTGCACGCCCTGGGCCCCGTCCCGATGGAGGCCGAGGGCCAGGACGTACGCGCCGAACTCACCCTGGACGCCGGCCAGAACGCGGCCTTCGTCCTCACCGTCGACACCGGACCGGCCCCGGCCCCGGCCCCGGACCCGCCCGCCGCGCCGACCGCGGCCGAGGCCTGGGAGATGTTCGCCGACGTCTACCGGTTCTGGCACGGCTGGATCGCGCGCTGCACCTACCGCGGCCGCTGGCAGCAGGTGGTCAACCGCTCCGCGATCACCCTCAAACTCCTCACCTACGCCCCCACCGGCGCGCCCATCGCCGCGCCCACCATGGGCCTGCCCGAGCAGGAGGGCGGCGAACGCAACTGGGACTACCGCTACACCTGGGTCCGCGACGCCTCCCTGTCCGTCCGGGCCATGCGCGACATCGGCTTCACCGAGGAGGCGGACGCCTTCCGACGCTGGCTCGGCCACCGCCTGCGCGAAGGCGGTGCGCCCCACGGCGAACCCCTCCAGATCATGTACCGGGTCGACGGCAGCCCCGACCTGGCCGAGGAGGTCCTCGGCCACCTGGAGGGCTGGCGGGGATCGGCCCCCGTCCGCGCCGGCAACGGCGCCGCCGGCCAGCTGCAGCTCGACATCTACGGCGAGTCGGTCTACGGCCTCGCCCAGACCGGCAACCTCACCGAGGCCATCGGACACGACGGCTGGCAGCACTTCGCCGGCCTGCTGGACTGGCTCAGCGAGCACTGGGACCGCCCCGACGAGGGGATCTGGGAGACCCGCGGCGGCCCCAAGGACTTCACCTACAGCCGCCTCATGTGCTGGGTGGCCTTCGACCGCGGCATCCGCCAGGCCCACGCCCTCGGCCGGCCCGCCGACCTCCCGCGCTGGACGGCGGCACGCGACGCCGTCTACCTGCAGATCATGGAGCGCGGCTGGAGCGACGACCGCCGCGCCTTCGTCCAGCACTACGACACGGACGTGCTGGACGCCTCGCTCCTCCTCATGCCCCTGGTCGGCTTCGTCACCCCCAAGGACCCGCGCTGGCTGGCCACCCTCGACGCCATCGACGCCGAACTCGTCGCCGACAGCCTCGTCCACCGATACGACCCCGCCGCCTCGCCCGACGGCCTGCGCGGCTCCGAGGGCACCTTCTCCCTGTGCAGCTTCCTGTACGTCCGCGCACTCGCGCAGGCGGGACGGCTGCACCAGGCCCGCTACGCCTTCTACAAGATGCTCACCTACGCCAACCACGTCGGCCTCTTCGCCGAGGAGATCGGCCCGACCGGCGAACAACTCGGCAACTTCCCCCAGGCCTTCACCCATCTGGCCCTGATCAGCGCGGCCCTCACCCTGGACGCCGAACTGGACCGGTGACCCTCCGGGAGGCTCGGGCACGGGCCGGCCGTCACGCCGGACCCGGCCGCGCGGCGATCAGGCTCTCGGCGGCCGCCGTACGGGCGCGGCGCACCGAGCGGCCCGCCCGATGCGCGCTGACCATTGGCCCGGCAGCCTGCAATGCGGAGATGATCACACCATGACCTCACCCATGACCTCACCCACAACCTCACCGACGACCGCGTCCACGACCGCGTCCACGGCCTCGTCCACTCGGACCGTCACCGCCACGGCAGCGGGCACCTGGAAGCTCGGCGACCTGGAGGTCAACCGGGTCGGATTCGGCGCGATGCGCCTGCCGCAGACCGGGGGCGCCCTCGTTCCCCGGGCCGTGCCCCGGGACCGGGACCAGGCCATCGCGGTGCTGCGCCGCGCCGTGGAACTCGGCGTGAACCACATCGACACCGCCGCGTTCTACTTCTCGCCGCTGCGGTCCGCCAACGAACTCATCAACCGGGCCCTCGCCCACCGCTTCGACGACCTCGTCATCGCCACCAAGGTCGGTCCGGCCCGCGACGTCCACGGGGAGTGGGCCGCCGACGCCGGGCCCCGGGAACTGCGCGGCCAGGTCGAGGAGAACCTCCGGCAGCTCGGCCGCGACCACCTCGACGTGGTCAACCTCCGTGTCGTCGGAAGGGCTTCGCTCGCCGAGCGCTTCGGCGCCCTGGCCGAGCTCCGCGAGGCCGGCCTCATCCGCCACCTCGGCGTCTCCAACGTCACCCCCGAACAGCTCGCCGAGGCCCGGGCGATCGCACCGGTGGTGTGCGTGCAGAACCCGTACGGCATCGGAGTCCGGCCCGAGCAGCGGGAGTTCGTCCGGTACTGCGGGGAGCAGGGCATCGCCTTCGTGCCCTTCTACGCGATCGCCGCCGCGGGCCGCGAGGGAGGCACCGGCGCCGCCGGCACCGAAGCCGAGGAGATCCGCGCCGTCGCCGCCGCCCACGGCGCGACCCCGGCCCAGATACGCCTGGCCTGGACCCTCCACCAGGGCCCGCACGTCCTGGCGATCCCCGGCACCGGGGACCCCGCCCACCTGGACGCCAACGTGGCCGCCGGCGCCCTCCGGCTCTCCGACGCGGACCTGGCACTCCTGGACTCCCTGCACCACCGCACCGAGGGCTGACCGGCAGGCCCCTGCCCGTCCGGGGCCCTACGCGTGCCCGGCCGGGGCCGCGCAGCCGAGGCGGTCACCGGTCACCGGGGCGCCTTCGGCGAGGTTGCGGTCGTAGCTGACCGTCCGGACCTTGACCGGTCGGGTGCCGACGGCCACGTCGAAGTCCGCGTCGTGCCCCGGGACGGCCTCCAGGCGTGCGCCCGGCAGGGCGGCCGCCAGGGTGGCGGCGTTCTCCTCCTGTCCCGGGGCGTAGCGGATGACCGGCGGGCCCTCCGGACGCGCCGCGGGCGCCGCGGCCGAGGTGTCGGTGACCTCGAACTTCTCATGGCGCAGGGCGGCCGCGACGGTGGCGTCGTCCACGCGGACAGTGATCCCGGCCGGGTTGGTGGTGACCGGGGTCTTCGGGGCGGGCTGGATCCGGGTGTCGCCGGTGATCGGACGGTCCGCGGCCAGGGCCTCCCACAGCGCGGCGGACCGCTTCTCGTGCCACACCAGGGTGGAGCCCACGCCCGGCACCCGGTTGTCGAACAGCCGGATCGGCACGGTCGCGAACTCGGTCCGGTCCCGGCCCAGCCGGCCCAGCACCAGTCCGATCCGGACGAGGTCGAGGATGTTCGTCCCGGCATCGGTCCGCACGGACCTCAGCAGGGTCCGGGCCGTGCGTGCGGCCCGCACCGGGTCGGACAGGGCGCCCTCGGCGGTGAGCCGGGCCAGCAGGTCCGTCACCATGCGCTGCTGGCGCCGCACCCGGCCGAGGTCTCCGGGACGGTTGCTGACGTGCCGGGCCCGGACGTAGCGCAGGGTGTCGTTGCCGTCCGTGCGGTGCACGCCGGCCGTGATGTCCAGCCCGGAGTTCTCGTCCTGGAGCGCCTTGTCGGTGCAGACCGTCGCTCCGCCCAGCCCGTCGACGGCCTGCTCGAAGCCGGTGAACCCGGTCTCCAGGTAGTGGTCGATGTGCAGCCCCGTCGCCTTCTCGACGGTCTTCACCGTCATCGGCCCGCCACCGATCGCGTACGCGCCGTTGATCTTGCCGAGGCGGCCGGTGGCGGCGCCGGTGCCATCCGCGTACTCGACGTAGGAATCCCGGGGCAGGGAGACCACGCTCGCCCGGCGCCCGTCCTCGGACAGGTGCAGGAGCATCATCACATCGGTGCAGTTGCACCCCTTGCCGCCCACGTGCAGCCGCCGCTTCTCGGCGGCGGACAGTCCGGCCCGGCTGTCGATGCCGACGACCAGGACGTTCGTACCGCGGCCGCCGGCCGCGCGGCCCGGCGGTCCGCCCTCGCCGGGCTCGGCCCGCGCACTGCCCAGGAACGTACCGGAGGCGAGGGTGGCCAGCAGGGTCAGGGCAACGGTGAGACGACGCAACGCACATCCCCAAATCGTCCGAGAACTGCCTGGAGTCGGGAGCAGCAAGCCGGCAGGGAGCAGGGAGCCGGAGGGAGAAGCGAAGAGGGAGGGAAGAGGGAGGGAACCTGCAGCGGACCGTAACCCTTCCGGTCGGGCCCGCCACGCCTACACGCCGGACCGGCCCGCCGGTGCCGGGGCCGCCTCCCCGTAATGGGCGAGCACGTTGTCGCGGGCGGGCCGGTCCCGCCCGGCCGGACCCCGCGCGAACGCCCGCAGCACGTTCTCCGTGACCACACGCGTGAACCGGCCCGCGTCGCCGCCCAGCCCGTGGTTCCGCTTGCCGCCCGACGGGCCGCTCGCCTCCAGCGCCTCGACCCACCGCATGGTGCCCGTCGCGAACACGCCCGCACCGCCCGGCAGCGAGGCGTAGGCCGTGTCCGCGAACGAGGACCGGCCCTTGCAGACCACGGGCGAGTGCGCCAGGATCTCGACCGGCCGCGGGGTGGGGTACTTCGTGTTCACCCGGTCGTACTCGATGCCCACCAGGTGCGCGAACGCATCGCCCGCCCGGGCCCCGGTCCCCGCGAGCAGCCAGTGCCCGGGGTTCGACACCACGTACGGCGCGTCCACCGGATAGCCGTCGTAGATCACCCCGAGCAGTCTGCTCTCCGGATCGGGTGCCGGTTTCCGCCGGAAGTCGTTCGTGGGCGGCAGGCCCCGGCGGTACCCCGCATCCGCCGCGTAGTCGTCCTTGTAGCAGACCACCACCCGGTCCACGCCCAGCTCCGAGGGCTCCAAACGCACCCGCCGGTAGCAGCAGTTGGCGCCGAACACGGCCAGGTTCGTCCCCGCGTCACGGACCTCGGTGACGTGGCGGCGCTGCTCGGGGGTCCAGTACTCGTCGTGCCCCGGGGAGAGCACGGCCAGCGCCCCGCGCAGGAGGTCCGGTTCCCGTGCCACGTCCACCCCGGTGACGTAGGCCAGCGGCAGCCCGAGCCGCTCGGCCAGCGCGACCAGCGGAAGCTCGAAGAGGAGGAACTGCCCGGCTCCCTGCCGGTTGGCGTACGGCCGGTCGAAGGTGACGGCGAGGGACCGCGACCCCTTCTTGCCGGTGGTGCCCTGGTACAGGTCGGCACCGCCCCACCGGTTGTACGCCTGCCAGGTGGCCACCGCGCCGACCAGGACCATACGGCCGGCCAGGGGAGCGGCCGGCCCGGTCGTCACGGCCGGGCCCGTCGTGCCCGCCGGGCCGCGGACGGTGATCGGCACGTACCGCTGGGCCCTGCCGTCGGAGGTGTCCAGCCGGAGCAGGTAGCAGCCCTCCGGCCAGCCGGAGGTGTCCACCGCCGCCGTCCGCCGCCACGGGGCGCGCACCATCCGGGTGCCGGCGTCGCGTACCGCCGCGGGCTGGCGCTCGCCCGGCAGCGCCGCCGAGCGCCACAGGAGACGCGCCCGGGCGCCTCCGTACCAGCCCATCCGGTAGGCGGAGACCGTGTACGCGGCTGCCGTCGTCGACACGTGCAGCCCGAAGACCTCCCCGGACCGCACACTGACCCGGTCCGCGAACCCCTCGATGGCACCGGCCGCACCGGCGCGCCGGATCCGCCAGTCGGGCGCGCCCGGCAGGGAGTTCTCCGCGCGCACGTCCAGCCCGTACGCGGACGCCGTTGCGTCCTGGGCCCGGTCCGTGCCCGCCGGATCCGCTGCGGCCGTACCCGACGGCACCTGCGAGGAGGCGAACGCGGCGGCGGCCAGCCCGAGGACCCGTCTGCGCGCCGGCCCCCGGGGCCGTGCGTCCGACTGCGGCGACCCGCCGGGAACTGCGCCGTCCACCATCACATCACCTCGGCCGCACGGGTTGGCTGCTGCGCTGCGGAAGGCCGGCCTCCGCCCATTGCCCTCCTGTGTAACCGACCTGCCGCGCCGAGCCCCGCACGCGGGGCGGGCCGGGCGTGCCGCGACACCGCCGTGGCACCGCGGTGCCACCGCCGTGCCACTCCGGCCCGCCGGCCGCCCCGCCCGCCGCCGTCCTACGCGTCCCCGCCGGCGAGCCCGTTCCCGAGCGGACTGCGCCGGTAGAGCACCTGCCGCCCCTGCCGGGCCCGCGTGACCAGCCCGGCGCCGTACAGCACGCGCAGGTGCTGGGAAACGGCGCTGGGCGTGACGCGCAGCCGGCGGGCGAGTTCAACGGTGGCCAGCGGCTCGGCCAGCAGCCCGAGGATCCGTGCGCGGGGAGCCCCGAGCAGCGGTACGAGCGCGGCCCCGCCGGGCGACCCGGCGCGCCCGGCCGGGGGAGGCTCCGGAGTCCACAGGGTCGCCACCCCCCGGCTCGGATAGAGCAGCGCCGGCGGTTCCTCCGGGCCGACCGGGGGAGCGACCTTGTGCGCGAACACGGAGGGCACCAGCAGCATGCCCCGGCCCCCGGCCCTGGCGTGGTACCCGTCCCCGATGGTCCCGTTCACGCACAGCACGCCCCGCGATCCGTCGTCCTTCCAGCGCAGCTGGGGGTGCATGTCGGCGAAGAGCAGCCGGGCGCCGCCCTTGGCCAGTTGCCGGGCCCGGTGGGTCATGTCGGTCTCGACCACCAGCCGGATCTCCGGCCACACCGGCCGGACGGCGATCTCCCAGTAACGGTGCAGGAGTTCGCAGATCCGGTCGCGGAGCGCGAGGACTCCTCCGTCCCCGTCGAGCTTCGCCGCGTGCAGCGGCTCGGGCAGCGGATCCGGTGCGTGCGCGGCCGACAGGTCCCGCCGCACCACCTCGGGCGGGGTCCGGCGAACGACGGCCAGCTCCTCCTCGAAGGCCGGCTCGAAGGCCCGCGGCCTGGGCGTCAGGAAGTCGGGCAGGGTGAGCCGGTCCGCCACCAGGGACATCAGCAGCCCGGTGTCCAGCCCGCCGAGCCGGCCGAGCACCGACCGGCGCCACGGCAGGTGCAGGGCGGACAGCCCGGGATCCCGCAGCACCCGCAGGCTCAGCACCGTCTCACCCAGTGGCGAGACGGCGAACCGGGTGAGCGCGAGGTCCTCGACACCGAGCTCGAAGCTGATCATTAAGCCGTACGCTACATCAATTGGCAGGGCCGGCCCGGTGCCGTGGACTTCCCCCATGACCTCCCCGAGCCCTCCCGGCCCGCCGAGCCCCCCGAGCCGTCCGAACCCCCGGGCTCTCCCGGCGTCCCGGCCGGCCGCCGACGGCGCCGGTCCGAGCCGCCGTCTGGTCCTGCTGCTGGCCGTCACCTGCGCGGTGGCGGTGGGCAACCTCTACTTCCCCCAGGCCATCGGCCCGCTGATCGCCGAGGGACTGCACGTCCCGGCCGACACGGCCGGCCTGGTCGTGACCGCCACCCAGATCGGCTACACCGCGGGCATGGTCTTCCTCGTCCCCCTCGGCGACCGCTTCCGGCACCGCACGCTCCTGGTCACCGTGCTCGCCCTCACCGGCCTCGCCCTGCTCGGCGCGGGCTGCGCCCCGGGCCTGCCGCCCCTGGCCGCCGCGAGCGCCCTGGTCGGACTGACCACGGTGGCCGCGCAGATCATCGGCCCGATGGCGGCCGGCCTGGCATCGCCCCGCCACCGTGGCCAGGTGCTCGGCACCCTCCTCAGCGGCTCGACCGCGGGCATGCTGCTGGCCCGCACGTTCAGCGGCGTGCTGGGCGAGTGGTTGGGCTGGCGGGCCCCCTACCTCGCCGCCTCGGTCGTGGCCCTGGTCCTCGCGGCCGTCATGGCGTACGCCGTACCGGCCACCACCCCGACGCCGTCCGCCACCCGCCGTCCGTACGCCGACTTCCTCGCCCAACCGCTGCGGCTGCTGCGCGCCGAACCGGAGCTGCGCCGCTCCTGCTGGTACCAGGCAGCCGTCTTCGGCGGCTTCTCGGCCGCCTGGACCAGCGTCGCCCTGCTCCTCACCGGCCCGGAGTACGGCCTGGGCGCCGAGGCCGTCGGCCTGCTCGCCCTGGTCGGCGGCGTCACCCTCCTGTGCACCCCGTACGCCGGCCGGCTGGTCGACCGCCACGGTCCCGGCCCGGTGAACCTGGTCTGCCTGCTCGGCGTCCTGCTCGCGGCCGCGGTCCTCGCCGGGGGTGCCCTGGGAGGCCCGGCCGGCCTGGCCGCACTGACCGCGGGCACCCTGCTCCTGGACGTCTCCATGCAGTCCGGCATGGTCGCCAACCAGACCCGCGTCTACGCCCTCCGCCCGGACGCCCGCAGCAGGCTCAACACCGCCTACATGACCTGCGCCTACCTCGGCGGTACCGCCGGCTCCTGGCTCGGCGTCCGCGCCCACACCGCCTACGGATGGCCGGCGGTCTGCGCCCTGATCGCCCTCCTGGCCGCCACGGCCCTGGCCCGCCACCTGATCCCCCGCCGCCGGCCCATCCCCCGGGGGTAGGGGCCCTTCCTCAGTGCCGGTTCGCGGTCCGGTCGCCGTCGGCGAGGAGCAGGGTGCCGAGGGCGGTGCGGCGGTGCAGGACGGCTTTGCCGGAGCGGGCGGTCGAGACGAGTCCGGCGTCGCGGAGGGCCGACGTGTGGGCGGAGACCGTGGCGGCACTGATGCCGAGCCGGCGGGCGAGGCCGGTCGTGGTGTGGTCCTCGTCGAGCAGGCACAGGAGTTCGGCGCGGGTGTGCCCGATCACCCTGGCCAGTGCCCCCGCGCCGACCGAGCCGTCGGGCTGGGGAGGGATGCCCGGACCCGCCGCGTACGTGACCGCGACCGCGCGCCCCGGGAGGTCGGACAACAGCGGATCGCCGGACCAGTGGAAGCTCGGCAGCAGGAGCAGCCCGCGCCCGCCGAGGTGTACCTCCCGCGGCCCGCCCGGCAGTTCCCAGACCGAGCCGCGCAGCCGGGCACCGGGCAGCAGCCCGGCCAGCAGCGCGCCCGCACCCCCTTCGGCCAGCTGAACGGCCCGGCGCAGGAACTCGGCGCGGTGCAGGTCCTGCACCTGCCCCCAGACCGGACCGAGCAGGGCATCGAACGCCGACCGCTGGGCGCGGTGGAGCAGTTGCCGGGGGCCCGCCCCACCTCGGCGCAGGTCATGGACCCACGCCGGTGCGGGTGTCCGCTCGGGTGCGTAGACGCGCTCCAGCTCGGCGCGGAGCACGTCCACGGGGACCGAGCGCAGCTGCTCCAGCGCCTCCGGGAGGGCGTCGGCGAACACGTCCAGGAAGACCGGTGCCCGACCGCCCGGCACGAGGTCCGCGAGCGGGTGGACCGCCTTGGGCAGGGCCCGCAGCACCCGGCGCCGCCAGACACCGTGGAGCAGTTCGCCGTCCCGGCGGCACATCATCGACAACGCCGCGTTGAGTTCCTGCAGGGGCACCGGCCTGGGGGCGAGGGTGATCCGGGCGAAGTCGTCCGGCGTGAAGTGGATCCGCGGCACCTCTGCCTGCTCCTCCTCCGGCGTGGCACCTGGCGGTGTCCACGGCGCCATCCTTGAGTCCTCAACCTAAACGATCGTGCGGGCCGGGAACGCGGCACAGCATGGGGCGCATGACAGACCACCACCTCTCCCTCCCCGTCAGCCGACGCGGCGTCACCGGGTGGGCCCTGCTGGGCTCCGCCGCCTTGTTGCTCGGATCGGGCGGTCGCGCCCGGGCTGCCGGGCGTGCCGCCCCTGCCTCGCCGCTCGCCACGGGCGATGTCGTCCTCACCCTGCCCGCGCCGACCGGGCCCCATCGTGTGGGGTGCCGGCCGGTCCACCTCGTCGACGGCTCGCGTCCGGACCCGTGGGCACCCGGAATCCCGGTGCGGGAACTGATGCTGACGGTCTTCCACCCGGCCCGGCCGCAGGCCGGTGCCGACCCGGCCCCGACCGCCCCGCAGCTGCCGCCGCAGGCCGCGTACCGGTTCGGACAGATCGTCCCGCACACCCCGCTGGGGCTCCCCGGGGCGGGCGTGGACTGGGGGGCCACCCTCTCCCACTCGGTGCCGGGCGCGCCGGCCCTGCCCGGCCGGAGGCCGGTGCTGCTGTACAGCCCCGGTGGCGGTGACCCGCGCGGCACGGGCACCTCCCTGGCCGAGGAACTCGCCAGTCACGGCGCCGTGGTCATCACGGTCGACCACCCGGGGGACGCCATCGCGGTGGAGTTCCCCGGCACCACGCCGTTCCGTCAGGACCCGGTCCGGGAAACGGTCCTCCGCGGCGATCCGAGGGACCGGCCCGCCCTCTACCGCACCCTCCGCGCCACCCGGATCGCCGACCTGCACTTCGTCCTCGGCCGGCTCCGGCAGCCAGACGGTCTGCAGCTGCCCCGCGCGCTCACCGACACCTTCGACCTCCGGCGCATCGGGGTCTACGGCCACTCGGCCGGAGGGAGCACCGTCAGCCAGGTGCTCCACGAGGATCCCCGGATCCGGGCGGGGATCAACCTGGAGGGGCACCTCGACCATCCGCCCACCGCGCCGGGCGGAGCCCCCGAGCCGTTCCCGGTCACGGCGGAGGGAGTGGACCGCCCGCTGCTCCTGCTGGGCACCGAAGGTTTCGCCCGCCGGCACGAACTGGAGCGGTCCTGGTCGCTCCTGGCAGCCCGCTCCGGGAGGTGGGTCCGCCGGGCGAGCCTCGCCGACGCGAACCACTGGACCCTCACCGACCATGCCGCGATGGTGCCGCAGCTCCAGGCGGCCGGGCTGATGTCGGCGACGGCGCGGGACGGACTGGTCGGTACCGTCGCCCCGGCCGTCTCGGTGCCGGAGGTCCGCCGTGCGGTGCGCGGGTTCTTCGCCCGGCACCTGGGCGTCCGCTGATCCCGGGCGGGACGGCAGAGGCCGACTCCGGCCGACTCCGGCCGGTTCAGGCCGGGTCGGCGCAGATGACCCAGGCCTGCAGGTCACCGGCCGTCTGCCCGGTGTTCTGGGCCGAGACGACCCAGCCCGTGGGCGGCTGCACGGCGGGCATCCGGCTGTCGTAGATCTGCCACGTGGTCCGGAGGTCCAGGGAGATGCCACCCCCCGTGGCGACCTTCCCCTCCGGGCACTCGGCGAACGCGGAGTCGAACTCCGTCGGCTCGATGGACACGGCGGGCGAGGTCCTGAACTCCACCCCGGTCAGTCCACCGCCCGACCCGGAGGAACCCGTCGCACCGGTCGCACCGGTCGCACCGGCGGGTCCTGTCGCGCCGGTCGGTCCGGCGGGGCCACTGGCCCCGGTGGCCCCGGTGGCGCCGTCCGACCCGGTGAGTCCGGTCGCCCCGGTGGGTCCCGCCGCACCGGTCGGTCCGGTCGAGCCACTCGCCCCGGCGGCACCCGTCGCCCCCGTGGCACCGGAAGCCCCCGAAGTCCCGGGGGCCCCGTCCGCACCAGCGGGTCCCTCGGGCCCGGTCGGGCCGGTGGGCCCGGCAGCCCCGGCAGGACCCGTCGCTCCGGGGGATCCCGTGGAGCCGGCCGGCCCCGGAGGTCCCGGCGGGCCCTCCGGGGCCGGCGGGCCCCGTGGGTCCAGCCACACCGCCCGGGCAGCCTCCGTCACCGCCCGCCGAGGGCTTCGTACCGGATGCGCCCGCAGCGCGGGTCGTGCCGGACGGGCCCGTCGTACCGGACGCGTCGGGCGCCTCTGGCTCCTTGAGAGCCTTCCCGTAAGATCAGCGGATTGGCGTACGAATGTCCTGTGGTCGTCGCGGCGCCGGGCCGGCGCGGGTCAGCGCCGGTCAGTCGGGGCAGAGGATGAACTCGGCGCCGGCGTACCGGCGCGGCTCGTCGCCCAGCTCCGTGATCGCCGCGCGGATCGCGTGCAGATGGCCGGTGGTCAGCTCCAGCGGTGGCTCGTCGGGCTGGTACGTCGTCCGGACGGGGTAGTCCACGCCCGGCTCGCGGGTCATCTCGATGTGGCAGCCGAGCACATGGGTGACGCGCCGGCGTGCCGAGAACTCGATCAGGCGGTCGATGGTGCGGGCGAACGCCGCCCAGTCCTGGATGTAGAGCCGGCCCGGGTAGACCGTGTCGCCGGTCAGCAGGAATCCGGTCCACGGGTCGTGGAAGGTCACGGCGGTCTCGTGGTGGCCCGGCGTGGCCAGGCATTCCAGGACCCGCCCGCCCAGGTCGACCCGCGCCACGGCGTCCGGATCCCCGCCGAAGCCGAAGTACTCCCAGGCCGTGGCCAGTCCGGCGCCGACGACCGTCGTGGCGGGCCGGTCGGTGAACTGCGCGTCGCCCGCGACGTGGTCGCCGTGCGCATGGGTGTGCAGCACCAGCAGCCCGTACCCGTCCCGGGGGTGTCGGCTGAGCCAGTCCTCGACCAGGCCGTCGACCACCCGGCGCAACGGGAAGAACTCGGCGGACTCGGTGGCGCCGGTGTCGATCAGTACCGCCCGCTCGTTCCCGAACAGCAGGAACAGGAACGGCCCCTCGTAGTTGACCGCCATGTTCTGCCGCAGGACGTACGTGTGCTCGTCGTACGCGTAGACCTGGATGTCCGGATCGGTGTTGTGCTTCGCCGACGGTGAGCCGTGGATCCACCGGACGTCCAGCCCGCGGGACTGGGGTGGGGCGGAGAAGTCGATCGGGGACGCGCCGGTGCCGTTCTCCGCCATCAGTTCCCCGATCCCGAGCCGGCCGCGTTGCGCCACACGGTCACGTCCAGCGTCATGTACGTGCTGGGCGAGTCCTGGGAGGACAGGCCCTGGACGGTGACCAGGGCCAGGTGCCCCGATCCCGTGGTGACGCAGAGCTGCCGCCCCTTGGACAGCTTGTTGACGTAGACGTTCTGGGTGAAGCGGGTGTCCGCACGGCAGGCGGCGAGCGATCCCTGCTGCCCAGGATCGAGCAGCACCAGGCTCCCGCCCTGGCTCTCCGAGTCGAGATAGCCGCCGGTGTCGTAGGAGAGCTCGTACCCGCCGTCCTCGCCCGACTGCGGCCGCACCTGGTCGTCGCCGAGTGTCAGGTGGTAGCCGGCGGTGAGGTTGACGCCCTTGAACTCGGCCGGCTTCGGATCGGCCTTCGCGCCCGAGCCGGTCGACTTGCCCCCGCCGCCCTGCTGACCGCCCTGTGACGGGCTGCCTCCCTGAGTGGCGCCACCGCCCTGGGTCTGCCGGTCCTGGTCCTTCTCCTTGAGCAGCGAGTAGACCGCGGCCCCGCCGGCGACGCCCAGCACCACGGCGGCGACGAGGGCGATGAGCAGGCCCCGCCTGCCGGAGCGCTGCGGCGGCAGGTTCGCGGGCGGCATGGTGTGGCCCGGATACCCCTGGGAGACCGGATACCCCTGGGGGACCGGATACCCCTGGGGGACCGGATGCCCCTGTGCCTGGAAGCCGGGGTACGTCGGCCCCGACGCGGGGAACGGGGCCGGAGCGGGGCCCGAGCCCGGGGGCGGGGTCGGTGCCGAGAACCGGGTGGGCGCCTGCGCGACGCCGTGCGCCGGAGGAGGCGCCTGCGGCGGTGCCTGTGCGGGTGCCTGCGCCACGGGCCTGGCGGCCTGGGTCGGAGCGCCGGCCGCCGGACCGTACTGCGGGTGTGGCGGCGCGGAGGGGTTCACCGTGGTGGGGCCGTGGGCCGGCGGCGGGGTGGCCGGGGCCGTCGGCGCACAGACGGCGGGCGGGCCGGCCGGAGGGGCGGAAGGCGCGGTCGGGGCGGCCGTCGGCGGCGGCGGGACCTGCGCCGGAGCCGGGGCCGCCGCACGTCCGCCGATGTCGGCGGCGACCGCGGCCGGCAGCCAGTCCTCGGCCCGGCGCAGCACCGTCCCCTCGTTCGCGGACTGGCACAGGCCGATGATCTCGGCGATGGAGGGCCGGTCCGCGGGCTCCTTGGCCAGACAGCGGGTGACCAGTTCCCTCAGCCGCTCCGGCACCCCTGCGAGGTCGGGCTCCTCGTGGACGATCCGGTACAGGACCCCGTGCGAGGTCCCCTCGCCGAAGGCCGGCGAACCGGCCGCGGCATAGGCCGCGACCTGGCCGAGCGCGAACACGTCGGTGGCCGGTGTCACCCTGCGCGCCGCGGCCTGCTCGGGCGCCATGAAGGACGGCGTTCCGATGGTCACGCCACTGCCGGTCAGCGAGGTCGCGTCGGCGGCGTGGGCGATGCCGAAGTCGATGACCCGCGGCCCGTCCGAGGCGAGCAGCACGTTGGACGGTTTGAGGTCGCGGTGCACGATGCCGGCGCCGTGGATGACCTGCAGCGCCTCGGCCATGCCCGCGACCAGCAGCAGCACCGCGTCGACCGGCAGGGGACCGTGCGCGACGACGGCGTCCGCGAGCGAGGGCCCCGGCACGTACGCGGTGGCCAGCCACGGCTGCGCGCCGTCGGTGTCCGCGTCGATGACCGGTGCGGTGAACAGCCCCTGCACGCGCTGCGCGGACTGCACCTCCTGGGCGAACCGGCGGCGGAACTCGGCGTCCTCCGCGAACTCGGGGCGGATCACCTTGATGGCCACGGGCCGCCCGCCCGGCGTGTACGAGAGGTACACCTTGCCCATGCCGCCCGCACCGAGCCGCGCGGCCAGCCGGTAGCCGGCGATGGTCGTCGGGTCCTCCGCGGCGAGGGGCCGGAAGACCTGGAGGGGACCGCTCCGGTCCCCCTGCTGATCGCTCGTCACCATCGCCGCTCCCCGTGCTGCCCGCCGACTTCCGCCGAGTTCGAACGGCACCCTACCCAAGAACGGCCGAACGGCGCCCGGGCCCTCGCCCGGCACCCCGCCCGGCCCCCGTTCGGGCGGCGGCGGCCCGGATCGCATGAAGCGCATGGGCCGTATGGCCCGCTCTCCGCGCGCCCGCACCGGGTGACGGTCCACAGTGGCGAACTGTGAAGAGGACCCCTGCGCGCGAAGAGGGACGTATGCACCAGGCCAGGCAGTACGAGCGGTACGTCGGGGGCAGCCCGGAGGCGGAGCGGCGGGCGTTCCGGCCGCTGGTCGACGACCTCCTGCGGGTGCAGCTCAAGCTGATGAAGCGCAGCAGCGCCGCATCCGTCGAACGGACGTTCCACGCCAAGGGGGTCCTCGGCGTCAACAACGCCAGGCTGCGGTTCCACGATGACCTTCCCGAGCCCCTGCGCGGCGGGTTCGCCAGACCCGGGGCCGAATACCCGGTGACCGTCCGGCTGTCCAACGCGAGCGGTGTCCGCCGGCCCGACTTCGTGCCCGATCTGCGCGGGGCCGCGCTGCGCGTCCACACCGGCCCCGGCGAGGTCCATGACCTGCTGATGACGAGCTTCCCGGTGTCCCACGCCCGTTCGGCACGCGAGTTCGTCGCGTTCGCCAAGGTCATGGCCGGCGCCGATTCGCGGATCCGCCAGGGCGCCGCCCTGTTCCTCGAACTGCCCCTCGCGGTCGGCTGGTCCACGGCGGCCCGGATGCGCCGCAACGTGCTGGCGGGCACCCGCCGCCCCGTCAGCAGCCTGGCCCTGGAGACCTACTGGAGCCGCGGCGCCATCCTGTGGGGCGACGCCGGGCCCGTACGCTACCGGCTGCGGCCCGCCTCCGGCACCGACGGGGCCGCCGCGCCGGCCCTGGTTCCCGCCCCGGACCCGTCCGGCACCGACCCCGACCACCTCGAACGCGAACTCGCCCGCCGGCTGCGCGACTCCGACGTGCGGTTCGAACTCTGCGTGCAGCGCTACGTCGACGGCCGGCGCACCCCCATCGAGGACGGCGCCGCCGAGTGGAAGGACCAGGACGCGCCCGTCATCCCGGTGGCCACCCTGACCATCCCGCGCCAGGACCTCCGCAGCGCCGAAGCCCGCGCCGTGGCCGCCCGGGTGGACCGGACGGAGTTCAACCCGTGGCACACCACGGACGGGTTCCGCCCCCTCGGCAACCTCAACCGGGTCCGCAAACTCGCCTACGAGGCGAGCAGCGCCCACCGCCAGGGCCACCGCTTCGTGACCGTCCCGCCCCGGCGCAACACCCTGCTCGGGGTCCCGCTGCGGGCCGGGTTCCGCGTGGTGAACCGTGTCGTGCCCTGGCACCGGCTGCCCACCCAGCCCGGCCTGCTCAACCTCATGGCCTTCCGGCAGGAGCTGCGCAGCGACAACCTCATCGACACCGACGTGCACGAAGCCCCGCCCACGGCCCGGCCGGCCCCGCCGCCGCCCGTCGACGAGGAACTGCGGGTCCGCCGCAGCTACGACGGCTCGTACAACGACCTGTCGGCCCCGAGGATGGGCGCGGTCGGCGCCGTCTTCGGCCGCAACCTCAGGCCCGTACACCGGCCCGACCTGCACGACACGCCCAACCCGGTGACCGTCAGCCGGGAACTGCTGCACCGCGACGCGTTCATCCCGGCGCGTTCCCTGAACGTCCTCGCGGCCGCATGGATCCAGTTCCAGGTGCACGACTGGGTCAACCACCGCCGCTACCCGGCCGGAGGCCGGACCGTGGAGGTGCCGCTGCCGCCCGGTGTCAGCTGGCGCAACACGCCGGGCGGGCCGCTGGAGAAGACCATGCGGTTCGCCGACAACGAGGAGGTCCGGCTGCCCGGAGGCGCCCCGCAAGCGCTGCTCTTCGAGAGCGCCGTCTCCCACTGGTGGGACGGATCGGAGGTCTACGGCGGCGACGAAACCGCCGCGAGGTCCCTGCGTGTGCCGGGAGGCGGAGCCGACCTCCGCCTGGAGGACGGCCACCTGCCGTACGCCAACGGCGCGAACGGAGCCGGTGCCGCCGCCGGCGCGAACGGCCTGCCCCTGACCGGGTTCAACGAGAGCTGGTGGCTCGGACTGAGCGCCATGCACACCCTCTTCGCCCGCGAGCACAACGCGGTGTGCGCGGCGCTGCGCGCCGCATACCCCGCCATGGACGAGGACCGCGTCTACCACACCGCACGGCTGGTCGTCTCCGCGCTGATCGCCAAGATCCACACCGTCGAGTGGACCCCCGCCATCCTCGCCACCGAGACGATCGACATCGCCCTGAAGACCAACTGGCAGGGGCCGCCGCGGACCTGGCTCAGCCGACTGGGCCTGTGGCTGTTCGAGGAGCACGGCCTGGAGGGGATCCCCGGCACCCTCCCCGACCACCACGGGGTCCCGTACTCCCTCACCGAGGACTTCGTCACCGTCTACCGGATGCACCCGCTCATCCCCGACGAGTACGAGCTCCTCGACCACCGCTTCGGCCGCCGCCTCGACACCGTGACCTTCAACGACCTACAGGGCCCGGCCGCGGAGCCGCTCATCCGCAAGACAGGTCTGGTCAACACCCTGTACTCGCTGGGCATCGCCAACCCGGGAGCGATCACCCTGCACAACTTCCCTCGCGCCCTGCAGGAGTTCGAGCGCGACGGCGAGGTCATCGACCTCTCCGTGGTCGACCTCGTACGCACCCGGCGGCGCGGCGTCCCGCGCTACAACGACTTCCGGGCGGGACTGCACAAACCGCGGATCCGGCGCTTCGAGGACCTCTCCACCGACCCGGAGACCCTGGCCCGGCTGAAGGGCGTGTACGGATCGGTCGACGAGATCGACACCATGGTGGGGCTGTTCGCCGAGAACCCGCCCGAGGGCTTCGGCTTCAGCGACACGGCCTTCCGCATCTTCATCCTGATGGCGAGCCGGCGGCTGCAGAGCGACCGCTTCCTCACCGTCGACTTCCGGCCCGAGATCTACACGCCGCTCGGCATGGACTGGATCGCACGCAACGGCATGACGAGCGTCATCCTGCGCCACTGCCCCGAACTGGCCGGGGTACTGCCCCGCACCGGCAGCGCCTTCGCGCCCTGGCGCACGGTCCCGCCCGTGGGCAACGGCAACGGGAACGGCAACGGGAAGGGGAAGGGCAACGGCAGCGGAGTGGCCGGCGGAGACGGCGGCGCAAGCGGCAACAGCAGCGGCCACCGCTGAGCCGGAGGAAGTCCGTGTCCGCATCCGCGTCGCCGCCCGGCGGCCCCGACGCCCGCCCCACCGACCCCCGCCACCCCGGCCTGGAGGCACTCCTCTCCCGCCCCCTCTGGGAGACGGTCTTCAAGCGCCGCACCCACCGGGTCAGCCGCGGCGCCTCGGTGCCCGCCGGTTCCATGAGCTACCGCTCCCCGCACCCCCCGCAGCCGCTCGGCGAACTGGAGGAGGCGGTCCTCATCGCCCTCACCGGCAGCTCCGGGCTCACCATGCCCGACCGGCCCTTCGAGGACCCGCGGGACGGCAAGCCCATCATGGCCAAGCCCAACCTGACCATGACGGGACGTACGGCGGGCAGCCCCGACAACGCCCAGGCCACCCACTTCTTCATGATCAACGACAGCGGCACCTACTACCTCAGGAAGCTGCCGCCCACCCCGGTACCCGCCTTCGACCCCGACACGCTCCTCGACCGGGCCCGGCGGTCGAAGGTGCGCGTGCTGGACCACCGCCTCGACGTCGCCGAGGGCCTGCGCGACTTCCCCGCCTACCTCGACTCCAACCGCTTCCTGTCCAACCTCGACGGCACCACGCTCTTCCTGCCCGTCGTCGACCTCTCCCACCAGTACATCAACGCCCTGATGTACCTCCTCACCCAGCCCGAGGGCGCCCGCCCCACCCTCGTCGACGACCGGAACTTCTTCCGCCCCGCCGGGGTCCGCAAATGGATCAGGAACGGATTCCTCAACCCCGACATCAAGCTGCCGCTCGGCGCCCTCGGCCCCATGCGCACCCAGATCGAGGCCGACCTCCTCCTCCAGAACATGATGCTCGTCGCGGACGCCATGGGCCTGGGCGCCTGGATCCACGCCACGATCGGCCCCCAGATCCTGCTGGGCGACCCGAAGTTCACCCGCACCTACGGCCGCATGCTCGGCTTCGACTTCGTCACCCCCCGCTTCCGGCCCGCCGACGTGCTGCGCTGGCACGTCCCGCTGCCCCGGTACGCCCGGCTCCGCTCCCACCCGGTCGGCCTGCGCGTCGACGGCGAACACCTCATCAAGGCCGCCTGCCCGCCCAACCACCCCTCGATGGAGGACGCCGTCGACGAGGTCGTCCGCGCCAAGTTCGGCGAGGGCGGCGTCTACACCGACAGATCCGTCTTCGCCCGCATCTACAAGGACGACTACGCCCAGCGCTACCTCGCCGAGGCCGGCGCCTACGACCAGGACGTCATCGACTGCGCCCGCGACATCTGCGTCTACGTCCACGCCACCCACGGCCGCTTCCCGGCCCACACCGACGCCGTCCACGTGCCCGGAGTCTGGCTCCAGACCCACCACGTCGAAACCGAGTACTACGAGCGCTTCTTCACGGCCGGCCTGACCGACGCCCACCGCCGCCACACCGCACTCTGGGAAGGAGGGGAGACACCGTGAGGGTCTACGAAGCCATCGTCAAGGGGCTGGAAGGCATCGGCGTACGCGCCGCCTTCGGCGGTGCCGGGGAGAACGCGGCCGGTCTGCTGGTCGCCCTGAAGCACTCCAAGCTGATCCGGCCCGTCATCACCCGCCACGAACAGGCCGCCTCCTTCATGGCCTGCGGATACGCCATGTACACGAACCGGCTGGGATTCTGCTTCGCCACGGCCGGCCCCGGCGCGTTCAACCTCTTCTCCGGGCTGGCCGTCGCCCTGTCCGACTCCTATCCCGTCCTCGCCGTCTCCGGCTACGCCTCGCGGGAATGGCGGGGCTGGGGCTCGCTCAACGAGACCTCCGGCCTGGCCGGCACCCCCGACTCACAGGCCATGTTCGCCGCCACCACCAAGAAGTCCTTCCTGCTCACCGACATCGCCGACACCTGCGACGTCCTGGAGGAAGCGGTCAACACCGCCTTCGAGGGCAGGCCCGGCCCCGTCCACATCCACGTGCCCGAGGACCTGACCCACCGGGGCGTCGAACTCACGGACTTCCGGCCGATCCGGCTCGACGTGGCCCCGGTCCTGCCCGACCCCGCCCAGGTGGAGAAGATCGCCTCCGTGCTCGCCGAGGCCATCGAACGGCGGCAGCGGATCGTGCTGCTCGCCGGCTTCGGCGCGGTCCGCAGCGGCGCCGGCCCGGAGATCAAGCGGCTGGTCGAACGCTTCCAGGTACCGCTGCTGACCACCCTCGACGGCAAGGGCATCGTCTCCGAGCGGCACCCCCTCTCCCTGGGCGTGTTCGCCGACAGCGGCCACTCCAGTGCCTGGAAGGCCTTCCGCGAGGCCGACGTCGTCCTGTGCGTCGGCAACTCCCTCAACCAGCACGCCACCTTCGACTACCGCGCGGACCTGTTCGAGAACAAGGTGCTCATCCACGTCAACATCGCCGAACGGGAGTTCCACAAGGCCTACCGGCCCGACCACGCCCTGCTCTCCGACGCGCGCCCGGCCGTGGCCGCCCTCACCGACGCCCTGGCGGAGAAGGTCACCGGCGAGGTGCCGCCGGCCGAGGTCGAGGGCCGCGACTACGAAGCCCGGCACATCACCCACCTCACCGGGAAGATCCATCCCGGCGAACTCGCCCAGACGATCGGCCGGATGCTGCCCCCGCGGGCCGTGCTGCTCGCCGACGCGGGCGCCCACCTGGCCTGGCTCGGCTACTACGCGGAACTGGAGGAGGGGCAGAACTTCCGCAAGGCCGGCTCCTTCGGACCCATGGCCGGCCACGTCAACGGAGCCATCGGGCTGAAGGCGGCCCACCCCGACCGGACCGTGGTGGTCGGCTGCGGTGACGGCTGCTACGCCCTTTCCGGGTTCGAGCTGATGACCGCCGTCGAGAACGACCTCCCCGTCATCTGGGTCATCTTCAACGACGGCGAGTTCAAGCTGATCAAACTCTTCCAGCTGGTCACCTACGGCGAGTCCGCCCTGGTGGACTTCCGGAACCCGGACTACGCCGCGTACGCCCGCGCCTGCGGTGCCGACGGCCACCGGGTCGAGACCCTGGAGGAGTTCGAGGAGGCCTTCCGCGCGGCCCTGGCCTCCGGACGTCCCACGATCATCGACGCCCGGATCACGCGCTGGGCCGTCCCGCACTACAGCCCGTCCCCGGACGGCGTGATCGCCGGGCTGGTCGAGACCATCGAGGACCGTCTCCGCGGCGAGGACTGAAACGGCACTCACCCCAGGGCGGCCAGGACCCGGTCGGGGGTGAGCGGCAGCTCGCGGATCCGCCGGCCCGTCGCATGGTGGAAGGCGTTCCCGACCGCCGCTGCCGTGCCGACGATCCCGATCTCCCCGATGCCCTTGCCGCCCACCGGGTTCAGGTGCTTGTCGTGTTCGTCGAGCCAGTGCACCTCGATGTCGGGCACGTCGGCGTGCGCCGGGACGTGGTACGAGGCCAGGTCGCTCTCCGCGAAGTCGCCGAAGGCGGGGTCCACGCCGCTGTGTTCGGTGAGGGCCATGCCCAGTCCCATCACCATCCCCCCGACCAGCTGCGACCGCGCGGTCAGCGGGTTGAGGATGCGCCCGGCGGCGAAGACGCCCAGCATCCGCCGCACCCGGACCTCACCCGTGACCGTGTCCACCTGCACCTCCGCGAACTGGGCGCCGAAGGCGTGCCGGGCGTACGGGGACCGCTGCCGCGCGGAGGCCGTCGTATCGGCCGTCACGGTCAGCCCGGCCTCCGGCAGCGGACCCTCGTGACGCTCCAGCAGTCCCGCCAGGTCCCTGCAGGCGTGGTGCACGGCCCAGCCCCAGGACGCGGTGCCCGCCGATCCTCCGGCCACCGACCCCGCCGGCAGCCCGCTGTGCCCGATCTCCACCTCCACCCGGTTCCCGGGCGCCCGCAGCGCGTCCGCCGCGATCTGCCAGAGCACGGTGCGCGCCCCCGTCCCGAGGTCGGTGGCATTGACCTGGACCAGGTACGTGCCGTCCGGCCGGACCCACGCCCGGGCCGACGACGGGGCCACCCACACCGGATAGGTGGAGGCCGCCACACCGGTGCCGATCAGCAGCTGGCCCTCCCGCCGGGGCGTGCGCCGCTCCGCCCAGCCGAACCGGGCGGCTCCGTCGCGCAGGCACTCCACCAGGTGGCGGCTGCTGAACGGCCGGTCGCTGTCGGGTTCGACGGCCGGCTCGTTGCGGACGCGCAGCTCCACCGGGTCCAGGCCGAGCGCGTCCGCCAGTTCGTCCATCGCCGATTCGAGGGCGTACATGCCGGGGGTCTCCCCGGGCGCCCGCATCCAGGACGGCGTGGGCACGTCGAGGGCGACCACCCGGTGCGTGGTGAGCAGGTCGGGGGCCGCGTACATGACGCGCGCGGGCACGGCGGCCTGCTCGACGAACTCCCGGATGCGCGAGGTGTGACTCATGGTCTCGTGGGCGACGGCGGTGAGCGCCCCGTCCGTGCGGGCGCCCAGGCGGACCCGGTGCAGGGTGGGGGGCCGGTGGCCGACGACGGCCGCCAGCTGCCGGCGCGGCAGGGCGAGGGTGACGGGGCGGCCGGTGTGGAGGGACGCCATCACCGCCAGTACCACGTGCGGGCGCGGGGTCCCCTTGCAGCCGAACGCGCCCCCGACGTGCTCGGAGACCACGGTGACCCGGTCCTGCGGGAGCCTGAACAGGCCGGCCAGGGTGGCGCGGACCAGCCCGGACCCCTGGCTGGAGTCGTACACGGTGAGGGTGTCCGCGTCCGCGTCCCAGTGCGCCGTCGCGGCGTGCGGCTCCATCGGGTGGTTGTGCAGCGGCGGCACCACGTAGTCGCAGTCCACGCGGATCTCGGCCGCCTCGAACGCGGCGCCCGCGTCTCCCCGTTCGCGGTGCGCCGGATAGCCGCCGTTCGCCTGCTCGGGGGTGTACATCCGGGGATGGTCGGCCGAGAGGACCGTGTCGTGCGGGTCCACGGCGTAGTCCACGCGTACGGCGGCGGCAGCCTCCCGTGCCGCCTCCGGCGTGGCCGCCACGGCGAGCGCCACGTACCAGCCGCGGTGCGGAACCCCGGGGTCCTGCAGGACGCGGAGCGTGGGATCGTCGGAGGGGCCCAGCCGCGGGGCGTTCTCGTGGGTGAGCACGGCGAGGCAGCCGGGCAGCGCGAGCGCCTCCGCGGTGTCGACGGAGCCGACCCGCCCCCGGGCCACCGTCGCGGGCACCGGCCAGGCGTACGCCCGGCCGGGCGGGGCGTGCTCGGCGGCGTAGCGGGCCGCTCCGGTGACCTTGTCCCGGCCCTCACGGCGCGGGGCGGGTGAGCCGACGGCGGCCACCCGGTCGGCGCGGCTCGGCTTCATGGCGGTTCTCCTCATCCGGGGGACGGTGCCCGGGCCGTGCCCGGGAGAAGTGTGTGCGCAGGGGCGGGGGAGGGGAGGCGGCGTCAGGGGCGGGCGCTACGGGCGAGGGAGTTCAGCACGTCGCAGGCGAGGTTCCGGGCGAGCGGCACCTTGAAGGCGTTGTCCCGGAGCGGCTCCGCCCCGGCCAGCTCCGCCTCGACCGCCGCCCGTACGGCCTCCTCGGTCGGCGCGGCACCCGTCAGCCGTTCCTCGGCCGCGGCGGCCCGCCACGGCCGGTGCGCCAGCCCGCCGAACGCGAGCGCGACCTGCCTCACCCGACCCTCGTGGACGTCGAGCACGGCGGCGACGGACGCCAGCGCGAACGCGTACGAGGCACGGTCCCGCGCCTTCCGGTACAGCGAGGGCAGGCCCGCGGGCCCCGGCGGCAGCACCACGGCCGTCACGATCTCGCCGGGTCCCACGACCGTGTCCCGTTCGGGGTGCGCACCCGGAAGCCGGTGGAAGGCGGTCACGGGCACGGTCCGCGCGTCCTCCGGGCCCTGGAGCTCGACGACCGCGTCCAGCGCCGCGAGGGCCACCGCCAAGTCGGAGGGGTGCGTGGCGATGCACTCCGGGGAGTGGCCGAGCACCGCGTGGTCGCGGTGGATCCCGTCACGGGCACCGCAGCCCGAGCCCGGCGACCGCTTGTTGCAGGGCTTGGACACGTCCTGGAAGTAGGGGCACCGGGTCCGCTGCAGCAGGTTCCCGCCCGTGGTGGCGGCGTTCCTCAACTGCCCGGAGGCCCCGGCCAGCACCGCCTGCGCCAGCACCGGGTACCGGTCCCGGACGAGCGGGTGGCCGGCCAGCGCGCTGTTGCGGACACCGGCACCGATCCGCAGCCCGCCTTCCGCGGTCCCGGCCACGGAGTCCAGGGGCAGCCCGGTGAGGTCGACCAGGGTGTCGGGGACCTCCACGCCGAGCTTCATCAGGTCCACGAGGTTCGTCCCGCCGCCGAGGTAGCGGGAACCGGGCCGTCCGCCGTGCGCGGCGATGGCCTCGGCCACGTCCGTGGCCCGCACGTACGCGAAGGGTTTCACGCGCCCACCCCGCGACCGGTGGCGGCGGCGACCTCCCGGACGGCGTCCACGATGCGCGGGTACGCGCCGCACCGGCACAGATTGCCGCTCATCCCCTCGGCGATCGCCTCCCGGCTCAGGTCACCGCCCTCGGCCAGCAGCCCGACGGCGGAGCACAGCTGCCCCGGTGTGCAGTAGCCGCACTGGAAGGCGTCCCGCTCCACGAACGCCGCCTGCAGGGGATGCAGCCTTCCGTCCGGCTCCGCGAGACCCTCCACGGTGGTGACCTCGGCCCCGTCGCAGGCGACCGCGAACAGCAGACAGCTGTTGAGCCGCTGCCCGCCGACCAGCACGGTGCAGGCTCCGCACTGCCCGTGGTCGCACCCCTTCTTCGTCCCGGTCAGCGCCAGGTGCTCACGCAACAGGTCAAGGACCGTGACCCGGTGGTCCACGTCGGCCTCGTACTGCTCCCCATTGACACGGATCCGGACGACGGACCGCGTCACCCCGGTCGGACTCACCACAGCCACCCCTTACACGGATGAACACCAGGAACCTGTCGAATACGTACGAACACCGCATAACCGCTCACCCCGCATTTCACACGCCCCCGCCCGGGTCAACCACGGACGTCCCTTAGGGTGGCCCGCAACGGCCAGCAGAAGCGGGGGAGTCGGTGGAGTCTCTGCAGCCCGGCGATCCGCCGGAGATCGGCGGGTACCGCCTGCTGTCCCGCCTGGGCGCGGGAGGCATGGGTGAGGTGTTCCTCGCGCGCACGCCCTCCGGCCGCCCGCTGGCCCTGAAGACCGTGCACCGGGAGCTGAGCCTGGACCCGGGCTTCGCGGAGCGGTTCGCCCGGGAGATACGCACCAACGACCGGGTCCGCTCCCCGTGGACGGTCTCGGTGGTGGACTTCAGCCCGCCGGGCGCCGCACCGCAGTGGCTGGCCACCGAGTACGTCCCCGCCCCCTCGCTGGGCGACTGGGTACGGGACCACGGCCCGCTGCCGGAAGCGGCCGTACGCTGCCTGGCCCGGGAACTGGCCGCCGCGCTCGTCACCGTACGCGCGGCGGGGGTCGTCCACCGCGACATCAAGCCGGCGAACGTCCTGCTGGGCGCCGAGCGGCCCTTCCTCATCGACTTCGGCATCGCCCGGGCCGTCCTCGACCCGCGCCGCACGCAGACGGGGACCGTCATCGGCACCCCCGGTTACCTGGCGCCCGAGCAGGCGACCGGTGCCGTGGCCGCGGCGCCGGCGGACGTGTTCTCGCTGGCCGCGGTCCTCGTCCACGCGTCCACCGGGCGCGGCCCCTTCCTCGGCCCCGGGGAGGAGCCCGGGCTGCCGGCCCTGCTGTACCGGATCGTCCACGACGAGCCCGTGCTCGACGGCGTGCCGGAATCCCTCCTGCCGCTCGTGCGGGAGTGCCTGGCCAAGGATCCGGAGCTGCGTCCGGCCGCGGAGGACGTACGGGCGGCACTCGGCGGCGAGGACGGGCCGGACTGGAGCGCCGCGGTGCCGCCGGCCCTGCTCGCGGACGCCGAACGGCGCCGGACGCGGCTCCGGCAGATCCTCGAGGCCCCGCAGGCTCCGGCGGCCGTCACCGCAGCCTCGGGGCCTCCGGCGGCTGCGGGCACGGCGTCCGCACCCGGGGCTGCTGCCCCCGGGGCGTCCGCGCCTGTGGTTCCCGCGCTCGGGGTTCCCGTGCCTGCGGGTCCCGTGCCTGCGGGTCCTGTGCCGGCGGGTCCTGTGTCGGCCGGTCCTGTGCCGGCGGCGCCCGTACTCGCCGCCGCGCCCGTGCCCGAAGCCTTCGGGCCGCCGGCCCTCGCGCCCCGCGGCTACGCTCCCCAGGGCGTCGTCACCCCGCCCCTGTACCCGGCTCATGCGGCGGCCGGGCCCGCCGCCGCGGGCCGGGGCCGGAACCGGCTGATCGCCGCGGCCGCCGGTGCCCTCGTGCTGGCCGGCGCCGCCGCGCTGCTGCTCCGGTTCACCGGAGCCGGTGACGGCGATACGGCCCGGCCCCCCGCCACCCCGTCGGCGGCGTCGCCCTCCGCCTCCGCGTCCGCCTCCGCCTCCGCGTCCTCGCTCCCGGCGCCATGGGTCGGTACGTGGTCGGGCGTGGGCCCGGGGACGCCCGACGCGGACGGCGTCTCACGGGCCAGGACCAAGGACTTCGCCGTCACCGTCACCCTGCACGCCGGGGCCGTGGGGGACCTGGTGGGCCGCCAGGTCAGTGACCTCAAGGAGATCTCCACCGGGCGGAACGTGGGCTGCACGGAGGCCCTGGAGCTGCGCCAGATCCGCGGGAACTCGGTGGTCCTCAAGGCGGCGACCAGCCATCCGACCGACCGGGAATCCTCCCTAGTCTGCCCCCAGGGCAACCTCTACGTGGTGACCCTGGCGGCGCCGGACCGTATGACCCTGGAGTCGGAGGGGGCGCAGTCGGCCGGCGCGCCCTCGTCGCTGAACCGCCGGAGCTGACCCGCGCCGCGGCGCCCGGCACCGCAGCGTCCCGTGCCGGACCGTCCCGTGCCGCAGTGCTCCGTGCCGCAGTGCGCCGTGCCGCGGTGACCTGTCGTCAGCGGGCGTCCTCGGCGCGCAGTTCGTCGGCGGCCTCCTGGTAGGCGGCGGCGGCACGGCCGAAGTAGTCGAAGAGGACTTCGAGCTGCTCGGGGGAGTAGCCGCCGAGGATCTCGCCGATCTTCCGGCGGGCGGGCGCCATGACCGCATCGAGGTCGGCAGGTTTGCCGACGGGCTCGACGATGACCTTGCGCCGGTCGTCGGGCGACGGGGCGCGGCGTACGTAGCCCGCCTGCTCCAGGCGGTCGATGAGCCGGGTGGTCGGTCCGGTGGTGAGGCCGGTACGGGTGCCCAGTTCGCCCGGGGTCATGGGACCGGTCAGCAGCAGGATGTTCAGCGCGTACAGGTCGGTGGCGCCGAGATCGCACGCCCTGGCGCTGGCGTGGCCGTGCAGCAGCACGGCGCTGAGGTAGCGGCGGTAGATCCGGCCGGCATCGGGGCGCATGGCAGGCGTTGACACGGGCTTCCCCACTCCCTAATCTCTTCCTCGGCGAAGAGAAATCTCCAAAGAAGAGAAATCTTTGACGAAGAAACTTCTTCGAAGAAGTTATCATGGAGGGGGAGCCCATGAACACCGCCACCACCAGCGAGAACACTCCCGCGGGCACTGCCGCGAAGGTCACCGAAGCCCGGGAAGGGACCGCGGCGACCGCCGGGTCCCGCCCCTCACGCCGCCGCACCGTCACACGCGTCCTGGGCATCGCCACCCTGACCCTCGCGGTCACCGCAGTCGGCGGTTACTTCTGGCTCGATGCCACCTCCGAGGTCAAGGACCTCGGCCAGAGCGATTGCACGGCCGTCATCCCCGTCCTCACCGTCGCCCCCGCAGGTGCCCCGACCGCCGCCGACCACCGCGCCGTCTGCGACACCCTGCACGCCCTCACCGAGGCCTGGGGCCACGGCGACGCCACCGCCTACGGCGAGCGGTTCACCGCCGACGCGACCTACACCACGTACGTCGGCACCCACTACCAGGGCCGCCAGGACATCACCGAGGGGCACCGCGCGCTCTACGACGGCTTCGTCAAGGGCACCATGCTCGCCGACTCCTTCCTGGCCATCCGTTTCCACGGCTCCTTCCTCTGGGACCCGGCGACCAGGCCGGCGGCCGAGAAGTGACAGGACCAGTGGCAATGGCAGCCGTCCCGCAGCACCGGAGCCGTACGGAGGAGCCCACCATGACCGGGACCGCGCCCGAGAGCGCACCCGAGGCCGCACCCGAAGCCGCATCCGGGAACCGCCCGGCCGACACCGCAGCCGTCCGAGCCCTGCTGGAACGCGGCTGTGCGGCCTGGGCGGACGGCGACGGCGCCGCGTACGGCGAACAGTTCACCGCGGACGCCACCGACGTCACCTACGCCGGCACCGTCTACCGCGGCGCCGACGAGATCGGCCGCGCCCACCAGGCCCTGTTCGACGGCCTCCTCAAGAACACCCGGCTGATCGTCGAGATCACCGACCTGCGCTTCCTCGGCCCGGACACCGCGGTGGCCGTCACCCGCGGCGACGTACGCAAGGGCAGGGCGAAAACCCCTGAGGCCGCGGGCCCGCTCGGCAAGCTCGCCACGTACACGCTGGTCCGCGGGACCGACGGCGCATGGCGCATCGCCGCCGTCCAGAAGACGCGGCACAAGCGGCTGATGGAGGAGCTCTCCTTCCGCGTCCAGCCCGCCACACGTCCCGCCGCCCGTCCCGCCCCGAGCTGAGGGGCACCGGGCATGCCCACCCGCGACCGTCCCACCGCCCTGGTCCGGCCCCCGGCCGAGGTGGTCACCACCGCCCTCACCGCACTCCGCCGCCGAACCCGCCCCACGGTCGTCTCGGGCACTGGCAACTGCCTCCTGGCCGCCCTCGCCCGCGCCTGACGCCGCAAATCCAGTGGCACGCGCCCACCGTCATGGACTACCAAAGTCCCTGATGAAGTCTCACCTCACCCTTCACCGGGTCAGCCTGGGCGCGAGTGAGTTCCGCGTGATCCGCCCCCGCCAACCCGCCGCCCCGCCGCCGGTACCGCGACCAGCGGACCCCTGAGGTCGGCGGGCCGGCACCGCACCGCCCGCCCGACCGCCCGGCCGTCAGATCGCCTGAATCACCGGCCGACACCTCCCGTTCCCCCACAGACAAGGCTCCACGTGACATCCGTACGCACCGCCCGCCCCGATGAACTCCCCGCACTGGTCGAGCATCCCGGCGACGCCGAGCGGAACGCCGCGACCCGCGCGTACCTCGCCCAGCTCCTGGAGAGCGGCTGCACCCGCCCCGAGTGGTGTCTGGTCGCCGAGGGACCCGACGGCCGGCCCGTCGGCAGCGCGGTGCTGTGGACGATACCCGGGCACGCGGTCCCGCTCGCCGTCGTCCTCTTCGAGGCCCCCGCGGACTCACCGGGCACCGGGACCGCGCTGCTCGGCGCGGCGGCCGCCAAGGCCGAGGAGCTCGGCGCGGACGAACTGGAGCACGTCGTCGACTCCCCGGCCCAGGCCCCGCAGTTCCAGCGGGACCCCGAGCACCGGTACGAGCTGCTGCGCCAGGCCGGCTTCCGGCCGATCCGCGACGGCCGTCGGTTCGGCATCCGGATCACCACCGAAACCCTCGCGGCGCTCCCCGCGGACGACCCCCGCCTCACCTTCCGTACGCTCGCCGACCTCGGCCCCGCCCCGTTCGTCGCCCTGCTGGAGGAGCTCCTCACCGACACGGCGGACGCCCGCCTCACCGCCGACGTACGACAGCACGGTGCGCGGCGCGCGGCCGAGCTGCTCTTCGAGGAGACGGCCGGGCTGAAGCACGACCCCGAGTGGTGGGAGATCGGCTTCGATGCGGACGGCACCCCGGCGGTGATCAGCCTGCCCGCGGAGAACCCGAGCGTGCCCGTGATCGGTTTCGTCGGCGTCGCCCCCGCCCACCGCGGCAAGGGCTACGCCACCTCCGTCGTCGTACGCGGCACCCGCGTGCTGGCCGCGAACGGAGCCACCGAAATCCGGGGGGACTGCGACGCGGCCAACCCGGCGATGGCCAAGGCCTTCGCCCGGGCGGGCTACGAGAACTTCGCGGCCCGCCTGGAGTTCGTCCGCCCCCTCACCGGTGGTGACAGCGGTCACGGGGCGGGGCAGGCATGACGGCCGAACTGCGGACCGAACGCCTCCTCCTCCGCGCGTGGCGGGAATCCGACCTCGACCCGTGGGCGGCGATGAACGCCGACCCGGAGGTCCGGGCGTACTTCCCCGAGGTGCTCACGCGGGAGCAGAGCGAGGCGTCGGCGGCCCGCTTCCAGGCCGATCTCGACCGGCGGGGCTGGGGATGGTGGGCGCTGGAAGTCAGGGCCACCGGCGAGTTCATCGGCTTCGCGGGCCTCGATCCCGTGGACGACGGCATGCCGTTCACGGGCGTCGAGGCAGGCTGGCGGTTGGCCCGTACGGCCTGGGGGCACGGCCATGCCACCGAGGCCGCCCGGGCCGTACTCGCCCATGGCTTCGAACACCTCGGCCTGCCGGAGATCCTCGCGGTGACCGCGGTGGGCAACCTCCGCTCCCGGGCGGTGATGGAGCGCCTCGGTATGACCCGCGACCCGGCCGAGGACTTCGACGACCCGACCGTGCCCGCAGGCCCCCTGCGCCGGAGCGTGGTCTTCCGCCTCCGGGCCGAGGACCATCGACAGCACCCGTCCGGAGGCGGTGACACGTGTGGACATGACGACCCTTCCTGAGAAGCGGGCGAGCCCGTTCTCCCGCATCAAGGTCCACACCCTCGCCCGAGAGGAGCTGGACGAACTGCCTGACGGCAGCCACGAGGTCGGCGTCATCGAGTGGGTCGACTACCGCAAGACCGGTGATCTCCCGCTCTTCCCGCCCATCGGCTCTGCCCTGGCCGCGCTGCCCGAGCCCCGCGCCACCGTCGGCGACGCCGCCCTGGACGCGGTCACGGACGACAACTACACCTGGGTGTGACCCGAGGGCGGCGCTGAGGAGGCCGGATACCGGTGGACGCAGAGCACGCAGAGCACGCAGAGCACGCAGAGCACGCCGAGCACGCCGAGCACGCCGAGCGCGTCGAGTACGTCGAGGAAGCCGGCGGGGTGGTGCGGGGGATGCCGATGCGGCGGTGTCGTCTGCGGACGCCGGCCGGCGAGCCGGTCGCCGAGCTGGAAGTGCTGTCCTTCCGGCAGCGGTTCGGCTCGGTGGCCGTGGCGGCGGAAGGCATCGGCGGGGTGGAGACGCAGCCACGGTTCCGCCGCCAGGGCCATATGGGCCGGCTCCTGCGGGAGGCGCTGCGCGGGATGCGGCACAGGGTGGACGTCGCGTTCGTGTCCGACGGCATCGAAGGCGTCTACGAGCGGTTCGGCTTCGTCAACGCCGTCGGCGAAGGGCAGTTGACCGTTTCCGTCCGCGCCGTGGAACGAGCCACGGGAAGAGATCCCGGAGCGGCCGCAGCCGCAGCCGGCGCCGCCTCAGGCTCCGTCGCCGGTGTCCGGGACGGCGTGGCGGCGACCGACCTGCCCGCCATGGTCCGCCTCTACAACCGCGTCCACGCCGGACGGCCCTGGACGCACGACCGCCCGGCCGACTGGGACCGCCTCGTCCCCACCACCACCTGGCGCCCGGGCTCGCAGACGCTCGTCACGACCACCGGTGACGGGCTCACCGGGTACGCCGTGCTGCGCGGCCGCCCCTTCGGGGATCCGGTGGGGTCGGTGACCGTGGACGAGCTGACCGCCGAAGACACCGGCGCGGCACGCCGACTGCTCGCCGCGGTGGCCCGGCTGTGCTGGCGGGCACGCCTCGCCGAGTTCCGCGTGAGCGAGCCCCCGGACAGTGCGGCCGGACTCGCGGCCCGCGCGATGGGCTGCACGTACGAGCAGCGGTTCCCGGTTTCCGGCGGAATGATGGCCGCGGTCCTGAACCGGGACGGCCTGGTGCGCAGGCTCGCGCCCGAACTCCTCCGGCGCGCCGAGGGCCGGCGCGCCGACGGGCGGCCCCGCGCCGAGCCCGCGTACCGGGCGGCGCTCGACGCCCTCCGCAGCGGGGAACTGCTCGCGGACGACACGGTGCTCGTCCGCCTGCTGCTCGGCCACTGGTCGGCCACGGACGCCTTCGCGCTGCACGACACGCCGTCCGGCACGGGTGTCCCACCGGCCCATCGGGAGCTGTGCACCGCCTGGTTCCCCGGAGGCGGGACCCCCGCCCTGCCCCTGCCGTACGCGCACCGCCTGGACCGGTACTGAGACAGGGAGCTCCGCGACCGTTCCCGCACCGGCACCGGCTGTCGGTGGCGCGTGCTTACATACGGCCCATGACCCGTACGACACCGCCCCGGCCGCTGGACATCACGCGGTACTTCCCGGAGTTGGCCGCTCTGGCCCGCACGGCGACCCGCCTGCATCCGCGCCCGGGTTCCCCGGGTGTCGGGGACAGCTCCGTCGGCGGGCCGCTGCTGTGGCCGGCGGACGAGCCGTGGCCGGTGTGCGAGGACCGGCACGAGGCGTACAGGCCGGTCGCGCTGGAGGACGTGCACACCGTGCGCCGGATCCTGACCGCGGGCTGGGCGCGGCCGCACGAGCCGGGCACGGACTTCCTGACGCCCGAGGAACGCCAGACCGTCCGGCGTGTCCACGACGGTCGCCACCCGGGCGAGGTGCCCCACGGGCCCACGCCGCTGATCCCCGTGGCGCAGCTCCACGCCCGCGACATCCCCGACCTGTTCTGTCCGGACGGCACGGATCTGCTCCAGGTCCTGTGGTGCCCCTTCGACCACGGCGACGACCACGCCCCCGCGGTGCACATCCGTTGGCGCCGCGCCGCCGAAGTCGAGGACGTGCTCACCGACCCTCCGCGACCCGCCCTGGTCTCCTCGGACGGCTATGTCCCCGAGCCCTGCGTGCTCCACCCCGAGCGGGTCGTCGAGTACCCGGCGTACGACGACCTTCCCGACGGGCTCCGCGAACGCATCCACGCCTGGGTGGACGAGGCCGGCGACGACCAGGGCAGCCGCTATCAGTACGAGCTGTCCGTGGCACAGGGGTGGAAGGCCGGGGGGTGGCCGGCCTGGTGGACCTTCACCGACCCGTACCCCTTCCCGCTGACGTGCCGGTGCGGCGCGCCCGTCGAACCGGTCCTCACCGTCGACAGCGGCGAATGGGACGGCTTCGGCAGCTGGCGCCCCGTCGAGGACGCACCCGGCCCCGCCGACCCGCCCTATCCCTCGCCCGGCAATCCGACCCAGGTGACCGTCGGCCGCGGCTACACGCTCCAGGTCTACCGCTGCACGACCTCGCCCGAGCACGGGCCGGTGACCCACATGCAGTGATGCCGCTCCCGACGTCGCAGGATCCGGCTCGCCCGCTCGGCCCGTCACTCCGCGCCCCGGGAGGTGGCGTTCGGGTGACATGCGTGGCCCATCCGGCTGTGCCAGGCTGTTCACAGGTGTCCGACCTCGGCCTTCGGGAGCAGGCAGCCGCGACGAACGGAGCGCGCTGTGGGAGTTCCGATCCGTTTCGCGGCGCTGCGGCGCCGCGTGGCCGCCTGCTGCGCGGCCCTGCTGCTGGTGGGGCTCGCCCCGGGGAGCTGGGCCGGCGCGGCCCAGCCGCCATCGCCATCGCCACCCCCCTCCCCCTCCCCCTCCCCCTTCCCCTCCCCCTCACCGTGGCCCCTGCCGTCCGGCGTGGGCGATCCGGGACGGCTCGATCCGCGCATCACGGAGATCATGCGCAAACCCGACTACCGGAACGCGCAGTGGGGGCTGCTGCAGACCGAACCGGCCGACGGGCGCGTGCTGCACAGCCTGTTCCCCGGCCAGTTCTTCATCCCCGGGTCCACCGCCAAGCTCTTCGCCGTCTCCGGCACCTGGCGGACCCTCGGCGGCGACCACCGCTTCGTGACCCCCGTCTACGCGGTGGGGGAGCGCAACGGCTCCACGCTCACCGGCGACCTCGACCTCGTCGCCCAGGGCGACCTCACCCTCGGCGGCCGGACGCGTCCCGACGGCACCGTCGCCTACACCGACCTCGACCACACCTACGCAAACGACTTCCCCGGCGCGACCCTCACCCCGGAGAACCCCCTCGCCGGGATCGACGACCTCGCCCGCCAGATCCGCGCGTCCGGCATCACCCGCGTCGAGGGCGACGTGATCGTCGACAGCCGACTCTTCGCCCCCGACCCGGTCCTCGACCCCACCCCCACCCCGCTGATCGTCAACGACAACCTCATCGACCTGCTGACCAAGCCCGGAGACCGCGCCGGCACGGACGCCCGGCTCGACTGGCGGCCGAAGGTCGCCCCGTACCGGGTCACCTCCACCGTGCGGACCGTCGGGGCCGGCCGGCCGACGGACATCACGGTGACCGCCACCGACGGTGGCACCCGGATCCGGCTGTCCGGCACGATCGCGGTCGACGCCCGGCCGCTGCTGCGCACCTCGCCCGTCACCGACCCGGCCGCGTTCGGCCGGACCGCGCTGATCGAGGCGCTCGCCCGGGCCGGCGTGACGGTCACCGCCGCCCCCGCCGGCCCCAACCCGGTCACCCGCCTGCCCCGTGGCTACGACGGCCGGCCGAGGGTGGCCGCGTACACCTCGCCCCCGTACGAGCAGTACGCCAAGCTGATCCTGAAGGTCAGCCACAACCTCGGCGCCAATCTGGGCATCTGCCTGATGGCCGTCACCACCGGCAGCCGGCAGTGTGAGGACGGCTTCCCGGTGCTCGCCGGTTTCCTGGACCGGGCGGGCGTCGACCGCGAGCAGGTGCAGCTCATGGACGGCCGGGGCGGCAACCCCGCCGACCGGGCAACGCCGCGGGCGCTGGTGCAGATGCTGGCCTACTGGCAGCGCACCCCGGACGCGAAGCGCTTCCGGGAGGCCCTGCCCGTCCTGGGCGTCGACGGTCTGCTGGCCGAGAACTGCCGGACCTGCCCGGCGCGCGGAAAGGTGTTCGCGAAGACGGGCGCGGCCGTCGGCGGTGACTCCCTCAACGACCGGCTGGCCGTCGGTGCCATCACCATCGCCGGTTACCTGGACAAGGGCGGCGACCGCTTCGACACCTTCTACGCGGGCGTCACCGGGGCATCCACACCGACCACCGACCCGGCCGGCGTCCTCGCCATCGCCAACGACCTCGCGCTGATCGCGGCCTACCTCCAGGAGTCGCCCTGACGCGACCTGCCGGGCGCCCCGGTCACGCCACCTCCTTCGGGTCCGCGCCCTCCGGCACCGCCTCCCGCACCGCCCGCTCCGTACGACCGCGTGCGGCACGGCGCAGCTCGACGCCCCGGGTCCGCCAGTCGGCCGGACCGGCCCAGTAGGGGTGGGTGTACAGACGCCCGGACAGGACGATCAGCCGACGCCGCAGCACGGTCGTACCGGAGGCGGCCGGCGTCCGGGCCAGCTCGGCGTAGGTGTGCAGCCAGGCGGTTTGCAGGGCGATCAGGTCCTCGGGAAAGCGCAACGATGTCACCCGGCCATTGCAACACATGTTCGATTTTCTGTGCGAACGAACCGCCCCGGGCGTCTCCCATGCTCGTGTGACCGAGCGCTGTGGTTGGCCCGTCCGGCCAACCGCAGCGCTCATGACTGCGGAAGGAGTGGTGTGTTTCGGATGTTGCGGCGGCCGATGGTGCCAGGCAAGTCAGGGAGCCGTAGCGTCCGTGAAGGCCGTGAGGAGCGCCCGGGCATGTTTTCGCACGGCTTCGTCCTGGTAGATGATGCGGTCGGCGACGCCAGAGCGGACGACACGGGCGTCGCCGTCGGCGAGGGCGGCGAGCCGGCGCAGGTGGTCGCCTGTCATGGCGGTGGCGCCGAGGGCTTCCAGAGCCTCGCAGGCCCCTGCGGGATCGGCGTCCGATTCGGCGGACCGCAATGCGGCTGCGGCGAGTGCGGTGTGGTCCAGGGTTGCGGGCGCCGCTACCGCCGCTAGGGCCACCACGGCGGCCGGCGCTTGCGCCGGGTCGTCGAGGGCGGCTTCCAATCGGGCGGTGAGAGGGCGTCCCGCCGGGCCGAGGAGTGCTGTCGTGCGGGCGGCCCGCACCACCGACCACCGGGTCCATTCGTTCTGTTCGGCGCGGGCGAAGACGGAGTCCAGAACGGCGACTGCCTCGTCCGTGTCATCCGTGATGCGCCACAGAGCCTCGGCGATGGCCGTGTCCGTGTCCAGCGCCGGCGTGGTGGTCCCGGCGGCGCCCGTCAGTGCCGCGCGCAAAGTCGGCGCCAGGGCCGCTCCCCGGGGCCCGAGCGCTCCAGCGGTGCCCGCGGCGTCCCTGACCTGACCGGCACCACGCCGGAGTTCCTGTTCGAGGCAGTGCAGCAAGGGCGCGAGCTCGCCATCGAGGTCGTACAGGGCCTTCGCCGCGGGGAGGACTCCCTGCTCTGCGGCCACCCGCAGCGAGGTGATGGCCCGGACGCGTTCGCGCGGGCCGCAGCCGGCGGCGACGAAAGCGATGGCCCGAGCGGCCTGGCTTGCATGGTGCGGAAGGGCCGCGCAGAGTTCGGGCAAAGCCGGCGCCGCGCCGACGCCCCACCCGGCCAGCAGCTGCACCAGCTGCCACGGTTCGTTGCCCCTCAGGGCCTCGGGCCGAGAGAGTCGGTCGCGGACAGCGTTGAGGAGACCCTCGTCGAAGGGGAGGACATGGTCGGCCGGGTTCCGGAGCCCGGCCGCTGCGTCCAGGGCCCGTGGACGCCGTCCGAGGGCCGCAGCCAGGAAGGGAACCGCCTGTGCGGGCGCGACGCGTACGAGCGCGGCCAGGGCGCGGTCCGCATGGTCGTCTTCTCGGTCCGGGTTTCGTGCGGCGAGCGGGGCGAGGATGTCCGCAGCCGGTTCGGCGACGCCGCCCAGGCGGCCGAGGAGGGACGCCATGTCGATCACCGACGTCTCGTCGACGGCAGCTGCTCGCAAGTTCCACACCAGTCGCCGCGGGGCTCTGCGGGAGAGCATGCAGGCGCGGTCGGCCGCCCGGAGGCCTTCGGCTCGCACCTCGGCCCGGTCGTCGTGCAGCGCTGCGTCGATCAGGGCGAAGGCAACCTTGCGCTCTGTGTGTCGGCCCCGGCTCAGGAGGGCCTCGACGACGGCGGCCAGTGGCTCGCCGCGTTCGAGGTCGAGGTCGGAGCGCAGGGAGTCCGCGGGCAGAAGGGAGAGCATCGTGGTGTGCATGGCCTCGGTCCACGGAGCGCCGGCGTCGAGGCGGGCGAAAACGGCTGCCATGCGTACCTCGGCGGGCTGGGACGGCTCCAGGACGGCGGCGGCCGCCGCCGCTGCGGCCTGCGGGTCGAGCCGGGCGATCCCGGTCAGCAGCTCGGCACGTGCGGCGGGTTCGGATTCCTCGTCCCAGCGCGCGCGGAAGGCGGGGAGCGCGATCGCGGTGGCGCGGGTGTGGGACACCGCCCATGCCGCGGCCCGGCGGACTTCCGGATCAGGAGCGGCCAGCAGGGGCAGCAGCAGCGGGAGCCGGTCTGCCACTGCCGCTCGGACCGCACCCGGTTCGATGCCGTACTCGTCCTCGCTTTCGGCCAGGCCGCCGAGCAGCGTCAATACGTCTGCCGTGCGGTGGCCGGCAGCTGCGATCGCGGCCAGGAAGGGCACCACCTGCGCGCTGGCGGCGTAGACCGTTCCCTGGTGGAGAACGCTCCCGTACAGCTCGGACAGTGCCTCGTCCGCCGCGTCCGCGTCAGCACCGGCCAGAGCCTGGAGCAGTTCGGGGAGGTCCTCTGCGCTGCCGTACGCGTGTGAGAAGGACGACCAGGGGTGGGTGTCCAGACCATCGAGCGGGTGTGCGATTTCCATGCGAAGCATCGTGCCATCCACCACCGACAGCAGCTTTGAGCGGCGGCTGGTCGGCCTTCCGGCCTGTGTGATGGCGCTACCCGCGGACTTCGAACTGCTCGCGGAGCCGTATCCGCCTCTGCTCTTCGGTGACTGCGCGTCTTTTCGTACGCCGGCGCCCGGCGCGGAAGAGGCGTGGGCCGAGGCCGGCGTCGAGGAGCGGGAGGATGTGGCCGACCTCGTCGATGTCGATGGCCTCGGCGGCGTCCTGCCCGTGTACCCGGCCCCAGGCGGTCTGATGATCTGGGGTGCTTCACTCCACGGCGACACTTTCCTCTGGGCCACGGCAGGCGTGGGCCCGGATGAGTGGAAGGTGACCGTCGCCTCCCACAGCGGAGACTGGTGGACCACACGGCCGGTGCGGTTCAGTTCACGGCTGACCTGATCTCGGGGGCTCTTGAGCCCTGGGGCCTCCCCGCGGTCCACCCCGAGGTCGTCGCAGTCGGCGAGTACGGAGGCTGAACGCAGGTTTCCCGACCGCCGGGCGCTCGGCTGTCGGCCGCGCCGAGCACGATGCACCTGCCCTCGCAGGACGAGCTCAGGAATCCTCGGCCACGGCGTTGCCGGAAGACGGGGCCGCCCTTCTTCTGCGGTACAGCACCACCCCGCACAGCGCGAGGAGGAGGACGGCCATGGCGGACACCCCGAGGGCCGTCCGCTCGGCGAAGAGCCTTGCCAGTACTTCGAGCACGCCGAGCCCCGCGGTCGCGTAGATCAGCGCCCAGGCCGCTCCGCCCAAGAAAAGGGCGGGAAGGTAGCGCGGCAACGGCATGCGCATGCTGCCCGCGAGGAAGTTGGCGGCGGTCTGGAAACCGACGGTCAGGAACGAGATGGCAACCACCGGCGCGCCCCACCGCTGGATCGCCCGCTCGGCGCGCAGGAACTTCGCCGAGGAGATCCGCTCGGAGAACCTGCTGCGCCGGGCACCGGCGCCGGCGAGCCACCCGACGGCGAACGTCCCCCCGGCGCGGAGCAGGACGATGACGTACAGGGCTCCGGCCGTGAGCGCGATCTTATCCACGATGCCTCGTCCCGGGCGCCGAGCCGGAACCCGAGTACCCCGTCACCTGCATGGGCGTCCCGCCCGAGCGGGCGCGCGACGTGCACAAGCCCGATCACCGCCTCTCACCTACGCCCCACCTCTGCCTGCTCCGCCCTCGGGCTCCCACCTGGGCACCGGAACCCGAACTGCACGCCCGGGTTCGCACGCCAGGCAAGGTCAGCCTAACCGAACGTGCTTGCGGCGGATACAGAGCCGTGGGCTACCCGTGGAACGACAGGCGCGCTCAGGGGATCCGCTCGGCCGATGACGGGGCCTCCTCCAGTCCGCCGGGACCCGTGGATTCCAGGCATCGAGGTTGCGGGTCGCCGGGGCCGCAGGTGGCGGCGATGGCCACCTGATCGAGGCGGGCCACCCGTCGTGCTCAGGCGCGGAGCCCCTCAGATCGGTGACCTCGCCGGAGTTCGAGCAGCACGTCATCGCCGCCTGCAACGCCCATCCGCTCACGCCGCGGACCCCGGCGCCGGAGGCCGGAGAAGCTGCATGCGGACAAGGGCTACGACTATGACCATCTGCGCCGGCGGGGGATCCGTCACCGCATCGCCCGCAAGGGCGTCGAGTCCTCACAGCGGCTGGGCCGGCATCGGTGGGTGGTCGAGAGAACCGTGTCCTGGCTGGCCGGCTGCCGCAGGCTCCACCGGCGGTACGAGCGCAAGGCCGAACACTTCCTTGCCTTCGTCGGCATAGCCGCAGTCCTCATCGGCTACCGCCGGTTGATCCGGTGAGCCGGTCGGCCGGGAGCGACAGTCGGCCAGCACCGGTGGTGTCAGTGACAGCTCGTAGGGTGCGCTGGGATTCGATGAGGAGGTTCCATGGGCTTTTCCGGTCATCTGGTCTTTGCGCGCAGTGAGCGCCCACTGCTGGAAGCACCCCTGTTCGGTAGCACTGGTCCAGGG